>NZ_CP031513.1:1200000-1842084 GCF_003522965.1 Bombilactobacillus bombi
CCGCAAATAATAAAGATTCAGACTTTGTCACAGTAATATCAGCATGTCCATATTCTGGCGCACCAGCAGCTTCAACCTTACCGCCTAAATCATGCATCATCAATTGCATACCATAACAAATTCCTAAAATTGGTATTCCTAGCTGCCAAATATCTGCATCAATTTGTAAAGCTTTAGGATCATACACACTATTAGGACCGCCCGAAAGAATAATTCCCTTAGGGGCGATTGCTTTAATTTCTGCAGCAGTTATAGTATGTGGCAATAATTCCGAATAAATGCCAAAGTCACGAATACGGCGCGTAATTAACTGGTTATATTGGCTACCGTAATCCAGCACAATAATACTGTCTGCTTTTACTTGCTTATCCAATCTCCACACTCCCTTATGTTATTACTAATATTGTACAAAAAAAATTTCTTGCTGTATAGCAAACTCAGCGTAAAACAAATTTTTCTAATGCGTGAGCCACTCCGTCGTGGTCGTTATCTTCGGTCACATAATCGGCAATAGCTTTCATCTTGGGATTACCATTTTTCATAACTACTGCCATACCCGCAGTTTGAAACATTGTATAATCATTGAGTTCGTCCCCGATTGCCATTACTTCATCTAAAGCAAAATCCAGCTCTTCAGCTAAGTCACGCAAAGCTCGACCTTTGGTAGCTAGAGAATGAGCAACTTCTAACATAATCGGCATTGAACGCACAATCGAATGCTTCTGCCCAAATTCCGCACCCAATAAAGGTTCAATTTGATCGATTTGTTTTTTTTCACCGGTTAAAACTGCTTTGGCTAACGGAAATTGAATAGGCAAATCACTAGGATCTAAAATTGTAATTCCGGCCTGCATTTCACTAGCTTGCATTAAAGTATAAAAATTCACTTCATGATCCAATGTGTAAACATGGCTTTGATTGTCTAAAACATTAAAGTGTACTTGATGTTGAGCACTAAATTGCGACAAAGGTTCAAAATCAGCTGCAGTTAACATATGTTCTTGAATAAGCTGACCCGTGGCTGTTTGAATGACACCACCATTATAAGTAATAATATATTGTTGCGAACTATCGATGCCTAATTGTCTTGCATAAGGAAGAATACCCGCTAAAGGACGCCCAGAACAGAGGACGATTTTTACACCTTGTTTGAGAGCTTGAGCAATTGCCTGTTTAGTCAACAGGGTGATTTCCTGTTGGGAATTTAAAAGCGTTGCATCCATATCAATAGCAACTAATTTAATTGTCAATCTTTTTCCATCCTTTAAAATATTTGTTACGAGTATTTTAGCAGTTTTCAATTAATTTATCATTTTTTCAGCATAAATTTCAATATTTCTTCAATAAAACCTTATCCATAAAATGCCCTTTAGTCTTATGCAAGATTAAATCCGCACGATTGATTGTAGGCGCAATATACTCAACTAAGTTTTTATAATTAACATCATGCCAAACTTGATGTGCATAAGCCATTACTTCTGATCTTGGTTTTTTAGTAAATTGATAATAATAATTACTTGGATTCGGATGCTCAATTTCCGCTTGCAAAAAGCCTTCAAAACGGTGTATATACCATTGTTCAATTAAGTGTGGATCTGCATCAACATAGATGGAAAAATCAAAGTAATCGCTCACATAAATATTTTGGTTATGAGGTAATTGTAAGACATTAATCCCCTCAATGATTAGAATATCTGGATTATTGACAACGTTTATTTGATTTGGGACGATATCATAAATTTCATGAGAATAACTAGGATATTCAACGGGACCGCGATTAGCCTTAACTTGTTCTAAAAAGAGTAATAATCGTTCATTATCATAACTCCATGGAAAGCCTTTATCGCCTAAAATGCCGCGTTTTTCTAATTCAGCATTAGGATATAAAAAACCATCGGTTGTAATTTGTTCAATATTATATTGCGGATAAGCCCGCTGCAACATCACTTTAAGTAATCGAGCTGTTGTACTTTTACCCACAGCAACGCTGCCACTAATACCAATAATAAATGGAATTTTGTGGGGTTTAACTCCCAAAAAGTCTGCTTTAGCTCGTGATAAGTGTTGATAATGATGCAGATATAGATGCAATAAATGGCGCAGTGGCGCATAAATTTCTTTAACATCCTGCAAAGATACTTGATCATCAACTGATTTAATTTTTTCTAGGTCATGATCATCAATTTCATTAAAGTAATCGCCATGAAATTGAGACCATTCTTGGCGTGTATATTCATTATAATTCATAAAATCTTGCATAATTATTCCTCACAAATGATATGATAATATAGTTAAAAAGGAGTCAATCTATGAAAAAAATAGTTCTTTTTGGAGATGCCATTTTAGGTGGCGTACATCATGAACGTGTAACTGATTGTTTTACGAATCGGATTCAAAATGCATTTGCGGATGCTCAAATCATCAATTGTTCGATTCCCGGACATAAGACTAGCGATGCGTTAACTCATTTTCAACGCGATGTTGTGAATTTACAACCAGATATTGTGGTCTTATTCTTTGGTGCCAATGACATTTTAACTACTAATGAAATGAAACCAGGCTATTTCACAAACAACTTGTCTCATATGATTACAGAAATTGGACCGCAAAAAGTGGTCTTAGTGTCACCACCTTATGTTGATTATCATAAACATCCCGAACGCAGTTGGCCTCGACAATTACAATTTGCCTTGGCTGCGGAGCAAATGGCTAAGAGCTATCATCTGCCCTTTGTTAATTTACTTGATGCGATGCAAGCACAAAAGCAACCTGAACAATATCTACAAGCTGATGGCTTACATTTTAATGAGAGTGGTTATGATTTATTGGAGCGCTTACTTGTACCCGCTATCAAACAAGCTTTATAATATTATGTTTTCACTAGAAGTACAAGTAAGCACTCTCATTTTAATTGCTTTTCTTTGTATTTATCACTTGAATAACTCTTTAATATGTAAAAAGGATTGAGAAGAAGTTACTCAATCCTGATTAATTAATACTTAATGTTTAACTAAATAATCAATTGGCTTTGCTTTTTGAAGCTTTCAAACTAGCAGGTTGAAAGACGAAATAATAAACAATCAAAAGCACTTCAAATATCACACCCACAATGATTGAAGCTCGTGTTTCTGGATTAATAAACATGAAGAACAAAATTATTGTTAAACCAATTAAAGCTATCCAATTAGTCCAAGGTGCGCCGGGCATTTTAAAGGGATGATTCACTAATTCATCTGCATGTAATTTTCGAAAGCGTAAATGGCTAATTAAAATCACAAACCAAGGCACCATTCCAGGTAAGACACTTGAGCTATATACCAATACAAAAATATTAGCTGCTGAATGGGTAAACAAAGGCAAAACATAATTTAAAATTGTACCTAATAAGATTCCGCCTGAAATGGCAATTACTGGCCAGTAAGGAACTTTACGTTTGGATACTTTCGTGAAAATTTTTGGTATATCGCCATTTTGAGCTAGTGTGTATAACATTCGGCTAGCACTAAAAATTCCGGAATTGCAACCAGATAAAGCCGCTGTTAAAACTACAAAATTAATAATCTCAGCTGCAAAAGTAATTCCAACTTTCGCAAATGTTTTAACAAAAGGTGAACCAATGCTGCCTAATTGATTCCAAGGATAAATAGCAACAATGACAAAGATAGCACCGATATAAAAAATTAAAATACGAAAAACTAACGATTTAATTGACTTCACAATGCTCTCTTGCGCATTATCTGCTTCACCTGCTGTAATACCAACAACTTCAATTCCTTGATAAGAAGCTGCGACAATTGACAAAGAAAACATAAATCCCTTAAATCCACCAGTGAAAAAGCCACCATGTGTCCACAAATTACTAATACCTACGGGATGACCATGGTTACCAACTCCAAAAACAATTACTAATAAACCCAAGATTATCATCAAAATAATAGTAACTACTTTAATAATGGCAAACCATGATTCTAAATCACCGTAAGCCTTAACAGAAGCCAAGTTAGCCAAACATAAAGTAATTACTACCACTACACCCGCAATCCATGCTGGAAAATGGGGCCACCAAAATTGTAAATATTGTCCTACTGCTATTACTTCACTAATTCCTACAAGCGCCCATTGAAGAACGTTGCTCCAAGCCGTAACAAAACCAGCAGCTGGATGTACATATTCAGAAGCAAAATCTGCGAAAGAACCAGTAATGGGATGTATATAAAGCATCTCACCTAAAGCCCGCATCACTAAATATAAGATTCCTCCAGCTAGCGCATACGCCAGCAAAACTGATGGGCCGGTCCACTTGATAGTCGACGCAGAACCCATGAATAAGCCGACACCAATCGTCCCACCCAAGGCAATCATTTGCATTTGGTGAGAAGACAAGGATTTATTTAATTCTTGTTTTTCCATAAACTTGTCCTCCTCAGAATAAGATATTCCAGATTTTACATGATTTAAAGACATAAAGCAAAGTTTTTTAATGTAAATTAGAAAAATCTTATATATAACGTGATGTTTAGTTCTCTATAATTAGTAATGAATGTTTAACTTATGCAACTGCTATAGGTACAGACGAGCATTTATTTAAATAATATAAGAAACACTAAACATTTATATAATAAATTATCAAAATTTATAAACTTTTTAACAACAAAAAAGCAGGAACAATTATTCCTGCCTTAAATCTATTATAATTCTTGTCCTGTAGGGCGAATCAAAATTTCACTCACAGTAACATGTTTAGGTGTACCTAAAGCATAAACTACAGCTTGGGCTACGTCTTCAGGATTGAGCGAATTATTCGGTTCATTCCACAATTCAACTAAATCTTGAGCAGCTTGTGGGTCTGAAATAGATTTATATAGCTCAGTATTTACTCCTCCTGGCGAAACAATAGTGGAACGAATGCCATTATCTTTTTGTTCTTGACGTAAACCTTCCATAATTGCCCGCACTGCAAATTTAGTTCCACAATATACTGCTGATCCAGGATACACTAGGTGTCCAGCAACAGAATCAGTTGCTAAAATATGTCCATATCCTTGTTGCTTCATAAGCGGTAAAACAGCTTCAATCCCATTTAAAACACCCATCACATTAATTTGTAACATGTTTTGCCACTCGTCATGATGAAATTCATCTAAATTAGCAGTTGGCATAATCCCAGCATTATTGTATAGAGCATCAATTTTGCCAAATTGTTTTTTAGCTAATTGCACTAAACTTTTAACATCCTCTAATTTGGTAACGTCCGTTACTTGATAGTATACTTGATCTTTTGGCAATTGTGCTGCTACAGCAGCTAGTTTTTCCTCTCGCCGAGCACCCAAAACTACTTTAGCGCCTTGTTCTACTAACAATTTGGCCGTTGCTGCTCCAATACCACTAGATGCTCCGGTAATGACGACTACTTTATCTTTAACTGACATAATAATTCTCCTTTATGATACTTGCTTAAATTGATAACTAATTAGCTTTTTAAATATTATAAAACGTTCATTTTAATATGTATAATACCTATATTACATAGTTATCTATAATTTATAGTTATAGTAGTTTAAACAAAAAAGAAAGAAATTTTTTAACTTTAGGACAGTATAATGTAATGACTCTAAAATTAGCGATATAAGACACCTGTGCCTAAAGATTATGTAAAATATTAAAAAAACTTACCAGTAAAGATAAAGAGAAAAAAATGCTATAAAAAATGAACCCCCAAAGATTGGATAAAAATCCAATTTTGGGAGTTCATTTTAATAAAGGCTATGTCACCAAACCTAATCTAATTCTTCACCATTAGAAGCAATCACTTTTTTATACCAGTCAAAGGAATCTTTCTTATAACGTTTGAGTGTTCCTTGACCTGCATCATCTTGATCCACATAGATAAAGCCATAACGTTTCGACATTTCAGAAGTTGATGCACTAATCAAATCAATTGGGCCCCAAGTTAGATAACCCATTAATTGCACACCATCTTTTACAGCTTCTTTCATTTGTTGGATATGCTGACGTAAATAGTCAATGCGGTAGCTATCATGTACTTGATAATCATCTGTTAATTTATCCTCGGCACCTAAACCATTTTCAACAACAAACAATGGCACGCGATAACGATCCCACATTTCATTTAAACTGATACGTAAGCCAATTGGATCAATTTGCCAACCCCAATCACTAGTTTCTAGATAAGGATTCTTTTCACCAGCCATAAAGGAATCTGCAAATTTTTCTGGTTTACTATCAGTAGAAGTGATGCTAGACATATAATAACTAAAGGCTAAATAATCAACAGTTCCGTTTTTGATAATCTGCTCATCATCAGCTTGCATTTGTAATGCTACACCGTTTTCTTGGAAGTAACGATTCATATATTCTGGATATTCACCACGAACTTGAACATCAGTATAGAATAAATTCAATTGATCTTGTAATTGCGCAGCACGTACATCTTTAGGATTTGGTGTTTTAGGATAATTTTGCGCTCTAGCCAACATACAACCTATTTTTGCATTAGGATCAATGGTATGACACTGTTGAACAGCCAAAGCACTGGCAACAAATTGGTGATGCAAAGCTTGGAAACGTAACTGAGCCTTTTGTTCCAGATTTAATTCATTATCGACTGCTCCGGTTCCAGTGAATCCACCAGTAATTGCGTTAATTTCATTGAAAGTCATCCAATATTTAACAACGCCTTTATAATGTTGGAAAAGCGTTTCTGTATAATGAGTAAAATTATCAATTGTTTGTCGACTAGCCCAGCCATTTTGCTTTAAGGTCAAGTTAAGGGGCATTTCATAATGTGAAATAGTAACTACTGGTTCAATCCCATATTTATGACATTCAGCAAAAACTTTATCATAAAATTCTAAGCCGGCAGCATTAGGTTCTTTTTCATCACCTTTAGGAAAAATTCGTGCCCAAGCAATAGAAATACGAAAGGCTTTAAAACCCATTTCAGCAAACAGTTTAATATCTTCTTGATAATGGTGGTAAAAGTCGATTCCTCGACGTTTAGGATACATTTCATCAGTTTTATCTGCGATAGCTTCTGCAATACTTTCTTGAGAAACGGTATTCATAGATAAATCATGATGAGTGGCAGCTTTTTTAACAACTTCAGCTGTCGTTAAGCCTTTGCCATCTTCATTCCATGCTCCTTCGATTTGGTTAGCAGCAGTTGCACCGCCCCAAAGAAAATCTTTTGCAAAACCTGTTGGCATATTTTTAGAATACATTTAATCTTCCTTTCTTAACTTTATTTAGCTAACTCTTTTTTACCATTATTAAAGTATTTTAGTGATCCTACTGAACCAGATACTTTAAATTTTCCATCTTTGTAAACAACTTTAGTTACCGCGTCATTTTTCATTGGAGAACCAGTATATTGTTTAGAATTGAGTGTTGAAATAAACAAGCTAATAGACATTCCTGAACTAACAACTAAAACATTGCCTCCACCTGATTTTTGTTGCTTTTTAACAATTCTAGTAAGAGACTGTGACATCCTTTTCTCTACTGTCTTAGAAGCTTCGGCTCGATATTTAGCTGGTAATTCAGTATTTAGTTTATTTTGCTTATCTAATTCATAATATCCATCCTGCATTTTATTTATTGCATTTTTTCCTGTTTTTTTCAAAAATTCCTTACTATCTTTAAAACCATAATATTTGGCAATTTCCGGAATGTTTTGAGCGGCATCTGGTCTTCCTTCATAACTACCATAATTACACTCTCTCAAATTGTTATCAATCTGCAAATTAATTTTTTTATTTCCAGAGTTATTTAGTACTCCTTGAGCTGTTTTTTCTTGTCTTGTCAAATCACCTGAATAGGCAGCCTTAAAAGTTGTACCTTTTAGGCCACGTCCCAAGTACTTAGCCCCATCAATACCATTTTGAGTTAAAGTATAGTCACTCCATCCTTGCGCTCGATGCATAACATTTGCAGTAGTTTCTCCATGACGTACAAGGTAAACTACTACTTCTTTGGAGTCGCTGTTACTTTTAGCATAGGTTAAATTACAATTCACGAATAATGAAGCAAATAAAATAGTAACCAACATTAGTGTACTGCTAATTATACGTTTCAAAATATATTCTCCTAATATATAATCAAAGTCATTTTAATTCTAATAATTCATCCTTTTGATTAATTTTACCTGTAGCAACAGTCTTAACTTCATGATAATTCTTCGTATTAGTAATAATAATCGGTGTGGTTACTTCTAGTTTAGCATCCTTAATGATATCAATGTCAAATTTAACTAACAATTGACCAGCAGTAACATGATCGCCTTTTTTAACCAAAGTTTCAAAACCTTTGCCATCTAATTGCACTGTGTCCATACCAATATGAATCAAGATTTCTGCACCATCATCGGTTGTTAATCCTACAGCATGTCCAGTAGGGAACACCATTTGTACGGTGGCATCTGCTGGAGCAACCACTTCACCAACACTCGGTTCAATCGCAACACCTTGACCCATTGCACCTGATGAGAATACTTCATCTTTAATATCAGCAAGAGGAACAATGGTACCAGTTAAAGGACTTGCTAGTTTAGTAGCCTGATTATAATTAATTTCCTTTTTATCATTATTTATATTGTTAGAAGCTGTATCACCTGTATCAGCAACTTCTACTTTATTGTCATTAACACCACCCCATAAAATCGTGAAAATTGTTCCTAAAGCAAAAGCTACGATATCTCCAATAATTGAAAGACCAAAACCCTTTCCAATAAATGTTGGTAAAGACAAAATGGTTGCTAAGCTAACAGAATTAGCATGTGCACCAGAAATAGCTACTATTGCACCACCGATACCACCTGCAGCCATGGCACAATAAAAAGTTTTTTTCATTTTTAAAGTAATTCCATAAACTGTTGGTTCAGTAATACCAAAAATGGCTGTTATTGTATTAGATCCGGCTAAACCTTTCATTTTTTTATCTTTAGTTTTTAAGAAGACACCGAATGCAGCACCAGCTTGTGATAAAACTGCTGGTAATAAAATAGGCATAAGTGGTTCATAACCCCATTTAGTTAAATTATTCATCATAACTGGAACGAAGGCCCAATGTACACCAAAGATAACAAATACTTCCCAGAAAGCGCCTAAAACTAAACCAGAAAGAATTCGAGCATTTTGATATAATGCCAAAACTAAACCAGCTAAAGCATTACTAATAACAGTACTGATTGGACCAACAACAATAAAGGTCAAAGGTACTAAAATCATTAATACACATAGTGGTGTCAAAATATTACGAACTGATTCATGCCAAAATTTATTAAATATAGGCTCTAAATACTTTTGAACAAACACAACTAGCAGAATAGGAATTACCGTACTTGTATAAGTAGTCGGTACTATTGGTATTCCAAAAAAATTAATTGCTGCGTGCTTAGTAGTTAGAGCAACCATTGTAGGATAAACAAGTGCCATAGCAATTGATACCGTTACATATTGATTAACTTTTAATTGTTTAGCAGCTGTAAAAGCTAAAATGATTGGCAAAAAATAAAAAATGCCATCAGCTGCAGCGTACCACACTTGATAAGCACCTGTATTGGGCGTCATCCAGTGAACAGCAACAAATAAAGATAATAGTCCTTTTAATATACCGGCTCCTGCCATTGCACCAAGAAATGGTGTAAAAGAGCCGGAAATAAAGGCAATAAAAGCATCAAAAGCACCTTTAAAAGTTAACTTCTTCTTTTCAGTTGTCGTTTTAGTAACTTCAGAGTCATCACCTAAACGACTATCTATTGAAATTAAAGCATCATAAACTTCACCAACGTTATTTCCAATAACTATTTGGTATTGTCCCCCAGCTTTAACAACTTTAATAACTCCATCTAAATCTTCAATTTTTTCAGTATTTGCCTTTGTTTCATCTTTTAAAATAAAACGCAAACGTGTGGCGCAATGCCATGCTGAATTGATATTAGTATCGCCACCAACAAGTTCGAGAATATTTGTCGCTAAGTTAGTATAATCCATGCTTTCCCTCCTAATATAAAAACCCGCCAATAGCTACACTGCTGGTATAATAATGCCAACAAGATAACTATCAACGGGTTAATGCCTGATCGAATCAGTAACACACCATATTGTGGTTATTTATTATTTATTTGACGGTGAGTAACCCGCCAAATATGTAAAGTTAGATAAACCTTATCATCTGGTTGTAATTCCCAACCAGTTTTTTGTTGTAAAAAATTGCCAATGCGTTCGACAGTTGCGTAAGCTTTGGGATACTTAGCAATCATCAACTTTAAAATTGCAGGATCTAATTCGTCGTTATGATTCTCAGTCTGCTTAAGGTGCTGAATCATAAAGGAACGCAAATGCGTAATAAAACGATTAAAGTTGAATGAATCATTATCTAAAGTAATACCATACTGATATTGTACTATTTCCACAATTTGCCCAATTAGTTTAGTAATTTTGACCGTATCGTGTAAACCGGTACCATCAGAGCGTAAATTTAAAAAATGATAAGTAATAAAAACTATTTCACTATCAGACAATTGTTTTTGCGTTAATTTTTCAACTAACTCAACTGCTTGCTTAGCAGCATCGTATTCCTTAGGAAACAACTTTTTAATGCTCCAGCTTGTGGTTCCATCAGCCAAATCCAATCCTTCATCAGCTCGTTGTAAAGCAAATTCTAGATGGTCTGCTAAAACAACATATTGATAACTATTAAATTTGACTTGCAATAATGGCTCTACTAATTTAACAACTTTAGTCGTAATATCAATTGTCTTGGGCGAGATATCAGATAAAGTTTCCATCTGGGAATTGTCATTTTCTGTTGCTATAAAACGACGCTCAATTTTAGATTCATCAACTACATCGCCTGTTTTTTTACCAAATCCTATACCGTTACCAATCACCACCCATTCTGTATTATTCTTGTCTTTAACCAGAGCGACATTATTATTAAAACTTTTAATAAAATTCATCTTAACCTCCTGATTAAAAACACTAAAAAACCTATCTCTTATGATAATACGTCCACTACGTTTTATTAAGAGATAGGTTAATGCCTGATCGTATCAGTAACACACCTTATTTACAAGTAATTATTATAAAGGGTCCTGGAAACGGTGTCAAGTATAAAAACGAATTATGTTAAAAATTATACAAACTCAGCTTTAATATATTTGATTTTACAATTTAGTAAACTTGATAACTTTTTATTTAATAACGTTGTGCTTGACAAATTGTCAATTGTGCATTGCCCAATACATAAATTCCTTGTACATCACCAGTATTTAAAGCTGCAACTGCCTCATTAGACAAATGTAGAGCTGATAACTCAAAAGCAATTTCTTGATCAGACCAACAAGCTACAAATTGTTTACTAGCAGGCTTATTTCTAATTAATAATTTTTCAGGTAAAGTTTGCATAGTCGCTACAGTTTCCACTTGCTTCAAATCAGCAACTTTTATTACTTTGAATATTTGATATTGTTGCTGTAACTTATCATATTTTAACATTAATGCTAAATAATGATCAGCATTAATTAAACTGATAATACCTGCTTGCCCCTGATTAAGTTGAGTAGTTTGTGAATCAAGGGTCACTGAAAAAGTTTCTTGAGCTTCACTTTGTCGGATACCGATAAAAGACGGAGTGCCTAAATCTTCTATCTGGTAATCACTACCGACTAGCGTAAGTTTACCAGGCTCTAAATGAAGCCGTTCTTTTAAATTATTGCGCAAGGATAGCCATTCAGAATTTAATTGATTATTTTTAAAATCATCAGTAAAATTCTCTAACTTTTGTTCCCCAATATTTTTTGCATGCTGTGCAAATTTAGTTAAATCAACTGACTGGGTAGGCACTCCTTGATAAATTTGTGGCCATTCTTTATCCCAAATAACTGGATACAATAAAGTTTCCCGACCCAAATTGGTGATTCTACTAAAGTCGAGCGGACTAGGACGAGTACCCAAACAAGTCAACCACCAGTTACCCTGAACATCTTGAAATAAATCAGCATGACCAATATTTTGTAAAGGTTCATCAGCTCGATCACGATTAGTAAACAGCGGATTAACTTCAAGTGGTGCTTGATAAGGTCCCCACAAATTATGACTTCGCTGCATAGTAAGCATATGTCCTAGACCTGTACCACCTTCGGCCATCAACAAGTAATACCAATCATTTCTTTTAATAATATGGGGACCTTCAACATCTCGTCCCCCTGTCCCAAGAGTTAAAACTTGGGGATCACGTAAGATTTGACCAGTAGTTAAATTTATTTCAACTTGTTGAATAGCCTTAGTTCCTTTGTTATCAATATAACCAGTAAACTGTACATAAACATGATTATTTTCAAAATATAAATCTGGATCTATACCTTGGATATCTACTTCAACGCGCTGATTTTCCCAAATAATTTGTTGTTGCTGCTTATCTAATTGACCTTTGATAATAATAGTCTTAAATTCAGAAAAATTAGTAGTAATTACATAGAAATATCCATGATAATAGCGAATATTTACTGCAAAAATACCTTCATTAGATTTTGCCTGCGTTAAATCCGCTTGTTTGGTTGTTTTAATTACACCTGGCATTTGCTGCCAATTAACTAAATCTTGACTTTGTGAAATAGCAATACCGGGATAATATTCAAAAGTACTATTGGCCAAATAATAAGTTCCATCTACTTGAACTATACTCGGATCAGGATACATCCCCCGCACAATCGGATTTTGGTAAGATTTACTCATCATAGTCCTTCTTTCCATTGTTGATAAGACGTTTCAATTTGAGCCAGATTAAGCTCTTTTGTTTGCGCAAATAATAAATCCGCCGCTGACAATTCTACAGAAGAACCAATACCAACAGAAAACGCTTGGGCCTGATTAATAGCTTGAATTCCTGCTATTGAATCTTCAAAAGCAACACAATCTTGTGGTACAACATTAATTCCGGACGCAGCAGCTAAGAAAATGTCAGGAGCTGGTTTACCTTGTTTTACTGCAGCTGGATCAGCGATGGCTGCAAAATAATCACTTAATTGCAGCTTTTCTAAAATTACTGGAGCATTCAAACTAGCTGAAGCTAAGGCTAATTTGACTTTTTGTTGTTGTAATTCCTGCAATAATTCTTTAATTCCCGGTAAAATATTATCCGGAGTCAAAGTTTGTAACAGTTGCAAGTAATATTCATTTTTTTGTTGCATTAATTGCTGAAATTTTGCAGTATCAACTTCAATTTGTAAATAATCTAAAATTCTTTGTAAAGAATCAGCACGACTAACACCTTTAGTTTGCTCCTCTAATTGGCTCGGTAAATCTTGCTGAAAATTATCTTGAATTAATTTTTTCCAAGCTTGAAAGTGATATACCGATGTATCAGCAATGACACCATCTAAATCAAATAAGGCACCTTTAAACATAATTATTCCTTTCTTTGGGTTAATACTGGAGTTTGCTCTAAAAGTTGATTGATTTGCTGCAAATGATCTGGACTAATATTAATAAAAGGAAAAGTTGTATCTAACTTAGTCAAGGACATTTGTGCTAAATCACTGGTAGGGTCATCTTTGAAGAAATCCAAAATTGGATCAATAGTCTGAATTTGCTTTACTAATTCTTTATCTTTTAAGATTTCAGCTACTGGAGTATCTTGATGATAGGTTTCAATATAATCTGTTGTAGGTTGATATTGTAAGTCGTATTTCCCTGCTGTTAAAACAAAGGTTCCCGACAAATATTTTGTATCATTAACCAATATCTTTGGAGCTCGTGGCAGCCGGACCTTAACTTGTACACCAAACGGTATTTCTAAATGAACTTTAACTGTATGCTGTTCATCAGTCTCAATAGCTGATTGAATCCGTAAATCGCCATATGGAGTTGTGAAATGACCTTTCATTTGCGGCAAACGATAATCAAATTGAGGTGCAAAAGTAATTTGTTGATAACCAGCACTGTGCTCGGTAATGCCTAATAAATATTGATAAGCCCAGTGCATAATAGTACCAATACTGTAGTGATTTAAGGAGTTCATTCCTTCAGGATTCATGGAACCATCAGCTTGAATGGAATTCCAACGTTCCCACACTGTTGTTGCTCCCAAGTTTACCTCATTGAGCCAACTAGGATAATCTTCATTTAAGAAAATTTTAGTAGCTAATTTATGTTGGCCAAATTTTGATAAAACTGAGCACAAATATGGAGTTCCTACAAAGCCCGTCTTTAGATGATCATTATCTTTGTGCAGGCGTTGCACTAAATCGTCCACTACACGTTGTTGGTATTGTGGCTCGACCAAATTAAATTGAAGAGCTAGTGTATATGCTGTCTGTGTGTCAATGGCAATGCGGCCTTTAGGCGTAATATATTCAGCTTGAATGGCCTTTTTAATCGCTGCTGCTAGTTGGGAATAATATTCAAAATCAGCGGAATTATCAAATAATTGAGCTGTTTGGGCCACAATCCAACTAGAATAATAATAATAGATAGAAGCAATAAAATCTTCATCGGTTTTACCAGTCGGCATTGCTGGATTTTCACCATCCAAAGCTAGCCAGTCTCCAAATTGGAAAGGACTCACCCATAAATTAGGTGTTTGCGTATTTTTACTAATCCAATCAACCCACGATTTCATAGCTGAATAATTTTGTCGTAAAATAGCAGAATCGCCATAATTTTGATACATATTCCAAGGAATAATTGTTGCAGCATCACCCCAAACAGCAGCTCCCCCATCATTTTGACCCATGGCAGGCGCATACATGGTTACCATTCCATCATGTTGCTGTTGCTCGATCGCTAAATCATAAGCATACTTCTTAAAGAAGGCAAAAACATCCATATTGCAGGCCGCTGTATTCGAAAAAATTTCTGCATCCCCGCTCCAGCCTAAACGTTCGTCGCGTTGGGGACAATCAGTAGGCACATCAAAGAAATTACTCTTTTGACTCCATAAAATATTTTCAAACAGGCGATTAACTTTGGCATTGTTAGTTTGAATACTGCCTGTGTTGTCCATATCAGAATAAATGACATCTGCTTTAAAATCTTGGGCACGCAGAGATTGAGTTATACCTGAAACCTTAACATAGCGATATCCATAATAAGTAAAGTGCGGACGTACCCATTTTTCTTGACCATCTGAGATATAAACAAAGGCCGCACGCGCTTGCCGTAAATTATCACGATAAAAGTTACCTTCTTGTAAAACTTCACCAAACTGAAAAGTGATTTTGGTGCCTTGAGGTTCGCGATTGTAAAATTCCAACCAGCCAGCTTGATTCTGACCAAAATCCAAAACTTGTTCTTGAGCAGGAGTATGAATGATTTGTTGAACAGCAACTTGCTCTTTAATAGTTAAGGGCAAACTTAATCGATCTTGTAAAACCGCATAATTATGCTGAACTTCAATTGCTGGCTGCCAGTCAGTAATTTCTAAGGTATCGTCGAAATCTTCACCATAATAAATTGCTGACTTAGTAATTTTGCCACTAGTAGTCTGCCACGTATTATTAGTCACGATTACTTCTTCTGTACTATCAGTATATTCTAAATGGTACTCTGCAATTGCCAACTGCTGGTCACCGTAGATACAATCTTGACCACCATCAAAACCATAATTACCTTTGTACCAACCATCACCACAGGAAATTAATAATTCATGGGAATTTTGAGAAAGTTGCTTAGTTATATCATAAGTTTGTACTTGAACCCATTGATCATAAGCCGTTACACCGGGAGTTAAATATTCGGAACCAACTTTTTGATTATCAATATAAGTTTCATATAAACCCAAGCCTGCAATATATAAGCGAGCAGCTTTAAGCGGTTTATCAACTGTAATTGACTTTTTAAATAGAGTATTTTGAATCTTTTTATCAGTATTTCCAATCCATTGTGCCTGCCAAGATTCATTCATTTTTCCTGTTTCAAAAAAAGATTGTGCTTGTATATGTTCTTGTTTCGAACGAATTTCCACTAATACTTGATAACGAGTCCGAGCTTGTAAGTGCAAATCAACATCAAAATAGTTATTATCATAATTAAGCCACTCACTTTGCCAACAAGGTTGCTTGGAAGTTGTTAAATAAATGGTTAAACGTTTTTCAACTGGAATAAATTCAGTTGCCGCCAATTTAAACGCTACTCGCAGATCATTTAATTGAAAACCTAGCGGTTCATGGAGATGATTAATCGTAATTGAACTAATTTTCATTATTCTTTACCCCACTATAATTTTGTCTGAAAATCACCACAAAACGGATCAACTGGATTAATACCTTGGAAAGCTTCTTGACCCATAAGTTTGCGGATAACCGCATCAATACTAGCTTCATTACCCGTATAGGCATTAATAAAGGTTGACATATTCGGGACATCAAACAAATGATAGGGATTGGCAGTCGATACAAAGACTGTTGGAATGGATTTCATAAACCATGGCGCATCGGCAGCCATTAAGTGAATCCAGTCTAGTCGTGTTGTTGTCTGATTGCTGGCTGTTTCAATATTGGCTACATATAATGCTAAGTCAAACTTGTCCTGTAAATCAGCCACACCTTCATCAAAAACTTCGTGAAAATCAAGTTGTTGGCGATTAAATAAGGAAACTTCAAAACCAGCTTGCGTTAATTTATCTTTAAATAGATCTGTGACGTGTCCGCCTTCTTTAAATCCACCATCATCACTATCACCTAAAACTACTAAACGAATCCGGTGATACTTGTCTGGAGTTAGGGGCAACAATTGGTCACGATCTTTTACCAAAGTAACTGACTTTTTGGCAATTTGTTGAGCAATTTGTTGATGCTCTGCTAGCTTAAGATTGAGATCTTCAGGAACAGTTTGTGTGAGCTCTTCTTTCACATTCATAATACCTTGAGCTAATTTAGTGCCTAAGATACGCATAACAGCTTCATTCACTCGCTCCATGCTCAAGATGCCATTATCAATTGCTTGTTGAATGTAATGATAATCTTCATCAATATTTTTATTGAATAGTATCATATCAATACCAGCGTTAATTGTTGCAGGTAACAAATATTTACGTGCCATAGTTGTGTTATAACCTAACATTGGAGTTGCATCAGTAATTGTCAGCCCATTAAAATGCAAAACATTACGCAACAAGCCTTCAATTAATAATTTTGAACTAGAAGCAGGCCGTAAATCCTTATCTGCAATTCCTGGTTCTAACTTTCGTTCCCAAGCCGGCTGCATAATATGGGCAATCATCACACTTGGAGCTCCTTCTTCTATCAAGGTATGATAGATTTGACCGTAAGATTGTAACCATTCATCAGTTGATAAGGAATTAACTGAACTTAATAAATGTTGATCTCGTTCGTCAACACCATCCCCTGGAAAATGTTTAATTACTGGAATAATATGATTAGCTTCAAGTCCTTTGATTTGAGCTTGTGACATTTTTAATACTCGATTTTTATCGCTGCCAAAAGTTCTTGTATTCATAATTGGATTACGGAAGTTTTTATCAATATCAACAATTGGTGCAAATGACATATTGCCACCTACTTGATAGGCTTCACTACCCGCAACATTTCCTAATTGATAAGCACTTGCAGGATCATCAGTAGCTGCCATTTGTAACGGCGTGCCTAGCCAAGTACCTTCACTTACCAAGCCATTGCCACCTGATTCCAAGTTTGCTGCCATTAATAGCGGAATCGTACTAGCTTTTTGTGCTATATTTAATTCACGCTTTAACTTTTCAGCCTTATCTGGGCGATACATCATCCCACCAGGTTGATATTTATGAATAAATTCAGCAATATCAACTGTTGCTTCATCTTGCCCAATAACAAAAAATAGTTGCCCAATTTTTTCAGCAACGGTCATTTTTTGAATTTTCTTTTTGAGATATTCGATTTGTTCTTGTTTTAAATAATATGGTTTTTTGGTTAAATCCAGCATATTTTGCCTCCGTTATTGTTTACGTTTCCAGTTTAGAATAATTACCTTGTTTTAACTATTGCGAAAAGCTACAATAAGTGTGTTCATTTTACAGAATACGTCTAATCAGAAAGGAATAAAAATGAATCCTGAAGTTTTAGAATTACTACGAAAAAACAATCAACCTCGACCTTGGGCAGAACTAAAACCCACAATGAGCCCCTTTAAAGTTACTGAAATTAATCAAGAACCTGTTTATGAATTTTTTTATACATTGACAGATTCTCTCACTATCAATCCTCATGCTATTGGCCTTTCCGTTCAGCCAGTTAAATCATATATTCCTTTTCATATTCATAATTACGTGGAACTTACTATCCCTTTATTAGGCGAATGCACCGTAGTAACCAACAAGGAAAAAATTCATGTTAAACAAAATAATATTATCATTATTGGCAACCATACAACACACAAAGTGGAGCCTATTGATACAGGTTCTATTGTCGTTAACATGTCGTTAAAAGAATCAGCTTTTACGCTGAATGATTTTAATTTTATACAACAAAGTGTGCCTAATCAAAGTATTTCTAATCTATTATTTTCGCTGTTATCAAATGAAAATTTGGGCGAGAATGCCTATACTCTCTTTCAAACTGCCCACAGTCAACAAATCATTAATACCTTGTATGACATAATTTTTGAGTACTATCATCCAGACATCCAATCCAACCAAATTATTCGGCTCGAAATACTAACTTTATTCTCACGCTTCATTCGGGTTGCTTCAAAAACTAATATTAATATCAAAGTTAATAAAAACAATTCTGGTAATAGTGTATTATCTATGCTTCTATATATTGAACAAAATTATGCTCATATTACTTTAGAAAAAATGGGACAACATTTTGGATTTAACCCCAACTATTTATCTAATTATTTAAAGAAACAAACTGGAATGTCCTTTATTCAATTAGTCCATTTACAAAGAATCAACGTTGCGGCAGAATATCTAACTTATACAAAGGCCCCTATTGAACAAATATCATTGAAGGTTGGTTACGAAAATCCGTCATACTTTTATAAAGTATTCAAAAAAATTCTACACGTATCACCTACTGAATACCGATATCGTAATCAAGTGAAACAACATGAATCTGTAAAATGAACATAAAAATAATAACTTTTGAATATAGTACTTGTTTTACCTTCCGCTTATACTTTATTTGTTAATGTAAACGTCAACAATTTTATAAAAGAAGGAAGATATTATTATGAACAAGTTTCAAGAGTTTCTCCAAAAAACTTTAGTACCTTTTTCAAATAAACTTGGACAAAATAAAATACTTCAAAGCATTTCAGCTGGTATGGTGATGACTTTACCAGTCACAATTGGTGCTTCTGTATTTTCAATTTTGGCTAGTTTTCCAATTAAAAGTGTTAGTGACTGGTTTAATTCAATTGGTATTACCAAGCCAATGAATGCCGTGGTTAACGGTTCAATGAATATTTTAGCTGTCTTTATAGCATTTTCAATCGCATATAACTATGCTAAAAAGAGTAAGGCTAATGGCGTAATTGCTGGATTATTTAGTTTATCTAGTTTTTTTGTTTTAGCACCTCAGACTGTGCCATCAGGCAAAAAAGTTGTAACAGCATTTAAAATGGATTATTTAGGTAGTAATGGTATTATTGTAGCTATCATTTTATCTATTCTGATTGCTATGCTTTATGTTCGTTTAAGTAAAGTGAAAAGATTAGTTATCAAGCTACCTGATTCTGTTCCTAGTATGGTTAGCACCTCAATTGAACCCTTAATTATTGGTATTATTATTTTCACAATAGTATTTATAGTTGGTGCCTTTTTCAGTTATACACCATATAACAATGTATTTGATTTTGTAAATAAACTTATTACTGCACCATTAGTTCATGTTGGCGGTTCACCTTGGACTATTATTTTGATTATTACTTTATCTAATTTATTATTTTTCTTTGGTATTCACCCAGCAGCTATTCAATCAGTTATTATGCCAATTGTTATTTCAATGATGGTAGCCAGTGCTCCTATTTACCAAAGTGGTAAACAAATTCCATATTTGAAAAATTTAGTAGCTTTTGGTTTTTCCAATAATGATGCAGCTGGTGCCACTTTAAGTTTAATTTTAGTCGGATTAATTTTTGGTAAATCAAAACGTTATAAAGAATTCTTTAAAGTATCTTCTATTCCAGGACTATTTAATATTAATGAACCTGTTGTATTTGGTTTGCCCATTGTTTTAAATCCTTTAATGCTGATTCCATTTTTGCTTTCTACATTGATATCTGGTTCAATTGCAATGATTGCTGTTAATATTGGCTTTATTACTAATTATAATCCAATGCTGGGTCTTGGAGTGCCTTGGACAATGCCAAAAGTAATTGCTGATTTCTTAATTATGGGATGGCAAGGTGCTGTTGTTTGGATTATTAATTTTGTAATTATGTTCTTCATATATTTACCATTCTTTAAAGTATTAGATCAACAGGCTTTAGAAGCAGAACAAAATGAACCCAAAAAAGAGGAAAATTAATTTATGAAATATCAAGCCAAATTACCACAAGATTTCCCTAAAAATTTTTTGTGGGGAGCTAGTACTTCAGCTTTTCAAGTTGAAGGTGCAGCCAATGAAGATGGCAAAGGAACCACTGTTGCTGATTTAAGAGCGCAAAAAAGTAAATATTTAGATACGTCAGTATCTGTTGATCATTATCATCATGTTGATGAAGACGTAAAATTAATGGCTGAGTTAGGATTAAAGAGCTATCGTTTTTCCATTAGTTGGGCGCGAATTTTCCCCCATGGTAATGACAAAAAGCCTAATTTAAAGGGAGTTGAATTCTATAATCATTTAATTGATTCGCTAGTAGAAAACAATATCGAACCGATTGTAACAATTTTTCATTTTGATTTACCACAATCATTGGTTAAACAATATGGCGGTTGGGCTAGTAGAAAATGTATCAACGATTATTACCATTATGCAAAAACTCTATTCCAGTTATATGGAGATCGAGTAAATTATTGGTTAACAATCAATGAACAATCATTATTAGCTAATGTTCCTTCTATGAATGGAATTACTGATATAGATGCGGATACTTTGCACCAAAAAGGAGAGCAATCAAATTATAATATGTTTGTTGCTCAAGCAAAAGTTTATAATCTTTGCCACCAAATATTGCCTAATGCTAAAATTGGCCCTGCTGTATCTTATATGACTACTTTACCTTATGATCATACCTCGATAGATGCTCTTAAAAGTAAACAATTAGAAGATATGATTGGTTTTATTGATATGGACGTAGCGCTTAGAGGAAAATTGCCCAATTATTATTTACGCTATCTGCAAGACAATAAAATTGAACTAGATATTGAAGAAAAAGATCAAGCAATTTTTAAAGACGGCAAAGCTGATTTTCTAGGATTAAATTGGTATTCTACTAGTATTTTTAAATTAAATGAACAATCTAATCCAAAAATGCTCACTGGTGTTATTTCAGGAGTAGAAAAAATTAGTGACGAACGCATCATGAACTCAGAATGGGATTTTTCATACGATCCACAAGGTCTTCGTTACGCTCTACAAAAAGTAAATGACCGTTTTCCTAATATTCCTATTATTATTACAGAATGTGGTTGGCCAGAAAAAGAGAAGCTTGAAAACGGAGAAATACATGATCAAAAACGGATTAAATATCTAAATGGTCATATATACCAATTAAGAGAAGCTATAAAAGATGGAATTAATATTATTTCATTTAATCCCTGGTCATTTATTGACTTATTAAGTGTTAATGATGGTATGGATAAGCGCTATGGTCTAATTTATGTTGATCGTGATAATTTTAACGCTAAACAACTTCATCGTTATAAGAAAGATAGCTACTACTTTTATCAAAAAGTAATTCAAACTAATGCTAAAAATGTGAAGAAATGCGAATAATATGTAAATAAGGATTGGAGCAATGATATGTTCCAATCCTTATTTAATCATTATCATAATTTTACAGACAAATATAATAAGTTAACATATGTATAACAACCAATTCAATAACAATATGGTTTTATAACATATATTAAGAATATCGCTTAAAATATATAATTATTAAAGTAGCAATCCTAATCACTTTTTTCTTCTTTTACTTGCTGATATAATTCCTAATTGCTGGCGGTATTTAGCCACAGTACGCCGGGCAATTTGGATGTCCTGTTGAGCTAAAAGTTCCACCAATTTTTGATCACTTAAGGGATGTTGCTGATTTTCTTGGTCAATTAAATTTTTTATTTGTGCTTGCACTTGATTAACCGATTTATCAGAATTGGGATTACTGCGCTTAGTAAAGAAATGCTTCAATTCAAAAATACCAAAATCAGTTTGTAAATATTTACCGTTGATAGTGCGACTTACTGTCGAAATACTAATGTCTAATTTATTGGCTACATCCCGCAATAATAATGGCTGTAATTCTGAAGTTTTTTGTAAGAGAAATGGTGCTTGAGCTTCTACAATACAGCGTCCAATTAAGGCAATAGTTTGAATTCGACGTTCTAAATTGCGCTGTAGGCTTTGATATTCTTGATACTTATTTTTAATGTATTCTTGAGTTTCTTGATCAGTGCTTTGCTTCAATTGTTCATATGTTTCTTGGGCAAAAACAATCTTAGGATAACCATATTTAGTTACTTCTAATGACAATTTATCATCATTAGTTTTGAGAATTAGCTCGGGAATAATATAACTATTATTATCATAATCTTCGGTATAAGGATAAGGAGTTAATGTTTGGATAACTGCAAAAGCAGCTTCAACTTCTGGTATTGATACTTCCAAGTGCTGTGCAATCGTTGACCAATTATGATTGACAATATCATCGAAATATTTTTCTAACATTGTCAAAGCTAATGTTGTCTGGGCAGTGGCCTTTTTAGCTTGTAATTGTAACATCAGACATTCCTGCAAAGATTGTGCTCCAACCCCTGGCGGATCCAAATTAAACAGCAATTCTTTCGCATCTATTAATGTGATTTTATCCACGGGCAACAACTCTAGTAATTCTTGATCGGATTTCATCAAATAACCATGTTCATCTAATTGATCGATAAGACACAACACTACATCGCGCAAAGATGTGGGTCTCATTGTTAGACGTACTTGTTCTAATAAATAATCATATAGTGTTTGATGACTAGCAGAGTTGTTTTCTAAAGCTGTTGACATTTCTACTTCTTGTTTAGATACTGTCGGATTGACGTCAAATAAAGGATTAGCCATACTTAAGTCTTGAACATAATCAGTTAAGTCCAAAAGATTAGTTTGCAGCATTAAAATTGACTGTTTCATACTTTGAGTCAAAACTAGTCCCTGCAGCTGTTTTTGATTAATTTGATAACTTTGTTTTAGAGCCATAATTAAACCTCAACTATTTTACTCGTTAGGTCAATTATAAACCTAGGTTTTCAAATTTTCAGATATTATGTAAAACAGATTGCCTTATCTCGGCAATCTATCTTCTCGATTTAAAATATTTTTAAATTTATTATGAGGCTCATTTTGATACCAATAGGCTACTGTAGAAATATCATCTTCTCTTTCATATAACTTAATATCATCATTACCTAAATCTTGAAAAGTTACTCGTAAATTCTTATGAAAAGAAATTGGATCAGGTAAATGCCAACGATATAGACCATGCATGGGTAAAGCATCATCGCCAAAACCATGGGGAGAATTAGGATTAGGTTTACCAGCACTAAAATAATCACGTGTACTATCACGCTTAGATTGAAATGGATATCCCATAAATAATGTATTAAAGTTCTTAGCATATGGTAATTCTCCATAATTACGTTTATGAAAGGCCCAAGCACCACCAAAATAATCTTCGGCTCCAGTTGAAGTAATTGTAGGAAATTCTTGATCATCATCCAAATAAAACTTAAACTCACCTTCGCCCCACCAATATCGCTCTAAGGCACATAAAGCCATATAAGTGCCGACGTAGTAACCATGCCCCTTAATATTATCAATCAAAGTATAATCGATACCTTTTTTAGTAGAGCGTTCACGATTCCATTTAGCATGAAAATATAAGGCATCATCAGGAACATCTGTCAAAGCATAACTAAAAGTATAAAATATATGTTTAATAAAATTAGGGTGCTCACTAGTTAATGTGATTTTTGCTTTTTTACGAAATGGCATTTCAAAATAAGAATTCATTCCTGCTGTTGGGTTAACAACAATAGGTAAAGAATTAACTTCACAACTTTGACCAAAACCATTGCAGAAAAAATCGCCTAAAGGAACTTCTACAGATGGTGTTGATTCATCATCCCAATACATTCTTAAAATTAAATCACGTAAAACAAAACTCCCTGCTGTAGTTTTATCGGGAACTGTCATCCAAATATGACGAATAATTCCTGGTCCTTCAATCTCAGCCAAAGTAATGGTTTCATTAGGATTAATAGGAACTGAAGGTGATCCTTTGCGACCAACACCTAACTTGCTTGCGGACATTGCAGCCTTGCCTTTTTCTCCATACTTATTTTCTGGGGTAATGTTTCGACTTTGTTCGCCTTGGTAATTCCAAATACTATTTAAATAGTTGTTCATTATTATTCATCTCCAATAGCATTTACATTTTTCTCCAAATTCAAATATATAATTTGCTGTTGCGATTCTTTTACTAATTGTTTTAAATTTAAATTTTCATTATTAATTTGTAATGCAATACTCAATGCTAACGGCAAATTAATTCCAGATATTATTTGTACTTTATCTGACATATATTGGTAAAATTTTTGATTCACACTACCTCCTGCCATATCAGTTAAAATAATATACTCATCTGATTCCAAATTTAGTAACTTTTCAATCATTTGGTCAATATCATCATTACCATCAACATAAGCACATAAAGCAAATATTTGTTCATTTTTAATACTTGTTAAAAATTGAACCGTATCTTTTAAGCCCTTTGCAAAATTAGAATGACTTGCTAATATTAATTTTCTCATCCGAATAAATCCTTTTATAAATTTTTCTATGCCAAAATACCAAAAGCAGACATAAACATTGCAAACACGATAATCAGTAAAATTAACCATGTCATGCTGATTTTCTTTTTAGTTAAAAGGTAATAAGAAAACCATGTAATAGCAACAGGGATCATTGCTGGTAGAATTTTATCTAACATTGGTTGTATTTTCATTGCAACTGCACCAAATTTAAATTTAACAGGTGTCGTAACTGTTATTACAGAAGCAATTAAGGCTCCAACTACTGTCAAACCTAGTACTGATGCAGCTTCAGTTAAATAATTAATCTTATCGCCATATTCAGTTATAATTTTTACACCTTGTTTATGGCCAAATTCGAAAGCCCGCATACGTAAAAAGAAAATAACAAAAATTAAAGCCATCCATAAAAGAATTCCAAACATATTACCTTTGAGGGCCATATATGCAGCAATAGAACCCATAATAGTAGGAATCATAGTCATTAACAATGAATCACCAATTCCAGCCAATGGACCCATAGTACCAACTTTAAAATCTTGAACAGCATCTTTTGCAGCTAATCCTTGCTTTTCTTCCATTGCTACGCATGCCCCAAGAATAATTCCGGCCAACCATGGTTGTGTATTATAATATTGAAAATGATTATTTAACGCTTTTGTATAGTCATCATCATTTTTATAAATTTTACGTAAAATGGGGGAAAGTGCATATGCAACTGAACCACCTTGTTGAGTTTGATAATTAAAAGTACAAACACTCATTAACCACCGATAATTAGCTTTACGTAAATCCTTTTTAGTTACAATATATCTACCTTGACTATCGTAATTATTATCTGACATTTTATTCATCCTCTCCTACGAATGATTGAGTATTTTGTAAAGATTTTTTCCATTCTCCTTCTTTTTCAGCTTGTTTATATACAGCAAAAGCTAATGCAAAACCGAAAATAGCAACGCCAATAATTGGAACTTTTAAAAATGCAGCAAAGAAAAACCCAATTAATAGATAATTAATATATTTTGCAGCTGGCATATATTTTAAAAGCATTGCAATACCAACAGCAGGCAATAATTTTCCAGCTAAGGTCAGTCCTCCCATAAACCAACTAGGTAAACTTTTTAGAATGAAGTTAACTGCTGCTTGTCCTAATGTTACAGAAATAAATACTGGAATGGCTGCTGATAAACCAAAAAATAAAGGACCTAGCCATAAAATTGCATTCATTTTTTTATATTGATGATTATTATTATATTCTTGAGATTTTTTAACAACAAAACCATTTAAAATCTTTACAATCACATCTAATTGAACACCCAACATCCCTACTGGTAAACCAATTGCTAAACCAGCTTGTTTTCCAACAGCTGCACCAAAGGCAGTAGCAATTATAGCAGTAGTTCCATAATCAGGTACTGATGAGCCACCAAAGCCTGCAACTCCTAATGACATTAGTTGGACTGTTCCACCTACAACTAACCCTGTCTTAATATCGCCCATAATAATACCAGTAAATAAACCCCAAAAAACTGGATAGTTCACGAATAACATAGGTATACCATAGTAATCAACATGTTTAATAAAAGCTAGAAGAGTTAGCATAATAATTTGAATCACAGTTAAATGCATTTTTCATACCTCCTAAATTAAAGAACTTATATCTTGCGGCTTATCAGCTGGGACAAATTGAGTAACTACTTTCACACCAGAATTAATCAATTTATGATAATCAACAATATTTTCAGGTGTAGCATATGCTCTTTGAGATAATTGAATAACCTTATCTCCTTCTTTAACTACTGTTCCACCTACGATAAGCTTATTAAACTCAACATTGTGTTCTTTCAATTTGACAAAAGTACTTGGTTCTTTGGCAATTATAAAAACATTCTCATGATCATATTTCCCACTTTTAAAATTATTAAGCGCTTTATCTTCAGTAATTATAGAAATAGCCATTCCCGCTGGACGTGCTAAACGCATACTTGATTTTGCAATATCATCATTAGCTACTTTGTCATCAATTACCATAACCCTATTTGCTTTAGACATTGGTGCCCACTGAGTTACAATAATGCCATGTAATAAGCGATTATCAATTCTTGTCATAACTACTGTCATAATATTTTCCTCCTAAAATATAGTTCAAATAACTATTAGCAAATTATATGCCAAAAATAAAAAGCCTGATAAATCAGGCTTTTTTAATATAATCATAGACATACATCACTTCATCTATAGATATTTCGACACTATAATAATTTTCAACGACGGTGAATGCCATTTTAAAAGATTTATAAAATTGTTCTTGTTTATAATTCAAATTAAGTGATATTTCGTCATGAATATTAGATTGAGTTACCAATCTTTCAATAAGACAACAAATATGAACGTACAAACCAAAACAAATCTTATTATCTAAATGTAAATGCAATTCATTCTGCAAAATATATAATGCATCAGATACTTGAGATAATAACTTATTAGGATTTAAAATAGTTAATTGTTCCATTAAATTAGTCAAGCTAAAGTTTTTTAAAATTTGATTATTTATGCTTTTTATTTCTGTATCGGAAAAATGCTGGCTCAAATGTGCTGATAAATCCTGAACTTTAATTCCTAATATCAAGTCTTCAATAGAATAAAAACGTACCTTTTCTAAATTAGGATTCAAAGTCCCTACAATAAATAATACATGATAATCTTTTTCTAATTCTGATAAATAATCTTCTTTAGCCAAGGAATAATAATCACAAGTAATAATATTAATATCAGAATTTGCAGGTAAACTCCTTTTTAAAATTTGTTTTAATTTATGAGATGTTCCCAATCCACTTGCACAAGAACAAATAATTAAATCTTGCTTTTGTTTAGGAGCTTTATAATATGTCTGTATTTTTTGATTATTTTTAATGTTACTTAAAATATCATTCAATGGCACATTTAGGTTAATATATTGATTAGCAGCTTCTAATGCAATTCCTGTAGAAACATTATTTAAAATACCTACTTTTTGTTGGTCACTAATTCTTAATTGTGGAATAATTTTTTCCAATGATCCCATATCCACAAAAATCAATAATTCTTTAAAATTAATACGTCCAAGCAAATAATTGTTAACACGCTTTACCACTTCATTATTATCAATTGTTAGAGGCATGTCTATTGCATCAAAAATATACTTTTTCATTAATAAATTTGTTGTAGTGGCTATTGAACTTGCTACGTTGTCCCCATGAGCAATAATTAATGCTAGCTTGCGTTGTTGGAATTCTTTACCACTCATTAACTTAAATAATACCGTTAAAATAATCTTTGAAGAAAGAGATACATCAATATCACAAAATTGTAAAAATTGCTCACTTAAATTCAATGCCTGACCAGCAGTATCCTTTAACATTTGATTAAACTCAGCTAATTGCTTGGTAGTAATATTAATATTGTCAGCCTGGTACAACCATGAATCTAAAAATAACTTAGTTAAAGTTATATAGAAATTATCAAATTCAGTTTGATAATATTCTTCATTTTCTTTAACAAATTGATTTAACTTAATTTCTAAATAAGATTCATTTGTTGTCAATTGTAAATTACTAAGAAAATGCCGCTTTAAATAATGATCAAAGTCATTAAACAAATGATTGTTATCAGGATTAGATTGCCAATGATAATAAAAATAGTTAATTAGTTGATTAAATGACAATTGACCATAATTTTGGCTTAATTCACTAAGCTTTAAATATTTATTAATTGGATATCTAATATTCATTTTATGTGTCATTTTAGCCATCTCATTCGGTAAATCAGCCAATTTTATCTTTACAATTTTTGAAGATAATTGATGGGAATAAGCATTAGCGCAGGTCAGCTGAATAACATTTTTTAAATTTCCAACATTTTCTTTAAAGGTGTAGTTTAATAAAAAATCTAGTAATGAATATGATAATACTATTTCTTTTTTTAAGCGATGTGACTCGTGTTTAAAAAATTCTGATATTAGTTCCCTTTTTTCGTAAATTGTTCTATTAGATAAATTAGGCAAAGAAATCTTTACTGGTATTCGTCGTAATAATGTAGGTAATATATATTGCTTTGGATCTTCTGATGTGGCAAAGATTATCCAACAATGTGATTCACATACTTTTTCATTATCTCCCAATCTATGAAATTTATTTGTATCCATAAATTGAAACAATTTTTCTTGACATTCTTTATTTAGAGAATGAATTTCATCTAAAAAAAGCACTCCATTATCAGCCAGTTCAATAATTCCCTTTTTGTCAGTAATAGCACCTGTATATGCACCTCTCACAACACCAAATAAGTTAGCCAAAAATAATTCTGGATTATTAGAATATTCACTACAATTAATAGAAATAAATTTAGATTGTTTGTTGATATTATGATGGAGCATTAAATGCTGATAAATCATGTTGGCTAAATAACTCTTACCAGTTCCAGTAGAACCCATTAACAAAATAGGAAGCCCATTAGGAGGGTATTGAATTGCAGCTTTAATTTCTGTAATGATTCTTTTTAAACTTCCTGTATTCCCAATGACTCTATCCAATCCTACTTCTTGAACAGATTGATACCACTTACGCGCATCAACCAAATTTGAAAAAACTACTGGAACGTCGCTATGCTTTGGTAATTTAAAAAATAAAACTGGTCTAGAATTAATTTTTCCAAATGAACCATCACGTACAAATTCATTCAAATACTGCGATACGATATTACGACTAACTTGTAATTTTTGTGATAAATAATTAGCAGAGTTATACTTCCAATCTTTATCATTTTTACTATTTTCTTTAACATAATTTTTGATTTGTATTTTTAGATTCATACTATCGCCTTAGACACTAATTTGATTATATCGACAGTATATCATATTTTAGTTATACTTATTTAAATTTGATTTTAATATATGTTAACAAATCTAAGAATAGCTAAAACCAGCTAAATTAAATAAGTTCTATGCCAAAAAGTTCTGATATGACAGTACCAAATTAATTCTTAAAAGAATAACTATTCTTATGTACACCTGCTGTAAACAAGATTAAAAAATTTCCATGACAGTTTAACATTAATGTAGCTTGAGTGGATTTTTATTAATCAGTTATAATACTTGATTAAAATTGGCTGTATTTGCAAGAACCTAACACTACTTTTAATTAATATATTCATTAATACCGCGTTCACAAAGTAAAAAAAATTATAAAAGTTGTTCTAAAGTTTAATATTGAGAAATTTCTTGCAGTAATTAACGATAATGCTTATGACTTATTCCTTTAAAGAACTGCATAAATTACTGAAAAATTTGGCTTGAAAATTGATTGCAGTAACTACCATATCAAGGAATTTCTTTAAATTTTTTAGATGAATTATACACTTGTATATAAAAACAGTGTTGATAATTTATATCAACACTGAAAATTATAAAACTACATAACTAACATATTTAATTTTCAAAGACCATGGTTGTAACAAAAAATTTAGAAGGTCAAGAATCTTGTTTATTACATAGCACTGTGAAAATTAAAACAAACTAATAGTTATGCTCTAACTTAATATTTAGTCTAGTTTAATTTGGTCTTGATAAAATTACTTAAAGTCATTAAGCACAGTGTCCATCAAGTACATGTTATGTTTTAGACTACGACTAAATTGTTGCTACGTAGAAGAAGATAAATAATCGCTTATTGTTGAACTAACGTGCGCTACTTGAAGTATTACATTTGTTAATTAATTATCTTGATTAAATTAGAAATCGTTTAAGTAGGTTGTAACAAGCGCTATACATTTTTCAACAAGATATCAATTCACTTATGGTAATGCCACTTTGATAAAACTGAATTAAGTTATTTCTAATTGCTCTATTTGGTGTTAATAAGATGGTAATGTGTGATTTAAAGTGACTATTATGATTTCGTGGAATAGTTAAATTCAAAACATCATATTGGGTCTTAAAAGTAAGTTTATAACTGCCATTACATTAATTTACAAAATTAAAACCATGCAATTTTTAGATCCGCAGCTTAAAAAGCAGCTAATTCATTCTGGATTAATAGCTTGTTCCAAATATTGATGAAAGATTTCTGCTACCATAATATCTCTGTTAAACTAGTTTATAGAGGAAACTTCCTATAATAAATATAGAATTGAATACTTTTATCATAAAGAAGAACTTTTCCTTTTATAATCTCTAAAGAAGTTGTATTTACGTATAATTATTTAGACACTCAATTATCATAATAAGGTTCATCATTAGTTAAATTTATATTATAGTTAGTAACATTAATTTTTTTCTTTTTTCTTTTTATCTTAGTAAGACTTAAATTATCAGCCCGATTAGTATACAAACTATTTCCATATTTACTAGCTATAGACTCAATTGTTCCACCATGACTTACTAATAATATCTTATCTCCATTATTAACTAGATTATCTAGTTTATTAAATCCATTATCAATCCTTTGCCAAAATTCTTTCGAATTTTCTGCATTATGAAATGGATCTGATTTCTTAGTAAAATCTTTTATCTTATCTAAACCAACTTTTTTTGAGGCTTCTTCATATGATCTAATTCCATAAGGAAATAATATCATATACCAAGCTTCACCAGAAAACATTCCCTCAAAATATCCATAAAATACTTCTCTAAATTCTGGTAATATTTGTAAATTTAAATTTTATTATTTATATTAGATTGTATTATTAATTTGCATGTAGATATAGCTCGTCTACTATCAGAAGAAAACACTTTATTAAAAGTTACATTTTTTAATTTTTGAGATGCCTGCTTAGCAGATATTATACCTTGAGTAGTTAAGGGGGTGTCAGACCATCCTTGTATTTTTTTATAATTATTAAACCAAGTACGTCCATGTCTAATCATATAAATTGTATATTCCATAAAATTCTCCCCTAAATATATTTAGATATTTAATATAAATTTTATATATATCATAATTTTTGACAAATTTCGATAATCTCTTTATTTGGCCCATAAAAATTAAAATACCTTATTCCATTATCCCAAAATGGTAATGATTTTATATTTTTATCAATTAGTTGAAGACCGAGTGATTTAATCCATTCAAACACTGATTCAATATCGCTTGTATCTAATGCAATATGGTTAATTGCTCCAGCATGATTATTAGTTTCCAAAGATTCCCAAATTTCTAAAATCAAACCATTTAATTCCAAAAAAGCAACGCAACTCCCATTATTATCTTCTTCATCTATTATTTGAAATCCTAAAGTTTGATAAAAAATCTTTGTTTCATTCAGAATATTAGTTGGAATACCAATATGTTGTAAACCATTTAATTTATTCATAACTTATCTCCTAAAAACCAGACATATAATCTGTATGATATTGTAAGTTTGTAAATTTAACAGCACCTTCTGTAACGGCTACACTTAAGGAATTACCTGGTTTACTATACATACGAGTACTTAAAGCTACTCCATCAATATATAAAATAGCAATATTATCATCAACAATTAATTTTAAATGGTACTTTTTATTGGATACTAATTTTAATGGCCTTTGTAAGCCTTTATCAAATAACTGAGGCCATGGATAATTAGGACTTTTATCAAATTTTAGTTGATTTTTAAATAAAGAAATAGTGTATTCATAGCAATCTTCTGTATCTTCATTTTCAAATAGTCTTATTGAAACTTCTTTTGTATTACTATCAATTACTACATCTGTTTCTAGCAAAAAATAATTCGGAATATTCGATAAAATTATCTTCTCTTTTTTTGCACTTTTGTTAGTTATGTTCACATCACTAATAAATTTTTTAGATTTAAAATTATTAGTAATCGTTTTTGGTAAATCAACACCTAAAGTTAAATCAGAACGTTGAATAATTTGGTGAGGTACCAATGCACCACCCCAGTCATAATTACCGAGATCACTATTATTTTCCTTAGTTGCAACCCATCCTGTCAGATAACAACCAGTATTATAGTTTCCGACTGTACGAGCAGCATAATATGCCTTACCATCAAAGGCCTCATCTAAAGGAGAATACCACTCGCCAAATAAATCATTACTCATCCGATATTTTGTAATCTTATCTTTAGAATATTCTGAAAAAATCAAATACCATGTCTTTCCTATTTTAATAATTTGTGGCATTTCTACCATATTAAATTCTTTTGGATTCCAAAAGTCACCTTTAAAGTTCCATTTTTTTAAATCTGATGATTCAAAATAAACCAATCTTCCTGTAGGTTTTTTCTTGTTTGATGGCAAACGAGCTCCCAAAATCAAAATATATTTTTTATTTTTTTCATCAAAAACTACTGTTGGATCACGCCAATCGTTATTGTCATATCCTTTTTGAGGAATTAATTCTGTAGCATTCCCCTGCTTTTCCCAATGAATCAAGTCATGACTTGTTGCTTGCATTAAAATTTCAGAAGTTTTCTTAGCTAATTTTGCTGGCCTATTATGACCTGTATACAAGGCAATTGCTTTATCGCCCGCATCAATGACACTACCAGCATAAATAAATTGATCCGCATCACTATCATTACCATGATTAATTACTTCACCATAATCATGAAAATCAACAAAATCTTTGGTTGTTACTAAGGACCACCCAAAAGGATCTGTTAATGGGCGGGGTTGGCGTGTATCTCTTTGGTGAAATAAGTAATAAGTTCCTTGATAATAAAACGGCATGCAATCTCCAAACCAATATCCTTTTGGTTGATAATAAACTTTTTGCATCATTCATCTTCCTCACTAATACTTTGCAAATTCAAATCACTAAAATATTTAATGGAATTCATATTTTTAATATGTTTAATAACATCTTCTAAAGGTAGATTTTGTTCTCGTAAATTTAACACTTCAATTAAAATAGGAAGATTTATTCCTCCCATTAACTCAAAATATCCAGTCCATTTAAAGCTTTTTTTGGCAAATTCATTGAATGGAGTTCCACCAAACAAGTCAGTGAGTACTAGAGTATCTTTATTCAAAATTGGTTTTATTAATTGATCGATTTTATGAGAAAATGCATTAATTCCTTCATTGTCTAATGTTATCGTATATATATCACTGCATGATTTCATAAAAATATTAGCAGTTTGAGATAATTCATTAGCTAAATTACCATGAGTTGCTATAATTAATTCAAACATAATTACCTCTATATTTATATTTTTAAAGAAAATCTTTCATATATTCTAAAGAATCTTTTGGCGTTTGTATTACTGTTACTTCAACACCAGCATCAATTAGGTCTTGAAAAGCTTGTCGTTCTTGTTCATTTATATTAATCGTTGGCCGAATTCTTTTTGTACCAGAGCGTCTAGATAAATTACCTACATTTACTGTTTTAATAGGCAAACCATTATCTAATAAATATTTAATATCAATCGGAGAAACTGCAACAACTAAAACTCTTTGTCCTTCGTATTTTCCATTTAAGATATTATTTAGAGCCTTCTCTTTAGTAATAATTGATGTGTGAACATTGGGTGGAGCTGCTAAACGAACTATGCTTTTTCTAGTTATATCATTTGCAACTTCATCATTTATTACCATAATTCTTGAAGCATTTAATTGATTAGTCCATTGAGTAGCTACTTGACCATGAATCATTCGATCATCAATTCTAATATGAATTATACCTTTCATTTCTTTAATCATAATTTCACCTACTTTAATATGTGTAAACCAGTCAAAACAACAGAAACAATTAAAACTATTAAAATAACATAAACAGGCTTTACTTTTTTACTCAATAAATAATATACAATAGCAACTACAGCTGCTGGCAAAAGACCTGGCATAATTTGATCTAAAATTTGATTACCGGTCATCGATAATTTACCTTGTTTAAATGTAAATGCCCAGTTTACTTTAACTACAGTTGCTATTAAAGCCCCAACAACCATTAAACCTAAAATAGAAACAGCATTTGTAACTGATTTTAAAGTTGTTTCTATTTTAGTAAGAAGATTGGTTCCAGAAATTAGACCACCTTTAAATAAAGGATATGCTGTTAATCGCAAAGCTATAGAGACTGCTAACCAAATAAAAATACCAACAGAACTTCCTTGTAAGGCCATGTTAGCAGCAATAGCTCCACAAATAGTCCAAGGTATAACTACAAACAAGCTATCTCCAATTCCTGCTAAAGGGCCCATAAGGCCAGTTTTAAGTGCACTAACAGCCTCTAAAGATTCTTCTTTTTGTTTTGATTCAATTCCAACGTTCATTCCTAAAATATAAGGAGCTGTATATGGAGTAGTATTAAAAAATTGTAAATGAGCAAGAACAGATTTTTTCATTCCTTCTGGATTATCTTTATAAGTTTCTTTAATAAAAGGTAACATAGAATATGCATATCCTAGTCCTTCCATTTTTTCATAATTTAAGGACGTAGCCCCATTAAAAATCCATCTAGTTACTATACGCTTATATAATTTACTAAGTTTTTCTTTACTCATCTTCATCTGCACCTCCTGCTTCAATGTTCAAATTTGATGATTTATTACTATTCTTATAAGTAATTAACGCAATTGCAGCACCTAATAAAGAAATTCCTAAAATTGGCACCTTAAGATATACTGCCAAAACAAAACCTACTAAAAGATATGCAAAATAATCTTTGGTTGGCAAATATTTTAATAACATTCCTATACCAACTGCAGGAAGTATACCACCAGCTACCTTTAAACCATTAGTAATCCATAATGGAATATACTTGATGATACTACCTACTATTTTAGGACCTACAAGTACAGTAAATAGTACAGGTAATCCTGATACAAAACTTGTATTAATAGTAGCCAAATATTGCATCAATTCTAATTTACGATACTGTTCTTTTTCGGCATATTTTTCGGCTTTTTGTTGAAAATAAATATTAGTCGACCATTTTAGAACATCTAATTGAACAATTAGCATTGCTACTGGAATAGCAAGAGTAATACCGATAGATGCATCCTGTTTAGTTGAGACTGATAAATAAGTTCCTATTAAAGCTGCAGTTTGATAATCTGGTACAGATGCACCTCCAAAACTAGTAATTCCTAATGTCATCAATTGTAAAGTTCCACCAATATATAATCCTGTTGTTACATCCCCCATAATCAGACCAGTTAAAAATCCAGCTACCACTGGCTGTGCAGTACCAAATTTTGGACCTTCTTTATCATAGTTAATAAAAAAGCCATAAAATACAACCAATAAAGTTTGCCACAGTTGAACATGCATATTTAATTCCTCCTTTTTATCATTCCAATTACTTAATAAGCAAAAATTGTGCCAATATTTTGTTGAATAACACTAATTAATTAGCAATAATATAAAGGCTAGTGTTGAAATTTTATCAACACTAGCCCCTGATGCATCAACACTAATCTTTAAACTGAGATTCAATAATTTGATAGATATATTCATATTCTCTTAACGGAATAGTGATATTATATTTTTCTTTGATGGGCGAAAATATCGCTTCTGAATTGTGCAAAAATTGTTTTAATTTAGGACTGGGATTAGAAATAGGATCATCCGCAACATCTCCTGTTAATAATCTTTCAATCATTGAAGACAAATGCAAATATAAATTTACTTGAATAAAATTTTTAAAAACTACATGATATTGCTGCTCTAAAGCAGTAATAATATCTGCAATTTCATTAATTACCTTATCAGGATTTAAAAATTGTAGACGCTGACTTGCCCCTTCAATAGTAAATAATTTGATTAATTTATTGGTAAATTGTTTTAATTGCTCCTCAGTATATAAATTATGCAAGCAGTCCAAATTTTGTGTGCCGTTAACTACTTTTTCAATATTTATACATTCCACTCCAGCAATATCAATTTGAGAAGTAGCAATAATACAAAAAGTATTCTTAAATGTTGTTTGTGTATGTTGTTGCTTCAATTTTTGTAACTCATCATAGTCTAAAGTCAAAATTTCTACTGAACTTTGCGGTAGAAAATCTTCCAAAATATCTTTAATCTTTTCTGCTACTCCTTGACCAGACATGCACGAAATAATAATATTTTGAGTTTGTGCGATACCTTCAAAATATTGGCTTTGAACATTAAAAGGAGTGTAATCCATTTGTGTAAAATATTTCATTGGTTGATTTTGCTTAAGTGCAAAGCCAATTTGTAGTGCTAAAGCGGTCGAAACATTATTTAAAATCAACAGGTCGCCGTGAACATTACTTTTAATCTCAGTGTACATTTTTTCAAGTGAACCCATGTCTACTAATAGAATTAGTCCAGCTTTTGTGTTTACCTGTTCAACATACTCATTGACTTTATCAACTATTTCTTTAGTTTTTACATTAATTGGCATATCAAATGAAGTAAATGCATAATCTCCAATTAATTGGTTAGCTTCGCTAGCCAAACTAGTAGCAGAATGTCTTCCATGCATAATAATTAAGGCATTACGTTCACTGCTAATTGTTAAATTAAGTTTTAAGTATGCCGAAATCATTAACAATAACAAAGAATTATTCTTGTTTTGATGTGTCAATTGCAAAATTTTTTGTGCTATTTGTAAATATTTATAAGTGTTCTTGAAGTTAATATTAATTGTCATTGAAGAATGATAATCACCTAGAAGATTAATCAGTAATGCTATATCAGATAAGTGTTGTGGTAAAAATTGCAAACCAAAAAAGCTTAATTTTCCTAATTTAGTTGTCAAATTGTGCAATATCAGCTGATATCCCATATCGTCATTAGAACAGTATGGTTTAATTGCTATTAAAAAGCGACGTAAATGACGACTAACATCAGTAATAGTTAACGTGGCAAAATTCTGTTGAATAATTTCGGTTAATTTATTTTGTGATAAAGTTTGCCAATGTATCACCTGTTTAGAAGAAATTAATTCATAATGTTCTAGATTAGTTTCTGGAACAAAAACTTTTTTAGCAAGTTTCTGCTGGCTATAAGCTTGAGCACAACTGACTTTGATTTTATTTTGGAGAGCACCCACATTACCTTCTAAATCACTTTGCAATAGCTCTTCTAATAAACGCGTTGATACTGCTAAAGTACTTTGCAAATGTTTAGCTTCATTTTGAAAAAAGCGCCAAATCAATTGTACTTTTTCACGATGCGTTCGTGCTTGAAAATCTGGCAAGACAACTTCTAGAGGAATTCTACGTCGAAAAGTTGCTAATAATGTAGTTTTAGTATCTTCTGTCGTTGCTAAAATAATCCTAATAGAAGCTTGATGCCACTGATCATCTTCTCCTAAGCGATGAAATTTCTTTTGATCAATTAATAAAAAGAGCTTTTCCTGATTTTCTTGTGACAAGTTGTGTACTTCGTCTAAGAATAAATATCCCCCATTAGCTGCATCTAATAGTCCTGTTTTATTACTATTAGCACCAGTAAAAGCTCCCTTTACATACCCAAATAAAACTGAAGATAGTAATTCTGGATTATTTGCATAATCGGCACAATTCAATGTTATAAAAGGTGCATTTTCATTAATCACATGTTGAGTAATTGCATATTGATAAACTTTTTTAGCTAGCATACTTTTGCCAACACCACTATTACCCCGAATAATCACCGGCAATCCATCTGGTGGATAATTAACAGCCGCCTTACATTGTTCAATAATCGGTGCTAAACTTGCATCTGCTCCAATCACATCGGAAAAAGCTTCCTCTTTAACTGGCAGCCAAAATTGTGTTGGTCTAGTATTAGCCTTTTCTAAAAATCCTTTTTTGTACAATTGATTCAAATAACTGGAAGCCATACTCCGTGATAAGTGTGTCAATTGCATAATATGTTGAGCTGTGAATTTCTTTCCTGGACGATAATTTGACTCTAAACGCTGTTCTAACTCTTGCAACGTTGACATTTATCTCACCTCACACATCAACACTAGCATAGTGTAATCGTTTTTACCAGAAATAATTATTAGTGTTGGTTATGAAGCGAACTATAGCGACTATTATCGTCTCTGTGATTCTTAATATATTTCAATGATGAGTAATTGATACAATTATTGATGAATCAACTTTTATTTTTTAACCAACAGTCTATTTTGATACGCGATTCTATGTTAACTCGAGCAATGATTTCATCAGCTAATTATTAAAAAAAGCATTGATAATTTCTTACCAATACTTTCGTACAGAGAACTAAATTTATTTTATTAGCGCATCACGCGCGTGCCATTTTGTTTATTCATGACTGCTAATACATCAGATTCATTAACTAAATTCAAATCTCCACTAATAGTTAGCTTTAAGACACTAGCAGCTATTGCAAAATCAAGCTGCTTTTGTGGATCAAAGTTATTGATAATTCCATGCATTAGACCAGCTCCGAAGGCATCCCCAGCAGCAACACCTTCCCAGACATGCATTGGATAAACTGGGGTGTCATAAACTTGGTCATGATTAACCATTAACCCCATCCATTGTGAATCTTCTACAGATTTAATATTACGTAAAACACTAGCTACAGTTTGCACATTCGGATATTTCTCGATAATTTTTTTCATCCCTGCGATAAAGTCAGCTTTTTGCTCGATGCCGTGACTCATATCTCCGTCAAAAGCCTTAATTCCTAAAGAAGCTTCAAAATCTTCATCATTGGCCAAACAAATATCAACATAAGGCATAAGCTTGTCCATCGTGGCTTGAGCTTGAGTAGTTGTCCACATTTTGCCACGATAATTCAAGTCACACACTACTTTAACCTGATTCTCTACACAATATTGACAAGCAGCTAAGATTGCTTGGGTTGTTTCAGAAGAAATTGCTGGTGTAATTCCGGAAAAATAAAAATAATCTGCATCAGCCAAAATGCGATTCCAATCGTATTCATCAGCTTGTGATAACGCAAAAGAACTACCTGCACGATCGTATACGACACTTGTGTTTCGTACACTAGCACCCTTTTCAAAAAAATAAATCCCCAAGCGCGGTCCACCTTGCAAAATTTGTGAAGTATCTACTCCATAACGACGTAATGTTCCTATTGCTGCTTCTCCTACGGCATGATTTGGAACTTTAGATACAAATTGAGCTTGATCGCCAAAAAGCGCCAAAGATACAGCCACATTAGCCTCAGATCCTCCATAAAGAGCAGAAAATTGATTTGCTTGGATAATGCGTTCATTTTCTTGTGGCTTTAAACGCAGCATCATTTCCCCAAAAGTAACTACCTTTTTCATTATCTACTCCTTTTCTGATCTAATCCGCAATAATTCTTGATGATAAGCTTGAGCTTGTTGAGTTACAGCGGCAAAATCGTTTTGAGCAGCTGCACCTGTCAAATTGCTACCAGCACCAACAGCTACTACCCCAGCTGCAAACCATTCATGCATATTCTCCAAATTGACACCACCAGTAGGCATAATATTAACCTGTGGTAGTGGTGCTTTAATCGCCTTAACAAACTTTTGTCCCAAAACATTTCCAGGAAAAGCTTTAATAATCTCTGCTCCATAACGCATTGCTGTTTGGACTTCGGTAATTGTCATGCAACCAGGTAAATAAGGAATTTGATATTCATTGCATAATAATGCTGTATCTTGATTAAAAGAAGGACTGACAATAAACTTAGCACCCGCTAAAATTGCAATACGTGCTGTAATTGGATCTAACACTGTACCTGCTCCAATAACCACTTCAGCATCAGCAGCATATTCTTGAACTAATCGGGTGATATTTTGATCAGCCGCAGGAGCCGTAAATGTCATTTCAATCGCTTTAATATCACCCTTAATACAAGCAATTGCAGTTTGATAAGCTTGATCTTGAGAATCACCTCTGACAACTGCTACCACTCCGGCGCGTTCTAAAGCGTTAATAGTCTCTGTTTTTTGCATTATTTTTCCTCCTTACATACATTCATTAACGAAATAATTATTTTTTAAAAAATAATTTAATTTATTAGTAACACTAATTTTAAAGTGTTTAAATGATTATGCGTAAATACAATTTCTCTTGAGATTATAAAAGGTAATATTTTTTTCTTATGATGAAAGTTTTAAATTCTATATCACCATAAGGCCGAACCTATGAGCTGGTTGATCAAATATATTGCGATAACAATAGTCCAAAAACAAGATTTAGACAAAATATTTCGTTAATATTTATAACAAGCTATTAACGACTTGATAAAGCACAAATTAGATACTTTTTAAGACACAAATCCTACGATCAACACGACTTTAATTTTGACAATTCATTTAATAATAGTTTATCACCATAAATTTAAGACACAGTAAGATGCTCTGAATTTAATTATTAAGCATGATCGTAACGACAGCTTTAATAATCACATATTTCTACCCTATTAATCACAAATAATCTAGTTAGAAACAACCATAATTCAGTTTTATCAAAAAGACATTATCATTAGTGAAATTGCTGATTTTATTGAAAAATATATGATGCTTATTATGCACCTCCAAATGATTTTTAATTTCATCAAAATAATTGATGGGCAAACCCAACTGCTACTCTACCAAATTTTATCTAAATTTGGCAGAACAGTTATCCTAAACCGACTAATAAGTTAGAGTATAATCTATATTTATTAGTATGTTTTAACTTTTCCAGTGATACTCGAGTCAGCATTTATGGTACTAATCTGATTGAATCTTTTAACAAAAAATCAAGTGACAAGCCAAAAACGAGAATGATTTCCTAATAAAGTAGCCTTGGAGTGAACATTAGTATTGTATTGAATTCATATTAATTAATTTTACTAACAAACAATATCATTCAACATTATATTATCTCAATTTTATGATTAATCTACAAAATATTTCAATCTAAACAATTACTTTACACATTAGTAGTATTAGAAAATAAGATGTACAATGAATATAAAATCACTTTGATAGAAATAAACGATTGATCAAATATTAAAAACAATTCAATTTATTAATCAACACAAATTAGATATACATCAGTACCTAACTGTTATTAAATTTTTATAGTCTGTTCTAATTAAACTTGTAATCTACTATTTCTCTATTTTAATAATAAAAACCTGAATCTTTAATACTATATTACTAAAGATTCAGGAGATATTAGACCTATAATAAACAATTAAATATATTATTAACAATACCTATTATAAAGAACGAACTTCTTTATACATTTTAGATGCCTTATTTTTTTGTTCATTTGTTAGGGGAGCTGCTGGTGTCAAACAAAAACCATTATTAGTAATTCCCTGTAAATTAACTATATATTTGAAAGTAGACATAAATGGTGTACTTATATTTAATAAATCAGAAGCATGCTCAATAATATTTTGATTCTTAGATACTCTGTCTTCATCATCATTCTCATAGCTTTTAATTAAATCTACACAGACATCACTAATGATATTTGACAAACCACCTACTACTCCTTGTCCTCCTGATTTAATAACCTCTAAGCAATTGCCATCAAAACCCGTATAAACTTTAAAATTAGGAAATTTACTATTCACATTTTTAATTATGCTAATAGTGTGCTTAACATCACCAATAGTATCTTTAATGCCTACAATATTGTTATTTTCTTTTAATAATGAAATAAGCAAATCATTATTTATATCATAGCCTGTTCTTTCTGGATAATTATATATAATAATATCACCATTAATAGATTTTGCCATTTTGTTAAAGAAAATAAATAAACCATCATTTGTAGCAGACATATAATATGGCCCAACTAATAATATACCGTCAGCACCTAATTCTATTGCTTTATTAGCAAAGTCAATACTAAGTTGGTCATCCATTCGATTAGCACCAACATATACTTTTGTCCTATGATTTATATATTTTATACCGTCCTCAACTAATTGATTACAAACATCTAATGTTTGGGCATAAAATTCTCCACAACTTCCCAATAATGCAATAGCTGAAATACCATCGCTTATAAGACGATCATATAATTTGTGCATTGCCTCAAAATCTACAGTATTCTCATCCTTTAAAATTGTTAATATTGGACAAATATATTCTTTTTCCATTCTAGTACTCTCCATTCTTTATAATATTAAATTTTATAAATTATTTAACCAAAAAAGAAATAAGCAATTATTTCATTTATTATAGAAACTATCCACATTACAGGTACACCATACTTTAAAAAACTTTTAGTATCTACTTTCATATAATCTAGTCCCCAAATATTCCAAGATTGTGTAACATCGGTTGAAATAGCAAGTAAACTAGGAATTAATAGTAGTGGAAGAAGAAAATAGTCACTGAACAAATGTGTACCTGATAATACTGCTGCAGTAGCAGCTCCAGCACCCCAAACATGTAAAGGACCCCTAAATAACGCTAATGGAGCCAAAACGCCGAAAATTATAGCCAATAGAAGATGACTATGCGGTAAAATAGCACTAAACAATGGTTTAAATTGACTAGCATTAATCGAAGCAGCCCCAGTAAACATAGTTAAAGCCATTAAAAACATTATTAATCCAGCAATATCAGAAATAGATTTTTTTATTGTATTATCTAAGAAGGATACAAATTTTTTATAATTTGACATTTGATTTGTTAATATCATGGCAATAATTGTAGCTAAGGTTAATGCTGGTACTGCATCCCATTTAAATAACATATTCATTGCAACAGGGATAATAGGAACAATATAAGAAAATTTAGAAACTTTTTTTATACTATTATCTCCTGTTTCTGCACCTATTATTTCTAAATTTTCATGAGCTTTTGTAATATCTATTTTTTTTCTATTTAATATTAATAATAAAATCACAAATACTATTTGAACTATTGCAGCAATCCATCCAAATGATAAATATTTAGTATCGTATGTTACTGATGGAAAAAATGGTTTTATTTGATTAAATAAAACAACATTAACATACATTGGAGCCCCAATAGCTAAGCAAAAAGTAGTCAAAGCTAAATCGCGTGGTATTCCTATTGATAATAGAATTGGTAACAAAATAACACCTATTGCAATAACTGAGCCCACTCCATAAGCGCTTACAAAAATAAATGAAGTTACTAATAATACTAAAATAGCAGAAATCAATGGCTTATTTTTTCCAATTTTATTAGTCTCCTCAGAAATAGAAGACGCAATACCGCTCTCAACTAATACACGTCCAAACCATGAACCAAAAATTATATATATAATTGTAGGACCATAATTTAAAGCAGGTTCTGTAAAAACTTTTTTAATAGCAGTATTAAAAGGAACGAGTCCAATTATAGACCAAATTATGGCCATAACAAACAAACCAATAGTTAAATTTCCACCCTTTAAAATGAAAACAATAAAAGCAAAAAAACTAATTAATAATAATATAGGAATAATCATTGAGCTCATATTTTTGCTCCTCTTATTAGGCTATTTAAATCTTGCCTATTATTTATTAGGTTGATAATCTTTATCAATAATTAAAACTGGTTTGATAGTTTTGCCTGAAACAGAGTCAGCGTTAGCTTGATTAATATCTTCAAAATCATAAAATTTTTCAGTCTTATCAAAATCAAACATACCCAGTTTGTAGAACTCTAATAAGCGAGGAATATCCACTTGAGGAATAGAATCGCCCATATTAACACCAACAATTTTCTTGTCATCAACACATAAATCGTTCCAAGTTGAAAGTTGAATTAACTGTGTTGTCACAGCAATTGCGGCACAAGTACCACCTTGAGCCAAAGCTTGGACAGCATTAGTAATAACACCAGCAACACCCGTAGTATCAACTGTCCAATCCACACCATAGCCACCAGTTAATTCTTTGATTTTGGCAACAGCGTCTTCATCTTTACTATTAATTGCATGAGTAGCACCTAACTCTTTAGCTAATTCTAAACGTTCAGGAACAATATCCACAGCAATTACTTTAGTACAACCAGCGATTCTGCCTGCCATCATTGCAGCTAAACCAACAGCACCAGTACCAAAGACAGCAATCGTATCACCAGGTTTAGGTTGTAAAGTATTAAAGACAGTACCGGAACCTGTTACATAACCACAGCCTAAAGGCCCTACTTTACGTAAATCAATTTCAGGATCGATTTTAACTGCATTGCGTTGGTCCACAACAGTTGTAGTAGTAAATGATGATTGATTGAACATATCTGAGATATGTTGGCCGTTTTCTTGAAAATGATCTTCACCATCAGCCCGAACACCAGACAAATTATAATCACCATAATGACGACATTGAGTTGGCACTCCTTTTAAACAGTTATCACAAATGCCATCAGCATAAAATGACAAAATAACATGATCACCAACTTTAAAATTGGAAACTTGGTCGCCAACTTTTTCGACAATTCCAGCACCTTCGTGACCCAAAATTACGGGATAACCTAAATCGGCATCACCTTTACGAATAGCCTCATCTGAATGACAAATACCACTTGCAACCATATGAACTTGCAAATCGGTATGACCTACTTCGTGTAAGTCAATATCATCTTTTATTGTAAAATCTGCACCCTTTTTTTCAACAACAGCTGCTTTAATCTTCATCTTCTTGCATCTCCTAATAATATTGAGTAAACGTTTACCTAAGGATATTGTTACACTTTCCTCAAAATAAATCAACAGAAAAATAACTTTTTTAAATTTTTAATTCTAAACCGAATATCTTTCGATTAATAAAAATCACAATTTAATTTAAAAATTATAAAACAAACTTTTGTAAAGATAATTATTACAAAAATTTCAAAAGCATGAATTATCTTAAATATTTTAAATAGTATGCACTTTAATTACAAAATAATAGTACTATAAAAAAAATACAAAATTCAGAAACATATTGTGAAATTATTAAAATCACTAAACATACAATTTAAAACTAAACTTAAATTATTTAGTTCTTCTTATTCATGCATAATTAATTATTTTGACTAATAACTAAATATATTAAATGAAATTAATATTTAAAAATATCTTTAGATGTGAGTCCGAGAAAAATACTTTAGTTCTTAAAGTCAATCCTTCAAGACAAGGTTAAAATATCATGAGCCAATCATATTGGCAATTTTTTATATATTATTTATATAAACTTTAATTACAAAGTATACTAATTTTTGAGTAAAAAAGGACCTAAACAAAGTTGAAATTGTAATATAAAAATTAAGTAATTTTTACAGTTATAATAGATCTCATATTTATGTGATAATTAAAGAGATTTTGTATTATTTGATTAATTATATCGAAAATTTATATATAGATTTATATTAAAATTATTATAATTGGCAGATTACAGTTTAATCCGAATAAGCTCTAAAAACTTCAATGGCAGTCCGGTAATGGTGCAGCTTTAAAGGGCGGTTATTAATCAGTTCCAAAGCCTCCAGTACTTGCTCAGCTGTCACCTGATTAAAAAGTTAGTTTTCTTGGGAAAGAACCAGCGCAGCTTCCGGTTAAAATACTCATTACTGCCCCGTGCCCAAGGCGAATAGTGATGACAGAAATAAGTGGTTAAGCCATAGTCCTGTTCCAAGTCCTGATATTGGGCAAACTCTTTCCCATGATCTACTGTAATGCTTTGAACGGTGCTGCCGAACCGGTGCATAAAGCTCGCAAAGGCTTGATTTAAGGATTGGGCTGTCCGATCAGGAGATTTCATCGCCCAAAAGAAGCAACTATGTCGTTCCAAAAAGGTAACTAAACAAGCTTTGCTTTGCCCGCGACTGGATAAAATGGTATCCACTTCCCAATGGCCAAATGTCTGGCGTTGATTAATCGCTGCTGGACGCTGTTCAATACTTGTACCTGGTTTGATATTGACCTCGAGTCTCTGGGCTGCGCTGGCGGCGACGATTACGCTCCGGTAAATCCTGACAGTCAAAGTCTAATTGACCTTGATGCAGCCAATTATAAATCGAAGCTGGCGCTATCTTAAATTTGACAGCAATGACTTCCGGAGACCAAGTCAAGCGTAAATGGTTTTCAATCAATTGCTTGAGAGACGCATTTAGAATAGTTTTGCGCCCACAATGCTGTCTTTTTTGATCGACATCTTGTTGGGCTAAAACAGGGTCATAGGGTTTTACCCGTTGTAATTCGGTACAGATAGTGGACTTAGCTACACCGACTGCATCAGCGATTTGTTGTTGCGTTTGACCTTGTTGCCATAAAAGGGCTATTTCTCCGCGGTCAAACTGTGTTAAAGTAGCAGTGCTCAAAGTAATCCTGCTTTCATGGTTTGTGTGATAACTACCATTGTCAAGGAATTACTTTGGGTTTTTTAGATTAATGCTTGTTCGGATTAATTATAGAATCTGCGAATTGTTTAAATTAAATTAGTAATTTAATAGATATTCAACAAATAGGATAAATTATGGTATAAACAACGTAACAATAGTCTTTACAATTTTAAGTTATAATTAAATTTATTAAAGAGTAGCTTTAGTATTTAAAATTATATGTTAAATTAATATGTTTTAGTAATTATCTTGAATTTTTTTAGGTAAACGTTTGACATATATTATGAAAGGGATTTCAAACATTCCTTTAAAAACAATAAATTGTAGGAGGTATAAAATGTCTATCATTTTAAATACGTTAATTTTTGAAAAAGAAATTCAGAAAGGAATAAGTCAAGTAGCTTTAGTAAAGCGAATACATGATATAGGCGTAAATGGTATCGAAGTCAGAAGAGAATATTTTAAAAATTATACAAATGAATTGGAACAGCTAAAAAACGAAGCAGATAAATATAATATGACTGTTAATTATAGTGTACCAGAGTCAATTTTTACAAAGGATGGAACTATAAACGAAAAGCTAAAAGATTATTTTCAAGAAGGTAAACAATTAGGAGCAACAAAGATAAAGTTTAATATAGGTAACTTCAAAAACTTTAAGGGAAATCTAGATAAAGCTTTAAAACAATTCCCTATTGATGATATTGAAACCAATATTGAAAACGATCAGACAGAAATAAGTGGTACATTAGAAGCGATAAAAAGTTTTTTACAAGCCATATATTCAGAAAATATAAATATTGGTTATGTGTATGATTTAGGAAATTGGGCATTTACTCATGGTGACGCACTTAAAAGTGCAAATGAGTTATCAAAATATACTAGATATGTTCATTTAAAAAACGTTATAAATAAAGAAGGAAAATTACAGACATCTGATAATTTAAATATAGGAATGTATGATTGGCGTCTGATTTTAAAAAAATTACCTGTTAATGTGGACGTTGCATTAGAATATCCTATGGAGTCCGATGAATTTATTTATAATCAATTAAAATTATTAAACAAATAATCAAACAATTTGTTTTCTATTTATACTAAACAACTAGGAGTGTTAATGATGAGTGAATTTATTACTATCGGCGAACCGCTAGTGATTTTTGCTTCAAAAAATAAAGATAAATCATTAGTTGATTCAAATGATTTTCATAAAGTTATGGGAGGAGCAGAACTTAATGTTGCAGTAGGTGTTAGTAGATTAGGGCACACAGCACAATATATTTCACAGGTCGGTTCAGATCCTTTTGGTAAATATATTAAAAAAACAATATTGAGCCATAATATAGGTGTAGATTATCTATATGAAGATCCTAATCATTTTACAGGATATCAATTAAAGCAATTGGTATCACATGGGGATCCCAGTACATTTAATTATCGTAAAAATTCTGCTGCATGTTATTTAAACAAAGATGTAGTAAATAAAATAGATTTGTCAAATGTTAAAATAGCACATATGTCTGGTATCTTTCCTGCTATTTCAGACATAGCAGAGGAAACCTTTAAAAATTTATTTAGCAATCTTATTAGAAATAATATAGTAACTACTTTTGATCCCAACTTAAGGCCTCCTTTATGGTCTTCTCAAGATAAAATGATATCTACTATTAATGAATTAGCAAATTATGCTCAAATAGTATTACCAGGAATAGAAGAAGGAAAAATACTTGTAGGAACAAAAGATCCTGAAAGAATAGCTGATTTTTATTTGAAAAGTAAGCATACAAAAGTTGTAATAGTAAAAATTGGTGCAAAAGGCGCATTTGTCAAAAAAGATAATGGCGATAAATATACAGTAAACGGATTTCATGTAAAGAATGTTGTGGATACTGTGGGCGCGGGAGATGGCTTTGCACTAGGAGTTATAACAGCATTATTAGAAGGTCAATCATTAAAAAGAGCTGTTATTCGAGGGAATGCAATTGGTGCTTTACAAGTACAAACCCCAGGAGATAATGATGGCTACCCTACACAGGAACAGTTAAAGAATTTTTATAAAAAAGAAGGAATACTTTAATAATTAAGGTGGCCATATTAAATATGATTAAAACCATAATGAACGAAATTAATACAGTAATGAGTTTAGTTAATATTGAACAATTAAAAGAAACAGAATCGTTATTAATGCAAGATAGAAAAGTATTTGTTTTAGGTGCTGGAAGATCAGGATTAATTGCTAAAGGATTTGCAATGAGATTAATGCAACTAGGCTATACAGTTTATGTTATTGGTGAAACTATAACTCCATCAATACAAAAAAACGATATTTTATTTTGTATCTCGGGATCTGGTGAAACACATAATATTATTACTCTAGCCAAAAAAGCAAAAGCAATAGGTGTTACATTAATCACAGTTACTAGTAATATTGATTCTTATTTATCCAAAATTAGTAATTCTATAGTTTTGATCCCAGGAACAACAAAAGATAATGATGGTGCTGTTAAATCAATTCAATTGTTAAGTACATTATTCGATCAATGCTCTTATATAATTTTAGATATATTATGTTTACAATTAAGCCATATAAAAAATATTAGTGATAGTACTATTAAATCAAGACATACTAATATGGAATAGCACTATCTAAATCTAAAAATATTTTTAAATTTAGACGAGTTATAAGATTTACATTATGAAATCGTAATAAAGTAATATCTTATTTTATGAGATAAAGTAATGGGATAATATTTATTTATTAATACACTCATAGCTTATAATATTTTGTTTCTAAAAATTTTTTGTAACTAAAAAGATCATAGTAATACCGATTAATTATATATATTCGTATTATACAATAACTATTTAGGGACTCTATTTTAAATATTAATAGAGAATGAAATAAATTTAAAATTAGATATTTTGAATCTAAGGATTAATTAAAATATTAAAGAATATAATATAATGTGCAATTAGATAGGTAATAATGAATAATTTTTGTTCTGCTGATCCAACATAATATAAACTTAACTTTATATTGAAAATAAGCTCACAGAACAAACCAATATCTCCAACAATGCTTCGTCAATGATTGTCAGATTATAATCTTCTTGTCAAGAAGTTAGTCTACACTCTATAATATCAGTATGTAAAATATAATAGGGTTGATTATCATTAAATTAATGTTTTACTTGTTTATACCTTGATTCAGTGTCCTCACTAATGACAAAATTCATTGTACAGTCAAAAATGGCTTTAAAGAGAGATAGTTGGATTTTATTGCTGACTAATTTAACTACAAATCTAAAGACTTATTTTTAAATTTTTCCAACAAATGAGTAGAATATAAATAATCGTATTGAATTCAAATGTTGCTTGTGACTATTGAAATTTCTAAGTATCTCTACAAGTACAGATTATTATTGACTGGTTTTATTAGCCAAGCAAGCACTTAGAAACTATCAGACCTTATATAATATTATGATCAAATACACATATTCTAACGGCCATTATTTTAATATTATAAGTCTTTTATGATACAAAGATATAAGCAAAAGACTTTTTAAAGCAATAAATCCCACTTAGTGATTCTTATAAAACATCAAAGTTGCTTTTTATAGCCATTATGAGCTATAAAAACTAAAAACAAGATTTACAAAGTATATTTAAAATGTATAAATGTTTAATCATGAAAAAATATTTGCGCATTACAAAGTTTGATAACATTATCGTGGTGGCTATTTAACCGTAATTTATATTGATTTCTTCAAAATACAAATACTTTATATAATAAAGTATTAAAAACCATTAAATTGATTAATCAATATCTCTCTAAAGCTATATCAATTTAGAATTGATATAAAAATTTTTAAATATAGTTTAGATTAAATTTATAATTGCCATTTATTAAAAAAATTTTGCTGGAATAATTATTTTTTTATCTGAATTCTGTTTTGATTTTATTATTTTAACTAGAAGTTCAGCTGCAGTTCCTCCCATAAGAAAAGAATTTTGAGTTATAAATTTCGCATTAGGAACAATAGAACGAATTATATTTGTATCTATAAAACCTGTTGTAGTTAAGTTAATATTATCTAATATTCTTTTAGATATGAGATATGGTACTATTTCTAATAACCACCTCTCCTTTAATGAAAAAATAACAGTTTTATCATTCGAAGATTTTATTAATTTTAAGAGTTTTTTTATGATTTCTTTCATATTGTAAATAGTTTCAGATATTTCAATAATATCAATATTTTGAGTTACAGATTTAATTCCATAAAATCTTTCCCTTCTGGTAGATACACAATCTATTTTAGATGTTAAAACTATTATATGTTTAAATCCATTCTTGTTAAAGTATAAAGTAGCAGTCCGAGCAATTTCATAATTATTTGATAACACCTGGGGCCATTTAATTCCATTAAATTCTCTATCTATCAATACAGTTGGTGTATCATTAAATAAATTACTATTAATAAAATTCCAATTTGTAGTATTAGGTTGAAAAATTATCCCATCAAAATTATATGATTTTATATTTTTTAATATCTCTTTTTCTCTTTCTTCACTGGCATTTGTATCAAATAAGACAGCAATATATCCGTTACTTTCTAAATAAGTGCTTACTCCTTTGAAAATCTCAGTTGAAAAATAATCATCAATATTTGCAACTATAACAGCAATCATTCTACTAGAGTTAGTAACCATTTGTCTAGCTGCAAAGTTTGGAACATAATGTAGTATATTAATTGCTGAATTCACTTTAAATGCAGTTTTGCTAGACATTCTTTTAAGATCGCCATTTAAAAATCTGGATACTGTGGCTGTTGAAACGTTTGCTAATCTTGCCACATCTTTTATGTTAGACTTTTTATTCATTATAAAAATTTCCTTAAAAATTTATTTATATAGAATTAATAAATATCATATAAAAATTATGAGTAATCTAATTTTGTTTATTTAATGCTAAAGTATTAAAATCTTGAAAGACAATTTTAAGTTTAGCTAATAATTATTTCTATTGCAACTATCAATCATCAAACAAAATCGAAATAGAAATCACTTTAAGTATTTCTAATTGTACACAATAGTGAAGTGCTCCGTAATATTTAGATATTAAATTCTAACTATGAATAATATTTTTTCTATAAATATTAGTTTTATGGCAAAGAGTGCTGATAAATATTTTACTTGCCAGTTCAATAACTATTTGAACTGGTTTTTTTGTTTTTCTATTCATTATTGAACTCGTTACCGTTGCTAATAGTTTATTTTTGATCGAATTGGAGCGTCAAACTATAGATAAATTCGTAATTATAAATAATGATAATTATGAATACCATAGCTGTACAAATAATTATTTTGATTTTGTTATTTCTTTCCTACAAAGTACATTATTAAGCTGTTTTTGTAATTTTAAATAACAAGGCTGTCGATTAAGCGTAATTAAGAGAAACAACTAGTTTTCTCAACTATTCTTAACTAAAATATCATTTTGGCATTAAAGGAAGTACGTAAATTGAAAGAAGGCAGAAAAGAGAGTGCTAGTTTGAATTAATTTTTCTGTGCAACGTACATGGTATTTTTTATCTAATATGCTTTTATGTCTCTTTAATTTTGAAGATTAAACTAATAGAATAAAACCGTTGTTAAAAGACATTGTCTAACCTACTTTCATTACTTTTATTCAATTGTATGATTAAAAGTAATCAATATTTCCTTTAGTTTATCAAGTTATTTTTAAATATTAAAAAAGTATTGATATTTCTATCAATACTCAAAAATATAGAGCCAAAATATATAACTTCTATACTCAACTTAAAATTATATTTTTGCTTCATTCATTTAACAGCATCAAGCATGAACACGACGGATACGCATTACATTGTGATTAAGTGAAATATCTTCAATAATTCGTGCACAAGCAACAGAATCTGGTCCTTTTAATTCAAAAGTATTCACATAAACCGGATGATTATTTTCGCGGGTAATTGCAAAGTCCACGCAATTAGCTTTGATATTATGTTGCTTAAAGTAATCCTTAAAGAATCTCTTCGTTTCGTGTTGATGTTGGTATTTAATTTCAATTTGCTTAGGTGCATTCAAATGCAATACAGTTTTTAAATTACTCAACACCAAATCAATCAACCTCCTCTAAATAAAATTTAGTATTGTATGTTAGTAATCGCTTACTTTGAATAACATTGTCAAAATAATACTTAGACATTTGTCTGTATATTTTAGTAATGATATTATTTGTACAAGAAAAGGTCAAGAGATTGGCTTAGGATGTTAATCACAAACTTTATATTATCTATTAAACAACTCCTAACAGACCTAAAACAATTGCTAAAACTAGCACTCCTAATAAGATCCAATTAACATTAACTTTTTTACTTAATAACCAATAACAACCTAAAGTTACCACTAATGGCACTAGGCCTTTCCATAACTGATCCAAATATGTTTGAATTAAAATAGGCTTACCACCAGTGATTGGAATAGATAGCTTACTTTTAAAAGTAACCATACTAGCTGTCATACAACCAATCATCATAAGTCCTAAAGTGGAAGCAGCTTTATTTAATAACTGCATACTGCCACTCTTATACATGTCTGAAATAAATGTGTCTCCTAAAGTAAAACCCATATAAGTGAGATAATATCTGGTTAAAATGGCAGGTACATTATAAATAATCAAAAATAAAATAGGTCCAAAGATTGATCCTTGACTAGCTAAGCTAATCCCAATTCCAGCAGCAATAACTCTTAAAACTCCCCAAAAAATTGAGTCTCCAATACCTGATAAAGGCCCCATTAATGAAGTTTTCAATGCCACAATAGAATCTGTATCAAAATCAGGATCTTCTGAATTTTTCTTTTCCATTGAGGCAACTAATCCCATTACAAAAGTTCCAACATTTTGAGTAATGTTATACCAAGTTGTATGACGACTTAAGGCCTCAGCCTGCGCCTTTTTATCATCTTTATAATAGCGATTAATTGCTGGCAAAATTGAATACATAAAACCTGGTGCATGAGCCTTAGTTGCACCTGCACGGCTAGCAAAAACAGTAAATGAACGCCAAAAAATTGAATTAATCATTTCTCGATCTTCAGGGGATACATTTTTGGTTAATTTCATGAGAAAAAGTCCTCCTCTTCTTGTTCCATTTCATTTGCATTAGTATTAGTTACTACAGCACTTTGACTTTTTAAAGCGACTTGCTTATTTTCAATATCCATAATTTGCTTATCACGTTGCCATTGTAATACTACGATAATAATTCCAATCGCCGCTACAGCCACTGATGGCAATTGTAAATATGCTGTTAAAATAAATCCCAAAAAATAAAATGGAGATAATTTTTTACTCCAAAGCATACGCATTAAAATAGCAAAACCTACGGCTGGTAATAATCCACCTGTTGCTGATAATCCTGCCATCAAATTTTGAGGAATTGCACTAACTAAATGTTGTACCGGTTTAGCACCTGCTAATATAGAAAAGAAAGTAACTAAAGAAAACACAAAGTAATTTAAGAACCACATACCAAAATGAGTCCAAATTAATCCCTTTTGATTATCACTAGCCGCTACTTTATCAACTACGGGTGCAAATATATTCATAACTACATTTTTCATAAACATAGATATAAAAGCTGCAAAAACGCCAATAGGTACTGCGATTGCTAATGCTGCTTTTTGATTTACATTCAAAATAATTGAAAAAGTGGTAGCCAAAACAGTAGCTGTTACTGGTTCAGCGGATAAAGCACCACCAATATCAACAGCACCCATAAAAATAGCTTCTAAAGAAGCACCCATCATAATTCCAGTTCGAATATCACCAAAAATTAAACCAGTAATCATTCCTACTACAAGTGGTCGTTCAATCATGGTTTGACCCCATAGCCAATTACCACCAAAACAAACAAATACACACAAAGCAGCTAATATTGCTGTCTTTAACATATAAATCACTCCTTTAATTAATACTCAATTTACATTTTTTAATAACGAAGTAATAGCAGTTTTATTATTGCTGGGTACCACCTGATTAAAAACTGGAATATTAAGTTTAACTAACTCCTTTAATGCTATTAATTCATTTTGGTCAAGCATCAACGTAGAATTTAACTGAATTGATTGATCAGCGTTGTCTGCAAAACGGCCTACATTAGCAACATTAATTCCATCAATTTCAGAAACATTTTGTGCAATTTTTAAAGCATCTTGAACACTATTAGTTAAAGCAAACATTCTCATATCTTTACCTTTTGGATTATTAAACACTTTAATCGCATCGTCTACTGAACGAATAAGTAATTTTTTACCTGTTGGTGTAGCCATTTTTAAAGTCATCTTGACCATTTCATTATTAGCAGCATTATCATTAGCTACAACAATACCCGGCGTATCCAATTCCTTAGTCCAAACTAAAGCTACCTGTCCATGTATTAACCGATCATCTACACGTAATTGTGCAATCATTTTAATCTTCCTTTCCTTTATGTTCTTTATGCCAAAAAATCACTATCAGATAAATCTTCCGTTGCACTAACTTGTACTCGTTGTACTTGTGACTCATTAATCAACTGGTCTAAACGCTTACTAGTTAATGTTTCTGTATCTAATAACACTGACAAAACCACAGCCAAATTAGCTTGTGTCACAATATATACCCCTTCTTGTTCGCCTACTTCTAAAACAACTTTTTGATTAACACTGCCACCGTTTAAATCTGTAAAGATTACGCAAGGTTTGGATGCTGTCTTAGCAAAATGTTTGATTTCAGGAACATAATCATGTTGATCAACATAAGCATCAATGGTATGTATTTCATTACCTCTTCCTGTTAAAATATCAATTGAGCTCTGTAAGCCACTGGCCAAATGCCCGTGGCTAGCAATCAAAATAGCTGTCATTATGCCAAACTCCTTTGAGAAATTATTTTACATTTATGTATAAGCAAATTTGGTGCCAAGTCGCTATAAAAGCGTATCTTAAGCAAAAAAATAAGAGTGTTTGCTAAGCAAACACTCTTATTTAATTGATTTAAACAGTTCATACATCAATGATAATTCATAATCTGATATTTTAATATTATATTTCAATTCAATTGGGCGAAAGACACTATGTGATACTTTAAAGAAATCTTGTTCTTCCATTTCTTTGACAACTATTGACTCATCAATTGTTTTTCTCACCATTAATCGTTCAATCATTAAAGAAATATGCATATATAAATTGAGTTTTACTTTTCCAGTTAGCTTCAGATGATAATAATTTTCATATTTGGTAATAACAGTTCCTACTTCTTGAATAATTACTTCTGGATTCAAAAAACTTAATCGCTCACTAACACCCTTTAATGAGAAAAATTGCACTAATTCATCACTCAATTTTTCAATATTGTTTAATTGCAAATAAGGTGATAACCATTTTTTGAACTTTAACAAACCACTATTATCTAAAAGATCATAAACATTTAAATGAGAAAATAACTGTGCATCATTTAATTCAATGGTAGTAAGGACAAATAATGTCTTGGAGAAAAATTTGAAATCATTACTAGCTATCTTTTCCTTTAATTGAGCATAATCTAATGAGATTACTTGAATATTAGGTGGCAAATATTTTTGCATAATTTCTTTAATTTTCTCTGCTAAGCCCAATCCTGAAATACAAGAAATCAAAATATTGGCTGTCTGCGACACTCCTTCATAATATTTAACATCAATTGTATAGCTTTTTTCTGCATGCTCTGCAAGTTCTTTAAAAGATCGATTTTGCTGCATATTTAAGGCTAAATCTAAAGCTGTAACAGTAGTTAAGTTATTGACAACTAATAAATCTCCATTTAAATGTGACTTAATAGAAGTATATAGTTGACTTAAAGATCCCATATCAATCATTAAAATAAAACCTTTTGTAGTATCAAAGTCATCTAATAACTTAATTGTTTCTTTAATGATAGAATCCACTCCAGTATCAATGGGCATATCTAGAGCATCAAAAAGATAGTTGCCACATAATGAATTAACTACAGTTTGAATACTAGTAGCTGTACTGTCACCATGAGCTACGATTAGTCCTCGTAACTGAACAGTTTCATCAACGTAATCTTGCAGCATAATTGCTAAAATAACTATCAAACTTATTTGACTATTTTTATTAAGTATTGGTAATTTTTGATAAAAATGACGTGCCAAATGTAAAGAGCGCGGACATTGAAGTTGTAAATAATGAAACAACTGAGAATAATCAGCAATCTGAAAATGAAAATGCTGTCGATACAAAACATACATAAGAGGTTCTATATAGACTGCTGCTTTAAGCCCAAATTGGTGACAAATAATTCGTTGAAAAATCAAACGATGCTGTTGATGCTCGCTTGTTTGTAAAACCCATGATGGAATTTTTCCTTCTAGCTTAGTCAAACAATCATGAATTTTAGAAATTAATTTGTCCTGATCACTTGTAGAAAATGTTATTTGTAATTCTTCTAATTGATCTGTCAAAATATCATGTGCATATAACATTTTAGGCTCATTAGGATCAATAATTAAGTTTTCTAATTGACTAGTAGTCTTACTTATCTGTTCAAAGTAAAAACTGCTCTGGTCAACATGTAAAATTGATTGCGATTTTTGTTCACGATAAGCAGTTGCACATCCTACCTTGATTAAATTTTTTAAATAACCAATATTTCCTGGATTATCAACCATTAATAATTGTTTAACAACTTCTCCTGAAATAACCATTGTCTTTTGAACTTGTTGGGCTTCTTGAAAAAACAAACTTTCTAGAATGCCTAATCGCTCATCTATGGGACGTTTAATATAATTGGGTAAATGTACAACAATTGGAATTCTTCGTTGAAATGTTGTTAACATTACTTGTTTAGGATCCTCAGTTGTTGCAAAAACCAATCTCACATTAGCATGACAGAGAGTTTTACTATCACCCATTCGATGGAAAGTTCCAGTATCCATAAACGTAAACAACTTTTCTTGATTTTCACTAGCAAGTTGATGTACTTCATCTAAAAACAAGTAACCACCATTTACTTGCTGTAATAATCCTAAATGATCTTCTGTGGCTCCTGTAAATGCACCTTTAACATAACCAAATAAAATACTAGAAATTAATTCTGGATTATTGGCATAATCTGCACAATTTAATACTACATATGGTGCATTATGAGCGATTACATGTTCATAACGGGCTTCTTCAACTATTTTTTGTGCTAGATAACTTTTTCCAACACCAGAATTTCCTGTGATTAAAATATTAATTCCTTTAGGTGGATATGATACTGCGGTCTTACATTGATTAACAATCTTTTGTAAACTTCCTTTTGAACCAATAAAATTAGCAAAAGGCGACTGGTTATCTTCTATAGCAGATTTTTTATAAGACCAAAGAACTGGATAATTTGGTATTTTTTTTATTATTTTGTCTTTAGCCAGTTGATTCAGATAATGACTTGTAATTGACCGCGATAAATTAAGCTTTTGTGCTAATGAATTAGTTGTTATAGAATCGACCTTAGTTAGTTCTTCTAATATTTTGGTTTGCGTATTATTCATCATTATCCTCATATAATAATCCCATTTTGCCTATAATTTAACTGTATATTATTATAACAAAGTAAAAGCGACCTTTTAAATCTGGTCGCTTCATTATTTATTATTTTGTAGGCAAAAATTAGCTTAAATTCCACAAGATTATATCAGTAGCCATAATTTGTTCGTCTGTAATTAATTTAATTGTCCATCATCAAACCCAAAATCAATTTAGGTTTATTAATCACACTCTGAAAGTAACGTCCAGTAACTGTAAATAAGAAATATTAACCTGCCAATTTTTTAACATCAAAACCTAAATTTAATACTATTTCAACTTTATCAATGTTAGAAAATTATTTTAAATCATCTGTGTAGTTAAACGTAAAGAAATCTGCCATCATTATAATTTAAACTATTTTATCTTTCTGGGTATTCAAAGGTGGGTGATTAGTAATCATAATTCCATCAAAGCCCATTACAACTGCAATTACAGCATATATTAACATTACTGGGACCCAAGAATGCGTCCAACTATTAATCATTCCGCTAAACACTGGACCACAAGCAGCTAATAAATAACCTACTGATTGAGCAATACCAGAAATTTGAGCTGTTTCAATAACGGAACTAGTGCGTCTTTGAAAAAAGACCACGCACATACTAAAAGAAGCTCCAGCAGCTACACCTAATAAAATAGCAATTAAAACATTCCAGACAAAATTATGCCGACAAACCAACAGCAAAATAGCACCAAAGCCAAATCCGCCGCCCATCAAACAACTAATAAAATACATCCCTGAACGCTTGCGGGCAATGATAGGTGTTAATAAAGAGAGCGGCATACCACACAATTGAAAAATTGTCGCTAACAAGCCGCTTATTGTTGTGGAAAAACCGGTATTGGTCCAATAAACTGGCAACCACGTTAACATTGAATAATACAATAGCGATTGTGCTCCAAAAAAGAAAATAATCATCCAAGTCAAAGGTATTTTTAATAATTGGCTATTGCCATGATTATGAGGAGTAACTTGCTGCTTAGCTTGCTTATGGGGTAATTGATGCACTGCCATTGCCCAAATCAGAAGTGCTACTACGCCAAACAAGGAAATTACTGCCATTGCACCAACTAATCCTATCTGTTGTGCTAACGGCGCAGATGTTCCAGTTCCAATAGAAGCGATAAAACCCATCATAAAAGTATATAAACTAGTTAAAATAACTGTTTTGTGGGGAAAATATTCTTGAATCACTGCAGGCAATAAAACATTGCCTCCCGAGATTCCCACCCCAACAATCAGTGTTGCTCCTAGTAAAAACCATTTATTGGGCAAAATCCGCAGGTAACATCCCACAACTAACGTCACTAAAGTTCCTAACAATACTTGCGCATTTCCCTTTTTAATACCTAAATTCGCAATCGTTGGCGATAACAAAGCAAAAACAATTAAAGGAATTGTGGTCAACAAGCCACTCATACTAGTAGACAAACCTAGATTATTTTTGAGCCACGGAACCAAAGGCGGCATCATTGTAATCGGTAGACGTAAATTGGCCGCAATGAAAAGAATCCCGGCTGCCAACCAATAATAAGTTCTTTTTTGCACACAAACACATTCTTTCTCAACAAAATTAAACACAATTATCAATTTTACTAAAAATAACCCCCACTAGGCAAATAAATTGTTTCTCATCAAAAAAGCTGACGTAGATACGTCAGCTTAATTTACTGTCCAATGATTTATTTGTTTAGCGTTACATGGCTGTTGCAACAAAAAATTGCGAATTTTTAGTTTGTCATACTTATCTAAGAATAGGTAGGATCGAGGTACGGTGAATTTGCCAAATTGATTCCGTAATTGGGTTAATGCTATTCTAGGAAATTGGTAAACTTCCAAAATGGGAATCGCGTAACCGACATTTTTAGTGGCGAAATATTTTTGAACCATTTCTTGATTATCAACGACACCTAATGCTGTCAAAGCTTGCACAGACCCAACAAGCGGCTGCGCACACTGGATAAAAAGTTCTAAACCACCATTTTTACCAGTTAAATAAACAAACGCTTGAAATTTATCTTTGAAAAACCGACGTCGATATTCAATAATCTTGTTTCCACTTAAAATACTGGGAGCAATATCGGCATGTAAAGATAATAATAACGTCGGCAAATCAGGATGCCAAACTTGCTTGATAGTTGCAGGTAGACTTATTGCCATTGGGCTAAATCTTTCGGAACAGCTGCAATAATTGGATCTAATTGTTGGTTGGCAATAATACTTAAGCGATGCATGGCCCGCGAAGTAATTGTATAAATCAATTGTTGGTCCTGGTTAGTAAATTGACCAGCGGTAGCATTCCACATAATGACAGCATCAAATTCTAACCCCTTGGCTAAGTACGCCGGAATGACTAAATCACCTGTGGCCAACCGTTGATTTTCCGACTTAATTAAAGTTACAGGAACATGTTGTTGCAGTTGTTGTTGTAATTGTTGTGCTTGGGATAAGTCTTTGGTAATAATCGCAGTGGCATAATTTTGTTGCTGATTAGCTCGTAATTGTTCACGTGTAGCTTGCAACATTTGTTCAGCAGAAGCTGATACTTTAATATTGGGTAAATCACCTGGTCGGTTGAAAGGAATAATTTTCTCACCCACAGTTAATAAATGTTTAGTAAATTCCGTGATTTGCTTTGTAGATCGATAAGAATGCGTGAGTTGAATAACACGTGTTTTTTCAGAATCAAATAAACGAGTAATTTCTTTTAAAAGTGTTTGTGAGTTATCATGAGTCAAAATAGCCTGATTCAAATCACCCAACATTGTATAGCGAGCACGCGGAAAATTGTACTGCAGATAGGCTAGTTGGAATGGCGTATAATCTTGAATTTCATCAATAAAAACAAATTTCATTGTTAAATCACCATGATGTCCAGTAAGCAAATCATATAAATACAGATATGGTGAAATATTAGCTAACGAAATTTTGTGTTGTGACCAATCTGCTGCAAATTGAGCTACAAAATTTTGCCATTGTGCATCACTAACTTGGTATTTGGTCAATGGCAGCAGTTGCGGCACAACTTTTAAAAATTCATAATATGTGGCAGCAATATTAATAAAACTATTATGTCGAATTTTTTTAACCACTGGACGCAAAGCATTGGTAACAATTTTGCGGGCTAAGAATTTAGTTTCATCATCACTATTTTTAAATTCTTGATCTGGGTAATCATACATTTGGCGTAATTCTTCTTGACTTAAATTTTGAATTTGTTCTTGAACCCATTTTTTACGCATTTCACTACTAATCTTACGTTGCACTATCTTGATTAATGCTTCTTTAGTACCATCAATTCGATTTAACAGGGTATATTGTGGGCCAAAACCATAATAAATATTGGCAATTTGCGCACGCGAAATCAAAACCTGTTTGCGAAAATACAAATTGCGGAAGTGAACTCCCCCTTGCTGAAGTTGCTGGGCATAACTAGTGACTAACTTGAAAAAAGCTAAATCACTGACAAAGCGAGTCGCAGGCGTAATCGTATCTTGTTGAATGGCTTCGAATTGTTCATATAAATCTTGGACTTGCACTTTAGGTAACCGACGGGCTACATACTGCAAATAAGTCATCTGCACCATGTTTTGCTCACCCATTTCGGGCAAAACTTGACTGACATAATCGTTAAAGAGCATATTAGGAGAAAACATTACTACTTGACCAGAAGTTAACTTTTTACGATAACGATATAATAAATAAGCCACTCGCTGCATAATCGCTGAAGTTTTCCCCGAGCCCGCTGCACCTTGCACAAATAATAAATCAGACCTAGTATCACGAATAATCTGGTTTTGCTCTTGTTGAATGGTCGTTACAATACCCTGCATTTGCGTAGAAGCATTGTGACTCAGGGCAGTCAATAACATTTGATCACCAATAGTTTCCTGTGTATCAAATAGTGAAACAATCTGACCCTCTTCAATAATAAATTGTCGCTTTAGTGATACCTCAACAACTTGCTCTCCATCAGGAGTTTGATAGGTTACTTGGCCTAAATTGCCATCATAATAAATTGAAGAAATTGGTGCTCGCCAATCATAAATCAAGAAATGATTTTGTGCATCTGTAAACGAGGCCAAACCAATATAAATCGTTTCTGGATGTCCGCTAGGTAATTCTCGAAAATCAATCCTGGCGAAATAAGGATTTTTTTCTAATTTTTGTAAAACACTTAATTGTTGTTGTGATCTTTGCCAAGCGTTATTCCGTTCTGCCAGCATTTGTTGCTGTTGATGAATTGACAAAGCACCCGCTATGGAAATCGAATCATCACCGGCGCCAATGTGGACATCATCACCAAAGGTACGATTAATATCATCAATATCTGCTTTGGCATTAGTAATACTACGAGCTAATTTTTGTTCAGCACGTTTAATTTGGTCAATAATTGCATTTAAATGTTGCTGTTCTTGTCGCTTATCTTTTTCTGCCATGAACTATCACTCCAGGCTTTCTCCAATATTAACGAAATATTTTAGCACAACTTAGGTTTAATTAATAGTAATATACAGCCATGATAATTAATTACTATCAGAATAATCTTTGGTCTACAATAAAACTCTATAAACTCAGTCATATTAAAAAACTAGAGCATATTTTGCTCTAGTTTTTTTAATATGCTTGATACATTATCCGATTTTAGCGAATAGTTTCCACACCATGTAGAAGTGCCATATTTGTAGAGCCTGAAATAATAATTAATCCGGTTAAGAACAAATCCATATTCCAAACTGAACGGGCACCACTAACAAAATTACCATTTACAATAGAAACCCCCACACTGAAAACATTAGAAATGACATAAATAACTATGACAATCACCACAATATAAACCAATACTCGTACTACTCTTTGAGCACCTCCAGGAATATAACTTAGAAAAATAGTACTGATATAATCAATTAAATGCACTAGTAAAATAATCAAAATTGGTGATAACAAGGTCAAAATGAGACCACTGGCTGTTGCACTAATCACTGGTCCATTGACTAAGACATGCCAAGATAAGCCATTAATTGACGCATCAGGTGTTGTGAAATATGCCAACCAAAAACTCAAAAGCAAAAGCACCAGATGGATAAACTGTACAACAATCAAGCCTACCCAAGAACTACAAATATCAGCTAAATATAACTTATTTCCAGAAATGGGAATTAATCGAAAACGATTGCTCTTCATTAAATTTTTAGAAGAGATAATCAAACGCACCAGATAAATAAACATAAATACCATAGACCAACCTGCAATATTAGCCATTAAACTAACTGACCATGCTTGACGGGCATCTATTGAAAACATACTAAAAACAAAAGAGACAGCTACAACCAAAAGATAAATCAAAAACGTTTGCGTCAACATCCATAATTGAGCCTGTAACGTCGCTTTAAACACTCGTGAAAATTTCGTCATTTCATCCTCTCCTCCTCAAATACGTTGTCTGGTACTTATTAACGGATAGTTTCCACATTACGCAAAAGATAAATATTAATAACACCAATGACAATAATAAAACTACCTACAATACCATTGGTTAACCAAATAGCTCCCGACTCTTGTGCTAGAGTGCCTGTATAAAATGAAACTAAGACTTTACCTAAATTAAAAATTATATAAATCGTCAAAGCAATGACAATAATATAAATAATCACTTTAATAAATTTTTGTGCCCCACCTGGGATATAATTCAAAATCACTGTGCTAATAAAATCAACCAAATGAACTAATAAAATCAATAAAATGGGCGATAATAAACTCAATACATCACTACCAATATCGCCTGCACTGATATTATTGTATTGAAACCCAGCTTTAAAACTGGCCCCAAAACTATTACTAGGCAAGGTAAACCACATAATACCCAATGAAATGATTATAAAAATTGCCTGCATAATATGTGCATAAATAAAACTAATTAAAGAACTTAAATTATCAGCCAAGTATAATTTGGTTTCGGAAACCGGAATCAGACGAAATCTATTACTTCGAAGGTCATTACGCGAAGTCCAAGCTATCTTGATTAAAATAGCAATCGCAAAAATCATAAGCCATAGCACTACGTTAATAAATAAACTTAATGACCAATACTTGCGGGCTTCTCCAAAAAACATCGTAAAAATAAAAGAAACTGCAATCACTGCCACATTCAAAACCAATAAACGTGTTACCATTTTAATGCGGCTTTGAACTGTAGCTTTCAGGGTTTGGGTAAACTTAGTCATAGTCCTCATCCTCTGCATATAAACTTTCAAAGTAATCTTCAATTGATAGATGTTCTTGCTCTAAAATATCATCCGTCGAGCGGTGTTCTAAAATAGTTTGATCCTTAATAATAATTAATTCGTCCAAGATATGCGCAATTTCTTCCAAATGGTGACTACTAATAATAATAGTTGCCTCTTCGGAAACCCAATTTAACATTCCTTGAATGATTTGCTTACGACTCATCACATCAATACCACTAAACGGCTCATCTAATAAGTACAATGATGCTTGACGGGCTAAGGTCAAAGCAATTGTTAGGCGCTCTTTTGTCCCTTTGGACAAAATTGCTAACCGCTCATCAGTTTTTAATTTTAAAAATTTTGCTAATTCTTGATAACGTTCCAGGGAAAAGTCTGGATAAACAGTTTGATAGAAAAACACGACATCATGAATAGTTGTCTGTCGACTAAATCCTAAAAGTTCATCAGAATAACTTACTACGGCCTTTTTAGCAACTTCAGAAGCTGAACCATTGACAGAAATTTCACCTTGATAATTTTTAGCCACACCAGCAATCAGGCGCATTAAAGTCGTTTTCCCAGCACCATTGGCTCCTGCTAAACCAACAAAATGTCCTGCAGAAAGAGTTAAATTAACATCATGAAGAATAGTTTTATTATTTTTTCGATAGGTTAAGTTATTTATTTGCACTAGATTGGTCATTGTCTTTTATCCTTTCTGCTAAGTACATTTTAATATAGTAAAAAATTTCGCCTTGATCTAATCCCATAGCTGTTAGTGATTCATACATATCAGCAATTGTTTGTTTAATCAATTGATCTTTTAATTCATCAACTACCTGCACATTTTCGGTTACAAAGTTTCCTAACCCACGTTTGGTCACTACCACTTCTTCTTGCACTAATTCATTCACTGCTTTTTGAATGGTATTAATATTGACCTCTAACTTAACAGATAAGTCGCGGACAGACGGAATCTTAGCTCCCAAAGAATATTTACCAGCAATAATTTGCCGATTAATGATATCTTTAATTTGCAAATAGATCGGAACATTGTCTTTAAATTTCATGACATTTCCCCTCTCATCTCTGTACTACAACACTATAACACCATTATGACACTTTGCCAAGTAAAAACTGCATTATTTCCCACTTTTTCTCATTAAAAAATCACATAGTATTTACTATTAAATTATTCTCATTTTTGATATGATAGAACTATCCTAAAGAAAAGAGTGACGACATGAAACAGGGAACAACAATTCTTACTTTAAACAATGGTTACCATTTGTGGACCCGGACAGTGGGTCAAGGAGATATTAAGTTATTATGCCTTCACGGCGGACCTGGCGGCACCCATGAATATTGGGAAAACTTTGGTGATGAACTAGCCGATTTAGGGGTGCAGGTTTCAATGTATGACCAATTAGGCTCTTTTTATTCCGACCAACCTGATTATAGTAATCCTGAAATTGCGGCGAAGTATTTGACTTATGATTATTTTTTAGAAGAAGTTGAAGAAGTACGGCAAAAATTAGGCCTGGATAATTTTTATTTAATCGGTCAGTCTTGGGGTGGTTTACTAGTACAAATGTATGCCGCTAAATACGGTCAACATCTAAAAGGTGCCATTATCTCCAGTATGGTTGATGAAATTGATGAATATGTAACCAACGTCAATCAATGCCGACTCAACACTCTAGGAGCTGACAAAGTTGCTTACATGGAAAAAATCGAACAAGAAAACCGTTTAGATGATCCTACCTACCAAAGCTATGTTGATATTTTAAATGCTGAATATGTTGATCGTAAACAACCAGAAGCTATTCGCCATTTAGTTTCTACAATGGCAACTGATGTGTACAATGTCTTTCAAGGCGATAATGAATTTGTGATTACGGGCAAGTTAAAAGATTGGCACTTTCGTCAGCATCTTCACGAAATCACAGTTCCCACTCTTTTAACTTTTGGGGAGCATGAAACTATGCCTCTTGCTACAGCAAAAATTATGCAACAAGAAATTCCTCATGCACGTTTAGAGACAACACCCAATGGTGGCCACCATCATATGATTGATAATGCCCCAGTTTATTTTGCACATTTGAAAAAGTTTATTCGTGATGTTGAAGCTGGAACTTTTAATGAATAAAATTCTCAATAATAATATTATTTTATTACAAAAAAGACCGGGATAAAATTATCTCAGTCTTTTTTGTAACTTATTTCTCAACGTCTTAAAACTTTTCAAGTTTAAATTGAATTAACATTTAAACATTCATTTTCGATAATTCAGCTACCAATTGGGTTTCCGCTTCCGATAAAACATATTCTTGTCGCTGCACAATAGAAATATTAAAACGTTCTGGATAAGGATCGGTAAGGTAAATTTTATGTAACTGGTCGGTTGGTAAAATTGCATCATCTGCTAATAAAGCAACTCCCAAATTTGCCCGCACCAAACCTTTAACCCAACTAATATCTGGAGCAGAATAGACAATATGAGGATTAATAGCAGCATATTTACAAAAATTTTGAAAAACTTTTAGATGCACGTATTGCGCTGTAACCCCAATAAATTGTTCATCCGCCAAGTCAGCAAAAGCAATTTGGTTTAATGAAGCCAAATGACTTTTCGGACTCACTGCAATACAAAATGGTCGTCGACCAATAATCTTAGCTTTTAAATCTGAATATGTTAAAGGTTTCGGCGAAGCCATTAAGGCCAAATCAATCTCACCATTTAAAATTTTTTTCAAAAGCGCATTAGAACCCGTTTCAGTAATTTTAATTAATGATAACAGACTTAGTTGCTGTAATTTTTCAGCCAATTGGGGCAAATAAGCAGTTCCAATAATCGGTGGTAACCCAAAGCGTATTTCTCTTTGTGCTGTTGCTGCTAGTTCCTTTTGTGTATTGGTAAGTTTCAATTGAATCGCAGTAGCACTTTGATAAAGTATCTTTCCAGCTCGAGTAACATGCAAGCGCTGATGAATACGATCGCGCTCAATCAATTTGACAGCAAATTCTTTTTCTAGACGTTTAATAGCAGCTGTAATAGTAGGTTGTGATACATGACAAGCAATTGCTGCTTCAGTAAAACTTTTTTTATCAACTAAAATTTTAAAATAATCCAAATCTCGTGTATTCATATTGGTTCCTATTTTCTACAAAATTTGTTCTTGTAAAGCTAAAAAAATCGTTAAAATTAATAAATCAGCGCTACCGCCGAGACTCAAATTCTTCATTATAAAAACTTGATTAAGTTCTTGTAAAAATTGCTTACCCGCTAATGTTTTAGCCCCACCTAAATCCAAAAAATGCCGGGCTTGTTGTTGAGCCCAAGGGATAATCTGCGGTGTTTGCGCTCTTTTAATCAAATTAGTGTCTTGTGAGTGTTGTAAAATCACCATCAAAGTATCTAGCAAACGCTCATTAAGAGTTCCTGTAGCTTGTTTCAAGGCTGGTAATGCCCAGTTAGTAACAGTAGGAAATCCTTGCTGAGCTTCACCACGAATACCAGTTAAACCATATTGCAAATAAAGACGTTGCCCTGCTGTTAAACTTTGCTTCTGCTTTAAATTTTCTGTTTGGAGATCATTTTGAGTTAACCCAACTAACATCTGTTGCACCACAAACGTAAAAGTCAATTCATTGTGTTGCTTTCGATAAGCTTGCGCCCCAACCGCAATTCCTAAAGAAAAAATGGCTCCTTTATGGGTATTAACACCCTTAGTGGCTGTTAACATCGATTGCTCAGCTTTCAAACCCCAACGACGCAATTGAACAAATAATTGAGTTAAATCATTTTTAGTAAACTGATTTCCTAACTGACTACAAGCTGTGAAGTACTCAGTCAAACTTAAAGCACTATCAATAAATGTGAATACATCCATGTCTGGATGTGGTCCTGAAGATACTGGATCCACCAATCCCGGTTTTGGTTGTACACTGACTTCATATAAAAGTGATTTAAGAGCATCAGCAACCAACGGGTCAGTTATTGGTAGTTCTTTCATTAAACGAGTTACTCCTTTATTTGAAATTCTTGCTGATATAATCGGCTAATAGCATTCTGTAATTCAGATACTGAATGTCTGCGTGAACGTGCACACTCTTTAGCTGGCCTTTGGCAAAGAAAACATTTTCTCATTGGTAAATCCAAATCTGAACGTGAGATTGCTCGTAAATTGGTTGTAGACAGTACATCTAAATCAAACAATCTCCCTAATGGATCACGTTCTTCAAAAACGACAGTTTGCCGCTTTATAACCTCTGCACTTTGACGACAGATCAGAAAAGCTTCATTACCAGTAGGTAAATTGTCCTCTAAAATCACTTTGATATCTGTTCCTAAGAAGTTTTCAAGACGTTGATATCCCGCAGTAAACAATTTATGCAAAGCACTATTATTTTTAATAGGACCTGGAATATTTAATTTTATATCTACTAAAGTTTGATGAGGATATGTTTGAAGAATTTGTTGTTGAATTGCTACTCGCCGATCGCGACTTGCTAAGATATCAGTTATACTTTGTTCTAATCCACTTGTAAAAATATTTTTAACCATTATTTTCCCTTCGGAAAAAGGGATAGGGACAAATTATCTGTCCTCATCCCTTTTAATGATACATATTTAATCCTTCACAGCTTTAATTTGGTCAATAATTGTTCCATCACGATATTCTACTAACGCTACTGTTTGCTCAGTAAATTCTAATGGCGCTGCTTGTCCAACTTTTTTAGCGGCCATTGCTTGCAATTCTTCAATTGTGTAAATTGGCAGCGCACTAACCTTACTCAACGCTTGCTTTAAATCTTGTCGTTTAGGATTAATTGCAATTCCATATTCAGTTACCAAAACGTCGATGGAATCTCCTGGTGTGACTACAGTCGTTACATCAGGTACAACCGTAGCAATTCTTCCTCGAACTAATGGGGCACAGATAATTGTCATTTTAGATGTAGCAGCATCTTGATGACCACCAACTGCTCCGCGAATAACACCATCAGAGCCAGACATCACATTAACATTAAACTTGGTATCAATTTCTAAAGCACTTAAAATTGCGACATCTAATTGATCAACCATCGCACCTTTATTATCTGGATCAGCATACCAAGAGGCATCAATTTCTTGTTGATTGGCATTCTTTTGCATGGACTCAGCTGCACCCTTATCAAAGTCTTGCACATCCATGACCTTATTAACTAATCCTTCTTCTAGTAAATCAATCATTGGCTTAGTAATGCCTCCCAATGTAAAGGAAGCCTTAATATTTTGATTTATCATTGCTTGACGTAAGTAGCGTGTCACTGCCAAAGCAGCTCCACCAGAACCTGTTTGAAATGAAAAACCATTTTTAAAATATGGAGAATGAACAATTACTTCATTAACTAAAGAAGCAATCTTTAATTCTTTGGGATCTTTAGTAAAACGAGTAGCCCCTGAACCAATTTTTTCTGGATCTCCCACTTGATCAACCTGAACTACATAATCGACTTGTGTTTGTTTAATTGAAGCAGGTGTATTAGGATATGGTACTAAATTATCAGTCAACAATACTACCTTATCAGCATATTGTGCATCCATCAAAGCATAGCCAAGCGAACCAAATACTGCTTTGCCTTGCATACCATTAGCGTTTCCTAACCGATCAGAATTGGGTACTCCTAAAAAAGCCACGTCAATTTTGATATCTCCATGCTCAATCGCCCGAGCCCGATCCCCATGAGAACGAAAGATAACTGGATTTTTCAAGCCTCCGTGGGAAACAAAATCTCCCAAAGAGCCCCGCATTCCTGAGCTGGTAATATTAGTAACAGTCCCGGCCTTAATAGCTTCAATAACCACATCATTCATTACGCCGGTTAAAGACGAAGGAGCTAGGGTTAGATTTTTAATTCCAGAATCAATAATAACTCGCATTACTTGGTTAAAAATAAAGTCACCATTACGAAAATGATGGTGAAATGAAATAGTCATACCATCTTTAACAGTTTGTTGAACAACTTTGGCAATCGAATCACACACTTTATCATTGCCAGTTGTAACATGTACTTTTGGAGCAACACGCTGGATGTCGGGTTGACCAATATCAGTTGTCTTAAATCCTTGATAGTCTAATTGCTTTAACAAAGCTTCTGGTAATTCACGATTGACACTATTCTTCAATGTAATTGCCCTCCTTATCCACAATCTGGGATGCTTGAGCTAACATCATTACTCGTTGAGCTCGCATCACTACAGGTCGATCAACCATTTGACCATTCATTGAAATAACGCCAGATCCTTTAATCTTGGCTTCTTCAATAGCATTCATCACATTCTTAGCATTATCAATTTCTGCTCGAGTTGGCTCGTAAACTTTATTAACCATTGGAATTTGACGAGGATTAACTAAAGACTTACCATCAAAACCAAGTTGATGAATATATTCTGTTTCGCGATAAAATCCTTCTGGATCGTTCATATTACTAAAGACTGTATCAAATGCTGCAATACCAGCAGCACGGGCAGCATGCAAAACCATATTACGGGCAAACTGTAATTCAGCACCATCTGGATAACGATGTGTCTTCATATCTGTTGTATAATCTTCAGCAGATAAGGCTATGCCTATCATTCGTTGTGAGGCTAAGGCAATTTGGGGAGAATTTAAGACGCCTTTGGCACTTTCAATTGCTGCCATTAAGTGAGTCGATCCTTCTTCTCGGCCAAATTTTTTCTCTGCAGCCAGCACATCTGCTTCTAGTTGGGTTACCATTTCAGCTGTTTCGGTTTTTGGCAACCGAATTACGTCAATACCAGCTTTTACCATTGCCAAAATATCATTGTGATAATAAGGAGTATCAGCACCGTTAATCCGCACAACTAATTCAGCATCCCCATAATCTTGCGTTTGTAGTGCTTCATAAACCAAATCACGGGCTGCATCTTTTTCATTCATGGAAACAGCATCTTCTAAATCAAACATAATGGAATCAGCACCATAAATACCTGCATCTTTCACCATTGCTGGGTTATTGCCAGGTACAAACATCATGGTCCGCCGTAAACGTTCATTCATTGTAGCCATAATTATAAAACCTCCCATGCTGGAGTATCGCTTGTTTGAGCAGCACGTTGTGCTGCTGCTATCGTACGTGCTTTAATTACACAATCAAGTGCACCTTTATCAACTGCTTTAACATGAGCTGCATTGATTCCTAACTGTTCCAAGGTGGTTTGAATAACATGCTTAATTTGTGCTCCAAATTGTTTAGCAACATCCGATTCTAATTCAATCGTAATTCCAGAAGCAGCTTGGGTAATCATAATTTGAATATCGGAAGATTCTAAAGTTCCTGCTACGGCAGTTTCTTTAATTTCCATTAATTTTCATTCCTTTCTGAATTCTCACTTGTAACTGTTTTAAGTTATCTTTAATAAATTGATAAGTAGATATCGGTACTAAACTTTTAAGTTCTTTAAGATTATTTTGAGCAATCATTTGACGAACCGCAGAAGCACTGATTACTTTTTGTTGTTGATCTTGCTTTCGTTCAATTACTTTTAAGGTCACTTGTGGCGGTAATTCTTCTGCCAAAACTCGATTATAAATTGCCGTTGTAGGTGATAATGGCTCTGTTCCTACAAAACGCAGCGTAATTTGACAAGCTGGAGCAATTAAATCTCGAAAAATATGCGCGTCTAGTGTGGTTTGATATTCTGTAGTATTTTGATCAGATTTGAGAAAGTAAGCTGGAAAAGTTGCGTAGCTAACCATATAGTCGCCACCACTAACTACTATTGCATGTGGTAAATCTTGCAAGCCAGCTTGTACTAATTGTAATCGCTCAGCCGTGGAAAAAAGTGAGGCGTCAGTATTAACTACAAATACATAAACATAATCACATTGTTGCAAAGCCTGTTCAACTAAGTATCGGTGACCATAAGTGAAAGGGTTAGCGTTCATAACGATCCCCCCAATTTTTTGTGTTGGAAGACTCTTTACTTGTGGTAATTGATCTAGATAATCATGAATATCTGGAGTTCCAGTCTCTAAAAAAGCGGCCTGGTGAGAATGTGCTAATTCATGAAAACCAACATGTTGAAAACTAGAGCTGTATTGAATTTTGGTAAAAACAAATAAATGAAAAATTTGACGTTGATATAATCTACTAGTTAATTCACTAATAATTTGATTAAATCGCGCTCCCGGAGTACTATCTAGCTGACAGACACCAACATATTTAATTACATTATGAGCTGCCGAAGCAGTGGCCACTAATTGATTATCTTCATAGAGACCTAACGTTAAGTCTAGCTGTTGAACTTCTGCTGGTGAAAAATTATTAATTCCTCGCTCCTCCAGGAATTGTTGCCAACTATTTTTAACATCGGAAAGCTGCAAATTTAATTCAACTATCGCCATAAAAGCCTCACTTTTGACCTTGAGAGTATTTTTGAACTGCATGACTAACTGTTGGAACTACTCGCTCATCAAAGACGTCTGGAATAATTTGTTGTGCTGTCGGTTGAGAAATAACATTCGCTAAAGCGACTGCAACTACTTGTTGTAATTGGGCGTCAACTCGTTTTAAATTGCTGGATAATAATCCTTTAAAAAGTCCTGGAAAAGCTAAAATATTATTTACTTGATTAGGATATTTACTGGATCCGGTGGCAATAACTGCAGCACCAGCTTGTTGGGCAACTGCTGGATCAATTTCTGGAATTGGATTAGCTAAAGCAAAAATAATAGGTTGAGTATTCATTTTTTGAACATCTTGGGATTGCAAAACATTTTTATCCGATAAACCAATAAAAACATCTTGATGTTCAATTACAGCTGCTAGTGGTTGACCTTGTAAATTAGTAGGCGTTTGCAAGAGTTTTGCTAAATTTCTTTGATAACTGTTATAATTCATATCAGTAGCAGTAATAACACCATGTTGATCAACTAAAATTAAATTTTTAATACCGATTTGATATAAAAGACGTGCAGTTGCTAAACCAGAAGCACCAACACCATTAACGACAATTTTCAAATCTGTTAGTTGCTTTTTTACTACTCGTGCGGCATTAATTAACCCCGCCAATACAACAATAGCAGTCCCCTCTTGATCATCATGATAAACCGGAATGTCCAAAACTTGGCTTAACTGCTCTTCAATTTCAAAACAGCGTGGAGCAGCAATATCTTCCAAATGAATCCCAGCAAAAGACAACGCAATGTTCTTGATAGTAGCAACTGCATCAGCAGTATCGACTTGATTTAAAGCCAACGGTATTGCATTGATATTAGCTAGATCCTTATATAGCAATGCCTTACCTTCAATAACGGGTAAACCTGCTGCAGGTCCAATATTACCTAGTCCTAAAACCGCTGTTCCGTCCGTTATTAACGCTACTAATTTACCACTCATTGTATACTTAGATTTGAGTGCTGGATGAGCTTCAATCTCTTTAGAGAGCATTGAAACACCAGGAGTATATGCTTGTGCTAATTCTGAACGATTGGTAACTGCTAAATTGGATTTAATATCTAAAACTCCAGTATGAGCTGCATGCAATTTCAAAATATCTTCTAATTCGCTCATTATTAGTCCCTTCTCCGTATTATAAACTTAACTTATCTTTAGTTTACTCGCGTTTTTTAAATTTATCAAATTAATTTAGAATTTTTGATAAATTTAAAATATTTTTCAAATTAAAAAATAATATGTTTGACAAACATGATTAAATTTAAGGAGAATTGCTGCTATGACTAATTTAAATTATCGCCAACAATTAGCTGACATTGCCCGTGATTATTATTTATCACAGGCAACTATTACCGAAATTTCTGAAAAATACCATCTCAGTCGTTATCTGATTACTAAAAGCCTTTCTGAAGCAATAGATAACGGAATTGTACAAATTTTAATACAAGATCCAATCAATCGAAATCTGGAATTAGAGGCTAGATTTAAAAAGCTCTTTACTATTAAAAATGTCTATATTATCAAAGATGCCGACTCTTTCAACGACAATAGTGATAATATTATTGCTTTTGCTGCTCAAATTATTCAAGAACTGATTAGCGACAGCAAGATAGTAGCTGTTACCTGGGGACAAACTGTTCTTAATATTATTAATCATTTTCAAGTTCAAGCTCAAGAAAATTTACTATTCATTCCTTTGACAGGAGCCAATTTAAAAACCGATTCTCCTGCCGGTTCAACTCCGGTCGTTCAACGTGCTGCTGCCAAATTTGGTGCCCACTATCAAACATTGCCAGCCCCCTTATATATTATGAATGATCAAGTGCGCCAACAATTAGCAGAAGAAGCTGCCATTGCGCCAGTTTTTGAGAAAATGAATCAAGCAGATTTACTATTTACAGGGTTAGGAACTTGGGCTTCTATTGAATCCATTCCCCTTTGGCAACAACAAAAAAAGCAAATTTTAGCAGGTTTGCAATCACAGCAAGTTGCTGGATTACTGTATGGTCGACCTTTTGATTGTGATGGCAATATCTTAAATACTAAACATGATAAACTTTTCGGCGCCTCTTTAAATACTATTTTACAAATACCAATACGAATTGGTATTGTCAAAAGCAAGTTTAAAAGTGCTGCTCTTCTGGGTGCTTTACGCGGTTGTTTATTAACTGATGTAATCATGACTGAATCAGTGGCCCAACGTGTACTTTTAGATAATAAAGTTAAATAAGACCTATTAAAAATTTGTCCAAAATCTGATTAAATACTTGCGCTTGTTCTGCCATCGGCAAGTGACCTGCTTGGGCAATTACTTGTGCTTGTCCATGAGGAGCTAATTGGGCCGTCTTTTGTGCAAAATGACAATCAAAAAAAGGAGACCTTTGACCAGCAACTACTAATAATGGAATGTTCAAATTACAAATTATATCCCGCCAATCTTGGCTTGCATGATCCAATAATAATGAATAGTTTAAATGACTATCATAAGGCACCTGTTGTTGTAATTTTTTATTTTGATAATAAATTTTGTCAGGCAAGTTTTGATAAGTAGCCCGACCAAACGGTTGCTGCAAATAACTCGCAAAATTAGTTACAGTTAAATCTTTAAAACCATAAGGCCAATTTTTTGTATTAATCATTTTGGGACTCTGATCAATATCCACTACTGCCTGCAAGTTTTGTGTTCCAAAAATACTAATGTAGCTAAACCAAGTCGCAGCACCCATTGAATTACCAATTCCAATGACATTTTCTAATTGCAAATACAATAATAGCTCATATACATCAGCAGCATGACGGCTAATACGCAATCCCTTAGCAGTATGTTCAGATAATCCCTGATTACGCGCATCAATAGTAATTACACGATAGTCATGTTGTAATAAAAATTCTTGGGTTAATTGCCAAACCGTGCTATAACTACCCAAACCAGCTAATAATACAACCGGTTGACCGGCGCCCATATCTTGATAACTAATACGAACTTGATCTGTTGTTAAAAAGTTCATTTAATAACCTTCTTTTTAATCTGATAAAATTAATTTTACCAGATACCAATAATTTTCATCCAGAAGGTTCCTAGAACTCCCCATACAAACAAATAGAAGAAAGCTAAAATAAAGTTATACTTCCACCAGCTACTTTGATCAACATAACCTGTACCAAAAAGAACAGACGCTGGGCCGTTAGCATAATGCGTCGTAGAAGAAAAGATTGCTCCTGTAAATCCTAACAACATCGCAGCTAAAACTGGAGGTGCACCAGCAGAAATTGCTACACCTAATAAAGCCCCGTACATCGCGGAAACATGAGCTGTTCCACTAGCAAATAAATAGTGACTGTAAAAGTAAAAAATTACTAAAATAGCCAAAACAATACCCCAACTGACACCATTTAAGGCACCACCAATAGATTTTGATAACCAGGGAATAAAACCTAATTTATTTAATTCATTAGCCATAAAAATTAAAATCGAAAACCAAACTAAGGTATTCCAAGCACCTGTTTCTTGAAGAATATCCTTAACTGTTAAAACACCACAAATTAATAAGACAGATACTGCCATAAAGGCTACTAATGAGGCTTCCATATTGATAAAACTGGATAGCATCCACAAAATCAAGGCCATAATAAATACTGCAGCCATAATCTTTTCTGGAAAAGTAACTTTACCAAGTTTAGCTAATTCCGTTTCAGCCCATTCTTTAGCATTTGGGGTGTCTTTAATTTCTGGAGGATACATTTTGTAAATTAACCATGGAACAACAATCAAACTGATCAATCCAGGCAACAAAGCAGCCATGAACCAACTCATCCAAGATAGATTAACATGTAAACTCTTAGCTAAAGCAACTGCTACTAAGTTAGGAGCCATTGCAGTCATGAACATCCCACTAGTAATTAAATCACCGTGATATTCAGCAAAAACCAAGAAAGAACCAATTTTACGTTCGGTACCATCACCTACCTTAGATCCATAAGTTTCGGCTAAAGATTGAATAATGGGATAAACAATTCCCCCTGCACGTGCTGTATTACTGGGCGTTGCTGGTGAAGTTAATAAATCAACTCCAATTAAAGAATATGCTAATCCTAAAGTCTTTTTACCGAATAAACGAACAAAGTGTAATGCTACACGCCGTCCAAGACCAGTATTAATAAAGCCCCGGGACATAAAATAAGCCATCGCAATCATCCATACTGTTCCGTTACCAAAACTAGACATAGCGACATCCATAGGAACAATCCCTAATAAAACGGTAAGCGTAATGCCAATAATTGCTACACCAGCAATGGGTAAGGGCTGTGTAATACAACCAATAATTGTGGCTACAAAAATTGCCAGAATATGCCATGCTGCAGGTGTTACTCCCACTGGACACCAAGGGGTAGTAAACCAAATAAGCAAGCCAATTACTAGCGGCCAGATAAATTTAGAATATTTAACTTTATTCAGTTTCATGAGATTTCTCCTTCTCTCGATTTAAATCTGTTCTAAAATTGCTGCTAGTTGGGTGGCTGAAATTTTCATTTTTTTCAGCTCATCTTGGGATAATGGGGTTGCAATAACTTGAGCAATACCTTCATTATTAATGATTGCAGGTGAACCCAAATACATATCATATAGTCCATACTCACCATTTAGAGGAGCTGATATCGGCACAACTAAATTTTGATTATCTAAAATTGCTTGACAAATTTGAGCTAAGCAACGTGCTACTCCATAAAAAGTCGCACCCTTGTTTTGAATAATATAACCGCCCTTACTACGTACTTGTTGCTCTAATTCTTCTTTATCAGTCTCAGCTAAGGTTATTAATTCAGCTAATGGTCGACCTAAAACAGTCGTTTCTTCAAAATTAACAAAAGAACTGTCACCATGTTCACCTAGTACGTAGCTATTAATATCATTAACAGCAACATTTAATTTTTGAGCTAATGCGACTTTTAAACGAGCTGTATCTAAAGAAGTTCCAGTTCCAATCACTTTATTCTTCGGAAATCCAGATAACTTTTGTGTTAAGGTGGTCAGAATATCCACAGGATTACTAGAAACTACAAAACAGCCTTGAAACCCACTTGCAACAATGGGTTCGACAATTGATTTTAAAATCTGGTAATTTTTTTGTACTAAATCCAGCCGACTTTCTCCAGGTTTGCGTGGAACTCCGGCTGTTATCACAACAATAGCTGCATCTTGAGCATCAGAATATTCTCCAGCCGATATTTTAGTGTTACTTTCAAAGGGAATAATATCTTCTAAATCAGCTACATCTCCGTTAACATGATCTTTTTTGAGATCAGTAATAACTAATTCATCTACTTGACAATTTTGCAATAAAGAAAAAGCAAACGATGATCCTACCGCACCGTCACCTACTAATAATACTTTGCGTTGATTAATCTTCATTACTTATCCCCTTTTTGCAGATATTTGAAAACTTGTTGTCCTGCTTGCCGCCCAAAAATAATGGTTTCAGCGATTGAATTGCCACCGATACGGTTATTACCATGTAGCCCACCTGCTACTTCACCTGCAGCATATAGGCCAGGAATTACTTCGCCCTTTTGACTCATTACTTGAGTGTTAGCATTAATTGCAATTCCGCCCATTGTATAATGCACTGCTGGCGCAATGTGAATTGAATAATATGGTGCTTGTGTTAATTGCCGCTCCATTCCAGTACTTCGCTGATATTCGTTATCTTGGTGCTTTTGAACAGCTTGATTCCAAGTTTGAATGGTCTGCTCCAAGATATCGGCCGCAAAATTATTTTGTTGAGCTAAATCAACTAAGCTTTGGCCAGTTTTTACTAAGCCGATGTGATCATAAAACTCAATAGCTTTCACACGTTCACGTACACTTTGGTCAAAAATTAAAGTAGCACCATTTTCTTTCAAATTATTAATAGCAGCAGTAACGTTTTTACGTGTATCTAATTCATTAACAAATCGTTCACCGTTTTTATTAACTAAAATGGCTCCTTCGCCACGCACCGCTTCTCCGATTAAATATGGATGTTCACCATCTTGTTGAACCGTTGGGTGAACCTGAATTTGATCCATATCTACTAGTTGAGCTCCTATAGCTGCGGCTAATTCAATACCATCCCCCACAGCTCCTGGTTGGTTAGTAGTCTTTAAATCAGCTAAATCAGGGCGATATTTTTTAATTAATTTTTGACCAGCACCAAATCCACCTGTAGCTAAAATGACTGCTGGCGCCAAAATGGTTTTACTTTGCCCATCAATTTGTGCTTGAACCCCTTTAACATGCCCATCTTCTTGTAATATTTGCGTCACTTTTATATCGGTAAATAATGGTAAGTGCGCTTGATCTATTTGTTTGAGCAATTCAGTCACTAAAAATCCACCGATAGGAGCCATCGAAGCTGGACGATGGGTCCGCATTACCTTCATGCCGCCAGTAATTGTCAAATCATCTAAATGAATATCATGAGCTGCCAACCAATCAATAGCCAACGCGCTATGTTCTGTAAAATAATGTAATAAAGCGGGATTATTTTGTTGACCGCCACCTTGATAAACATCATCATAAAAATCTTGATAGCTATCAACTATCTGATGATTTAACTGCACCATAGTTTCTGCAGCATTCATTCCTGACGAAGCTTTCGTAGTATTGCCACCAATTTTGGGCATTTTTTCTAAGATTACTGGTTTTAATCCTAGTTCATGTGCTTGCAAAGCACTAGTTAAACCAGTTCCACCTGAACCAATAATGATTACATCATATTGCTCTTGGAGTTGTTCTTTTGCAGTTGCTTGAAAAATAAATTTTTCTGTCATGTTTTACCTCTTAGTTTTGATCGATATTTGTCATATTGATTGGCACAACCCATTTATCAAATTGCTCGGAAGTTACTTTGCCTGATTTGACAGCAGCTTCTTTTAGTGTGGTTCCAGCTTTTTGAGCCTGTTGAGCAATCTTAGCACTATCATGATAACCAATATGTGGTGATAAAGCAGTAACCGTCATTAGAGATTTATCAACTAATTCTTGCATTCGTTCTTCATTGACCGTCATGCCGGAAATCATCTTATCGGCAAAGCCCATCATTGTTCCACTCAATAATTGAGCTGATTCTAAAAAGGCATCAATTAAAACTGGCTTATAAACATTCATTTCAAAGTTGCCTTGGCTCGAAGCTAAATCCACTACCACATCGTTACCCATAACTCGAACAGCAGCCATAGTAATTGCTTCTGCTTGGGTCGGATTAACTTTTCCAGGCATAATTGAAGATCCTGGTTCATTAGCTGGAATATTCAATTCATTATAGCCAGCACGCGGACCGCTGCCTAAGAATCGCACATCATTAGCAATTTTCATTAAATCAGCAGCCAAAGTTTTCATTGCTCCATGGACAACATTCAAGCCTGAATGTGCTGCCAAACCATAAAATTTATTAGTCTTGGCAGTAAATTCAATATCGTATAATTGACTCATTTTATCGGCAATTAAGTCAGCAAAATGAGGAGCAGCATTTAAACCAGTACCAACAGCAGTTCCTCCCATTGCTAATTCATTCAAAGTAGGAGCTAGCTGTTGCAAATAACTCAAATCATGTTCAATCATGCTGACCCAGCCACTCACTTCTTGCCCAAAAGTCAACGGAGTTGCATCTTGTAAATGAGTACGACCAATTTTTACTACATGCCAATATTGTTCTTGTTTCTTTTTTAATTCGGCAATTAAATGTTGTGCTGCTTTTTCTAAATCACGGACTGCTACAGCTGCAGTAATATTCATTGCAGTTGGAAAAATATCATTAGAACTTTGACCATGATTAACATCATCATTAGGTAAAATTTCTAAATCAGAATTAATTTGACCGGCCATATGAGCCACTACTTCATTGACATTCATATTAGTTTGCGTTCCTGACCCAGTTTGATAAACAACCAATGGAAAGTCCTTGCGCAATTGGTCATCGTTTAAAGCTAATAATTGATCAATAGCTTCGACAATTAAATCTGCTTTTTCTGCAGCAATTGCTTTTTCATTTTTGTTAGCAATTGCGGCTGCTTTTTTAATTTGTAACAAAACTTTGATAATTTCTAAAGGCATTTTACTGCCTGTTTGAAAGTTATTACGACTACGTTCAGTTTGGGCACCCCATAATGCGGTATCCGGAATCTTAACTGGTCCTAAAGTATCCTCTTCAATACGATATTCTGCCATGATTACAACCTCCAGATGATTTTATATTATGCAATCGTTACCATTTGATTGCCAATTTAAATATATTATTCACAATAGTTTATAGTCAAACTTTGTGAAAGCAATAACTTTTATTTATAAACGTGTAATAAGCCTAATGTTTGTTAAAATTAAAACAGATAGCATTGTATTTGAGAATTTATTTTTATTGTGGAGGTTATTTTGATGAAATATACAATTTATATGTTGCGCCATGGACAAACCTGGTTTAACCGTTACAACAAAATGCAGGGTTGGTCGGATAGTCCCCTAACTCCTGCTGGTGAAGAAGTGGCTCGCCAAGCTGCCCAAAGGCTAAGCAATGTTGCGTTTGCAGCAGCTTTTTCTTCCGATGCTCGTCGAGCGATTGATACCTGCAAAATTATTACAGACGCTAATATTAATAAAGAACATTTGCATCCTACCAAGTTGATTAATTTTCGAGAGCAATTTTACGGTTATTTTGAAGGTATGAATTCCACTGAAGCTTGGTATATGACTTTAAAACCTCATGGACTAACTAGTTTTCAAGAAGCATCTAAAAAAGTTGGATTAGATAAAGCTAAAGATTATATGAAAGCTGCTGATCCCTTCCATGACGCTGAAAATGCTGCCGAATATTGGGAACGCATCAATACGGGGTTTGAATATTTAGATGGTATCGCTCATGAAAATGATAAAATTTTATTGGTCAGCCACGGAACTACAATTCAATCAATATCAATGAAATACGGTGATGGCACTTTTGTAGTCAATGCTGGGCCCGCTAACTCTAGCTTAACTACTGTTGTTCGAAATCAAGGTCAAACAATTGTAACTGATTACGCTCGAAAACTGGTTGACTAGAAATAGCTATGAATAGAATTCAAAAAAGTTATTACAACTTAGGAACTTTGATTAATCTCACACTCTTTGGCAATCCAGATTTACAAGAATTGGAGCAGTCCCACAATTTAATTGCTCATTATGAAGATTTATTCACCGTTAATCGTTCTCACTCGGAAGTAATGCAAATCAACCAAGCTGCCGGTCAACATCCTGTTGTTGTTAGTGATGCAGTTTACAGTTTGGTCAAACAAGCGATTTTATTAAGTCAAGAAAATTTTGGATTTAATGCTTTAATTGGACCATTAGTTAAACTATGGAAAATTGGTTTTGACGATGCCCAAGTACCATCTGAATCGCAAATCTCACAATGCTTACAACTAATTAATCCCTGGGATTGTGAACTGGATGATGATAAATTAACTGTTTATTTAAAAAGGGCTAACATGCAATTAGATTTAGGAGCAATCGCTAAAGGATATATTGCCGATCGTATTCATGACTATTGGCAAGCCTTAGGAAAACTCGCTGGAATAATTGATCTGGGTGGCAACTTATTATTAATGGGTAATTCTCCACTTCATGATAATCAACAGTGGTCAATTGGTATCCAAAGTCCACAATCCCAACACAGAAAGTCGATTGCAGCTATTAACTGGGGCCCTTGCTCAGTAGTAACTAGTGGTATTTATGAACGGTATCTAGAAACTGCTAACAGTTATTATCATCATATTTTGAATCCCAAAACTGGTAAGCCCCTTAATAATAATCTAGCAAGTGTTACTATTTTTTCGAAACATTCAATTGATGGTGAAATCGAAACAGGGAGGCTTTTCTTTGCTGGAGGGCCTTTAGTGGGGTGGGCCAACAAACGATCAGATATCTACGGAGCTGTTTTTGTTACTAAAGACAAAAAAATCATCCTGCAAAAGCTCCCACAAACTGCAGTCACTCTACTGGATGATCATTATGAACTTACTAATTCCAAAAAAGAATTTGGCTTTTAAAGCTGAATTCTTTTTTTAGCCTTTACCTTCGGCAAATGAAGGATATAAAGTCATTCCTCCATCCACAAAAATAGTAGCACCTGTCACATAACTAGATTCTTGTGAAGCTAACCAAGCAGCGGCAGCAGCTACTTCTTTTGGCTTACCAATTCTAGCCATTGGAATTAAATCAATCGTATCTTGTTTATTAGCTTCATCAGCAAATTTTTCGGCATTGATTGGAGTATCAATTGCGCCAGGAGCAATAGCGTTAATGCGAATATTGCGTTTGGCATATTCCATTGCAACAGTTTGCGTAAACAGTTTGCTGCCGCCTTTAGAAACAGCATAACTGGTAAATCCTGGCCAAGGTATTTGTTCATGAACTGAAGAAACATTAATTACATTACCTACTTGATCTTGCTGCAGAAAATGACGAATTGCTGCCATTGATCCTAAAAACAACCCATTTAAGTTAATATCAATCACTTTTTGCCAATCACTCAAGGATACTTTCTCAGTAGGTGCATAACTTTCTACTCCAGCATTATTCACCCAAACATCAAGACGGCCAAATTCCTGCAGAGCTGTCTGTAATAAGTTATGTACATCTGATTCTTGTGAGACATCCCCTTGTACTGCTACTGCTTGCCCACCATGTGCCTTTATTTTATCTACTACTGTCTGTGCTTCTTCACGATTAGAATGATAATTAATTACCACCTTCATGCCTTCTTGTGCTAAGCGTTCCCCAATTGCCCGTCCAATACCACGTGAGCCGCCAGTGACAACTACTACTTGTTTGTTTAAATCTTGATACATTATCATCGCTTCTTTCAGTTTATCTTAATCAATGGCTAAACGTTTTATAACTTCACTATAGTTAGGATACAAGTGTAAAAGCGTTGCCTTTTTCAAAAGTTCAAAATCCCTGTAATCGAATCCTGGAGATACCACACAACTAACTAAACCAAATGCATCATGCATTGATACTTCAGAAGCAAAAATTGTATTTTTAGGTACAGCAAATTGAAATTGCTCTCCATTTTTAATGTCTTTTCCTAATTTAACTTGATAGTAATTCCCCTCGGGTGCAATACAGTGAATAGTAACTGGAGACCCATCGTGAAAATACCAAATTTCATCATGGTTTAATCGGTGAAAGTGAGAACAATTTTTATCATCTAATAAAAAATAAATAGAAGTATAATAATAACGTTGATCTTGGCTAATACTATCTAAAAATTTCATCCCACTAGTATATACTTGGCGATACCAGCCTCCTTCTTGATGTGGTTCTAATTCCAATGCTGAAATATAATCTTGTTTGTTCATACACATGGCTTCCTTGTTTTAATATTAACTACATTTTAATTTTTAAAGTTTCAATGCCATTTGTCAACTATTCTTTTAAAGAATTATTTTACGAATAACTAAAAAATGCTGAGTTCATTAAACCCAGCATTTTTATATATTATCTATGAAAATGATTAATATAATCTATAAAGTCATTAAAACAGTTTTGCAATTTTTGATCTTCTACTTTTTCTGTCAAGTTCCCTAACTTATCAAAAGCCTTGGCAGTATTACCTAATAAGAATTCATTCCCAGGCAAAACATATGCATCAATTTCTGGGCAAACTAAAATCTGTCGTAATTGCAGTTGAGCTCTGGAAGCACCCTGTGTTCCATAAGAAGCTCCCACTACCATTACCGGTTTAGCTTTAAAGGGATGAACCTTATAAGACATCCATTCCAATAAACTCTTGAGTGCCGCTGGAATTGCATGATCATACTCCGGTGTACTAATAATTATACCGTCAGCTGCTGTAATTTTCTTTTCAATATCTACTAATTCAGAATAATTATTTAAATCATCGTCCTCACAAAAAGCTGGTAATTCCGTTAATTCACAAATTTCAATTTCTGCTTGTTTAGAAAATTTCTTTTGGATATATTTTAATAAAATGCGATTATAAGAAAAATCCGCATTTGTTCCAACGATTGCAAATAGCTTCATTTAATTTGCTCCTTTATTCTACTTTGCTTAAAGCATCTTTAACTGCTTCTTTGAGGGCAGCACTAGTTCTTGTTGCACCTGATATAGCATCCACATTATAGGTGTTTTTAGTAACCATTGTTTTTGGTAGAGTTTCTAAAGCTTCTTTGCTAACATCTTGGCTTTCACTTTGCTTTAAAACTTCGACATTTTCGAGTTTTTTATTATTATCCAAAGTGATCCGAACGACAATTTCGTCTCCCATGCCAGCATTACTTTTACCTAAATATTGATTACTAGCTGTTACAAATGATTCTTCCTTTTGTAAGTCACTGCCTAAATTATTAGTAGTTACTTGCATAGCTGGTTGTACCATCGTAGCAGTATTTGTTGGCGTTTGAATATCTACTTTTACTTGAGCTGCATTTTGTCCTGCAATTTTTCCCGATATCAAACAATCAGCAAGATTACCACCACCAGCATATTGATTGGCGAAAGGAGCCCCTAATTCACCTGCTTCATATAAGTGAGCGATTGGTTGACCGTTTGGATTCAAAACTTGGCAGCGTGAATTTCTTCTAGCTCCACCTTGGGTATTCAACATATTCTGCCGCATCAAAATAGCATAATAAGGCCCATTTTCACTAAAACTTGTTAATGTTTTAGGCTCTCTTTGATATGCATAATCTTTGCCTTTCTGAGCAAAATAATTAAAGTCGGTAATGGTTTGCTGCAAATTATCGGCATTAGTCCCAATTTTATTAGCTAACTCAGCTAAGTTATTGGCTTTAATAGCAAATTTCAAAATATCTGGATAACCATTGAGATTATCATTATCAGCTTGAATTTTGTCATATTGTTTTTGATCAAAAATAACAGCTGGATGTTCTTGTGACAATGGTATCCGCCAGAAACCATGATTATAAATATGTCCATGACGATTAATGTCGTCTTCCTTAAAATAACGAGTACCATCATCGCCAATCGTAATAATACTGCCTGTGAATAAAATTGGCCAAAAAATATTCGTCGCATATTTACTACGCACGCCTTTAGGTTGCTTTGGCGATAAACCATGGAGCTGTCCTAATGATTCATAACTACGCATATGCCATAAATCAGCACCAACTTCTAAAGCCATCTTAATACCCGCGCCTTTATTATAAGTTGTCCCAATTGGTGATAGATATGGTTCTTGCAGATAGTCTTCAATCATTTGTTGATTATTTTCAAAACCTCCAGTAGCTAAAACCACACCATTTTGCGCTTGAATATTTCGCACTACGTGTTCATGTTCAACTTGTACACCAATAATTGTTTTTGTTTGTAAATCTTGAATTAAATGAAGTGCTGGTGAATTAAACCAAACATCAATTTTATCGGCACTCTCAACCACCTTTTGTCGTAAGATTTTCCATAAGGCAGCATCCGCAATTCCTTCATGAACAACAGTCATATCTGCACTATGTACACCTGAAAATTCGGGATATTCTTCAGTAACTGCGCTTAAATCGCTTTCAATCCATTGTTTACGAATACTAAATGGCTCAACATCTAGATACTTTTTAACATAGTTATTCATATCCACTAAACCTTCTACAAAGGTGTTGAGAACATCATCGTCAATTCCAATTGGTTCAGCCATTTGCTTATAATAAGATTTCAGATTATCAAAATTATCTCCCGAAGCAATTAATTGGTGCGAAACTTTAGTATTTCCGCCTTCCGAACCTTCTGGAGCGGCATCTACTAGTAAAACCTTGGCACCTTCATCAGCAGCAAAACGAGCAGCTGTCGCGCCAGCACCACCAAATCCTAAAACTACAACATCATAATTAGCATCCCACTGGATTTTAGGACTAGAAGCAAAAACAGACTGGGTAAGAGCTTGAACTGTTTTTTCTTGATCTGGTATTGTTTTTGTTTTTTGGTCAATTAACTTATTTGAATTAATAAATTTAATGAATTCACTAATACATTGCTCTAAAAAAGAAACTGTTTTTTCATTTTTAATATTACCTTCACTATCAAAAGCAGTCTTTGCATTACCTAATAAAAACTCATTTCCTGGCAAAACACGCGGGTTTACACCTGGTGAATCTAAAATCTGTCGCAAATGCACCTGAGCACGGCTGGAACCTTGAGGATGATAGGAAGCACCGACAATCATCAATGACTTATTAGCTAAGGGATGTATTCGATATGATAACCACTCGATTACGCTTTTTAATGGTGATGGTACAGAGTGATTATGTTCAGGAGTACTAATAATAACCCCATCAGCCGCAGCAATCTTTTCGGCTAAAACTGTTATACTTTCAGGATCAGCTGCAGGGTGATTCTCATTAAACAGAGGAATATCCTTAATTTCGCAGATTTCTAATGCAAATTGATTAGCAAAATGTTTTTGAATATATTGTAACAACATGCGATTATATGATTGCCTAGCATTAGTGCCTACAATTCCCACAATTTTCAAAATGTTAAATCCTCCTTGATTTTTTTACAAATATTAACAAATTTTATTATAACTCCTTGAAAAGAATTTGTGAATGGTATAATTTTAACAAAGTCAATCTTATGTCTTTCAAAATTATTTTTATTATTAAGCAAGAAAAAAGGCTAGAACAATGAATGTTCTAACCTTGATAAGTAACAACTATATCTAAGCTAACTTTTTGTCGATATGATTACCTAATACAGATAAGCTGAAGCAGACAATAAAATATAAAACTGCTAGGGCAGCAAACATTGGCAAAATATAGTTAGCATTTTGCCCGTAAATAACCTGAGCATGTTGCATTAATTCTGGTACTACAATGATAGTAGCTAAAGAAGTATCCTTAATTAAAGAAACAAATTGACTAATCATTGCTGGAATCATCTTTTTGTAAGCCTGTGGTAAAATAATATGCCACAAAGACTGCAAAAAAGTCATTCCCACTGAACGCGCTCCTTCGGTTTGGCCAATATCTACTGCATTTAAACCAGAGCGAACAATCTCGGCAATCATGGAAGACTCAAAAATCGTCATGGCCATAATTGCAGCTGGAATTGTTTCGGGTTTAAATCCAAAATTAGGCAGTCCAAAATAAGTAAAGAAAATGATTAGTAATAGAGGTAAATTACGAATCAAATCAATTACAAAACCAAAAATTGCTGAAACATATTTAATTTTAGAATAGCGAATAATGCCTAAAATAGAACCAAAAATAAAACTTAAGACTACGGAGATTACGGAAATATAAACGGTCACTCCAAGCCCCATTAATAAGAAACGGATATTCATCCATGAATAAGCTTGAATCCAATTTTGCAATGTTGACACCTCCTAGGCAAGCTTTTTTTCCAAATGACGCATATAGTAGCTGAGCGGCATTGTGACAATCAAATACATAATACCTACGACAAAGTAACTATTAATCGTATCAAAAGTTGCCGAGGCAATCGAATTAGCTTGATACATTAAATCAAAACCAGCTACAAACGCTAACACAGACGAATTTTTCACTAGATTAATAAACTGATTACCTAGTGGAGGAATAACAATCTTAAAAGCCTGCGGCAAAATAATTTGTCGCATTGCTTGTCCATAAGTCATACCGACTGAACGTGCACCTTCCATTTGACCCGGATCAACTGATTGAATTCCAGAACGAATAGTTTCTGCAATAAAGGCTGAAGTGTACAATGTTAATCCAATTGTTCCCGCAGTAAAACCATTAATCTTCACAAAATAAAGTGGAATAACTAAATAAAAAAACATAGTAATAACTAATAATGGAATATTACGAAAAACTTCAACATAAGTGCGCCCTATCACTCGTGCTACTTTGTTTGGTAAAACTTCCATAATGGCAAATACTGATCCAATAATCAGGCTAAAAAACAGCGCCAAAACACTTGATAAAACTGTCCAGCCCAAACCAACTAATAACTGCTGGCCATAATGAGTAATAATATTAATCATTTGCGATACAACTCCTTATAGTTAAATCCTGGAACACCGCCAAACCATTTTTTAATTAGCTGATTATATTCGCCGCTCCGTTGCATTTCATCAATTGCTTTGTTTAAAGCTTTAGTGAAATCTTTTTGATTTTTATTAACCGCAACACCATAAGGTTCCTTAGTGAAAGTCCCACCAACAACTTTATAACCTGGATTTTGCACTGCTAAACCATATAAAATGCCATTATCAGTTGTTAAAGCTTCTCCTTGACCAGATTTCAACGCATTCATTGCTTGCGCATAATCTTGCAATTCAATAACTCGTGCTTTAGGTGAGGCCTTTTTTATGTTTTGTACTGAATTAGCCCCAACAACCCCAATGACTGTATGCCCGTTCAAATGATGAGCATCTTTGATTGGAGAATTATTAGGTACTAATAGTGATTGCCCCGCATCAAAATAAGATTTAGAAAAATCTAAAACTTTTTGTCTTTCAGGGGTGATAGTCATCGTTGCCACTACTGCATCAACATTGCCATTTTTGAGTAAGGGCGTCCGGGACTGCGATGTTACAGTTACAAATACGGCTTTCCCTTTTGGTCCCAAAATATGTTTAGTCAGATGCTTAGCCACATCAACATCAAATCCTTTTTGTTGACCATCACGGACATCAATCAGTCCAAACAAACTGACATCGCCTTTAACACCCCAAGTAATTGTATTAGTTTGGCGCGCATTTTCTAGTACTGACTGTTGTGACAAACTCTTACCGCATCCAGCCAATAAAAAAACACTTATTAGTAGAGAGAAAAGCAAATATTTTCTTTTCATAACTAATCCCCCTAGTGTGTGATAATCTTACTTAAGAATTGTTGAGCACGTTCGGTTTTTGGTTGTTCAAAGAAGGCATCCTTTTGATCATCTTCAACAATTTGACCTGCATCCATAAAAATAACTCGATTAGCAACTTCTTTAGCGAAGCCCATTTCATGCGTCACAATCAAAGAAGTCATGTCACTTGCTGAAGTAATTCGTTTAATAACTTGTAAAACATCATCAATCATTTCTGGATCTAGCGCTGAGGTAGGTTCATCAAACAATAATAAACGTGGCTTCATGGCTAAAGAGCGAGCAATGGCAACTCGTTGTTTTTGTCCACCAGAAATCTGTGAAGGCATATTATTAGCTTTATCTTTTAAACCTACCATATCTAATAATTTAAAAGCGCGCTCGCGATTTTCTTCTTCGGACATTTTGAGTACTATTCGTGGTGCTAACATAATATTTTCCAAAACAGTCTTATTAGCATACAAATTAAAATGTTGAAAAACCATCCCGACATCCCGCCGTAAAATATCAAAATTAGTTTTAGGAGAAGATAAATCATGATTATTAACTATTAACTTCCCGCTTTGAATCCGTTCCAAACCATTAACTGTTCGAACTAATGTACTTTTCCCAGATCCTGAGGGACCTATCAAAACTACTGTTTCGCCCTTATCAATTTCCAGATTTATATCTGTCAAAGCATGAAAATGTCCATAATATTTTTGGACATCATGAAATTCGATCATTGACATTGTCATCGCCCCTTAGGTTTAGTTACTTTCTATTTTATACTTAACACCTAATATTAGGCAATTTTTTTAATAAAAAAATCTCATAAAATAATAAAATACAGCTTAATTTCTCATTATCTTTTGAAAAAAACATAATATTAAGAGCGATAAAGTGCTCGATAATTAAATCCGGGAACATTTTTAAACCATTTTTTAATTAATTGATTATATTCTCCATCTTGTTCCATTTCCCGAAGTGCTCGATTAATAGCACACACAAAGTCTTTTTGATTTTTATTAACTGCGACACCATAAGGTTCATAAGTAAAGGTACCATCAATTACGCGATAACCTGGATTTTGTACTGCCAAACCATATAAAATACTATTATCAGTGGTCAAAGCTTCTCCTTGACCAGATTTCAAAGCATTCATGGCCTGTGCATAATCTTGTAGCTCTAATACTTTAGCTTTAGGTGAAATTTTTTTAATATTTTCTGCGGAACTCGCTCCAACCACACCAATAACTGTATGTCCATTTAAATGGTGTGCATCTTTGATAGTCGAATTCTTAGGTATCAATAACGATTGTCCAGCATCAAAGTACGATTTGGAAAAATCAACTACCCTTTTACGCTCTGGAGTAATATTCATAGTTGCAATCATAGCATCAACATTACCGTTTTTCAGTAAGGGTGTCCGTGATTGTGAAGTTACAGTTAAAAACTTAGCCTGTCCCTTAGGACCTAAAATGTGTTTGGTTAAATGCCGAGCCATATCGACATCAAATCCTTTTTGTTGTCCATCGCGAACATCAATAAGGCCAAACAATTTTACGTCGCCCTTAACACCCCAAGTAATTGTCTTACTTTGACGCACATTTTCTAATACTGATTGTTGTGCCAAGCTTTTACCACATCCAGTTAAAATGAACAAACTGCATAGTAAAGCAAGAAAGACGCTCTTTTTCCTCATTAATGAACTCTCCTCGAATTTATCTAGCTTGAAAAATATATTTAGATGCAACTATCCAATTATATATTAATTCTAGTATAATATAATTAAATTTGCATGGGGTGTGAATATTGAAAACAATTAATAAATTTTTTAAATACATAACTTATTTTTTTATAACAGCAATGAGTTTATCCGCAACGTTAAAATTAATTTTTAACTTGATACAGGCTAAAGACCATTTTCTATCCGAAATATTAACTATTGTAATATATCTAACTATAATATGTATTTTATCAATGTTAATTTATTTTAATCACCCTAAAATTAGTAAAATTTTAGAAAACAATAATTTAAGAAAGTCGATTTATGCTGTTTGTCTCTGTATTTTGCTAATCTGGCAGGTAATTATGATTACTAACTTGACCACTTTTGTAGGTTGGGATCCGCAACAAACGCTTCTTTCTCTAGTTGCTAGACCCAAAATGGGAGGATGGTTGCATGAATATTTATCATATGATCCTAATAATCTAGCTTTATATTATTTATTTGCGTTTATTCAAAAGTTCTGTCATATATTTCATATTCCTTTTTCCATGTTTATTATTAATTATTTTAATATGTTCATTATTGATTTATCACTTATCCTATTATGTTGGGCTATTCGTATTTTAACTAATAAAATCTCTGCATTAATTGGTTTTGTCACAATCATTTTATTATTTGGCTTTTCACCTTGGATTATTGTTACCTATACGGATACATTATCGTTATTGCCCGTAAGCTTCGGAATTTTAGCTTTTGCACTATTAATAAAAAGAAAAAGTTATATTGCTGCTTTATTGTTAGGAATTGCTGGTAGCTTAAGTTACTTTGTTAAGCCATCCAGTGCTATTTACTATATAGCCGCAATAATTGTTCTCATTTTGACTAGTGGCTTTGATAAATCAGGCATCAGGCATCAGGCATCAGGCATCAGGCATCAGGCATCAGGCATCAGGCATCAGGCATCAGGCATCAGGCATCAGGCATCAGCTAATATTAACCACCATAACAGTTTTGTCAACGATAATTGTCAATTCTGGTTTGCAATTATTTAATACTCATCAGACAATGTATCCTATTGATTCACACCTCGCAACCTCACCAACACAATACTTAATGATGGGAGCTCAAGGAAACGGTGGCTACAGCTTAGAAGATGTACTTTCTAATATTAATGATCCTGACAAGCAAAGTTTACCTCGTAAAAATATTAATGAGTATTTAAATCGTGTACAGAAAATGGGAATTTTCGGTTATCCTAAATTTTTGGCTAACAAATTTTATCAAACTAATAGCGATGGATCTTTTGGATGGGGGACTGAAGGAGGCCCTGACTTTATTAATCAAAACACCCGTCCATATTCTGATGATTTTGGTGGACTTTTACGGCGTTTTTATTGGCCATTAGGAGATTTAGCTTACATCTTTTTCACAATAGCGCAAATGTCCTGGATTTTAATCACTATTTTATTAGTTTTATCTTTTAAAAAAATAGAACGACTAACTTTATTGACCAAAAATTGGCTTTATTTAACTATTATTGGCGCTAATGTGTTTCTATTATTATTTGAAGCCGGTAGAAGTAGATTTTTAATTCAATTTTTACCTGTATATATTATCCCCTTAACAATTGTTGTGACAGCTATACTGTATCCTCAAAATACAAAACTTACTTCTAATTAACTTTGAAGTGAGTTTTTTTATTATTATATTTTTTTACTATAACTTTTAGCGTATAATATTTAACGTTTTGTTATTTTCTAATTTGGGAGGATTGTGGAATGGATGATTTAAATCCAGATCGCAAAAAATTCATTAGTTGGCCAGTAGTGGCTTTAATGGATTTTGTTACAGTTATCGGTTTTGATGATATTATTTATAATTTTCAAAATCAGGGGCTAGCAGTTGTAACCACTTGGATTTTGATGCTCTTTGTGTTTGTTGTACCTTATGAAATGATTGTAGGACATTTGGGTTCAGTCTTTAATCATGATGGTGGCGGCATGACTTCCTGGGTTCGCCATACTAGTGGCGATTTATGGGGCTATATTTGTGCTTGGACTTACTGGGTCTCTGGCTTGCCTTATATTGTTGATGTGGCTAATTCTATGGTTATTTCTTTTGGATGGATGATTTATGGTAATAATTCTCTATCTGACAAAATGAGTAATGCCATGTTTGCTTTATTAACTGCTGTTATCTTTACAATTTTTATTTTTGTTGAACATCGTCTGAAAAATGCTCTCCAAATTTTCAGTGTTATTGGTGGTGGGGCCATGTTTATTATGACTATTTTATATGTCATTATGACTATTGTTTACTTAGGTAAGGGCGGAGCTCCGCATACTCAGCCTTTTAATGTACAATCTTTCATCCCGCATGTAGATATGAAGTATTTAGGCTCTTTTGCCTTAATCATTTTTGCTATGAATGGCTCAGAATTTGCAGCACCTTATGTCACTGAAATGAAAGACGCTAAACACGATTTTCCTAAAGCTATGTGGATGTTGGCCATTATGACTGGTTTTTTAACTGTTCTGGGCTCATTTTCTTTAGGAATCTTTTTCAATGCACATCATTTACCTAATGACCTCAAAATGAATGGTTCTTATTATGCCTTTCAAAAGATGGGTGCTGAATTTGGCTGTGGTCAATTCTTTCTCTATGCTTTTGCAATTACACAAGCTATTTATATGATGGCCCAGCTAGCAGTCCTTTTAGATGGTGGCACGCGCATGTTTCTTTCTGATACAGCCAAAAAATATTTACCAGCTGGATTAACTAAATTGGATAATCGTGGTCTACCTATTAATGGCTATTGGCTGACAACTGCTATTTGTACTTTTATTATGGTTGCTAGTGCAACTTTGCCTAATATGAATTCTATCTTTAATCAGTTATTAAATCTCAACGGCATTGTTTCACCTTATACAACTTGCTTCTTGTTCTCATCTTTTATTTTAGTTCGACTGCATGATGATAAATATCCAACAGACTTTGTTTATATTAAAAATAACAAATTAGCTGTTGCTGTCGGAGTTTGGTGCTTTGCCATCACTTTCTTATTTGCTACTTTAGGCATTTGGCCCGTCGATGAAAAACCTGGAACACCAACTTTTTATCACGTCTTAGCTCTAAATATTATTGAACCATTAGTGATGCTGGTTATTGGCGCTGTTTTACCACTGATTGCCAAATATCAACGAGAACATTCACATAATTAACCAAAGCAACCTTTTGAGGGTTGCTTTTTTAGTTAATTAGTTGCATATTGCCAATAGAAGTTCAATTTATTAAGGAGCAAATTTTTGGAAGAAAACAATCAAGTTATTATTGCTGGCGTTAGTCACTTACAAACAGACTTTGACTACTCAATGGCAGAATTGGCCCAATTAGTCGCAGCCAACAATCTCAAAGTAGTTGACCAAATCAGACAACAAATAGATCAAATTAACAATAAAACCTATTTTGGTTCAGGAAAAGTTCAAGAAATTAAGCAACTGGCTCAATACCATAATGTGTCTTTAATAATTGTTAACGATGAATTGTCACCTGCGCAAGTCCGCAATTTAGAAAAAGCAACCCAATTGCACTTTTTAGATCGTACAGAACTTATTTTGCAAGTTTTCGCGCAAAGAGCCCATAGTCGTCAAGCCCAACTACAAGTAGCTATTGCTCAATTGCAATATCAATTACCGCGCATTCATCCTTCGGGTAATCCTTTAGATCAACAACGAGGCCAAAGTGGTTTAGCCAATCGTGGTGCTGGTGAAAGCAAGCTAGAGCTCAATCGTCGCACTATTCGCCAACAGATTACTAAATTAAAACAAGAATTGCGCCACGTTGAACAAACTCTAAATACGCAAGGTGCAAGACGACAAAATTCAAAATTACCACAAGTGGCCTTAGTTGGATATACTAATGCAGGCAAATCTACTACTTTAAATGGCATACTCGATTTAGTTGCCGATAAAAATAGTAAAAAAGTTTTTGTTAAAGATCAGCTTTTTGCTACGTTGGATACTTCCATTCGCAAAATTACTTTGCCCCAAAAGCCCAGCTTTTTATTATCTGATACTGTGGGATTTGTCAGCAAATTACCGCACAATTTAATTGAAGCTTTTCAATCCACACTTGCTGAGGCGAAAAATGCAGATCTTTTAGTACAAGTAATTGATGCTTCCGATTCTCATCGAGAACAAATGATGCAAACTACACAACAAACATTAAGTGAAATTGGTATTACTAATAAACCCATGATTTATGCTTATAATAAAGCGGATCAAACCTCAGACTTTCAAGGACCGCAAGTTATTGGTAATAATATTTATTATTCTGCATTGCAAGAAAGCTCTTTGAAAACTTTAATTGAATTAATTTATCAAAAATTATTCTCCAATTATCGAGTAATAAAAGTGCTGATTCCTTACAGTAGCTCTCAATTAAATCAATCTATTAATCAACTTGTCATTCAAAACCAATCCTACACTAATGAAGGCACTATTTATCAATTGCTAGTGAGCCCTACAGATTATGAATCTTTGACTGAATACCAAATTGATTAAGCTAATAAATCCATGGGAGATAATTATTTTTTTTTAATTTTGGTATTTACTTTTAATTATGAACATTGTAAACTAAGTACAATATTTAATAATGAGGAGAGGTTCAAATGAAATTTAATAAATTTTTAGTTGCTGGAGCCACTGTTTTATTAAGTGCCAGTGCACTAGTAGGATGTGGATCTTCATCCTCCAAAGCACAAGCACCAAAAAGCACAGTGAGAATATCTGCATCAGATGTCATTGCGACGATGGATTCATCTATGAACACTGATGTTATTGGCGCTCAAAATCTTACTAATACAATGGAAGGCTTATACCGTTATAAGGGTAAAGATATTAAACCTGCGATTGCTACCAAGGTGGTTAAACCAACTAATAATGGTTTGACTTATACTTTTCCTTTACGGACCAATGCTAAATGGAGTAATGGTGATCCTGTAACCGCGGATGATTTTGTTTATGCCTGGCGGCGAACAGTCAATCCTAAAACCAAATCTCAATATGCTTATATCTATGAAGGCATTGCCAATGCCAAAGATATCACAGCTGGTAAAAAACCGGTCGATTCTTTAGGTGTTAAAGCTTTAGATAAACATACTTTCCAAGTAACACTAGAAAAACCTATTCCTTACTTTGATCAATTAATGACCTCTTCAACATTCTATCCACAAAATCCTAAAAATGTTGATAAATGGGGCAAAAAATATGGTACCAATTCTAAGACTTTAGTCTTCAACGGTCCTTATAAATTAGCTAAATGGAATGGCCCAGACAATAGTTGGACTGAGGTTAAAAACAATAGTTATTGGAATGCAAAAGATGTCAAAGTAAAGACAATTCAGTATCAAGTAGTTAAAGATGCCTCTACCGCCTTGAATTTATATCAATCTAATAAGTTAGACCGTGTTAATTTAACAGGCGATACTTCCAAGCAAATGAAGGGATCTAAGGGCTACAGTATTCAAAAACAAAATTCTACTTTCTATATTGAAATGAACGAAAAGAAAAATGAACTTTTTAAAAACCAAAAGATTCGCCAAGCTCTTTCTTTAGCAATCAATCGTGAACAATTAACTAAGAAAGTCTTAGGTAATGGAACTACTCCTGCACATTCATTTACTCCATCTAATATGTCATTTGATCCTCAAAACAAGAGTAAGGACTTCACATCTGAAACTGCTAAAACCGGCAAAGCTAATACTACTTATGATGTAGCTAAAGCGAAGAAGCTTTGGAAAGAAGGATTGGCTGAAACAGGTAATACTGGTAAAAAGTTCAACTTAACCCTATTAGGTGATGATACTGATATTTCTAAACAGCAAAATGAATTCTTACAAAATCAATTAGAAAAATTGCCTGGTCTAAAAGTAACCTTGAATAATGTTCCTTTCAAGAGCAGATTGTCTAGATCAACCAGTGGTGACTTCGATATGGTAGTAACTGGTTGGAATGCCGACTTTCCTGATCCAATCAATTTCTTAACTCTCTTTACAACAGGAGCAAGTAATAATAAAGGAAATTGGTCAAATGCTGAATACGATTCTTTAGTTAATAAGAGTATGAATGAAGATGCTAATAATCCTGCGGCACGTTGGAAAGATATGGTTGATGCTCAAAATGTCGCCAATGAGCAACAAGGTGTTATTCCCCTATATCAAAATGGTGCAGCTTTCATGACTCATTCACGTGTTAAGGATTTGGATTACGGCCCATCAGGCAGTTATAACATGGTTTCACTTCGTGTTAAAGATTAATTAACTCAGTAATAAAAGCGAAGTTCAAATAAACATTAAGCTTCGCTTTTATTTTGTTTATAAAGGAGACGGCCACAATGACCAAATATATAATTAAACGTGTTTTTTATATGATTTTGACCTTGTTAATCGTCGCCAGTGTAACGTTTTTCATGATGAAAATGATGCCCGGAACTCCTTTTACCAATCAGGATAAATTATCGGCAGCCCAACTAAAAATCATGAATCAACAATATGGGTTGAATAAACCTATCTGGCAACAATATCTTATTTACATGGTGAACCTATTACATGGCGATTTTGGAACTTCCTTCCAATTCAATAACCAACCCGTAGCTTCCTTAATTATGACTCGCTTGCAGCCTTCAATGTTAATCGGAGCTCAAGCGATGATTATCGGCTCAATTTTAGGAATTTTATTAGGTGCCATTGCTGCTATCAATAAAAATACTTGGATTGATAGTTTGGCAACTTTCGTTTCTATTTTGGGAATCTCTGTTCCTAGTTTTGTTTTAGGTGTTTTGCTTCAATTTTATTTGGCCTTTAAATGGCATATGTTCCCTATCGCTCTTTGGAATGGCTGGCAGTCTAGTATTTTACCGTCAATTGCCTTAGCAGTTTCTCCCCTTGCCCAAATTGCTCGCTTCATGCGGACAGAAATGGTTGATGTTTTAAATAGTGATTATATCGAACTTTCCAAGGCCAAAGGGAATACTCGCTGGCAAACAGTAGTTAAACATACTTTGAGAAATTCTTTAATTCCTGTTATCACTATTATCGGACCATTAACTGCCAACATTCTTACTGGTTCGCTAGTTGTTGAAAATATCTTCTCTATTCCTGGAATTGGTGAACAATTTGTCAAGTCAATCATGACTAATGATTATCCAACAATTATGGGACTTACAATTTTCTACTCTATTATGTTTATGGTTATGTTATTGATTACTGATATCTTGTATAGCATTATCGACCCACGAATTCGGCTCACCAATAAGGAGGGTAACTAATTATGGCTGATATTAAAATTACTGCTGATAGCTTCAAGAAAATCACCAGCGATCAATCAGAAAATCAAGAAAAAATTAGCGCACCTTCATTAACCTTCTTTCAAGATGCTGTGCGCCGTTTGCGGAAAGACAAAGTGGCCGTGGTTTCCTTCTTTGTTCTTGTAATTATCATGATTATTGCTTTTGCAGCGCCCATTTTATCACCACATGATCCTAATTCCCAAAATCCGGATTATGCCAATTTACCACCAAGAATAGCTAATACTAACATTCCTGGATTTCGTGGACGCATTAAAAATAGTGCTGGGATTGTAACGAATCCATATGAAATTAACAATGTTCCTAAGAATCGCACTTATGTCTTGGGTACTGATTATCTGGGACGTGATTTATTTTCTCGAATTCTTTATGGTACTCGTCTATCTTTAATAATTGCTTTTATTGCTACTTTGGTTGATTTAATTATTGGTTTGCCTTATGGTATTATTTCCGGTTGGAAAGGTGGCACGGTTGATTTAGTTTTGCAACGTATCATTGAAATTATTTCTTCAGTGCCTAACTTAATCGTTGCTATCTTGCTGTTGTTAGTTTTGAAACCTGGACTAACCTCTATTATTTTAGCTATTGCTTTTAGTAGTTGGGTTACCATGGCGCGACTGATTCGAGCCCAAACCTTGCAGCTCAAAGAACAAGAGTATATCTTAGCTTCAATCACTATTGGCGAATCGCCCTGGCGGATTGCTCGTAAACATTTGATTCCTAACCTATCTTCAACCATTATTATTCAGACAATGTTTTCTATTCCGAGTGCAATTTTCTTTGAAGCTTTCTTAAGCTTTATTGGAATTGGTATTCCAGCACCTAATGCTTCTTTAGGAACCTTGTTATCCGATGGTCAAAAGGCTTTCCGTTTCTTGCCTTATCAAATGTGGTATCCAGCCTTAGTTCTTTGTATTTTGATGATTGCATTCAACTTATTCGCTGATGGCTTACGCGATGCCTTTGATCCAAAATCTGAATAGGAGGTTAAAATAATGGCACATGAAATTCTCGAAGTAAATAATCTTAAAATTAATTTTAAAACTTATGCTGGTACAGTGCAGGCAATTCGTGACGTTAGCTTTAACCTTAAAAAAGGCGAAACGTTGGCTATTGTTGGTGAATCTGGTTCTGGTAAATCTGTTACTACTAGAAGTATTATGGGGTTGTTAGCGCCAAATGCCCAAGTAGTCAGTGGTGAGATTAAATACAAGGGTCAGGATTTATTAAAAGAAAGTGAAAAGCAAATGGATGATCATCGCGGTAATGATATTGCTATGATTTTCCAAGATCCAATGACCTCGCTGGATCCAACTATGCCCATTGGTAAACAAGTTGCTGAACCACTTTTAATTCATGGCAAAATTTCTAAAGAAAAAGCCCTCAAACGGGCTCAAGAAGTCCTAGAATTAGTTGGTATTCCAAATGCAGCTGCACGGATGAAAGATTATCCTCACCAATTTTCTGGTGGTCAACGCCAAAGAATTGTGATTGCGATTGCTATAGTCAATTATCCGGAAATTTTAATTGCAGATGAACCCACTACAGCATTAGATGTGACTGTTCAAGCACAAATTATTGATCTTATGCGCGAACTACAAGAAAAATTAGAAACTTCAATTATTTTTATTACTCATGATTTGGGTGTCGTTGCTGGAATTGCTGATCGTGTTGCAGTTATGTACGCGGGCAAAATTGTAGAGTACGGAACGGTGGATGATATCTTTTATAAGCCACAGCATCCATATACTTGGGGCTTACTAAGCTCCATGCCTACTTTAGACATCGGCAATGGTAAACTAGCCTCTATTCCAGGTACTCCTCCTGACTTGTTAGATCCACCTAAGGGTGATGCGTTTGCTCCTCGTAATCCTTATGCTATGAAAATCGATTTAGAAGCACAGCCACCATTTTTCAAAGTGAGTCCTACACATTATGCTGCTACGTGGTTATTGCACCCAGATGCACCTAAAGTGGCTCCTCCTGCAGCTATTCAAAAGCGTTCCGAAGAATATGACCGTTTAATTAAAGCTGGCCAAGTAGAAAATACAGCCGAAGGAGGATTGAATTAAAATGACAACTGCCAAAAAAATTGTGCAAGTTCAACATCTTAAACAATATTTCAGTCCTGGAAAGCCTAATGAAGTCAAAGCTGTCGATGATATCAGTTTTGATATTTATGAAGGTGAAACTTTCGGACTTGTAGGTGAATCAGGTTCTGGTAAAAGTACTACCGGTCGGAGTATCATTCGTCTTTACAATCCTACTAGCGGCAAAATTATGTTTGATGGTAAAGATATCAGCAAAATCAAAAGTCATAGCAAGCAGATGTTGGAATTTCGCCGAGAAATGCAGATGATTTTTCAAGATCCATATGCTTCTTTAGATCCCCGAATGAAGGTCAAAGATATTATTGCTGAAGGCTTAGATGTGCACCATTTAGTTAAAAATGATCAAGAACGCGATGCTCGGGTGGAAGAATTGCTTCAAATTGTTGGTCTCAATCCAGATCATGCTACCCGTTATCCACATGAGTTTTCTGGCGGACAACGTCAAAGAATTGGTATTGCTCGAGCATTAGCAGTTGATCCCAAGTTTATTATTGCTGATGAGCCTATTTCAGCTTTGGACGTTTCTATTCAAGCGCAAGTCGTTAATCTAATGAAAGATATTCAGCGTAAAAAGAACCTCACTTATCTTTTCATTGCCCATGATTTATCCATGGTTAAATACATCAGTGATCGAATTGCCGTCATGCACCAAGGACGTCTGATGGAATTAGGAACAGCCGATGAAGTCTATAATCATCCCCTTCATCCTTACACTAAAAGCTTGTTGTCAGCTGTTCCTTTACCTGATCCAGAATTGGAACGCAAACGTGAGCGAATTCCTTATGATGCTTCTGTAGAACAAAGTGGAACTGAAGAACGTAAACTCAGAGAAATCGTTCCTGGTCATTTTGTCTATAGCACTAAAGATGAAGTTGATGAATATCGCGAAGCTGAAATCATTAATAACTAATAAAAAGCAGATACTTTAAAAGTATCTGCTTTTTTGTCATTTTTTTGCCGGACTATTTTTACAATTTCGAATCTAGATACTATTAGTTACTGACCAATTCAAAGTAGTACTATAGTGACCTAGTTGAGGATTATTTAAACCATTTTTTAAAAAAATACCCGCAACTTGTTGTTTATTTACCCACCAAGAATCGGCTAAGTGATTATTAACATTAGTATTAGAAACATTAGCCGGTAAAACTTTATTAAAAATGACAGTGTCATTGGTCGTATTCAAATTTTGTTCGGTACTATTACTCCCCGACGCTTTATAAAAAAGAGAATTATATAGTATATGACCTTGATTATTTTCTAATTCATTTTGTAATTTAACTGACACTGCTAATTTATTATTAGGTATTTGCGTATATTCTAATTGCAAATTTTGTTGCACTTCATCTCTATTAGAGATAAAATATGGAGCTTTGCCCTTGTTATTAAGAATATGCTTCCCAAAATCCATCAAATTAGGGACCGTTAATCTCAATAAATATACATTCCCTAATTGTAAATTCCTAGTTGTGCCTAAGTCTAAACTATCCAAAATACCGTCATTATCAAAATTAGTCTGCAGTTGAACTGGTGCCAAATTAAGGTCTTTTTGTCCATAATCAATCTCAATTCCTTGTTCAACTTTAAAAGTTGTATTGACTGGAAAATATCCATTAACAGCAATTTGATCAAAATCACTGGCCTGATAATTAGTGTCATATTTAATACTTTGAGTTTGCTGTTTGTTTCCTGCACTAACTGTCAAACGCAAATCATTAGTTAACCTTATTCCTGGTGAATCTGCTGCTGATGCCGTTTTATTATCACGTGACAATGTGAAATTGTCGACTTTTGCTGTTTTATTTTTAGCAGTAAAAATATTAGCTTCAGTATACTTACCAGATGCGATGACCGCTGGATTTTTATACCCATTTTCATTACTGGCAATTTTAGTATGACCTTTATCAAGTAATTTATTACCTGCGTATGCTGGCACATTAATAACATCATAAAAATAATTTAATAAACTATTTTCAGGAATTTTACCACTACTATCTGTATCAAAGATAGGACTTTGGCTTTGCTTATCATCTTGACCATAAAATTTATAATTATGTTTTTGTGGCGTTGCTGTTACGCCTTCACTAGCTGGTATTTTCCACACTAGCTGATTCACATCTTTATTAGGCGTCATAGAAAATTCATTAAATGCTTGACTAACCGGAGGAACCAGCATTTCATTATTAGCCGGATCCATATATCCATAAATTGATAACTTTTTTGCATCCGGATTTACATCTTGATATTGGAGTGGTATTTGTAAGTCATCACCCAAAGCATAAACTTTTTTACCTTTAGTTTTATCCAAATTAAGAGATAAATTACTTAATCTAATTTGGCGAACGGTTGATGCTTGAAAGTTATTAACAGCCATCACCTTTAGAATATCTGAGGGAGCAAAGTTTGTGATTTTATTTTTAGGATTATTACGATTGTAATTATCAATTAGTAAATTAATATCATTAATATTAAAGGTATTTCCCTGCCAACTGATAACGTGCGGATCAGTAACGTATTTCCAAGGCGTCGCTAAATCAGCTCCAGGTTTACTGCGGTTAGGCAAGTTATTGACACTACTCTCAAACCAGTCCACCTTATCTGGCTCAATCGGGGTCAACTGTACTGGTGGATTAAGCATTGTTTTCTTTGGATCGACAGAATCTTTGTCTGGATTAATCTCTGTTGTAGTTCCTAGGTCAATCTCTTGTCCTTGATGTTGCAAGACTACCCGAATTTGTGTATCCGTTAAAGGGCTTGTATCATTAGGCTCTTTGTTTGATATCGTTCCTGTAATTCCTTTTTGTTGGGGCTCAATTGTTTTAAAAGTGTCTGATAATTCGGGACCATTAATGCTAGTTACATCAATTTGTCCAAATTCATTAAAATTATTACTATTACCAATCTGCAATTGTTGAAGAACTGTTTGTAACTTTTTTAATTCATTACTGGTTGTCTGTGCCTGCAAAAATGCATCATTGGCTTCAGTTGTTAAATTAGTTCTTATAAAGGGTAAATTCAAATACTGAAAAGGAACATCTTGCAATACAACCCCATTGCCAGATGCAGTAGCTTTAATATCATGCATTTCTATGTTTCCGTTTCCAGAAACTAAATTAGAATCATCATTAGGTCGTACTATTTTTAGTCTTTTGGGTTTATAAACCATCACTTTGAAGTTACCTGCACTAGAAATCATGTTTACTTTTCCTGTGGCATTTGGTGCACTCATATCAAAAACACCATTTTTATCGACTAAAATATTGGAATTGGAACCAATTTCTAGCAAATTAATATTACTATCACCTAAGTTAGAAGCTAAAATTTTCATTGAACCATCATTAATATCCGCTAAACCGCCAACAATATTAATAATACTATTTTTACGCTTACCATCACTATTTAAATTAATTTGAGCGTTAGAATCATGATCATATACAATTTTACTGTTGGAACCTAACATCTTAATTGCTACAGCGATATTGGCATGAGTCGTGTCAGAAAACGTAAATCCTTTAGTCATCATATCGTCACTAGTATCTATTAAACCTTTATCCGCCGCCGGAATATAATCAGCTAACGACTTCTGTCCTTCAGACGGATCTCTGGCATCAGTACTGATATTTAAAATACTATCTTTACCCATTTCAATTTTTGAATTATCATCTGACAAATAAAGTCCTGTAGCTTTTTTATAACCCCAATCTTTCCAATCTTCGGCCTCCATGACAATTGATTTCCCATTACGATAGCCATTACCAGTATTGGGATATAAATTTACATTGGCATTCTTTTCCAGTTTAGCATTTCCTGTTAGATATAATGCTGTTCCCGCATAAGTGTACCCGTTATACACACTATCTGCTCCAAAAGTAACATTATGAACTTCCATATTTTGTTGGCCTTCTCGAGCATTAGTCGCAGTACCTTGACATCTATATAAGTTACCATCTGGACCATTATAGGTATACAAAGAAAAAGCATTTACTGTTCCATAAGTGGTTATATTAACATCGCCATTACTGTATAAAAATTGCGCCCCATAATAATTAACATCCCGAAAAATTTCATGAGTCCACCCTGAATTATTTTCAGCTCGAATAAATCCCAAATAAGTAGAACCATATAAAGTGACATTATTCACCTCAATACTGACATTTAAACTATCACTAGTTTCAATATAAAAATTACCAGCATTAATATAATGTCCTTGTCCATCAATTGTTAGTTTATTTTCAAAACTCGGCCGCCTGATAGTCATATAAAGGCTGTCACCATCACCACCATTATGATTATTATAAATAGACCCACCTGGTAAATTCAGTCTACTCATCCGTCCATTAGTGGGATTTTTCACTTGAATATCTGGAATCGTCTTATCAGATCTTAGTGAAACAATATCAATATCTTTGACTAAAACAATTTTAGTAATGTCAGAATCTTTAACAGATCTATTAGTATTAGCGCGCTCATAGTTAACTCCATATCCATAGACCGCATGCATAAATTGCTTGCTATTGCGAACATAGGCAATTTTACCGCCAGCAGGATTCGCTTCTAAAACAAAGTCTCCTGTATCAGGCCAATTAAAATCATTTTCCGTTTTAGGAACTGCTGATTTTGTGAGTAATTTATTAGAGTTATTATTCAAAGGTGTCTGCGCTTGTAATAAATTGGTTTGCGTACCTAAGACATTATTAATACTAAGATTATCGGATTTTACAATTGATGCTGCTTGAACTGTTTTAACTTGAACAAGCATTAATAAAACTAAGATTATCACATTAATCAAACTTATTATTAAAACTCTAATACTGAAAATACAAATTCTATTAGAACAGTTTTTATTAAAAATAAACATCGCATACTTCTTTCTGAGATATAAAATCAATCTCATTAATACAGCAATAAAGTCGTCAGAAGTACTGTGTTCTAATAGTTAAATCTAATTGCTAGATTTTACATTTAAAGAAGAATATCAATAGGAATTTTCAATGAAACATGTAATTTTTGAATTTCTAATTTGGTAAATTCACTATGATTATTCAACTTACGATTAGTTGTTGATAAGGACCGACCAATTACTGTTGCCACTAACTGCTGTTTAATATGATTAGCCTTTAAATAAGCTAAAAGTTTGCTTGTTTCTGCCATTTTTAACTCCTTTCTCAAATTTATAAGATCTAATGATATTAAAAGCAATATAACACGTTAATTATAAAAATAAAATTTGCAATGCCTGGCCATATAACAACTAAGCTATATATAGCATAGTTTGAATAAGAACTATCAATTCTAGATTCAAAAATTTCTAACTATTCTAGTTATTAATATCGCTTTTATAACAGCATTCATTTATCATAATCAACCATATTTATTATTAATAATTACTTGTCTAGTTAGTGCAAACAACAAAAAACTATGCTCTTTAACTTTTTTTAAATTTCAAAGCTTAAAACGGCTCAATTGCGTAATATATATCTTATTTGGGATGTTTAAAACATTATGAGAAATAATTAATGCTAAAGATAATAAACCCTCAATAATAAAATTATTTTAATTATGTATGCAGATTGTTTCGCCAATCAGACCTGAATTTCAGCTTCATAACCAACATTTTAAAATGATAAAGTCGTTAACTATAATCTAATTATTTTTTAATTTTTTATTTACTTTTAAAGTTATTTATTATAGACTTAATTCAATTATAATTAGAAAGGAAGTGCTTTCAGTGCAGTTTAAAAAATTATTTGTTGCTAGTGTGACCGCGTTACTTAGTGCTAGTGTTTTGGTAGGTTGTAGTTCATCCACCTCTAAATCACAAGTTCCAAAAGACACAATTCGTATTTCTGAAAAAGATGTTATTTCAACAATGGATCCATCTATGAATACTGATGTGATTGGTGCGCAAAATTTAAATAATACCATGGAAGGATTGTATCGTTATCATGGAAAAGAATTACAACCGGCAATAGCTACTAACATTGTTAAACCCACAAACAATGGACTAACATATACATTTAAATTGCGGAAAAATGCTAGATGGAGTAATGGTGATCCAGTCACTGCAGATGATTTTGTTTTTGCCTGGAGACGCACTGTTGATCCCAAAACAAAGTCCGCTTCTTCTTACCTTTTTGAAGGTATCACTAATGCCAAAGATATTACCTCTGGTGTTAAAGCTGCTAACACCTTAGGAGTCAAAGCATTAGATAAACATACCTTTCAAGTAAATTTAGAAAAACCAATTCCTTATTTAAGTGCTTTGATGACTTCACCAACTTTTTTTCCACAAAATCAAAAAATTGTAAAAAAATGGGGCCAAAAATTTGGTACCAATTCTAAAACTTTAGTATCCAATGGTCCTTATAAATTAGTTAATTAGAACGGTACTAATAATAGTTGGACTGAAGTTAAAAATGACAAATATTGGAATGCTAAAAACGTTCAAGTTCGAAAAATCCAATATCAAGTTGTTAAAGATTCATCAACTGCACTAAATCTCTATCAGTCTAATAAATTAGATCGAGTACTATTAACTGGAGATATTTCTAAGCAAATGCGAGGCAACAAACATTATAGTGTTATCAAACAAAATTCAACATATTATATTGAATTAAACCAAAAAAGACATAGTTTCTTTAAAAATCAAAAAATAAGACATGCCCTTTCTTTAGCAATTAATCGAAAACAATTAACTCAAAAAATTGTTGGAAGTGGTACAGTCGCAACTAATACATTTAACGCATCTAATATGGCTTTTGATCCTAAAGATAAAAATAAAGACTTTACTGCCGAAACAAATAAAACGGCAAAAGCTACTGCAACTTATAATTTAACTAAGGCTAAACAATTATGGAAAGAAGGATTAAAAGAAACTGGTCAAAATAATAAGCAATTACACTTCACACTTTTAGGAGACGATTTAGAAATCTCTAAACAACAAGACGAATTTATACAAAATCAATTAGAAAAATTACCTGGATTAAAGGTATCTCTGAGTAATATTCCTTTTAAGAGTCGCATTGCACGTGCTCAAAGTGGCAATTTTGACATGGTAGTTACAGCTTGGAGCGCAGATTTCCCTGACCCAATCAACTTTCTAACTTTATTTACTACCAATTCTAGTTATAATGATGGCAAATGGTCAAATGCAGAATATGATAGATTTGTAAATAAAGCCTTAAATGAAGACGCCAATACACCCTCAGCTCGTTGGGAGGATATGAAAGCTGCTCAAAACGTTGCAAATGAACAAGTAGCTGCTATTCCGCTTTATCAAAATGGACAATCATTTATGACGCATCCTAGAGTAAAGGGAGTTGACTTTGGACCTTCGGGTGACTATAACATGGTATCAATTAGGATAAAATAATAAAAAGCCAATTAGACTGAGCTAGCCTAATTGGTTTTTTACTTTCAATATAATTAAACAAAAAGTTAACCTTGCTTTAGAATCATGATGATAATAATAACTTTATGAAGAAAACTCAATCTTAATTAAATAGTAATCTACACTAACCAAGATTATAAAAAAGTTGCATAAATACTGTGAATGCATTATACATATAATTAGAACTTTAGGAGATGAAAAAATGGATTCATTAACAGCAAAAATTTTACAAAATAAGATTCCCACTTCAGCCACAATTATACCTAAGCATTTAAGACAAAAATATGTGCCTCATGGTTTTAAAGACTCTAACAATCAAGCCAAGATTTTAATTGTTGCTGGCGAACCGCGTAAGTACAGTATGACTTATGATTTAATTTATACAGCTATGCAATTTTTAGAAGCTCATGATTGCGTAGTTGAGCTTAGAGATTTATATGATTTAGGATTTGATCCTGTTTTGCGTCCTGAAGAATTTTATTATGTTAAGGATGGTTTGGGACATAAACCGCATTATTTAGCTAAAGAACAAGATCTAGTACAGCAAGCTCAAACTATTATCTTTGCTTATCCTAACTGGCATGATGCCCCAGTAGCGATTGTCAAAGGCTATATCGAAAAGGTCTTCGCAAATAGTTTTGCTTATAAAAATACTAGTCACGGGCCCGTTGGTTTACTACAAGGACGCCAACTTTATACCATTATGAATTGTGGATATCTTGGCGGTGGTCAAGGATATCTGGGTGATGGTATCGGGCAAAACGATGCTACTTGGGATCAATATATGACAGCTTTTAAAGTTTTTGATGATGATACGGCGAAATTCTGGGGGATGAAAAATGCTGGACGCTTTGTTAATGACCAAAGTCCACATAACTTTGTTCCCAATTATGAAGTTAAATTAGAACAAATTCGGCAAGCTCTCCGGGAACATTTACAACGCGATTTATTTAGTTAGTGGTTGCTTGCCCAGTATGATAATTAATTTTTACTCCTGCTTGAGTATTGAAAGTCCAAACATTTATTTGTAAAGCCTGCGGATCATGAACTGATTGCGCTAATACATGCACTCCACGGGGCACCAATTCATTGTCTGCATAAACAGGAATAGCTTGATAAAATATTACTTCTTGTTGATGTGTCTTTAAGAAGTTGCGGACACGCGTTTCCGAATAGGCCATTCCCCCAGGATTATTTTGATTATTAGTCCCTACATTTTGTGCTCGCGTTCCTAAAACCACATTATTGGTTTTCATAGTACCACCTAAAGACCAAGCTAGTAAATGACTTTTATTATATAAATAGCCACGATATGAACTTAATTGGACCATTTTATTATTGGATTGGTGTCCATACCATTGCTGTTGTTGAGCATTATATTGACCGTCCAAGTATTCACCTGAAATACGCGTTGAAGATGGAAAAGGCGGTCTTTTCATTACTTTACCTGAATGTTTGACAACATCACGATATCGTACAAAACTGGTAACTGCTTGTGTTCGCCCTAATTGGTCTAAGTTATTATACAGTGTATCTTGTTGATCATTGGATTGATTAAGATAAGCCTGTAAATTATTTCCCGAGCGCATTACTTGCAACCGTTTTTGTGCTGCTTGTGAAAATTCCGGCTGGTTATTATTGATAATAGCATAATTTTGCGGATATTTATGTGCATCAAATTGTAAATTGATTAATTCTTGATTATCACTACTGTTAATCTTGACTTTATTATTTTGAATTAGTGAGTTGGAATTTAAATGTTGCATACTATCAACAAAATTAGTAACATGGCCAGCTTTACCACCACCAAACAAGGCCAAAATAACTAATAGTACTAACCAAATCCAATATGATGTTGAAGATTGCGATTTGCGTGACTTTTTTTGCGCCATAACATGCTCCTTTTGTAGTAAAGAGGGTTGGAACATTAATTGCTCCAACCCTTTTTGATATTTAAGTTATCAGCTAATTCAAATTACCAAAACTAAATTAAATAAGCAAATATTTATAATAATTAATGCGACCGTTCTGCAAAATAGCCGACAACAGCTACTACAATAATGGCCCCAATAACAGACGGAATGACTGCCATTCCAGCTAATTGTGGACCCCAATGACCCAAAAGAGCCTCACCAATAACTGAACCAACTAAGCCAGAAACAATATTACCAACCCAGCCCATTCCTTTCTTAGTTAAGGCACCAGCAATTGCGCCAATAATCGCTCCGACAATCAAAACCCATAACCAATGCATAATATAGTTCCTCCTCTACTATCATTGATTTTAGCTTCTCCATAACAATTTTGCAATTATTGATTTTTATTCTAAACATAATCCCTGTTGATGTAATACCGCCAAAATTTGATCCCGCTTGGCCAAGCTAGTCGTTAGCTTTTGTGCGATTTGGTGTGTAAATGTATCAACACGCCGATTAGTATCACGCAAATCATAATATTGATGAATCTGATCATCGTAATCAGCCAAATCAGCCAATTCGTAGTGATAATCATATTGATTTTCAAAAGCTCGGAATTTCAATGGCAGTCGTGGCTTTAATTGTGGTTGTTGATCCGGGACTCCCACTTGTAATCCTAACAAAGGAAAAGTCATTTTTGGTAAATTTAATAATTTAATCATCTTTTGAGCATCATTTTGAATGCTGCCTAAAAACACACAGCCCAATCCCATGCTTTCAGCCGCTGTGGTCACATTTTGCGCTGTCAAAACAGTATCTTCCATTGCTTGTAAAAATACGTCCATTGCATGTAAGCGACCGTCAGTTTCTCCTTTTTGATGACGAATTTGTTGATTACGATAAAGATCAATTACAAAAATAAATAAATCTCCATTAGCTCCGACATAAGATTGAGTGGTAATATCGCGGATTTGTGAGCGGATTTGTGCATCGGTCACATGGATAACTGAACATTGCTGTAAAAAAGTTGAAGTGGCAGCTTGACGAGCTACTTCCATCAAGGTATTTAATTGCTCTGTCGTTAAAGTTTGCGGTTTAAAAGCTCTAATAGTCCGACGATTTAGTAATAATTCTAAAGTTGGGTTTTCCAATGAAGATTCCTCCTAGTTTTTTGAAGATGATAGAACAGCAGTTAACGCAGGTGCCGTCTGCTGTAATAATTGCCGCGCAAAGTTTAAATTTTTTAACCAACTAGAAATTTGATTTTTACGCAGTAACAATGGCATACGATTATGAACCGTCGCTACCGATTCGTTGGGAGTTGTGGTAATAATAATTCCTCGGGGACGATGCTCAAAATAATCATAGAATCCTGCTAAATATAAAGGCTGTGTTTGCTGGGAATAATTAAACCAATATTTTTCTTTTTGCTTATTCCATTCAAAAAATCCCGTTGTTGGATAAACGGCTCGTTGCAATTGAAAAGGTCTGGCAAACATTGGCTTTTGCTCCAGCGTTTCGGCACGAGCATTAATAATAGATTGCCCATTCTTAAAACCAGGAAATCCCCAAGTCATCGTAGTTACGCTAACTTTTTCCTGTTGATTAATCACCACAGCTGTTAAATCAGTGGGAAACACTTCTCCTGTTTTAGGTGGTGTTCCTCCTTGGCAAGCTAATTCGTAAATTTTTTGCATTTCTGGACTAGCTTGAGGTTCAAACATATACCGACCGCACATTTAATCATCTCCAATAATACAACTAAATATAATACTACATTTTTTTATGCTGGTGGTTATTGCTGTTTGTTGACTACATCTTGTACTTAGTTTATACATAACACATATATCTAGTGTTTTAAAGTCTTTTTTTTAAAAAATTTGCTAGTAGAATGAATTAGCGAAAATAAATTATTTAGGGGGACTTATCTTGCAAGGTGCAAATGAGAATTATTTTAAGTGGTTATTTAAACAACTGAAAGGTTGGCCACAACAAAACTATTATCTGTTTTGGTTTTCTTTAGGTTGTCAAATTATGACTTTGGTTGACCATCCAATTACACCAGTAGCGATTATCACTTTTATTGGTACTACTTTAGGTGTTTTATGCGTACTAGCAATTAATGCTACAAAGGCAGTCAATGGCTGGTTAGGTTTATTAAGTGCTGCTTGTTTTATTTACGTCGGTTTTGAAGCTAAAAATTATCTTTCCATGTTCGAACAATTAGCTTATGTTTTAACATTAGATATTCCCATTTTAATTAGCGTGCGGACTTGGAATGACGATACTAAAAATCATCTCAAAAAATTCTCATCCAAAGAATGGATTATCTCTATCATCTTTACGCTTGTAGTTTGGGCACTAAGTGCTTATCTGATTGGACATCTAACCAATGATCCACGACCAATTTATGATGGTATGGCATTTGCTATCAGTTTAACTGGTGGTATTGTTTGCTTCTTGCGTTATAATAATCAATACTTCTGGTGGTTAACTTCTGGAATCGCACAATTGATTCTGTGGGCTATTACCTTTAAACAAGGAGACGCTAGCCTAGGAATGGCTATTAACTCCAGTGTCTACGTCGTGAATGATATCTTGGCATTTACAGTTAGTCCTTGGTTTAATACCGGACGGCGTCGTCTAGGTTTGAAAGAAATCAAATAATCTTGAAAAAAACGAGCACAGACCAAACTTTATCTGTGCTCGTTTTTTGACTACTTAAATTAATTATTTTTCTGAGCAAATTTATTAATAAAGATTACAATCAAAATAGCAATTAAAATATATAAAGCCCCACTTGGTCCTACGGAGCTAAGTCCTACATTAGCTACTAAAAAACTCCCAGTAGCTGAACCCACAGCAATCCCAAAATTAGAAAAAATCGAATTAATGGAGGATGCTAGTAAAATTGATTGTGGATAATCTTGTTGCGCAATATCCAAATAAAAGATAGCAATTGGCGAACTCACTAGATACATGGCTATTCCAATTAACAAAATCACTCCCACACTGAGCCAGCGCCATACTAATAAAAAGGGAAATACTAATAATATTACTATCAAAACTCCGTAAATTTTAGACATATAAGTTAAGCCATCCCGTTCGGCCAGCCAACCACTAATTTGATTACTAATAATTGAAGTAATCCCATATAAAAATAAGATAATTGTGATGCTATTGGCGTTAAAGTGAAGTTGTGACGATAAAATGGGCCGCAAATAAGTATACAGCGGATAAAAGCCTGCAAGATTAAACAAGGGCAAAAACATCCCTACTAAAATCCGGCGATCGGTAAAGATTTTTAATTGTTGCTTCATTTTACTGCTCGGCGGCACAATATCATTAGGTAGTGCTAATAACATAATAACCAAAGCCAATATACTAACTACTACAATCACACCAAAAGCTGCTTGCCACTTCCAGTGAATACTGATCCATGTTCCTAAAGGTACCCCTAAGACAGAAGCAATGCTGAAGCCAGAATAAATACCAGCAATTAAACGTGGGCGCTTAGCTGGAGTGGCAATTGCATTAGCAAAAGTCATAGCAATAGAGACAATTACTCCCGATACTAAAGCTGTTATAATTCGCGAAATTGCTAACCAAAAAAAATTATTGGCTACTGCACTCATTACATTACCTGCAATAAAAATCAACATTAAAATTGTCATGGAATAATACAAATTATATCGACCAATTGCCGTAGCAATAATCGGTGTACTTACAGCATAAACCAGCGCAAAAATTGTTACTAAATATCCTACAGCGGCCACAGATGTATGTAAATCACGTGCAATATCATTTAAGACACCAACTATAACAAATTCACTACAGCCTAGAATAAAACCTGTCATTACCAAAACAAAAACTTGCATCTTAAAATTGTTTAGCTTTTTCATGAGCAGCTCTCCTTCTTTACAAAATCAAACTCAAACATCGTATCACAGGAATAACAATATTGTAAATATGCATTTGCATATAAAAAGGCTTCTTTGGAAATTATCCAAAGAAGCCTTTAGCTGTTTTTAATTTAACAATTATTTACTGTTTAATAAAAATTATTCAGCAACAACGTTAACTGCTTGTGGTCCACGATCACTTTCTTCAACATCAAAAGTAACATGTTGACCATCGTTCAAAGTCTTGTAACCATCACTTTGGATAGCAGAAAAATGAACGAATAAATCGTCACCGTTATCGCGTGTAATAAAACCATAACCCTTGTCACCATTAAACCATTTAACTGTTCCTTGTTCCATATGAATGAAACCTCCTGCGCTGTGCGCAACATTTTTTTGCATTAAAGTCGAGCTAGAAAATCATCATTCATAAAAGAACAAAAAATTTTAACCGAAACATTAACCCAATAAGTACATATTACAACCATTAGTTGAGAAAAGCAAGACAAAAATATAAAAAAGCCAACGTTTACCGTTAGCTATACTTAAATTATTAAAGCACCCGCACACCAAATGATGGCATGAAGTAACTAGAAATTGTGTGAACATCAACATTTTGACCAGGTTTAGGTGCATCGATATACTGGTTATTACCTACATATAAAGCTACATGATAAGTAGAACCATGTGAACCCCAGAACACTAAATCTCCTGGCTTCATATCATTAATAGCAACACTCTGACCAGCGCCTTCTTGTGCTACAGTATAGCCACCGATTTCTTTACCTAAAGCTTGTTGATATACATAATGCATTAAACCAGAGCAATCAAAAGCGCTTGGTCCTTTAGCACCCCAAGAATATGGCTTGCCTATTTGAGCTTTAGCAGTATCAATTAATTTTTGTGCTTGTGCATTTGTGTCAACTACATCACTGCTCTTAATCCATGCACTGCTAGCCAAATTATACCAAACCTGACCTTTAGCATCTGTTGCAACACTAACAACAGACCAAGCTGTATTATCAGCAACATTTTGACCAGTTGCAGCAGCATTATCGTCTGGGCTAACCCGTAAAGCAACTTGACCACCGTTAGCATTAACAGTTACTGCTTGTCCTGCAACAGCAGCCTGCACTTCTTGAGTATGATTGCTGGAATTAAAAGCACCCAAAGCTGAAATTCCGATAACACTAGCTGCGATGAAACTGGTAATTTGCTTTTTAGAAACCATAAAAAATATTTTCCTCCATATAAATAGAAATATTATTATTCTCTTAATTGTTTTATTTTAAATTTGATTTTAACTATTGTTCATGAGCTCTTTGAAAAACTCTCGAACAACTCAACAAAGAGAAGAATACACTACTTATATTGCAAGAATGTTACAAGAGAAAGAATAAAGCATTACAAATCATTACAAAACCCAATTATTCGTCATTTTTTATGATGAGAAATAGTTTTTAGTCTTTGTATCAATTGATCTAAGCGCTTTTGTGTCTGCAGCCAGTTATCATTATTAATGACATAGGCTTGATTTTTCAAGTCTGGAGGCAAATGTAAATCCCGCTGAAATTCTGGACTGTTTAAGCGTTGCTTAAGGGCTTGTTGATCATCAGAACGAAGTTGAAGACGCTGGTATAACTCCTTTATATCCATTGTCAAAAAAATTATAACTGTCTCTTTAGGATAGTGTTGTTTATAGGTAATAGCCCCTGCTGTATCTAAGACAATACTGACCCAATCATTTTTAGCCCAACTTTTGTTTAGTCCTTCAACAGAAGAACCATAAAGATAACCGGCATACTGAACTTGTTCTAAATAATTGTTCTGAGCAAAACTAGTTGGTGTTTCAAAATAATAATCTACTCCATCTACTTCACCCAGACGCTGAGGGCGCGTTGTATGTGTAATTATGGCCGGTATATGATGTTTTTGCAGTAAATAACGGCTTACTGTAGTTTTACCGACGCCACTGGCTCCAGTTAAAATAAATAATTTTTTCATCTAAGTACTCCTAAATAATTGTCAAATTGGAAATTATATTCTATTATAAATAGAAGTTTGTACAAAGGAAGGTCAGATAATGAAGATTTCTGCAATTAATGTTGGTGATAAGCTTCAAGGTAAAGTTCAAGAAGACATGGAACATCCTTTTATCGGTACAGTTGAAAAAGTATATAGTAATTCTGCATTATTGACAATTGATGATTATGATCCAAAAGATAGTGACAATGTAGCGGAATTGAATCACAAAATTATCGTTAACGTAAACTCACTTAAAAAGCTTAAAGACAACAATACTCCAGATAAAAGTACCACAACCAAATAGTAGCAATATTTTCCTTAAAAAGAGCGTTAAGATTATATTTGTCTTAACGCTCTTTTAGTATGCGTATAAAAATTACTTGATGATATTAACAAAGGTACTTGAAGGTACGCGGATTAAAGAATAATCTGTAGCTACATTACCCGCATGTAACCCCAAACCATTGGTAACATTATTTTTATAACGAGCTATCATTGTCATTACGTATGCATACTGATACTTCTTATCGTACTTTTCTGTATGCGGCCAAGGGTAATTCTTAGCATTTAAACTAATCGGTTGATGGCCGTCAGAGATTGAAGCATTGTTTCCAGGGACAGTGAAGCGCGCTCCTTTTACCCAGTAAGTGTAATATTGCATAATGTTTTTCCCTTGGGCTTCTTTGGCTTGTACATAAAATCCCTGAGCGTCTTTAGTTTGCATAACTAAGGGCTTAACTTCATAAGTTAAGTAAACTCGTTGGGTATCTTTGACACTAACTTTATTTAAAAAGGTCAGATAAAACATCGTTCCAATTGCCAGTAAGATGGCTCCAACTTCTATAATATCTAACAAACTATTAGACAAAGAATGACGCTTTTTGTGCACAACAATCATTTTTAAATGGCGCTTACGAATGTTAAAAATAACCGCAACAATCGCAACGATAATTATCAGCCACACGGCCAGTCCTAAAAGATTCCAATTTAAATGCATTATCCATACTCTCCAGTTTATAAAATGATTTAATTTGTGACTTAATTATAGCTCAATCACTAGTTGCTTATCCATGATAAATAATTTTAAAAATTTTTTTCCATTCAAACCGCGTTCTCATCACTACCAGCAAACACATGATACAGTGTTCACTAACTAAGACAACACTATATATTGTATTTGTCTTCTAGAGAAGCTATAATAATTACAGTTTAAGGGAGGCTTTATTATGAAAAATCCAATTACAGTTTTTACTAAAAATGGTTGTATCCAATGTAAAATGACCAAAAGATTTTTAAACGAACATAACGTTCATTTTGAAGAACGCAATATTAATAATCAACCCCAATATCTTGATTATCTTAAGCAACAAGGATTTCAAAGTGTGCCTGTAGTAATGGCTGCTGATAACAATCCAATTGTTGGTTTTCGTCCTGACGAGTTAAAGGAGCTCACACATTAAAATGAAAATTGCTTTTTATTCAATTACTGGACAAACACGACGCTTTATTCAAAAAACTGGTCTGAAAGCCTATGAAATCAATGATGCTGATCCTGATCATGAAATGGGTGCACCTTATATTTTAGTAGTACCTGCCTATGATGATGATATGATGGATGCAGTGATTGATTTTTTAGGTTATCAATCTAACACACGTAACTTAGTTGGTGTTGCAGGTGGCGGCAATCGTAACTTTAACGAACTATATATTCATACTGCTAAAGATATTGCTCATGGCTTGCAGGTACCAGTTGTTTTTGATTTTGAATTTAATGGTACTGACAATGATGTCAAAAATTTCCAGAAAGTAGTTGAAGAATTTGAGTCTAAACAATCTCGACATATCCAAAGTCACATACTTTAAGTTAAATAATGAATTAAATATTCCAGTGGATGGCCACATTCCTCTTAATCGCGATCAAGCTGCTTTAGCAGCTTTTTTTGAGGAAAACGTTGAGCCCAACACTAAAATCGCTGATAATCTTCAAGAGCATTTACAAAATTTAATTGCCAAAGATTATTTAGAATCGGACTTTTTAAAAGAATATCCTTTCGACTTCATCCAGTCATTATATGATTTTCTCAAAGCCCAAAATTTCCGTTTCAAATCTTTCATGGCTGCTTATAAATTTTACAACCAGTATGCCATGAAAACTAGTGATGGCAGTTATTATTTGGAAAATTACGAACTGCGCGTTTTGTTTAATGCCCTATACTTTGCTGGTGGTGATCAACAATTAGCACAACAATTAGCAGATGAAATGATTCATCAACGGTATCAACCTGCTACACCCTCATTTTTAAATGCTGGTAAAAAACGACGCGGCGAATTTGTATCCTGCTTTTTAATCCAAATCACCGATGACATGAACTCTATCGGTCGTGCCATCAATAGTGCTTTACAATTGTCGCGGATTGGTGGCGGAGTAGGCTTAACTTTATCTAATTTGCGTGAAGCGGGCTCTCCTATCAAAGGAATCAAGGGCGCATCAAGTGGTGTCTTACCTGTTATGAAATTACTAGAAGACAGTTTCAGTTACAGTAATCAACTAGGGCAACGTCAAGGTGCTGGGGCGGTTTATTTAAACGTCTTTCATCCTGATATCATGGACTTTTTATCTGCTAAAAAAGAAAATGCTGACGAAAAGATTCGGGTGAAAACCCTTTCTCTAGGTGTTATTGTCCCTGACAAATTTTACGAATTAGTCAAACAAGATGCTGAAATGTATTTATTCAGTCCTTACGATGTTGAGCGGATTTATGGTGTACCCTTCTCTTATGTGGATATTACCAAAGAATATGACCAAATGGTTGCTAATCCCAATATTACCAAATATCCAATTAAAGCTCGGGACGTCGAATTAGAAATCAGTAAATTACAGCAAGAATCAGGTTATCCTTATATTTTAAACATTGATACTGTTAATCGCACCAATCCAATTGCTGGTAAAGTTATTATGAGTAATCTTTGTTCAGAAATACAACAAGTTCAAGTACCATCTGAATTAAATGATCGGCAAGAATATCTCAAAATGGGAACTGATGTCAGCTGTAATCTCGGTTCAACTAATATTCCTAACTTAATGGCAAGTCCTAATTTTGGTGATTCTGTCCGCACAATGACAAGAGCTTTAACGTTTGTCTCAGATCACTCTAATATTGAGGCTGTGCCTACTATCAAAAAAGGTAATCAATTAAGTCATGCAATTGGTTTAGGTGCTATGGGCTTACACACTTATTTAGCTATTAACCATATTGAATATGGCTCGCCGGCAGCTTTGGAATTTACGAGCGTTTATTTCATGTTGCTTAATTATTGGACCTTGGTAGAAAGTAATAACATTGCTCGAGAACGGCAAGAAACTTTTGCGAATTTTGACAAATCTAAGTATGCTGACGGTTCTTACTTTTTCCAATATCGTCATCATGATTTTCGTCCGCAAAATCAACAAGTCCAAAAACTATTTCATAATATCTTTATTCCGAGCCCTGAAGATTGGCAAAAACTTCAAAAAAAGATTCAACAAGATGGTTTGTACAATGCTTACCGCTTAGCTGTGGCTCCTACAGGTTCGATTTCTTACATTGATGACACAAGTGCAAGTTTGCAGCCGATTACCTGGTTAGTTGAAGAACGCCAAGAAAAGAAAAACGGTAAACTCTATTATCCAGCTCCGCATTTAAGCAATAATACTATTTCTTATTACAAATCTGCTTATGATACAGACATGCGCCAAGTGATTGATACTTATGCTGCTGCACAACGACACGTTGATCAGGGCATGAGCTTAACTTTATTTGTACGTTCTTCCATACCTGAAGGGCTTTACGAGTGGAAAACTCCGGAAGAAGAGGGGAAGCAGACAACACGTGATTTGACGATTTTACGCAATTATGCTTATTATAAGGGTATCAAATCACTTTATTACGTCCGTACTTTTACTGATGATAGTGGTGAAATTGGTGTTAATGAATGCGAAAGTTGTACAATTTAAAGGAGTACAAAATGGTTGAAACATATTATAAAGCAATTAATTGGAATGAAATTGAAGATCAAATCGATAAAGCTACCTGGGAGAAGTTAACCGAACAATTCTGGCTAGATACTCGTATTCCTCTTTCTAATGATCGTGATGATTGGCGGACATTATCCGAAGTCGAACATACTTTAGTCGGACATGTTTTTGGCGGCTTAACTTTGTTAGATACCTTACAATCTCAAGATGGAATTGACCAATTACGTAAAGACATTCGTACTCAAGAAGAAACGGCTGTTTTTAATAATATTCAATTTATGGAATCTGTCCATGCTAAAAGTTACTCTTCAATTTTCAGCACTTTAAATACTGCCGAAGAAATTGACGAAATTTTTGATTGGACCAATCATAATCAATATTTGCAACATAAAGCAGAAGTTATTAATGACATTTATCAAAATGGCAAACCTTTAGAAAAAAAGGTGGCATCTGTCTTTTTAGAAACCTTTTTATTCTATTCTGGATTTTATACACCTCTTTATTACCTGGGAAATAATAAATTAACCAATGTCGCAGAAATTATCAAACTAATTATTCGTGACGAGTCGGTTCACGGCACATATATCGGTTATAAATTCCAACTCGGTTTTAACGAACTGGATAAAGACGAGCAGCAAAAATTACAAGATTGGATGTATGATTTACTCTATAGGCTTTATGACAATGAAGAAAAATATACGTCTGTCTTGTATGATGAAATTGGCTGGACAGATGAAGTGAATAACTTTCTTCGTTATAACGCCAATAAAGCTTTGATGAACTTAGGCCAAAACCCATTATTTGCTGATGGTAATGCAGAAAACGTCAATCCAATTGTGATGAACGGATTGTCTACTGGTACCAATAACCACGACTTCTTCTCTCAAGTTGGTAATGGTTACTTATTAGGTAAAGTCTCTGCTATGAAAGATTCCGATTATAATATTGGCTTAGATGATAAGTAGTTACAATTTTAAAAATCCGTCCAGACACATAATTGTTTGGACGGATTTTTTCTATGCCAGCTCTTTTGATATTTCCATAAATAACCTATAAAGCCTAGATTTAGTAGGTTAATCGCAATCTCAGTTAAGTTAATTATTTGGTTGTTGCCATAATATGGTGAAGCCTGATAACCAATAGAAATAATATTAATAACTAATAAAAAAATAACCAACCATTTCTTCATTAAGAACGCCTCACAATCAGGAAATTAAAATATATTAAACAATCTTATACTCTCAATGTCAATATAAGATATATGCTAATTCAAGAACACCAGCTCACATTTGCCTATTAAAACAGCATTTACAAAAAGGCCGCATCTTGCTATCAATGATACTAAAAAACCGGAACAAATTTTTGCTCCGGTATTTTTCATAACTACATAATTAACGCGGGCAATTTACCCAAATCCGGCACTTGATAGGTACATAAATTCGATTCGGGTGTAGCTTCTTGCTTTAGATTTAACCAGCAGCTATCAATCCCAAAATTATGCGCTCCTAAGACATCTTCTCCATAAGTATCGCCTACCATGAGAACTTTTTGCTTGTCTGCAACGCCAATTTCTTGCAAAATTTTCGCAAAAAATTCAGGCTTCGGCTTTAAGGTTTGGACGCTTTCAGAAGTAAAAACTTTTTGTAAATATGGTGCTAATGGTGAGCCTTGAACTCGAGTTGCTTGTGTTTTTTGTTTACCATTAGAGGCCGTATACAAATCTAAGGACTGACTCAACTTTTGACAACATTCTAAAGCGCCCTTAGTAGGTGTACTTTCATGTTGTTGCATCTCTTGAAAGCGAACATCTAACTCAGCTGCTGACACGCCACAATCTTGAATAAAGGGCAAATCAAAGCGATTATCAAAAACAGCTTCTGTACTGATTTCATCATTTTCTGCTTGGGCCCATAAACGATGATTATTATCAATAAAATCTTGATAATTTTGATCTGTTGCTTGAACACCTACCTCATTTAATAGCCAGCCAAACATTTTACGCCAAGTCCCATCACTTTCTAATGTCAATAAAGTATCATCAATATCAAATAAAACTATCTCATATTTCATTATTTAACCCTCCTATTTAATCATCCCTGTTAAATGCCATAAAGGCACACTTAACTCAAATATCACCACACAAACAACAATATACATCCAAGAGAACTTTTGAATATCTTGATATTCTACTAAAGATCTATCTGTTGCTGCTTGAGCAGCATCAAATCCCATCTGATTGTATGAAGTATGCCAAGTTTGTGAAATGACCAAAGTAATAAATAAAATAATAAAAGCATTAATTCCTACTTCGGCACATGATTCAGCAAAAAGAGCATAAAAGATACTCATGCATGCAACTTCAGAAACCACAAAAGTACGAACCAACACAACTAATAAACAAAGAACCGGAATAAATATATAAATATTATTCACTACTGGTCCTAATATTGGCGCCATTTTATTAGCTAACCAAGTGTCGATATGCAAATCGGTTAATAACTGCGCCGTTTCCATAAAGCCAGTAATTAAAATAACCATATCCCAACTAATTTTGGATTTAAATTCTTTTGTCGATAATGTTCCCTGAGTTAAAAAGGCACACAAAGCTACCACACCTACCAAATAAGAAGGAACATTAAATATTGGTCCAAATATCCAGAAAAATAAAGCAATAATCAAAACCCACATGGTAAATTTTTCATTTTTGGACATCGGTTCTGTCTTAGTTGTTGTGGTGGTAGTTTTTTGTGGTTGATGATTTTTATCACCCTTAAACATTTGTAATAAAATCAAATAAAATACCAGTGCAACTAATAATAACCATACAAAAGAATTAGCCAAATAACTACCAAAATTAAGTTTTTGTTTTTCTAACATTCCCACAATTATCGCTGCTGAAGTCCCACCAGTACTAAAAGCGATTCCAAAAACATACCCTGACAAATACATTGCAATATATAATGCCACAGCTTCTTTGGAAGATTTTGCATATCCATGCTGCTGGGCAATTACTACTGCAAACGAAGCTAATAGGGTCATTTTAGCAGTCACACTCGGAATTAAAGGACTTAAGATTAAACCCGAGATAAAAATCGCCGTTACCTGTCCTACTATCGTATCTGGAAAAATAGAAAACAACTTGTTGGTTAAGCGATTTAATAAGCCTGAATTAATTACTCCGGCTGAAAATCCAAAAATACCAATTAAATTCCAAAAAGACGTATCACCAAACAAACTAAAAACTTCACGAAAACTGCCAACACCTACTACGACCATCAACATTAAGCCTAAAATAATTACGACATAGTCAGCAACTATATGAATCATCATAAAAATAATAATTAACAAAAATACCCCGAGATAATTCATTGCTGGTCGCGTTAATCCTGGAAAAGGAGGAATTACAAAGAATAAGCAAGAGAGTGCTGCTAAAACAAACTTAAAAATCAGCTTTAGCTGACTTTTTTTATCAAACTGTATAGTTTCGATTTTTATCGACTCCTTAATTAAACTATAACGCTATCATAACATTACATCTTGTAGAAAAAAAGTTTCACTTATTAAAAAGTATTTAAAAAATAATTTTAGTCTTTCATAAACAAAAAGCCGTAAAGCTAGCTTTACGGTTTATAAATTACATGGAAAACTTTAATAAAATTGGTAAATGATCCTGTCTTTCTCCAGTCGCTAAGGGCTCGGAAATTTCAATTTTATCAGCTAAACGGTTTGAAACTAACCAATAGTCAATGCGCCAACCAGAATTGTTTTGCTTACTGGTTCGTACTCGTTGGGGAAACCAAGTGTAAACACTTCGTTGTTCTTGATAAAATCCTTGAGCTTGGGGATATAAATACCGAAAACTATCAGTAAAACCTGCTGCCAACAATTGTGAAAATTTTTTCCGTTCTTCGTCTGTAAATCCAGAAGAATGATGGTTATTTTGTGGATGAGCTAGGTCAATTTCTTCATGAGCAACATTGAAATCTCCACAAGCTAAGACCGGCTTTTGCTGATCTAATTGAGTCAAGTACTGTCGATAACAATCATCCCATTCTTGCCGTAAGGCTAAACGATTAAGATCTTGTCCTGCATTAGGGGTATAAACAGTCGTGACAAAAAATTCCGGAAATTCGAGTGTAATCATCCGTCCTTCATCATCTGTTGGTTCAGGAGCTCCAATATGTGGGAAAGTGACTTGTGGCTGAGGCAAAGACTTGAGATATAACATCATAGTTCCTGCATAACCTTTACGAGCTGGTGGTTCAGATATCCGATATTCTACCGCATAATTTGGAAAATAATCCGTTAAGAGTTGTAATAGCTTTTTCACTTTATTTTGATCAGCAGATAATTTAGTTTCTTGAATAGCTAAAACTGTAGGGTGTAGCTGAACAATTTTTTGCAAAACTGCTCGAGTCAAGTCACTCCGAGGACTTTTTCCAGTTAAAGCTGCATTCAAGGAGTCAATATTCCAACTAATAAATTGATATTCCATTATTTACCACCTTTCATTTGCCAATCCAATAACCAGCAATCATGGCTCCTACTAAAATGATTAAGACAAAAACGGTAATATAAACATATAAATAATCTTGTTCCTTAAAAAAAGCATAAATAGAAACTATAACCCGTAACACTGGAGTTAATATCAACAAAAAGACACCTAACATTAAAATAGCATCGGGTTTAAATTGTACTAAACCGCGACCAATTGCAGCAAAAGTAGTAGGAAAATGGCTGCCATAACCGCCATCACCCTTAATTAATAACAGCACCATGCCAACAATCATTACTGTTACTGAAATAATAACACCAACACGCAAAATCTTACCGATAATTAATTCAATTTCATTCATTTCTTGTTTGTTCATGTTAAATATTCACCCCAAATCCCTTTAAAAGCATCTGCAAACCCAAATACAACAGAATTGGAATAAAGATAATTCGAATTACTTTTGGTTGTAAATGCTGCATAATACGACTACCTACTACTGCACCAAACACAACGCCAACAGCCAAAGGCACTGCAATATGTGGAACAATCGTCCCATTAAAGAAATATACCGTTGCACTGGCCGCAGCAGTTACCCCCATCATTAAGTTACTCGTGGCACTTGAAGGTTTCAGGGGCATTTTCATAATATTATCCATAGCAATCACTTTAAAAGCCCCACTACCAATACCTAATAAGCCACTAGCTAAACCTGCAATAAGCATCATCAAAAAGCCACCAGGAACATTTTTGACCTGATATTCGACTTCTTCTTTTGTCGCCTTATCATAGTAACTACCGTCTAAACGTAATTTTTGAGCTAAATAATCTGGATGAACATTCTCAGTAGTATCAGTTTTGGTTTTACCGCGTAATTTTTTAATCATGGTATAGCTAGAATTTAAAACTAATAATCCAAATAAAATATACAAAATTGATTTTGGAATTACTCCATTTAAAGCTGCTCCACTGACAGCACCAATGGTTGTCGCAATTTCTAGGAACATCGCCACACGTAAATTAAGCATTTCATCCTTTAAAAAAGAAATCGTCGCCCCCGAACTAGTAGCAATTACAACAATAATACTAGCGCCAATGGCATATTTGATATCCAAACCCATTGCCACTGTTAAAATCGGGGTGACAATCATGCCGCCACCAATTCCTAAAATTGCACCTAAAATTCCGGCTAATAAGCCTGTAATCAACATTAACAAAAGACTATTAGTAGCAATCATTTATCTTTGTCTTCTTTCTTTAGAGATTGATTATCATAATTTTCTAATGCTTGCTGAAGATTATCGTGAACCATCTCAACAATAACATCAATTTGCTCTGTTAGTTTACTAGGATCAGCAGCCACTTGATCAATGCGCAGTTTCGAAACATTAATTTGTTCACTCACAGTGACTAAATAAATTTTAACAGTTTTGGTTTCTTCTTTATCAAAAAAATGACTAATTTTTTGATAATCTTGAAATGGTAAGTTAATAATACCGCTTTGTAGTGCAAACTCAATGGCAAAAGGTAATCCGGTTACTGCTAACTGTCCCTGAGCCAAGTAGCCACTATCAACAGCGTCTTGCACTTGTAGACACAGCTGATTAACAGCAGTCTTAATCTTGGATTTGGCTAAGCGTCTTGTTAATTGGATTGAAGTGGTAAAATTTTGATAAGATTTTTGAGCAATCTTATCTTGATATTGTGCCGCTGTAATTTCCATTTTATAACCTCACATTTATAATCTTGAGACCATGATACTCTAGCTAGAGGTTGGTTTCAAATTACCTATTATACTAATTTTATGATAATATTTTCTTGAAGATATATAAGGGGATGAAAAAATGGACAGTAATATTGCTGCTAAAATAGCTGCAACTCCGATTGTTGACCAATTGAAGGACTATCAACCTTTATTTTGGAAGAATCCCAATTATGGTCAAGCAGATTCAGACTTACCTTTCAGCAAAGAATATATTTTTGATGCTGTTGCTCGTTGGGAGCGATTTGCTCCTTATTTGGCAGTGGCGTTTCCTGAAACCAAGGCTATGCATGGCATTATCGAATCACCACTAACTCCAATTGAACACATGCAAAAGGCTTGGTCCAAATATAATAATTACGATTTACCAGGTACTCTCTATATCAAACAAGATAACGCCTTACCGATTTCTGGCTCAATCAAGTCGCGTGGTGGCATCTACGAAGTCTTAAAATTTGCTGAAAAGGTGGCAATGACTGATGGTGATTTAACTTATATGGATGATTATTCTGTTTTAGCTACACCTCGTTATCAAAAAATCTTTTCTAAATATGGAATCACTGCTGGTTCTACGGGCAATTTAGGCTTAAGCATTGGTATTGCTGCGGCAACTTTTGGGTTCAAAACTACTATTCACATGTCGCATGATGCACGTACTTGGAAAAAAGAAAAACTGCGCGCTAATGGTGTCCAAGTTATTGAACACGATGGCGATTGCAACTTTGCAGTAGCTCAAGCTCGCCAACAAGCTTCCAATGATCCTTATACGTATTTTATTGACGATGAGGGTTCTAAAGATTTATTCCTTGGTTATGCTGTCGCTGCTGTGCGTCTACAAAAACAGTTAGTCCAACAACATATTCGTGTTGATCAAGATCATCCTATTTTCGTTTATCTGCCTGCTGGTGTCGGTGGCAGCCCGGGTGGTGTTACTTTTGGTTTGAAAGAAATTATTGGTTCCGATATCCATGGTATCTTTGCCGAGCCAACTCACATTCCTTCAGTTACTTTAGGAATGGCAACTGGTTTGAATCATGACATTTCAGTATACGATATTGGGATTGATGGTAATACTCAAGCTGATGGTCTAGCCGTCAGTCGTCCTTCCGTTTTGGCTGGACGTATCATGAAAACTTTTTTACGTGGTTGTGCAACTTTTAATGATTCGGAAATTTTAAAATATGTAACTTTACTAGCTGATAGTGAAAATATTAAAATTGAGCCTTCAGCTGCGGCTGGCTTTGCTATTATAAAAGAAACTGTTTCTGCTCTCCAAGACGATTATAATTTTGCCAATGCTACTCATATTGTTTGGTCAACTGGTGGTAATATGGTCCCAGTCGCTGATATGCAAAAATTTTATCAAATGGGAAAAGAACTCTTAAATTAAATATTAATAATAATTTTATGAGAAGATGATAATATTTATCATCTTCTTGTTTTTTCCTTTATTTAGATTGTTTATCATCAATATTATCCAGATGTGATTTTTGTTAATTTTAATTTTGTGATAGAATTAAGGTTCTATATATTGTTGATACCAAATTAGATGAGGAGTTGTTAATATTGGCAGAAAAAAAGTCCTTATCACGTTCTCTTTCCGCCCGCCATGTTAGTATGATTGCTATTGGTGGGACCATCGGTACCGGGCTATTTCTAGGTTCGGGAGAATCAATTCATAAGGCTGGTCCATTTATTTTAGTTATTTATTTAATTACAGGTTTCTTTGTATTTTTAATGATGCGAGCCTTAGGTGAATTATTACTTTCTGATACAGATACAATTATTTTTGTTGATTTTATCAAAAAATATTTAGGCGAACGCACTGGCTTTATTATGGGCTGGACTTATTGGTTAGGCTGGTTAGTAATCGCGATGTCAGAATTGACAGCTGTCGGAACTTATATGCAATTTTGGTTTCCCCATGTTCCTGCTTGGATTTGGGAGTTATTGTTTTTAGGATTGCTGTATCTCATTAACATTGTAGCCGTTTCGGCTTTTGGTGAAACTGAATTTTGGTTTGCTTTAATCAAAATAATTGCTATCTTAGCAATTATTGCCACTGCTGTAATAATGCTGTTGTTCCATGTGCATACAAGCCAAGGTGCAGTCCGATTATCCAATTTATGGCGCTTTGGCGTTTCCTCTGGTAATAATTGGCAAATTATTGCTGCTTTTCAAATGGCATTCTTTTCCTTTTTAGGGGTTGAATTTGTGGGTGTTTCCGCTGCGGAAACTAAAGATCCTTTGACCAATATTCCTCACTCTATTAATTCTGTGATTATGCGAATTTTGATTTTCTATATTGGCGCTTTAATGGCCATTATGGTTATTCAACCTTGGACAGATTACAATGCTGGTAAATCACCTTTTGTACAAGTCTTTGCCGGCATTGGTATTAAGGCAGCTGCAGGTATTATTAATTTTGTCGTATTGACAGCAGCGGCGTCTTCATTGAATAGTTCTCTGTTCACAACCGGGAGAATGTTATTCTCCCTTTCCAAACCGAAGAGCTACTTTGCTCAATTAAATAAGCAAGCCATCCCTATGCGTTCAATTACTTTATCTACCTGTATCGTTGCTTTAGTGGTCTTTATTAATTATCTATTTCCTGAAGGTGCCTTCAAACTTATTACCTCGGTAGCTTCTGCGGCTTTTCTAATTATTTATATGTTTTTAATGATTACTCATATTAAGTATCGCCAATCGATCGATTATCAACAGAGTAAGCAACTATTTAAATTACCTGGTGCACCCTACACAGATTATTTAACGATTATTTTTATGGCTATCATTTTTCTAATATTATTATTTAATCCCGAAACAACTATTACGACTATTATCACCATTGTTTGGTTCGTAATTATTTCTCTTTTGAGTTATAGCCAAGTAAAATCTTAGTAAAACTCTTAGATTGCATATTGATACAAATATGTCATCTAAGAGTTTTTTCTTGGTTGTATTCGTAAGCAAACAAATTGTAATCGCTTTCTATAAGTTATAAAATCTATATAGAAACATAAATATATAGGAGGTATCAATGATGAAAGCAGTTAGAATTTATGGTAAAGAAGATATCAGAGTTGAAGATGTTCCAATCAGTGATCCAAAACCAGATCAGATTCAAATAAAAGTTAAATACTGTGGTATTTGCGGCAGTGACTTACACGCCTATACTGATGGCTTCGGCTTACCAATGCACAAACATCCCATTACTGGCAGAGAAGTTCCGATTACTTTAGGACACGAATTTTCTGGTGAAGTTGTTAAATTAGGCAGTGAGATTACTGATTTTCAAATTGGCGATGCTGTAGCCATTGAACCATTAATTGCTTGTGGACACTGTGCTAATTGTCGTGCTGGTAACTATAATTTATGCTTAAATATGCATGCCGAAGATGGTGGCAATTTCTTAGGCTATTCTGATGACGGTGGGATGGCTGAATATGTTAATGCTCAAGCAAGCTTTGCTTATAAATTACCTAAAGGTATGAACTATGAATTAGGTGCATTAACTGAACCAACGGCAGTTGCTTATGAAGCTATCAAAAAGAGTGGTTTAATTGCTGGTCAAACTGTTGCTGTTATGGGTGCTGGTCCTATTGGCTTATTAACTGCTTTATTAGCTAAAACTATGAATGCCTCTCAAGTATACATTTCGGATCTTTCTGAAGAACGTTTGGCTAAAGCTCAAGAATTAGGTCTAACAACTCTTAATCCTTCACAAGTAGATGTTAACGACGAAATTAGAAAAGATTTACCAAATGGTGTAGATATTACTTTTGAATGCGCTGGTGCTCAGCCAACCTTGAATACAGCTCTCCAAATTACTCGGCGTGGAGGTATTGTTCAAATTGTGGCTATTTTTGGTAAACCCGTAACAATTGATTTAAGTGCTGCTACTATGCAAGGATACAATATCAATACAGTTTTGGCATATAATAACTCTTTTCCTCTAGTAATGGGGATGATTAATAATCATCAAGACTTATTCAAAAAATTAATCACTAATAAATTAGGATTTAACCAAGCCATAGAAGGAATTAAATCTTTGGCTACTGATAAGTCACAAGTTAAAATTATGATTTCACCAGAACTTTAGAATATCAAATAAGCTTATCAATTTTGTAACTTTCGTTGATAAGCTTATTTTTTTGACTTATTTTTAGATAAAATGCTAAGATTATTTCAATTCCATTTAAGGAGGTTAAAAATGAAAGGATACCTTTATTTAACAGTGGCTATTATTGGTGAAATTGTTGGCACCAACTTTTTAAAAGCTACTAATAATTTTCACTCTCTCATACCATCTTTAGTCTGTATTTGTTCTTATTGTGTTTGTTTTTATTCATTAACATTAGCCTTGGATTCAATACCATTAAATATTGCTTACGCCTTGTGGGGAGCAATTGGTATTACCTTAATTACTGCTACTTCGTATTTTATTTGGAAAGAACCTTTGAATGTTCCTACTTTAATCGGTTTAATCCTAATTATTCTGGGAACCGTTCTAGTAGAATTCTATCATTCATAAAGGAAAGCTGAGACTAAAAATCGTCCCAGCTCCTATAATACATATTATTTTTGATAGGGTGCTGACTGTGCTAATTCATCAATTTTATCATAAAATGCATCCGCGTTTACTTGAGTTACAAAATCAACCACCCGGCCTTTTTCATTATCAATATATGTGCGGCCCGCACCAGGACCTTGTGTCAAAACGGCAGTCTTGACTAACTTCGATTCTACTAATTCAGGATAATTGCTGACTAAAGTTGTTAAAACATCCCATAAGTAATAAGTTGAATTAGCCTCAAAAGAATGAACTAATGAATAGCCCTGCCCAATTAAATCTAAAGCCGGATATTGCCGCTGACTGGCCCAGCGCCAACGTAATTCTGGAGTCAATGGTACTTGATTAGTACTATCTAAAGCAACCAATGTAATATCTAAGTCAGATTGCCAAACAGTTTGCACTGCTTCTGGATCCCAATATGCGTTCCATTCCATAGTGCCATCTTGTTGAGGTTCAGCTACATTGCCTTGACCATTGAGCGCACCACCCATCCAATACAGCCGCTCAATATTGGCCGCAATTTCTGGTTTAATTGCTAAAGCCCGTGCCAAATCAGTCAATGGTCCAGTCATTACTAAAGTGACTTTTGTTGCTGATTGCATAATTTTATCAATCATATCTAAATGTGCTGGCTTCTCCATTAAGGGCGTGTTAATAGTTCTTTTTTCATTTAAAATTGGAAAATCATCAAAAGAAAAAGCACTCAAACGCCACTCTTTTGGAAATTGGTGAATCGCACGTGAATTAGATTTAGCAACTGTTGTTTGACAATCTGCACCACCAAAGACATCAATAATCTTACGAGAAGCTGAAGTTGCAGGATCTACATAACCATCCGCATCAGTAACTCCCACACCTAGAAGATTAACATCCGGCATTGGTAACAATAATAATAAAGAAACCAAATCATCAACATTTCCATCATGATTAAAATAAAAATTGCGCATCTTCGACCTCCAGAAATTTTTAATAAAATTATACGCAAAACTCCATTATTAAGCAATTGCTTATCTGACATTGTTGATAGTCGTGGGTTATGATTACTGGAATTTTGTTAGTTATCAATTATCAAATTGGTTCCAAAGTAGCGGTAGCTGTTACCGAACACGATAAATTTAAAGGCTATCCTTTCGGAGGCACAGCTGTAATTCATCAAAATGAGCAAATTTTTAAAGATGCAACAGCCAGTCGCAGCTATTGTGATTAATATTTAAAAAATATATTAACTTGATGCTGGTCCTAATTGGTAGACGACTAACAAACTCAATTATGTAAATTTTACAAAAACACCAAATTCTAGTTTCCCAACATCATCTTTTGTTATGCAGCATAATACCTAATTTAGACATTATGACAACCCACAAACAAATATAAAAAGTCCAGTAGCGGTTAAATAAACTGATAACTGGATTTTTTAAATTAACTATTTATCTTCTGACCAAATACCATTAACACCACTAACTACTCCTGCATCAAAGTCAGCGGTTTTCAAACCGGTAATTTGCGAAAAACGTTCAATTACCTTCGGTTGAGCCCAGTTGGTTATTAACCGTAAATTAGTCTGATCATTAGGAACTACCCATTTACCTAGTTCTTCCAATTGTGGATAATCTTGGATATTAATTCGTTGATTATTTTTTAAAGCAATAATCATTACAGGACCTTGGATATATTGTTTTTGTTGGTCTAATATTTTTTTCATAATATTCCCCTCCTCAAACTTTATGATAGCGCTATCTTTAATTCTTAACAACAAAAAACTGCAACTCTGACTGAGAGTTACAGTTTTAACAGATTTTACTTTTTAATTCGTAAAGACACCATATTGTATAAAGAATCTGGTCCATAATCAAGATTTTGTAAACGTGAATGTGTCATGAATGCTTGACCGTTTTGGTATAGTGGAATAACTCCTTGTTGCTCATTCAAAATATCTTGTGCCGCAACCATATCTTGCCAGCGAGCACTAGAATTATTCGCATCTTGAGACAAACTTTGGTTAACCAATGCGTCATATTGTGAATTAGACCATTTACCACTATTATAACTTCCTGTAGTTGTGAATAGCGTTAAGAAGTTAATTGGATCAGGGAAATCAGCATTCCACATTGTTACTACCACATCAAAGTCACCACTAACCGAACGACTTAAACGACTCTTATAAGGAACGTTATTGAGTTCCACTTTTAATCCTGGCAGTTTTTCCAACTGGCTTTGTAAAAATTCACTTTGCTGCTTGGCGATATCTGTATCATCACCTAATAAAGAAATTTTAATCTTTTTTTGTCCGGTTTCAGCTAAACCTTGTTGCCATAACTCTTTTGCTTGTGCTAAGTCATATTTTGTATTAGCTAGTCCGGTTTTCTTGGTAGCATCAGTAAAATCTTGCTGTTTATTATCAGGGTTAAACGCCATATTAGAAGCTGTCACTGAATTGGCAACTGAGGTCCCATTACCTAAAACTTTCTTGGTCAATTGCTGACGATTAATGGCTAGGGACATTGCTTGGCGTAATTTTGGATTTTTAAAGAAAGCTAATTTCTTTTGATTCAATTCTAAATAAACTGTAGAATTTTGCTTTAAAACTCCGTAACCCTTAGATCCCTTCATTTGCTTGGAAGTATCACCACTAAGCTCAACTCGATCTAATTTGTTAGCTTGGTATAGGTTTAAAGCAGTGGAAGCATCTTTAACTACTTGATATTTTAGCTTTGGCACTTTCACGTCTTTGGCATCCCAGTAACGATTATTTTTCACTTGTGTCCAGCTATTATCGGCACTATTCCAATTTACCATTTTGTACGGTCCATTAAAGATTAAGGTTTTAGAATTAGTACCATATTTTTTACCCCATTTTTGTACTGCTTTAGGGTTTTGTGGGAAGAAAAAGTCCGCTGCCATTAATTCATTAAAGTATGGAATTGGCTTTTCTAAAGTAACTTGTAGTTTATAGTTATTTAAGGCCTTGATGCCTAAAGAATTAACTGGCTTTTTTCCTTCAGTAATAGCCTTAGCATTGGCAATACCTTCATAGATGTAAGCATATTGTGATTTAGTTTTGGGATCAACCGTCCGCCGCCAAGCAAAGACAAAATTCTGCGCGGTTACCGGATCGCCGTTGCTCCATTTAGCATTTTTGCGAAGAGGGAAAGTATAAGTCAGTCCATTATTAGTTGGTTGAACTACTTTAGTTGCAATTGCTGGTTCTAACTTCTTACCCTGATAACGATATAAGCCTTCCATTGTATTCGTAATAGCTTGTGCACTAACGATATCAGTAGCCATCGAAGAATCAGCTGTTGAGACAACATCTTTCGACATAATCCGCGCTGTATCAGTTGGAGTTTGACTTTGGCTAGTGGAACCACAACCAACTAAGGTAAAGATACTAACTAAAGTTAAGGAACTGACAGCTATTAATTTTTGTAATCGCATAATAAACCCTCTTTCCTCTCAAATAATTAAATAGAGTTTACTATGATTACAACTAAATGTAAATAGAATAATTAGAAAAAATGAATTATTTTTAATAAAAAATCAGATATATGAGAATAATTTCTAACATCAATGCAAAGCATCAATAGTTTTTTCAAAAGTAAATTGTTGATTAGCATAACTAAACTGTAAAATACAGCAATTAGTAAAATGAACCCGCTGTTGAACTTCCTGCCAGTCAAGCCACCGACGCAAGAACATAAAACTAGCTCCTCCATGGCTGACCGCTAAGACTTGCTGATGTTGTGGACGCTCCATCACCTCGGTCAATGTCTGGACCATTCGTTTTTGTACCTGTACATCTGATTCACCACCATATTGCACAAAAAAATCACCATAAGAATGACGTTGGGGATCATCATGGGGATTTAAGACCTCACTTTGCCCCTCAAAAACCCCAAAATTCCATTCTTTTAAACCTTTTAAGCGTTCATAGGGTTGCTTAGTAATATATTCCAGAGTGTCACTAGCTCGTTCTTGTGTGGATGCATAAGCATGATCAAAAGTTATTCCCTGAGCTTTTAAATACTGTCCCACCTTTTGGGCATCACTAATTCCTTTAGCAGTCAGGGGGGAGTCACTTGCCCCTTGAATTCGATGTAGAGAATTAAATAGAGTTTCACCGTGACGCATTAAATATAATTGTTGAGTCATTTAAATTCCTCCTTCAAGCATCATTAACTCTATGATTAGCAGATTGAACTATAATAGACACAGAAAGGAAGTTCGATGTTGAACAATGCACAATCATAGAGTTGCTCAAACTATTAGTAATACATTCTTAAATTATACCTCCTATGTTATTTCTTTAGGAGGTTTCTTATTTGGTTATGATACTGGTGTGGTTAATGGCGCTTTGTCTTTTATTAGTTTACCCGATCAGTTAAATTTATCGGCTAATCTACAAGGATTAGTTACTGCCTCACTAGTATTTGGATGTACTTTTGGGGCATTATTTAGTGGTAAATTGTCCGATAAATATGGTCGTAAATTGTTATTGCATACAATTGCTGCCATTTTTACTTGCGCCACGATTGGCTGCGCGCTTTCAAATAACATTATCATTTTAAGTATTTTTCGATTTATTTTAGGTCTATCTGTCGGCTGTGCTTCTAGTCTTGCACCTGTTTATTTAAATGAAATCTCTCCCGATCGCTACAAATCACAAAATGTTAATAAAAATGCTGTCGCTATCGTTATTGGTCAATTATGTGCTTTTAGTGTCAATGCGCTTTTAGGAACTTTTTTAGGTCATTGGCATCCAGTATGGCGGTTAATGATGCTGATGGCAGGAGTCCCAGCGATAATTCTTTGGCTATTGTCGTTTAATCTTCCGCAAAGTCCATTTTGGCAGTTAATTCATAGTACCAAAGAAAAAGCCCGCCAAACTTTTCATCGTTTAGGTTTTCCCAAACTCGATATTAGAGAAGCTATTTTAGCTTCTAAAACAGAGCAATCACATCCACAACAAGTTAATTTGCGAGAAATTTTTCATAATAAATATTTATTGTATTTATTTTTTGCTGGAATTGCCGTTGCATTAATTCAACAAATTTCCGGTGTTAATATTGTCATGTACTATGGCACAACCCTTTTAGAACAAGTTGGTATGGGCGCCAAAGCTTCTTTATATGGCAATGTTTTAATTGGATTAGTTTCTTCAATTGCAATTGTTTTAGGTACCAAACTCACATCCCGATTTTCCCATCAGCATATTCTGATAGCCGGTTTATGTGGCAATATCATCTTTATGACCGGATTAACGCTGGTTATGCGCAGTCATACTTTCACACAGGCACAAATCAATCTTATTGTATTAATATTATTAACTTGCTTTTTAGCTACTCAACAAGGCATCGTGAGCCCTACTACTTGGTTGTTATTAGCTGAATTATTCCCTCCAGCTGTAAAATCAGTCTTTATGAGCTGGGCTACTGCAGTCATGTGGTTAACAAATTTTGTTATTAGTTTAGTCTTCCCAGCTTTAGTCGCCCACTTTGGCACTCAAGGAGTATTTTTGATTTTTGGTGGAACGAATATGTTTTGCGTTTTATTGGCGCTTCTGTTAGTAAATCCGAAATTAGTTAAAACAGCTTGGCAAAAACTTTAATTATTTTTTTGACAAAAATTCAAAAAAATTTTAATTATCTGAAAATAGCGTTGCGGCTCTGTTTCAATACTTCGAATATGTTCACCTTGTGCAAAAGTCTGCAAAAATTTGGGCTCGGCTGCTGCTTGATATAGCTGTTGAGACATTTTAGGAGGGACGGTCGTATCTTGAAGTCCACAAATAAACATTAACGGCACTCGGGCGTGTTGAACACTTTGTAAAGGACTGGTCTGTTGATAGGAACCATGAACAAATATCCGTGACCAAAATGATAAAGTTTGTGTTAAAAATTGCGCTGGAATTTGAAATTGGCGTTCAATTGTATATTTACTGATTGCAAATGCATCTGTATAACTAGAATCGGCAATCACACCCTTTACTGCAGCAGGTAACGCTAGTTGCAAACTTTGTAAAACTGTGGCTGCTCCCATCGAAGCTCCATATAAGAAAAATGGCTGTGGTAATTTTTGTTGTTGCAGATATTTAATCCATGATAAGACATCGTATTTTTCTTGATAGCCATAACTCAAATAACGACCACCACTCTTTCCCGAAGCACGATTATCTGGCTGCAAAACATTGTAACCCAATTGATGAAAAAGATAGCCAATCTTATCCAATGAATGATGGTCCACTCCAAAACCATGTACAATTAAGACTGTACCAGAATTTTGTGTATTAGCAGTTAACCATCCCGTTAAGTCCAAACCATCATGAGAAGTGGTTTGGACTATTTGTTTAGGCAAAGAGACAAATTTTTGGGCTCCTTGAACTACCGGGTTATCAGCTGCAAATTGAGGTGGTTGACTTTTTAAAGCGCTGCTATCACGGCGATGAACATAATTAAATAAACCTGCTCCAGCCACTATTGGCAGCCCTATCAGTAAACTAGTGATTTTTAATAAGCTTTTCTTACGCATATTATGCCTCCTTAACTAAAGCTACGCCACCAGCAACCGCCAGAATAGTCCCACAAATTAGCATAAATAGCACATCAAAGGAACTTTTAGTAGCAACCAAACTCCCCAAATAAGGACCCAGTGCTCGACCTAAAGAACCAAAAATAACGTAAAAGCTCTGATAAGTTCCCCGATTTTGGGCTGTTGAAAATTTACTCAATAAAGCTGGGATTGTTGGAAAAGTAATTGATTCTCCAATAGTTAAAATCAACATACTAACTACATATTGCCAATATTGTTGGGCTCCGGGTAAAAAGATAAAAGAACTTCCCATAATCGCTAACCCCAAAGCAATTTGAATTTTTAACTGTGAAAACAAGGATTCTGTCAGATGTCCCATTAATGGTTGAATAATCATTAGTGACAAAGCATTCAAACTAAACAATAAACTATAATCACGCATCTTAAAATTATTATTCAACATATATAACGACATATTACTATCCCATTGTGAATATCCTAACCAAACCACTAATACCGCCAAACAAATTAAAAATAAATTGAGATATAATCGTGGTTTACTAATTTGACTTGTAATGGCAACTTCTTTAATAGCTGCTTCACTGGCTTGTGTAGTATTGGAACGCTTATGAGTGGTACCATCCAAAATATGACCTCGAAAAATTACGATTAATAAGCAAGCAATAAAGCACAATGCTGGCAAAAAGAACGTTAAAAAGATACTGCGTTGAAAAATAACACTCACTAACATTGAACCTAAGGCAATTCCGACATTGGCTGATAAATACATAATATTAAAAATTCGTTGCGAATGTTGATGGTGCTGTTGGGCTACTACAGCTGTATAAGAATTAACCGCCGTATAAGACACTCCCATACCTAAACCAATTACAGTCAGTACAATTGCATATAATGGCCAAGTATGGCAAAATGATAAAATTAAAAAACCCAGCGCCGCTACCAAATAACCGATCAGCAAAGTACCTCGATGGGAATAATGATCGAATAAATATCCTCCCAATGCATTTCCCAGCATCATAAAGCCTGAATAGACCATCAAAACAAAACCAGAAACCACCATCGATTCGTGTAAATTTTTAGTCATAAAAATTGTATTTACTGGTAGAATAAACCCCATAACCATATTAAAAGTGGCGTTCATTACCAAAAGCCAGCGTTGCTGTTCATCTTTCATCAATGTACCCCCTTAGATTCATTATCTATCCTATCAAAGAAAAAATCACCTTACCACTAAAAACATTAATTATTGGAGGAGATACAGCATGATAAAAATTCGTTATCAACATTTTTTTAAAACTATAGCCTCCACATTTAAAGTTATCTATCCATTAGTATTAATAGACGCTTATTTACGCCTAATTCAAAATACGGTCTTCAATCCTAATGGTTTTTTTATCAAAATCTTTAATTTATCTTGGAAATATCAGTCGTTGGGTCGTTTATTTACTCCACTTACTACCATTTTGGAGTTATTAATTTTGTTATTTTTTGGTTACTTATTAACAACACGTTTCAGTTTACACAAGTCGCCAGATCTGAGTTTTAATACTGTTATTATTTTAGCTGTAGCTTGTGTCAATATTAGCCCCGATTTACGAACTATTTGGAACCAACCACCGTTATTATTAGTTATTCTCATCAGTTGGTTAGTTGCTCACATCTTTGGTAAAATTCCCTGGCCCACAATTCGAGTTTCTTTAGCATTATTCAGTGGCTGCTTGCTTAATCTTCTACAACAGTCTGATGTTTTAATAAAGTTGCCTGGAATTTCTACTAGTGCTCGCAATCTCAACTGGTGGACTTTAGGTCCGTTAGTAATGATCCGTAATTTGGCTACGTGGCTAGGATTAATTAACCCTTTCTCTGAAACCAAACAAACCATTACTTCACCTAGTGCGACTGCCAATCTTTCGGCTGCTTTATCCCACCAAAGTCTCAATCATCTCCCTTATCCAATTAATCTTCATTCTATTTATACCAGTTATGCTTTTTTGGGAGGAATAGGCTGTACGTTAGGACTAATTTTAGCTTTATTAATTGTTAAAAAAGAACGATTAGTTTTACAAAATATTTTTTTAACAATGTTTGGATTTAATGCTCCTTTGTTGTTGCGCTTACCTGTTTTATTTAATCCCTATTTCTTAATCCCCTTTATTGTTAGTCCTTTAATAAGCATGCTAATTGGAGCACTTTTTATCCAATTGGGCTGGGCATCACCGGCAGTTTATCAAATCTTTTCGGGAACACCAAGTTTTTTAATTAATTTTTTGGGAACTAATGGCAATTGGGGCAGTTTAATTGCAACCATCATAGCAATTATTTGTTCGACTGTTATTTATCTTCCATTTGTTAAAGCTGAGGTTGACTATGAAAACAAAACATTGGATTAATCTGATTATTTTAACAATCATTTTACTTTCATTTCCGGCTTATTATGCCATGCGCACTAATGTTCATAGTGAAAAGGTTTGGCATAATTCACGAGTGTCGCCGATTATTTTTATCCCTGGGAGTTCTGCAGATCAAGATCGATTCGATGATATGTTTAACCAATTACGCACTCCCAAACATAAAAATAAGCATAATATTCTCAAAATAACGGTTTTAACTAATAATAAAATTAAAACAACTGGAAATATTGCTACTCGTGATCAAGAACCATTAATTGTAATTGCTTTTCAAAATAACCAAGATGGTTATAATAATATTGCCAAGCAAACATACTGGTTGAAAACTGCAATCAATTATTTGACTAAAAACTACAATTTTAATAATTTTTCCGCAGTAGGTCATTCTAATGGCGGGTTAATCTGGACTTGGTATCTAGAAAAGTATTTTAATCGCAATGAGCTTACTATTAATAATCTCATGACCATTGGTACACCATATAATTCATTAGAATCTAATCCTAAAAATCAAACCGCTATTTTTCGCCAGCTGTATCAATCTAAAACACGACTTCCTAAAAATCTGATTGTCTATGCTATTGCCGGAACGAAGAATTATCAAAATGACGGTACAGTTCCTTATCAAAGCGTAGAAGCTGGTAAATATATCTATCAAAATCAAGTAAAAAAATACACCCAAATTACAGTAACGGGTGAAGATAGTTCTCATTCTAATCTTTTAGATAATCCGCAAGTTACTCGCTTAGTTCAAGAAAATATTCTGGAAAATGCTAAGAAAATTATCCAATAAAAAAGCCATGATTAAAATAATCATGGCTTTTTTGGGTACTGACCTTAGTCAATAGCTGCTACTAGTTCACATCTAGCAACAAAAACGTTCTCACATATCCGGTGAGTATCAAATAATTTGATTTAACGTTCCCAGAACGACCACTATTAAAGTGATCACTCGACTCATCGCATATAAACATAGTATCACTCTTTAATTGATTTAGCAATATCGATTAAAACTTGAGCAATCATATAACCCATGGCGATGGCTCCGATAGTCATAATGACCATCAAAAATAAACGGATACTATTGACAAATTCTCCTGATACCATTGCTCGTACAGCTTCATACGCAGTAGCTCCCGGGACTAATGGCACTAAGGCAGGAATATTAAATAATGTCACCGGCATTTTTTGAATTCTTGCCAATAAATAACTTACTAATCCAATAACTAAAGCAGCAATTAAATTCGAAAAAACCCTACCTGCCGTCACGTAGTTCCAAAAAAACCAATACACCATCCAGCCCAACATACCACAGAATCCACAACCAATTAACGCACGGCGCGGAATATTAACACAAATGGCATAGCCAACTGTACCAATAAAACTAAATGCTATCTGCACCAAAACTTGAAGCAAAATAGGCATAATCTCACCTCTCATAAAAGGAAACGTAAAACAACAGCAATTCCACCACCAATAGCTAATGCGCTTAATGTACCTGAAACCATTCTAACCACACCTGAAATCAAATGGCCGGCAATCAAATCTCGTAAGGCATTCGTCAATGCCACCCCTGGAACCAACGGCATTACAGCACCAATAATTAAATAATTCAGATTATCAATCAAATGAAAATACCGCAAACCAATGGCCAAAATTGCAATCATTGCGGCAGCAATGAACTCACTGATAAATTGAATTTTAACCACATTATTAATATAATAAAAAATCAAATATCCAATCATACCAACAATTCCAGCCTGAACAAAATCAAACCAATCATACCTATTGATAAATAAAATCATTAATGTACTACTAATTAAAAAGGCTGCAATAGCTTTTAACCACAGAGGAAAATCGAGCGTTTCTGAATCTACTTTTTCCAAGCCATCATACAATTCTTGTAAATCAATTTCATCAGCTGAAAATTGGCGTGACAAAGTATTCACTTCAGACACCTTATATAAATTTATGGAACTATGGGTAATTTCAATCATTTTAGTAGAATCAAGATCACGCGCACTCAAAAATATGCCTGTCGGTGTGAGGAAAATTTCGGGATGGCTAAGTCCACCTTTTTGCATAATCCGTTTTAGCGTATCTTGAACGCGATACATTTCTGACCCAGATTCCATCATAATTTTACCAGCTAATATTCCAGTGTTTAAAAGCTTTTTAATCCTTTGTTCTTCCATAAATGTTCTCCCTTAGCCTATAAAAGGGTACAAAAAAAGGTTATTATCAAGGATAATAACCTAACCATAAGCGTGGCAGCGTCCTAGCCTCGCAGGTAGTTTCCCACCAACTACTCTCGGCGCTGAGAAGCTTAACTTCTGTGTTCGGCATGAGAACAGGTGTATCCTTCTCGCTATCGCCACCACACTTTGCCTCTGAAAGAACCTTCGTTCCCTCAAAACTGAATATTAAGAGTCCGTTCTGCGCTCGGTTAAGCCCTCGACCGATTAGTATTGCTCCGCTCCAATTATCACTAACCTTCCACGCGCAACCTATCTACCTCATCTTCTTTGAGGGGTCTTACTTCATTACTGAATGGGAAATCTCATCTTGAGGTGGGTTTCACACTTAGATGCTTTCAGCGTTTATCCCTTCCATACATAGCTACCCAGCGATGCTCTTGGCAGAACAACTGGTGCACCAGCGGTATGTCCATCCCGGTCCTCTCGTACTAAGGACAGATCCTCGCAAATTTCCTCCGCCCGCGACGGATAGGGACCGAACTGTCTCACGACGTTCTGAACCCAGCTCGCGTACCGCTTTAATGGGCGAACAGCCCAACCCTTGGGACCGACTACAGCCCCAGGATGCGATGAGCCGACATCGAGGTGCCAAACCTCCCCGTCGATGTGAACTCTTGGGGGAGATAAGCCTGTTATCCCCAGGGTAGCTTTTATCCGTTGAGCGATGGCCCTTCCATACGGTGCCACCGGATCATTAAGCCCGACTTTCGTCCCTGCTCGACTTGTCTGTCTCACAGTCAAGCTCCCTTCTGCCTTTACACTCTGCGAATGATTTCCAACCATTCTGAGGGAACCTTTGGGCGCCTCCGTTACTGTTTAGGAGGCGACCGCCCCAGTCAAACTGCCCACCTGACACTGTCTCCCGCCATGCTTCAATGGCGCGGGTTAGAACCTTCATCTAACAAGGGTAGTATCCCACCAGCGCCTCCGTCGATACTAGCGTACCGACCTCTTCGGCTCCTACCTATCCTGTACATGTTACACAAAAATTCAATATCAAGCTACAGTAAAGCTCCATGGGGTCTTTCCGTCCTGTCGCGGGTAACCCGCATCTTCACGGGTATTATAATTTCACCGAGTCTATTGTTGAGACAGTGCCCAAATCATTACGCCTTTCGTGCAGGTCGGAACTTACCCGACAAGGAATTTCGCTACCTTAGGACCGTTATAGTTACGGCCGCCGTTTACTGGGGCTTCAATTCAAACCTTCGCTTACGCTAAGCTCTCCTCTTAACCTTCCAGCACCGGGCAGGCGTCAGCCCCTATACGTCATCTTTCGATTTGGCAGAGACCTGTGTTTTTGATAAACAGTTGTTTGGGCCTTTTCACTGCGGCTGGCTCTTACACCAGCACCCCTTCTCCCGAAGTTACGGGGCCATTTTGCCGAGTTCCTTAACAATAGTTCACTCGCTCACCTTAGAATTCTCATCTCGACTACCTGTGTCGGTTTGCGGTACGGGTAACCAGTTCCTCACTAGAAGCTTTTCTTGGCAGTGTGACTCTCGTGCTTCGCTACTTATATTTCGCTCCCCATCACAGCTCGTCCTTAGAAGTAAGCATTTAACTCACTCCCAGACTCACTGCTTGGACATGCTTTTCCAGCTGCATGCTCACGTTTATCTCCTGCGTCCCTCCATTGCTCAAACAGAACTGATCAGTACAGGAATCTCAACCTGTTTTCCATCGGCTACGCCTTTCGGCCTCGTCTTAGGTCCCGACTTACCCTGGGCGGACGAGCCTTCCCCAGGAATCCTTAGTCATTCGGTGGACCAGATTCTCACTGGTCTTTCGCTACTCATACCGGCATTCTCACTTCTAAGCGCTCCACCAGTCCTCACGATCTGGCTTCTTCGTGCTTACAACGCTCTCCTATCGCATAACTATTTCTAGTTACACCCACAGTTTCGGTACCATACTTAGCCCCGGTACATTTTCGGCGCAGAGTCACTCGACTAGTGAGCTATTACGCACTCTTTGAATGCATTGCTGCTTCTAAGCCAACATCCTAGTTGTCTATGCAGCTCCACTTCCTTTTCCACTTAGTATGGATTTTGGGACCTTAACTGGTGATCTGGGCTGTTCCCTTTCGACTACGGATCTTATCACTCATAGTCTGACTCCCGGGTATAGATTAATGGCATTCGGAGTTTATCTGAATTCAGTAACCCTTGATGGGCCCCTAGTCCAAACAGTGCTCTACCTCCATAATCCTCTTCCCCGAGGCTAGCCCTAAAGCTATTTCGGAGAGAACCAGCTATCTCCAAGTTCGTTTGGAATTTCACCGCTACCCACACCTCATCCCCGCAATTTTCAACTTACGTGGGTTCGGTCCTCCAGTGCGTTTTACCGCACCTTCAACCTGGACATGGGTAGGTCACTTGGTTTCGGGTCTACGTCAAACTACTTTGCGCCCTCTTCAGACTCGCTTTCGCTGCGGCTCCGTCTTCTCAACTTAACCTCGCAATTTAACGTAACTCGCCGGTTCATTCTACAAAGGCACGCCATCACTCTTTAACGAGCTCTGACTACTTGTAGGCACACGGTTTCAGGATCTGTTTCACTCCCCTCCCGGGGTGCTTTTCACCTTTCCCTCACGGTACTAGTTCACTATCGGTCACTAGGGAGTATTTAGCCTTGGGAGATGGTCCTCCCAGATTCCGACGGGGTTTCACGTGCCCCGCCGTACTCAGGATCCTGGTTGAGTGCTCTTGATTTCGTCTACAAGACTGTCACTTTCTTCGGTGCAGCTTCCCAACTGCTTCGACTATCGCAAGCCTTTTTCCTCGTCTACCAGTCCTACTACCCCAACAAGCATGCTCGTTGGTTTGGGCTCTTTCCTTTTCGCTCGCCGCTACTCCGGAAATCGATTTTTCTTTCTCTTCCTGTGGCTACTTAGATGTTTCAGTTCACCACGTCTTCCCCACATTAACTACTTCATTTCATTAATGTGTGACTGAGCTTGACCTCAGCCGGGTTCCCCCATTCGGATATCTCCGGTTCTTCGCTTACTTACAGCTCCCCGAAGCATTTCGGTGTTTGTTCCGTCCTTCATCGGCTCCTAGTGCCTAGGCATCCACCGTGCGCCCTTATCATCTTAACCTATTTCTTAATTCTTTTCTTGAATCTCTCGATTCGCGCAGTTTCTCGTGATATACTTTTGCATATCGTTTCTCTTAATATTCAGTTTTCAAGGTTCAAAGTTTCTTTTGTTTGAGAGTTGACCTCTCAAAACTGAACAAAGTTTCCACAAAAGTGCTTCCGTTTATTTTCCTTAGAAGGAGGTGATCCAGCCGCAGGTTCTCCTACGGTACCTTGTTACGACTTCACCCTAATCATTTGTCCCACCTTAGACGGCTGGCTCCCTTACGGGTTACCCCACCGGCTTTGGGTGTTACAAACTCTCATGGTGTGACGGGCGGTGTGTACAAGGCCCGGGAACGTATTCACCGCGGCATGCTGATCCGCGATTACTAGCGATTCCAGCTTCATGCAGGCGAGTTGCAGCCTGCAATCCGAACTGAGAATGGTTTTAAGAGATCTGCTTGCCCTCGCGAGTTCGCTTCTCATTGTACCATCCATTGTAGCACGTGTGTAGCCCAGGTCATAAGGGGCATGATGATTTGACGTCGTCCCCACCTTCCTCCGGTTTGTCACCGGCAGTCTCACTAGAGTGCCCAACTTAATGCTGGCAACTAGTAACAAGGGTTGCGCTCGTTGCGGGACTTAACCCAACATCTCACGACACGAGCTGACGACAACCATGCACCACCTGTCTTCCTGTCCCCGAAGGGAACCTCTAATCTCTTAGACTTGCAGGAGATGTCAAGACCTGGTAAGGTTCTTCGCGTTGCTTCGAATTAAACCACATGCTCCACCGCTTGTGCGGGCCCCCGTCAATTCCTTTGAGTTTCAACCTTGCGGTCGTACTCCCCAGGCGGAGTGCTTAATGCGTTAGCTGCAGCACTGAGAGGCGGAAACCTCCCAACACTTAGCACTCATCGTTTACGGCATGGACTACCAGGGTATCTAATCCTGTTCGCTACCCATGCTTTCGAGCCTCAGCGTCAGTTACAGACCAGAGAGCCGCCTTCGCCACTGGTGTTCTTCCATATATCTACGCATTTCACCGCTACACATGGAGTTCCACTCTCCTCTTCTGCACTCAAGTCTGCCAGTTTCTGATGCTCTTCCTCAGTTAAGCTGAGGGCTTTCACATTCAGACTTAACAGACCGCCTGCGCTCCCTTTACGCCCAATAAATCCGGACAACGCTTGCCACCTACGTATTACCGCGGCTGCTGGCACGTAGTTAGCCGTGACTTTCTGGTTGATTACCGTCACGATGTGAGCAGTTACTCTCACACCCGTTCTTCTTCAACAACAGGATTTTACGATCCGAAAACCTTCTTCATCCACGCGGCGTTGCTCCATCAGACTTGCGTCCATTGTGGAAGATTCCCTACTGCTGCCTCCCGTAGGAGTTTGGGCCGTGTCTCAGTCCCAATGTGGCCGATTACCCTCTCAGGTCGGCTACGTATCATTGCCTTGGTGAACCGTTACTCCACCAACTAGCTAATACGCCGCAGGTCCATCCTAAAGTGACAGCCGAAACCGTCTTTCAACTTCTCGTCATGTGACCAGAAGGTTTATGCGGTATTAGCACCTGTTTCCAGATGGTATCCCCCGCTTTAGGGTAGGTTACCTACGTGTTACTCACCCATCCGCCGCTCGTTCCATTAATTCCGCCCGAAGACTTCCTTAATTTCACTCGCTCGACTTGCATGTATTAGGCACGCCGCCAGCGTTCGTCCTGAGCCAGGATCAAACTCTCATTTTTTGTAGTTCTTTCTCTTGCTCATGACTTGAACTCGCGTTCTTGTCTTTTCTTTATTGCTTTTCTCATTGACAGGTTCTTATTGAACCCTGCACTTTTGCGTTTAGAAACTTTATTCAGTTTTCAAAGATCAACCTTCGCTGTCATTTAGCAGCTGTTTTATTATATCAGCTGCTCGGTAGCTTGTCAAGAACTTTTTTATCTTTCTTGCTTTGTTCTTTTAGCTCTCTTTTTGCTCTCCGTGACAACAGAAAATATCTTACCAAGATTACCTCCTCTTGTCAACAGCTATTTAATATTTTTTTCAATATTTAGTATTTTATCAATCCAAGAGGGGTCATAAAAGCCGGTCTCATGCGTAACAAGTATAATTGCTCCTGGATAATTTTTTAAAGATTGTTGCAAAGAATTCTTGCTATCATCATCTAAATGATTTGTTGGTTCATCTAATATTAACACATTAGCCGGTTCTAACATTAGGCTGGCTAATTTAACTTTAACTTGCTCACCACCAGATAAAGTTTTAATTGCTGATCCCACTTGTTGAGCTGTTAATCCTGCTCTAGCTAGAGCTTGTCGTAAAGTACGTTGAGTCTTATCAGGAAATTGCTGCTGCAAGATGACCAAAGGAGTCGCTAACGGTTGTGACCAAATTAAATCTTGTTGATAATAGGCCACTGTAACTATTTTAGATAATTGGACGCTGCCGGCAATTGGCGGAATTTGTCCTAGAATTGTTTTAATTAAAGTTGTTTTGCCAATTCCATTAAATCCCTTAATTACCATTTTTTCGCCCATCGCTAAAGAAAAATTAATTTCTTGTTGTAAAAGCGGTTCTTGATAACCAATCATCAAATTATTAACATCGAGAATAATTTGACTAGCATTAGCAACATACGGAAAAGAAAAGTTCGGTTTCATCCGATTAGACGGTGGAGCTAAAACTGTCATCTTTTCTAGTTGTTTTTCGCGGCTTTTAGCACTTTTAGAGCGAGAACCCGCTTTGTTTTTTTGGATATAAGCTTGCGTTTTAGCGATTTTCTTTTGCTGACTAGCATAAGTTTTCAAATAAGTACGTTGATTGGCTGCTTTTTGCCGTAAAGCTTGTTTCAAAGTTCCACTGTAACGAGTCAAATGCCCTAATTCTAAATCATAAACTACATTGACAATCCGCCCTAAAAAATCGTAATCATGCGAAATTACGACAAAGGCGCCTGCAAAGTTCTGTAAATAGTCCGCCAGCCAATTAATATGCTGGGTGTCTAAATAATTGGTTGGTTCATCTAATAGTAAAATATCCGGATTTTGCAGTAACAACTTAGCTAAAATTAATTTAGAACGCTGCCCGCCGCTTAAAGCAGACACATCATGGTCATATCCTAAGGCATCAATACCTAGACCTGTGGCTACTTGTTCAATTTGCGTATCAATTTCATAAAAGCCCTTTTCCTCTAGTAATGCTTGAATATTACCAGCTCGCTCAATTAATTCTGGATTAGAATCTGTCCCCATCTGTTGGTAGAGTTTTTCTAATATCTGTTCCTGTTCTAATAATTCTGCAAAGGCGCTACGTAAAAAATCTCGAATAGTCTGACCTGGAGTTAAACTGGCATATTGATCCAAATATCCAATTTTTAATTTTTTCTTCCAAGTGATTTTTCCCGCATCAGGGGTGATTTTTCCAGTCAAAATATTGATGAAGGTACTTTTACCGACACCATTTTGCCCAATAATTCCTACATGTTCATGAGCATTAACTTGAAAATTAGTATCGTCATATAAAACTTTATCCAAATATGCATGTTGTAAATGTTCCACTTTTACTATACTCAAAAATTTACCTCTTTCATTAAAAAAGGCCGCAAGCACGTTCGTACTCCAGCCCCATAAAACTCTAATTGTCTTCAGAATCGACCTCTGTTACATAATCACTATTAACATTTTTTCCATAGATTATATAAGATTGATTGATTTCCGAATCAAAATCAAAATTATTATATTGTTCATTTAAACGATTAAGTTTAGTTTCTTCATTGTTGAGCGTAATAGGATCACGACCGACACCACGCCGAATTTTATTAGATACTCGCTGCAATTCTGAAGTAGGCGCAATTTCATAAGATAGTCCATCAATAGTGGCCCCATGACCTTGTAAATGGTCTGATTCCATTTTTTGGGCAGCATCACGATATGATTGCATTAAGGTGGTAATGTCATTAAAAGAAAGATCGGTACTCATGGAACCAGAAATACTGTCTAACAGTTTTTGCATATTCGGCAAAGCACTCAAAGAAAGCGTCTTTTTGACAATGGCCATAATGACTTGACGTTGGCGTTTTTGGCGGCCATAATCTCCCTCTGGATCTTCATAACGCATCCGTGCATAAGACAGACTTTGCTTACCGGTAATGACTTGTTTGCCTTTTTTGAAACTACTGCCATCATAACTAAAGGCAAAGGGTGAATCAACTGTAATGCCTTCAACGGCATCCACAATTTTAGGCAATGAATGAAAATCCATCGTTACATAATGGTCAATATGAATATCTAATAATTTTTCGACAGTTTTCATGGCGGCGGCTTCTTTACCAAGATTATAAGCTGAATTTATCTTTTGAATAACTCTTTTGCTATTCTTAATACCATAAATTTCTGCTAAGGTATCGCGTGGAATACTCATTAAAACTGTTTTTTTAGTTTTAGGATTGACGGTAGCTAGAATCATTGTATCCGAATTACCCCGATCTGTTCGTCCTTCATCACCAGTATCAACCCCCAATAACAAAATTGTTACTGGCTTACCTTCAGCAATAGTATGCGAAATATGCGTTTTATCAGTCGGATGATAAGCATTGCCTAAAGCGTTACTAGCCTGAGAATAAATTCGAAATCCATAAGCACCTACCACAAAAATAGCCATTAAAATAATTAATAAGCTCATTTTTAAAATTGGATGACGATAGTCTTGATGCTCATTGCGTAAATATATACGTTGATTTCGGTGCAAAAATGCTTTTTTCGGGTCTTGATTGTCCATTATTTAACCTCAATATCTTAATGAATTTAACACATTAAAAATTTCACATCCATTGAATACTTCAATAAAGGTTAATCAGCCAGACCATTTTTAATGGTGATTGTTTTCCCAGCACGTACTTTTAATGCCAGTTCAATACTTTTATCGACAATAATGCTTTGTGCATCAATGATTAAAGCATCATGATCTGCTGCCTTTTCTTGGGCTAATGATAATTCTGTACAGCCTAAAATAACTGCTTCTGCACCAAATTCTTGCTGCATTCGCCTTATTATTTGATGGTATAGTGGTGCATCTACTACGCCTTTAGTCTTAATATTATCATAAATTAATGTCATTACATCGGCTTGCAACTGCTTGTCACCTAATGTGTAATCATAATTTTGTTGTTGTAATTCTTGTTCATAAATTCCATCAGCTAAAGTTCCTTGAGTGGCAATCAATCCGACGCGCTTGATGTCTGGATATTGTGCTTTTAAAGTTGCAATTGCTGTGCGGGGCATATGCAAAAGAGGCACAGTCGTAGCTTGTTGCAACTGCTCGTAAAAATAATGCGCCGTGTTACAAATAATAACCATAAAAGCTGGATTTAATTGACTTTGCTGTTGTATATCATCTAATAAAGCTGGATAAAAACTAGGTTTGGTTCGATCTAAAATATAACTTGTGCGATCTGGCACCGTAGCATGGTTCACTAGAATATAATCCAAAAAGTCCTGATCACAATCCGTCGGGGTACGCTGATTCAAAAGACGCAAGTAACTTTCTGTTGCCGCTGTCCCCATGCCACCAATTATTGTAAAGAAATCTCGCATTATTTACTCCTATTCTAACTCATTAATTACTTGCTGAGCTACATTAAAGTCATTGGGATAAGGAGTATCAATCCCACGCACCTTTTGATAAGCATCTTCACCTTTACCCGCTAAAACAACTAAATCTCCTGGATTACTTTTGGCAATGGCCGTGGCAATGGCTTTTTGGCGATTTAAAATTATTTGCACTTGAACTCGTTCATGATCAATGTGTTGATCGATTTCGGCCGCTATCTTTTGAGGATCTTCAAATCCAGGATCATCCGTCGTCAAATAGGCTTCATCTGCATATTCACTTAAAGCTTTACCAAAACCCGCACGGCGCGACACACCTTTATTACCTGTGCTGCCAACAACTACAATGATTTTTGATTGTGGTTCTTTGCGTTGTAAAAAGCTCAACAAAGCCTTCATGCTGCCATAATTATGTGCATAATCTATATAAACTGTGCCATGTTTCTTAGTTTTGATAGTTTCCATTCGTCCTGGAATATGCACATCAGTAATAGCAGTTTTGGCCAACTGATAAGGCACTCCCGCTAGACCAGCTCCAATAATCGCTGCAATAGCGTTAGTTTCATTAAAGTCTCCTGCTAAATTAATCTCATATTGACCGTCAAGCAACAATTTTTGAGCTTTTGCAGTTTGACTTTGTAAATTCAAACGACTTTGTACTAAAGTACTCTCTTCGCTATGATAAATAAAATCTGCATTGCTTTCATTGCCACCTTGACGAGCAAAAAGATAGATCTTATTTGCTGGCGTAGTTGCTTGTGCCGCTTGATAAATTTCTAAAAAGTGATCACTATCACTATTGAGCACACAAATATTAGAATTAACCAACAATTGCAGCTTGCAATGCAAATAGTCCGCAAAGTCAGGATGCTCGTTAGGGCCAATATGATCAGGGGTTATATTTAGGAAAAATCCAATATCATACTGTAAACCATAAACTCGATTACGTTTATATGCCTGTGAAGAAACTTCCATAACCAAATGTGTCATTCCATTATCAACTGCTTGCCGCATTTCTTTAAACAGATCTAATGACTCTGGCGTCGTCAAACTAGATTTGAATCTTTGCTTTGGCTGTGTTCCCAAGATGCGATCAATTGTTGAAAACAAGGCCGTTTTTTTGTTTGTATAAGCCTGCAAAATACCTTGAGTAAAATAAGCCGATGTTGTCTTGCCTTTCGTCCCAGTAAAAGCAATAATAAACAATTGATTTTGAGGATAGTCGTAAAAAGCTGCCCCTAAAAGTGCCATAGCTTTTTGGACATCATTAACAATTAAAGCATTCATCCCTTTAATATCTGGATATTCTTGTTCAGAAACATAGGTTGAAGCCCCATTTTGCTGAGCTTCACGTAAATACTTTTCTTCAAAGTGAGTACCCTTGCAAAAAAACATCCCATCCTTTTTCACCTGCCGCGAATCATAAGTTACGGCAGTAATTTCATTATCAAAAACTATATCGGCTTTCGTCAATAAATGATGTTCTTTCAAAAGTAATATACATCCATTTAAAATCAAAGACATGATTATTCTCCTTCGTTAGGGGCAAATTTTTTAGGTAAAATAATATTAAAAACTGTCATTTTGGTATCTGATTGTGCACTAATCTTCCCACCATGCACTTGAATTAAACTTTGAGCAATTGCCAATCCCAAACCCGTTCCTTCATGGACTGGAGAACGCGATTGATCGCCACGATAAAAACGCTCGAATAGGTGTTCTAAGGACGCTTTAGCAATGGGCTCACCATCATTAGCCACTTGAATAAAAACCTGATCTCCTTGCTCACGAGCACATAACCAGAGATGTTTTGCACCTTTACCATACTGGAGAGCATTTGTAATCAAATTATTTAACACGCGGCCTAATTTTTCAGTATCTGCTCGCATTATCACAGATTTTTGCGGACTATCGACAATTAGTTGAATTTGAGCTTGTTGTGCTTGCAATTCGAATTCAGCAGCTAACTGTTCTAACATCTGTATCATATCAAACTTGCTATAATTTAATTGGATACTAGCTGTACTAGCACGCATATATTCAAACAAGTCATTCACCAGTGATTGTAATTGTTGAGCCTTTTGAAAGGCAATATGAACATATTTTTGTATGTCGTTAATTGGCGTTTGCGGATTTTGTTCAATCAATCCTAAAAAACCAATAATAGAAGTTAGTGGTGTGCGTAAATCATGACTAACGTTCGTAATTAAATTATCTTTAGTTAATTCGCTTTGTTGTTGTTGTTCAATAGCAGTTTGCATAGTTTTGGTTACTAATAATAATTGTTTAATTACCTGTTGCAACCATGGATTGTGCACTTGAATTTGACTTAATTGCTGCACATGTTGGGGATTCAAATTCTGAAATTGTACAATAATTTGTAAAGACAATAATTGAATATAGCGCTGATGGGCCACTAGTAAACTGATAATTAGGTCTAGTGCCCCAATCACACCTACGACAAACCAACTTATTGTTATTGTTTTGAAAACATACCAAAACAAAAATTCAAATGCAATTAATAAAAAAAGGGTCCCTAACCCCCAAAATACTACGCTGGCATACTTCTTCGTACTAAGTTTAATTTTAGACATCTATTAAGCCTCAACTTTATAGCCAACGCCCCAAACTGTTTCGATGACTTTTTCACCGTGGGTAGCTTCTTCCAGTTTATCACGTAGATGACTAACATGAACCATCACTGTTTTAGCAGAGATTACACTTTCTTGTTTCCAAACTCGTTCAAAAATTTCATCAGCCGAAAAAACTTGATTAGGATGACTAGCTAATAAATATAGAATCCCAAACTCTAACGCTGTTAGCTGAACTTTTTGACCACTTTCGGTCAATACTTCATGGGAACTCTTGTTAATGGTAATAGGACCAATGTTTAACTTATCTGGAATATCGGCATCACCCGCATGAATTCTGCGCAATAATGACTTAATTCGGGCCATTACTTCGAGTGGATTAAAGGGTTTGACAACATAGTCATCAGCTCCAGAAATCAAACCTTGAATTTTGTCAATGTCACTAGTTTTGGCTGAAACAATAATAATTGGAACTTGAGATGTTGCACGCACTTGTTTCATCACCTCAATACCTGATATATCTGGCATCATAATATCCAAAATTATCAAGTCAATATCAGGATGTTGTTCTAATTTAGATAAAGCCGCTGTCCCTGAAGTAGCTGCAATGGGTTCATAACCTTCATTGCGAATATAAATACTCAACAGTTCCACAATATCTTGGTCATCATCTACTACCAAAATCTTCATTAACTTCTCCCCCAAAACAATGTCGCTTTCATTATACTAAAGAGTCTCTGGAAAAACCAATTGATTACCGTTGACGATATTTAGCAATAATTGTCAAAATAAGCATTAAAATTACACAAAAAATTGCTACATAACCACTGCTTCCCAGATTAACTGTTGGCAATTGAAGATACCGACTTCCCCAACTCAAGGCCATTTTTAAAATAGCTAAACCGCCTAAATAAACAATTACACTTACTATGGCTCCACGAACAGCCAATTTACGGCCAAAACGACTAGGCATTAAAGAACCCAAAAGCACAATCACTGGTCCTAATGCTAACAGCCATAAACCTAAGGAGGGGTTGATTTGTAAATGAAAGTTAAAGTTTAAATACATAATTGCTTGACGAATCATTTGTGATAGTGACGGCACCGTTGGACTATTCCAACCAATAGCAACTCCCAACGAATTGTCCGCAAAAAAGCCTGGCCAATAACTCGTACTCCAAGTAATAATTGCCAAAAAACTAACTATCCATGAACGCCGCGATGTAGTCTTGACAGTTTGATATTTTGGTGGCTGAATCGGAACTGGAATGGTCGCATCACGAACTTTAGTATTAGTTTTAGTGTTTAAAACCCGTTGTACTTTAGTCTCTTCTTCATGTTCTACGCGGCGAAACATTAATTTTAATTTTGCGTCTAAAGGAGCTGCTTGATGGTTAGCAAAGATATAACCCCAAATTATCATGCCAATAGCCACGACAACACTAATAATTTTGCCTACATAAATATAGGTTAAAATCACCAATAAAACTACCAGCGAGACAGTAATTAAATTATGTTTTAACCAATTCAAATACTGCAAAAGCGGACTTGTTAAGGGTGCTTGTTGGTGCTGATGTGCTTGTACTCGAGACAAATGTTGGGATTTGATTTCTTTTGTAACTGCAGCTGTGGCTGACTTTTTTTGAGGCAAATGATAACCACATTGTGGGCAAACTTTATAATCAGAAGCTAATTTAAAACCACAATTAGGACAATATTTCATGGTTGTTTTCTCCTTTTAAATTACCAAATTGAATCTAAGGAAACTTCAGTATAACTTAACTACTTTTAAAATCCTACTATTATGGTTATGGTAATCTAAAACTATGAATTTTCTATGATGTTCATGAGTTCTTATTGGCAAAGAGGCTGGAACAAACAAGTTGTCTCAGCCTCTAAATATTAGATTAATTACGATTACTCCATAAATAAAAAATTGTTGTTAGTGCTAAGCCCGCGTTGCTAATAATTAATGCTAGTGACTGTTGTTTTAAAACCCAACAAATTAATGATGCAACTAGACAAAGAATGGCAATTGTACCGATTAATAAATTTTTTCTTTCCATTTCAAACTCCTCCAAGAATCCTCAGATTATAGTAGCTATTTATTTTGAATCCTAAAGTAATTGTAACTGCAATTATGTAACAGCAGTAAAATTCACGCTTTATTCTAAGACATCACTTCCTTAATCTTCATTATAATACAATATCCATCTTTAGCGATTATCATTTAAATCAAAAAACAAGACAAAATATGTCTTGTTTTTAGGGAAAATTTTATAGTTCTATATAAATTTAAATACTATCTGTCACTGTCCATTCTAGCTCTCCTACATAGTTACCCAGCCGCTGATGAGATTGAGTTTTCATAAATAAGCCAGCTTGCTGTTGATTAAATTGATTCCACCAATTATCAGCTAGTTTAATGTGTTGAATAGAATCATTTAAATTTGCATCAATCGGACCAGAACTAAAAATTTCTAAATCACTATCCGTTAGATTTTGTGTTTTATTACCTTTAAATTGCAAGGCTGAATCCCACAGTCCGTTAACATGTTTGACATAGACATGTAAATTTTGACCCTTAATTGGTAAATAATTCAAAATCAAATTGTCTCGAACTGCCGTTTGATTCACAATTGCATATTCGTTATTAGTTCCTTCGAAAGCTACATGCTTATCACCATAATCAATGATATTGGGTACAATTAATTGCAGCAAATATACATCACCAATGGCAACAGGCGCAATCGTCGCTAATTTAACATTTTGCTGTTGACTATTCAAATCACTTTCCAGCGTAATCGGTGATAAATTAGCATTCGGGACATTACTAATACTCAAATTAGTCGTAATTTCAAATTTAATATTCTTTTTAAAATAACCATTTTCTACAACGGCACTGTTTTTATAACTATCAGCCGTGTATTTCATATTATAATTAAAGTTTTTAATTTCTAATTTATTATTGGTGCCAATTTCCGTGATGACTAATGTAGAGTTATTACGATATAAGTTATAGTCTTTGGAAGTATTAGCGCCCTTGTCCCTTTCATTCTTACGTACGAACATAAAATTACTAATTGGTGCCGTTTGGTCTTTGGGCGTAAAAGTATTCTTCTCTAAATAGCGACCCATAGGCATTTTATCTTTGATGCGATCAGTGTTAGTCGCATCATCATGCGTAATTGTAATATCTTTGTTAGACTTTGGACGATATTGTTGAACTTGGCGTTGGCCGGCATAAGCAGGCAAATTTAACACATTGTATTGCCAATTAAAGACATCCCCTTGTTCGCTAGTGGTGGCCTTATTCTCATCATAAGCATGATTAACTGGCGTTGAATTATCTTGCGCTGTAAAAGCAATCTTATGCTGACCTGCCGCAACAGCCTTGCCGATATTCCAATGATAATCAGTTTTCTTTTTTAAGTTAATAGGTTTAATACTTCCAGTTACATCGGTAGTAGCATCAACTTTACCAGTTAGCGTCAATGTGGGAATTATAGATGAGTTAAAGTTCTCATCACCATCATAATAAGATATTGGCACTTGAATATCTTCACCTAAAAGAAAATCTTTCGGAGCTTGAGTGGCCATCGAAAGGTTACGAACATAAATCGTTGACAATGGCGATGACTGAAAGTTAGTCACTGTGCTTGTCAAAATTTGATCGGTGGCCTTTAAATATAACGGCTGTTTATGACTTGCATTGTAATTATCAATCAACTTATGCAAATCAAAAGTGACGCGATGAGCAAACTTCATAGAGGATCCCACTCCACCTAAAGTAGGATCCCAACTTCCACCATCCCACTGAACATCTTTTGGATCTAAATATTTTGGATGCTTATTTTCAAAATCAGCAGCGATAGTAGCCGAAGTACTGTCTTGATATTTAGGAATAGCTTGTCCCAAATTAGGATTAGGTATTTGATTACCCTTATCATCTTTCGCATACAAACTCAAATTACCAAAATTATCATTCAAAATATTGGGGGTAATAGGATTGGTTAGTTCGGCAATGGCTGGGTTGGTATAATTCGAGTTAGCTTTTTGCTCAGCTTCTTGATTATTAGTCATCGTTCCCAAATCAATATAAAGATACTTGCTTTGAGGATTTTTCGGATCAGGGTTCGGATTGAGACGTTTGACTTGAACTCTTACTAGTGGTGGTGTCGGTTGAAATTCTGGATAATTTGAATCATGGGCATAATTAGTATCATAGTCAGCCCATTCATCGCCGCCACTCTGACCATTAATATTCCAACTCGAAGTTTCTTTGCTGGGATAAACTATATTGGAATCTTTGTTTAAGATTAAAGAAGGTCCCGGCAGATCCGACAAACTAATATACCGAAATTCTTTACCTAACATTTTGAACATGGCCAATTTTAAGGGTTTTAACCCATCAGCATCTCGTGCTTGAATGACCTTAGTATTATCAACAAATAATAGGGGATCAATTAAATTTTGTGTAAAAGGCAATTCTACTCGTTGAACTCGAATGGGACCATCTACACCAGTTCCCATACCAAGTTTTACATCTTCAGATTGTCCCGTTGGTCCCACAATTTCTTGTCCATTACCCTTAGCCGCTTGATTATTACCTTCGGCTCTAATCTTTGTGTCATAAACTTCAATATCGGAACTAGAATCTGGATAAGCTGTATTCAAAATACTTTTAGGCAGAACTACGTTGGTCCCTCGAGGAATCGTCAACTTTCCACCTAAAGAGATATCCCTCGAAAGCGTCGTCACGGTTGAATTACCCCTGGCATAAACTAAGGCACTAGCATCACAGGGATCTTTGCGTAAATCTAAGCTCACATTAGTAGGGTTGACAATATTAACATGAATTTTACCCTGCGCGAACAACAAATTCAGCGGATGATTAGCACTATGATTATTATCTGCTACTTCTAGATTAAAGATACCACCAGTCCGCACATTAATAATCATCCCAGAACCAACATTCATCAGGCCACCACCATTGCTGCCACTACTGGTATCATAATTGCCTAAATCATAGGCTTTCATATTAAATGTTCCATTAGCGAGTTCAGCATCACCTGAAGAAAAATAAACTAAGGCTTTATTACTAAAAATTTGTCCATGACTATCAATATTAATTTGTGGAGAAGGTTTGTCTTTAACTTTATTAAACACTAATTGGGCTTTTGAACTTTCCATATCAATTGCCCCACAAGGATATTGATATTGAGGATGATTTTCTACAGCTGCTCTGGGCACGTTAGGCACAGTTCCATTCGGTATTGGATTATAATCAGTAGAATCACAATGAATATTTAACTTCGAGTCACCGTTCATTTCGATGACAGAATTTTGATTGCCAGAGCTAGGCATATAAATTCCAAAAGACATCCCTTGAGCTTGGTGTTCTGGACCAGTGCCATGCGGATATAAATCTACGATTGAATCATCTTCAAAAGTAGCCTTACCAGTCAACTCCATATTTACACCATTGAAACTGTAGCCAGTATAATGACAACCACTTTTAAAAATAACACGATCTACTTCAAAATTTTGTTGATTGCCCCCACCTTGAGCACGCCAAATGTGGTTATCATTAGGAACAATATAAGAATAGCAAGTATTAACATTTACATTACCTTCAATAGAAACTCCCGTAGTTTTTTGACCGGTCCAAGCAAATTGTGAACCTACAAAATTCATATTTTTATAGGTAAACCAAGTATAACCACCATTAAGCCCGCTTTCCCTTAATTCTGGATCTTCATAATTGCTGGCCAGTCCAGTATTTGCACTCAAATAACCCCAATAGGTTGTGGAATAGATAGTTGTATTCTCTAAGGTCCAGTCTTCTTTATATGAAACATCTTTCACTTCAGGGGAGCGATTTCTAGTGCCACATAAAGCAATATTCAAGCTCATCATATTGATATAATGCTGGTTACCATCAATATCCAATTTATTGTGGCGCACATGGACATATCGGTAATTAGAAGCCCCATTAACTATTCCAGTTCCTTGTGACCCTCCTAAAGGCAAAGTTATGCCGTATGGATTATTGCTTGCATCAATATCATCCATATTAATGTCATTAGCTAATATAATTTTATGAATTTCAGAAAGTGGGCCACCACCAGATTGGGACGTTCCGCTTCCCAAACTCATTCTACTGATGTTATCTTTCCACTTGTTAGAATCCCAACCCCAGCCCTTTGCAGCTGGATCATAAATGGCATCCAAAAAACCATTAGGTGTATAAACTACCGCTGTATACCCACCTTGCGGATTATAATACAACATTAAATCTTGCTTAGCATTACTATAAGGATTATCGTCATCAGCAACCATTGTAGAAGCTGGTGGCAAATTGCTTGGTAAATAAGTTGATTGACTGGGAGTCTGTAATAGTGAAGTGGGAGTGGTTATCGATTTGTTAATGAACATCTTATTATTATTTGTGGTAGCTTGTACGACATTCATAGAAAATAACCAACTCTCAAAAATTATTATTTCTAACAAGAAAAATTTCAAGAATATTTTTATTTTCATGATTAGCACCTGTTTCTTTGAGAAGTAATTTAGAATATCTGCTGTCAAAATTAATTAAGACAGGTCGACTACTGTGACATTGAAAACATAAAAAATAATGCCATTACCTAAGCAATAACATTATTGTAATAATTGGATGTTCATTTCAAGTTCAAGTTTACCTCCTACACATTGTAGTTTTACGTGGTTATTATAGTACATTAGTGTTGTTTTAGCAACATAAATTATTTTTAAAACAAATATTAGGAGTTGAAATATGAAGAATAACTAAGGCACGCTATTCACAGCTGTCCATTCTAATTTACCTTGATATTGGCCAGGCTGGAGCTGGGATTGGTTGGGTGTTTCCATAAAAATGCCTTGAGTTTGAATATTTTGGTTATTCCACCAATCAGCGGCTAATTGGACATGCTGCATAGAATCAGTAAGTGAGGTTTGAAGTATTTGATCATAAACTAAGGCATCTCCTTGATCTAGATACGAAGCAGTCTGATACTGATTCTTCAAAAGCAATGCATTTGGCCATAAACCAGAGGCATCCACATATTTAACATAAACTTGTAAATGATTATCACTATGCGGTTGATAATTCAAAATCAAATTGTTTTGCACACCATCACGATTATAAATTGAATATTCACTCTGTGGTTGATGAGGTACAAGCGGCTTTTTGCCATAGTTAAGCTGATTAGGCACTGTCAATTCTAAAAAATCGACCTTGTCTTTGGTTAAAGCTGCCACTTGTCCCAAAGTAACTTGATTAGTAGCCCCTGTGCTTTGATCTTGATAGTCAGTAGTTAACTTAATTTGCGCTAAAGAAATCTTTGGCACTGCTGTAATAAAAAATTTGGTTTCTAAAGTAAACTGAATATTTTTTTGAAACTTGATTTGATTCGGGTCACTTTTATCAATAACCGCTAAATTTTGCGAATCCTGACTGAGCGCTTGTGCGGTATACTTTTTATCGTATTTAAAATTATTAATGACTACGGTTTTTTGCGTATCTTTATTAGTAATAATTAAGTTGGTAGTTTTTAAACTGATATTTTTATCTTTTGACTGTTTATCATCTACGCGCTGAAAGGAAAAATTAGTAATTGCAGCCGTCTGGTTCTTAGGCGTGAAGACACTTTGGTCATAATAATAACCCATAGATATAGAATCATTGGCAGCAATCGTAGTTTTATGATCTGGATGCATTAGCGTTCTTTGGCCATCATAAGCTGGTAAATTTAAAACATTGTAATGCCAATCAATACCCTTGCCATTTACACCATCATCGTTGTTGCCTAATTCATCTTGACCTGAAAAATTCAAGGTATATTGCCCTGCAGCCTTCGTGGGCTCACTAATCACCCAAGTCGCGGCGGTTTTGGCACCTGTGGTACTGATAGGACTGATAACACCATTTAATGGTGGACTGTGATGCCCTTTATTATCAGTACTTGTCCCTTTCAAAGTGATCTGATTATTAGGTGCAAAATCATCGCCATCTTGATAAAACAATGGTACAGAAATTTGATCACCCAACAGAAAAGTCTGAGATAAACCTGGTTCAATGGCTAAATTTTTAATTGTAGTGATTGACCTTGGTGACGCTTGGTAATTGGTGACTACGCTAGTTAGAATTTTATCAGTGGAACGTAAATGTAATTTTTTGCTGCTGTTAACTGGACGATTATTATAATCTGTCACTGCCTGTTTCAAATTAAAAACAAAATGATTATTATTTTGTTCAACATGACTCCAAGTTACCTTTTTAGTCGGTTCATAAACAGGATTCACAACCTTTTTATTGTTAACAACTGTTCCTACCATGTGTCCCAAGTGGCTTTCATCCGTAATATCTAAGCCATCTGCGTTTCTTTGTAATAAGTTGGGCGTTACATATTTCACAGCAGGATCTTCTAAATTAGTAATTGGCACTACCACTTCACTAGCTGCTTTATCATTGACAAAATCTCCCAAATCAACCATTGTTCCGTCTTGATGCTGAATTTGTACACGGAGTAAGGGGGCATGAGGATAAAATTCATTGCCTATTTTATTAGTATCTGCCCATTCATCTCCCTTAACTGTGCCCTTAATTTGTGAATTGTCAGGAGAGAGTGTGGGCGATACAGCAGTTAAATTGGGCCCTGGTAAATCTGATAATTGAATATAACGAAATTCTTTCCCCATCATATATAACATGGCATTTTTCAAAATATCCATATCCTTATGGGTGGTTTGAATAATCTTGGAACCATCTAAATATAGTATTGGTGCTAACAAGTTATGATAAAAAGGCAAAGTCAAGTGTTGAAAACGAATAGGACCGGCAGCATCCATTCCCACCTGAATAGTCTTAGCAGTAGGAAAACCAATTGCTTCACCGTTACTGCCATCAATAACACCATTATCACCAGTTGCTCGAATTTTAGAATCATAGACATTAATATCTGCCCCACTAGTAGTAATTACTTGAGTATTAGGAGCAACTAGCGTGCCATCAGGCAAGGTTAGTTCTTTCAAACCAATAACCTTTAACACATCGCTTAATTTATTCAACGCTCCATTACCACCGGTATAAACCAAAGCACTGTTAGGACAATTATCCTTGCGCAAGTCTAAAGAGACATTCTTTGGATTAACAATATTAATATTCATCGTTCCTGTGGAATACAATAAGTTGATTGCTTTATCGGCGGCATTATTATTGTCATCTACTGAAATATTAAAATTCCCCCCCGTTTGCACAGCAATATCCATTCCAGGACCAACTTGCATGAGTCCGCCTTTTTCCGCACTCGTATAATTACCCAAATTATGAGTATTGATACTTAACTTACCATGTGACAAATCAATTTTTCCTGTACTAAGATTTACCAGAGGATTATTTTTATCAATCGCACCATCGCTTTGAATATTAATTTCGGGATCGTACGTTTTTTGAGTTTTAGGATCAGTAATTTCATTAAAAATAATTTGGGAGTTCGAACCCCCCATATAGATAGCTCCTACTGGTTTATCAATCATTGGTTTATCAGTAGTAATACCAGGCGGTATACCAGCGTCTTTAGCATCTTGGGCATCACAATTGATATTTAAACTGGCATCACCTTGTAGTTCTAAAGTTGGTTGCTTAGTATTATTGGGCATCGAAATTCCCCAATTCATTGACATTTGGGCATGACCTAACTGGGGATCGTCACCATGAGGATAGAGATAAACATGACTATGTGTCTTCAAAGTAGCCGAACCAGTTAACTCTAACACGGGGCCATTATAGGTATAACCTGTATAAGTGCTTCCTTCGTCAAATATAATATTGAAAGTCTGCATATTCTCCTGATTGCCGCCGCCTTGACAGTTATAAGTTTTGCCATCAGGTCCAATATAAGTTTTCAGTGAATACGCGTTAATCTGTCCTTGCGTCGTAATCGAAGTATTAGAACCTGAAACGCTGTATAAGAACTGTGCGCCGTAATAATTCACATCTTTGTAAATTTCTTGAGTATTATTACCAAGAGATTCTGCGCGGACGATACCATAGAAACTATTGCCATAAAGGTCAACATTTTGCACTGTGATTTTTTGATTCCAACGTGGAGGATCAGGTTGATAGGTTGTAATACTGAATCGGCTCAAATTCAGCCAATGGCGTTGACCTTGATGATCCTGACCATCAATGGTTAAGGCACTAAAGTCTAAATGTTTAGTACTGCCATCAGCTGCTTTAATGTCATCAACTGTCCAACTAGGAGTCCGCCGAGTAACTAAATAAATATACCAGCAGTCCCCCGCGGCAGTTGCACTAGTACCAGTAAAATCTCCAAAACCAAAAAATTGCACTTTATGGGCATTATCTTGGATTATTTTATTTGTTTTCGGATCAGGTACATAGATATCAGGATCTTGATCTGCCTGAGCCAGATTAATATCATCCTCCAGGACAATTTTCGTAATATCAGTATCATAACCAAACTGATCACTTTGGGCATTTTGATAAGGAATTCTTGCTGAACCAGATCGGCCACTATAATAATTACCATAAACAGCATGCAAAAATTGCTTGGCATTCCAAACATAAGCAATCTTGCCTTGAGGAACATCCACCACTTTGCCTTGAGCATCAGTAATCTGACGCGCTGGATAATCAGGATCGTCTTTTAAAAGATAGTCGTTAGAACCATCTTGGGGTGGATTAATCGAACTTTGCAATAGATTAGGTTTTATTGGTATTTTACGGGGATTTGCAATAGTTGGCTTTAACAAGTCAGCAACTTGAGTCGTTGTTGATAGTGATGTTTGCTGGGCTTGGACTTTAACTGTCAGCACTAGAAATTTATAGCAGTTAGCAATGATTATTAATGTAATTATTATTAAAAAATTTTGTTTAACCGTTCGAAATTGCATCTTATTCTCCTTTAAATTAATCAAGATTACAATTTGCAACTTTATCCAGCTAAATAAACACCTTGTATTTATATAGCTACATAATGTAGTTTTGCATCCTCATTCTATGCCCTTTATACTATTTTTGCAATATTTTTATTGATAAAGCTTCAGAAAAACAAAAAAAGTTCTGAGAACTATTCTCAGAACTTTTTATTCATTTTAATTTGGACCTAAGGTCATTGTCCAAGTCAATGTAGCTTGATGTTTACCTATATTATTCGACGATATGGACTGTGGCATTTTCAATACTGGTTCTATTATATTGTCACTGCCACCTGGTTTCCACAGTAAGAGCTTGTGGTCAGCTGGAAAACTCGAATTATCATATTTAAATTTTGAAATATTGTCATAGCTAGTTGTATTAGTCTTTGAATCCTTATATTTATAATCTAAAAAATTAGAAAATAACTGATTAGGATCTTGAGAACTATCCGAAATGTTAGCCGTCAATAATATCTTTTGCTTATCAGCTGTATCATTAAATATTGACAACTCTCCCTTAGCTGTTTTAGGAGCAATCTCTCCTACAGCTTGGGTATGCTTTTTGCCGTAATCTATTGAAGCCGGCACATTTAGGACAACTGAACCCACACTGTTAAAATTCAAACCGTCACTACGTCCTAATTCTTGAGTGGTTCCATCAGCAGCCCTAGATATAATCGTATCGGGCCCAATAGTCACGGGGGTATTTTTAGTAGCTTCTACTTTAATTGTTCGTTTAATAGTGAATTGAATACCCGCAGGAAATGCCTTCATACTACTATCCCAACCAAAGTAGCTCGGATCATAAACTTTTTGTGGATCAGCAACTACGGGCTTCGTAGCTGTAATGGCTTTACCACTGGCATCTATATACGAAGCTGTAATCTGACCAGTGCCACTGTTGCTCCAATTTGGTGTATCACTGGTACTTTCGTGACCAAACATCACAGAATGAATAGGAGCATTAGCCTTAGGTGTATAAGTCGTAACCAAATTATAGCTGCCGTTTAAAATTTTCTGATGACCGTTTTTATCCGTACCATAAGGGTTATTCGTAATCTTTTGCACCACATTATACGCCGGCAGATTTAACACTTCATAATTCCATTTAAAAGTATCACCATCACTTGTTGCGCCACTATTATCTTGGGCCTTGCTTTCATCATGGGCATAATTAGGTGGATTAGCGTTATCCTTGGCTTTAAATTGAATTTGATGTTGACCAATATCACCAGGCTTAGCGGTTGCAATATTCCAAGAAGTTTGACCTTTGGTCTTAGGCTTAATGGCTATGGAGCCACTGATTGCTTTTTTATTGTCGGAATCAATGGTTCCCGTCAAATTCAACTTAGAATCAGCTGGCAAATAATTTTCATCGCCATCATAATAGTTCAAAGGAACCTTGATATCGTCTCCAAGAAGAAATTTCTTCTTATCTTCTGTTGTATATAATGAAAGATTACTTACAAAAGTAACTGAATACGGTGATGACTGAAAGTTAGTCACAACGCTTGTCCATATTTGGTCAGTCCCTTTGAGTTTGATTTTTTCATTAGGATGTGCCTTATTATAATCTTCTATCAAATTGCTTAGATTATATGATATTTTATGATGGAAAGAATCAAAACTGTCTTCTCCATTTTTAGACTCGTCCCAACCATTAGTATCCCAAGTAACTTTGTTGGCGGCCAAATATTTAGGCAATTGCTTCTCATAACCATCAATCGGTTTATAATCGTTGATTGAAATCGGCTGGCCACTTGCATTTGTGGTCTTTGCAGGATACTTTGTAATCATTTTTCCTAAATTAGGATTATCAATGGTATTACCCTTACTATCAGTAGCATGCAGACTCAAATTACCCAAATTATCATCTAACACATTAGGAGTAACAGGGTTAACTACCACACCTAATTCAGGATCAAGACTATTATTAGCTTTTTGTTCAGCTGCATAGGTATTGAACTCTGTCCCCAAATCAACTGTACTGCCATCATCATGATGCACTTGAACACGGACTAATGGTGGCGCAGGTAGGTATTCAGTGTGCAGTGTTTCTCTGGACTTACTATTGGTTTTTGGATTATCTGACCAAATATCGCCACCACTTTCAGCACCAATTAACCAATCGCCACCCTTGCTGGGATAAATTACATTAGAGTCCTTATTTAATAGCAAAGAAGCGCTCGGCAAATCTGTTAAATTAATATAACGAAATTCTTTACCCAACATCTTGAACATGGCCGTTTTTAATGGAACAAAACTATCTTTATCCGGTGCTTGCACAGATTTCGTACCATCGGCATATAATAATGGATCAATTAAATTTCTGGTAAAAGGTAACTCAACTCGCTGCACACGAATCGGTCCATCTATACCATTGCCCATTCCTAAATTCACATCTTCTGGTGGACTTAATGTAGGATCTATCGGGGTTCCTTGGGCACCAGCAATGGCTATACCATTACCTGAAGTAGGCCCATTATTTCCTGTTGCTCTAATCTTGGTATCATAAACTTCAATATCTGAATTAGAATTACTACCAGCCAACAAACTAGGAGGAAGCACTACATTTGTACCTCTAGGAATAGTATATGGTCCCATTTTTGTAGTAGCTCCAAAAGAGTAGTTGTTATAATTACCGTCCGCATAGACTAAGGCACTAGCATCACATGGATCTTGACGTAAATCTAAGGTAACATCAGCCGGGTTAACGATATGAACATTCATCTTATTAGCAGCATAGAGTAGATTCAATGGTGAATTAGCATCATGTCCTGGACCCACCACAATACTAAATTTACCACCGGTCCGTACATTAATATCCATTCCGGAACCGACATTCATTAAGCCGCCTCCATTATAACCATTAGCAGTATTATATTTACCTAAATTATTAGCAGTAATATGCAGAGTTCCTTGGGTCAAATTAGCTGAACCACCATTAAACCTAATTAAAGAACCATTATTAATAATTTGACCATCACTAACCACATCTAATTCGGGATAACGATGTTCGCCTGTTTGTTTGTCGACTACGTAATCAAACTTTAATAAACTATCTGTTGTAGTCATGTTAATGGCACCACAAGGTTGGTTGGTTTCTGGTAAATCTGCACTTATGTCATTCAAACTCGGATTGTTCAACGAATCAGCTAAATTCTTACCATCACAATAAACATTTAATTTAGCTGAACCCTGCAAATCGATTGTCGGTTTAGTTCCTGTTAAAAGCAAGCCCCAAGCCATTCCGTTAGCCCCATCTTCAGGGTAATCTCCATGCGGATATAAGTTAACAGTAGACCCATCTTCAAAAGTAGCATTCCCAGATAGTTCTAACGCATTACCATTATATGTGTAACCTGTATACGTACATCCAGGTTTGAAATCAATCTCTGATGTCTGCAGATTTTGTTGATTACCGCCACCTTCACAATTATATATTAATTTATCATGATCATAATCAGGACTCTTATAAGTTTTAAGCGAGTAGGCATTAATAGTACCCTTCATCGTCGCAGTTACAGAACCATTAGTCCATGCAAATTGTGCACCATAATAATTAACGTTCTCAAAGGTCTGTCTGGTAATATTTCTAGTACCTGCAGCTGCCCAAATTATCCCATAGTAGCTATTACCATAGATATTTAAATTTTTAATAGTTATATCGTAATTAGACCGCGGAACATCTGGTACCCAGGTTTGCATACTAAACTTACCTAAATTAAGATAATGGCGCAGACCATCAGAACCTTGTCCGTCAATAGTCAACCGACTATAATCACTGCCATTGACTACTTCTTGGCTCGGTGGGCGATTCACAGTCAGATACCAAAATGCTTCCCCTGCAGCTGTAGGATTCAAGGTAAATCCTCCATCATCACTAAACGTAACTTTGACCCAATTGCCAGTTTTAGGATCTTTCACTTGAATAGCAGGATCGTTTCTAAAATTCACCAATTTAATATCTTTTTCTAGAACAATACTAGTAATATCTGTTGCATGTCCATATTGATCCGATAGAGAATTAGCATATGGAATTTTTGAATTTGAATCTCCCCCATTTTCGCCTGAGACTCCAACATAATAATTACCGTAAACGGCATGCAGAAATTGCTTAGCATTCCAGACATGAGCAGTTTTCCCTTGAGGAACGGTAATCGTCTGTCCAGCTGCATTCGTAATTGTTCTTTCAGGATAGGCTGGATCATCTGTTAGGACATAATCATTGGAGCCATCACTAGAAGGTGCTATTCGCGGTTGTAATATTGAAAAAGTCTGTCGTGTATTAATAAATGGTAAACTATTAGACTGATCAAATACGAAATTAGCACTAGGATCTGTCAATTTATCAATTGTCTGCGAAGAGACATTATCTTGTTGTGATTGGGCATGCACTGAGGTTGTTAAATACTTAGCACAAATAGAAACATCAGTAATAACATTTAAAACTATTAATAAAAAGAATAAATGTTTTAGCTTTTTATTTTTCATACATAATATCTCCAAAAATTAAATCAATTATTCAAAATCTATTTGCTCTGCTTTTCATATATGCTTCTATAAAGCTGATACTTAGCGCTTTAAAGATATAAAATCTTAATTAAAAGCATCTTTATTGCATTTAGATGAGGATTTCTAGCGGTATTTTCAGTTCATAATATAATTGATGAATTTCACTTTGGGTAAAATCAGAATGATGATTAATTTTACGATTTGTAGATGATATTGAACGACCTATTACTTCAGCAACTTTTTGTTGAGAAATATGATGAGCTTTCAAATATCCCAATAATTCATTAGCTTCTTCCATTGCTTAAATTCCCCTCAATTTTAAATTGATAGTAAATAATCAGCTTTTAACGCCTTGATATTAGACATCAAAAACAGACTAAATCGACAAAGTCCAAACTTTGCTATAAGTTGGATTTTTCTTTTATTAGTAAAAGATGACATTCAAAAGCAAGGCAAACAAAATTATGATAAGGCATAAATAAATGCTATTTTGGAAATCGTTCTCACCACTCATTACCAAAAAGTTATACAATGCTCCTTCTTTTATCTCTTGTTGCTATAATTTTCGTCATTAACTTACTACTAATAAAAAGATAAGCGCTTTAGTCTTTATGCTTCCATACTTACTACTTTTCAAACTTATTATGTAGTTAAAATAATCTGAGAAACGAATCCTTTGAGATTCATTAGAACTATTATTATAACTAGATTAATTATAATACTTTTTTATTTTAATGGCATATTTATTTTTTATACTTAACTTATGTTTTGTTTAAATCAGTAAAATGTTATTAAAGTCAAATTATAGAATTAATAGTTTACTTATTGAAAATAAAACACAAACTTCTCATCAAAAAAAAGTGCTCTCTAAATTGGATTTCATCTCCAACTTAGAGAGCACTTCAAAATTATTAAGATGTTTAATTTGGACCTAAAGTCATTGTCCAAGTTAACGTAGCTTGATGTTTGCCTAAATTACTGGTTGATAAAGGTTTAGGTATTTTCAATACTGGTTCCATTATATTGTCACTGCCACCTGGTTTCCACAGTAAGAGCTTGTGGTCAGCTGGAAAACTCGAATTATCATATTTAAATTTCGTAATATTGTCATAGCTAATTGTATTAGTCTTTGGATCCTTATATTTATAATCTAAAAAATTAGAAAATAACTGATTAGAATCTTGAGAACTATCAGTAATTTCAGCAGTCAATAATATCTTTTGCTTATCAGCTGTATCATTAAATATTGACAACTCTCCTTTAGCTGTTTTAGAAGCAATCTCTCCAGCAAAGTTTAGGTGTTTTTTGCCGTAATCTATTGAAGTGGGCACATTTAAGACAACTGAACCCACGCTGTTAAAATTCAAACCGTCACTACGTCCTAATTCTTGAGTGGTTCCATCAGCGGCCTTAGATATAATCGTATCGGGACCAATAGTCACGGGAGTATTTTTAGTAGCTTCTACTTTAATTGTCCGTTTAATAGTGAATTGAATGCCCGCAGGAAATGCCTTCATACTACTATCCCAACCAAAGTAGCTCGGATCATAAACTTTTTGTGGATCAGCAGCTACGGGCTTCGTAGCTGTGATGGTTTTGCCGCTGGCATCTGTATATGAGGCTGTAATCTGACCAGTACCACTATTGCTCCAATTTGGTGTATCACTAGTACTTTCGTGACCAAACATCACAGAATGAACAGGGGCATTCGCTTTAGGTGTATAAGTTGTAACCAAATTATAGCTGCCGTTTAAAATTTTCTGATGACCGTTTTTGTCCGTACCATAAGGGTTATTCGTAATCTTTTGCACCACATTATACGCTGGCAGATTTAACACTTCATAATTCCAAATGAAGGTATCGCCGTCAGCTTTTTTATTTCGCTGATTCTCATCATAAGCCCTATTATTCGGAGAAGCATTGTCTTGTCCAATAAAAGTAAAACTATGCTTACCCACTATTGTAGCTTTTCCAATATTCCAACGAGTTTTAGTAACTTTTCTAATATTTAACGGTTTAATTGTCGTAGTTATTGGTGTGGAATTATTTTTGGTTTGCCCACTTAAAGTTATTGCATCTGGCCCACCGTCACTTTTAGAACGATCATCCCCATCATAATATTGGAAAGGAATTGCAATATCATCACCTAGTAAAAAGGACTGATCGTTATCTATCTTCATTGATAAGTTACGTACAAAAGTAATAGATAGTGGTGAAGATTGAAAATTCGTTACAGCACTAGTTTTAATTTGATCTGTTGCTTTCAAATGTAACGGTGCTTGTGGATGTTGCTTATTATATTTATCTAACAAATCCCGTAGATTATACTGCACCTTATGGCGAAATCCCTCCAAGGCACCCGGTCCACTTAAATTAGGATTCCATTGACCATTGTCCCAAGTTACTTCTTTATCTGACAAATACTTAGGATAAAGTTTATCAAAATCTGCCGCTGTTGGTTGTTGATATCTTTCCAACGGCTTACCTAAGTTGGGATTAGCGATTTTATTTCCCTGATCGTCATTTGCAAAGAGACTTAAATTCCCTAAATTATCATCTAAAATATTGGGAGTTACCGGATTAACATTTTCTGCAGTAGGGCCAATCAAACTACTATCAGCTTTTTGTGTGGCTTCATATTGGCGATAATCATCATCATCAATATTTTTGAAATCACCTAAATCAATAGTACTCTTATCATCACGACAAACTTGAACCCTAATTTGTGGCGGAGCGGGATGAAATTCATCATATTGGGTATCATTCGTATAATCTTCCCATTCATCACCACCACTAGTAGCAGATATATTCCAATCATCTCGGCTAGGATAAATAACATTAGATGGCCGATCTAATATTAGTGAAGGCCCTGGTAAATCAGACAAATTAATATACCGGAATTCTTTACCAAACATTTTAACCATAGCTTCTTTTAAGACGTCTAACTCATATTTTGGAGCTTGGATGACTTTACTACCATTTAAATAGAGCATTGGTGCTAATAAATTATGCGCAAAAGGCAAAGTTACTCGTTGAACTCTTATTGGCGGTTGACCATACATTCCCACTGAAACATTACCATATTCACTACTCGTAGTAGGATAACCTATAATTTCACCATTACTACCGTTTATTAAGCCATTATCTCCTTCAGCTCTAATTTTAGTATCATAAGCATTGATATCTGCTCCACTAATACCAGCAACTAATGTGCTATTAGAAACAATTTTACCATTGGGCAATTTAATCCCATTGGGTACTTTAACCTCACTAGGTAGACCAGGAACTGAACCAACGCTGATAATTGTTCCCGTGTTAACATAAACCAAAGCACTATTTGGACAAGGATCATTTCTTAAATCCAAAGTAACATTTTTAGGATTGACAATATTAACTTTCATTGTATTCGCTGAATATAAAAGATTTAATGGCTTATCACTACTATGATTTTTATCTGCAACTTCGAGATTAAAGTCTCCTCCAGTTCGAACATCAATACTCATATCGGGTCCCACTGCCATTAAACCACCATTTTCGGGAGTATTATAATCACCTAAGTTATAAGCCTTAATACTAAACTTTCCGTGGGATAAATTAGCAGTCCCTCCAACAAAGTTAACTAAAGGATTATTTTTCAAAATTGCTCCCGCATTACTTGATTGATCATTGCCCAATCCACTATCAATATTTATTTCGCCCGGTTTAGAATCTTTGATATTATTATAAACCAATAGTGATGGCGAACTAGCCATATCAATAGCCCCACAAGGTTGTTTGGCGGCAGCAGCATGATTAAGATTAGGATCATTAATATCATCATTATTGCAATGAATATTCAATTGTGCAGAACCATTCATTTCAATTTCTGGAACCAAACCATTATTTTGAGCGGCCATATAAATTCCCCAGGCCATGCCTAATTGATTCGGACTATTCATCCCTCCGGGCGACTCAGGACTATCACCATGTGGATAAAGATTAACTACTGAACCATTTTCAAATGTTGCTTTCCCGGTTAAATACAAACATTGCCCATTGAATGTATAACCTGTGTAATGACAATCTTTAGCAAAAATAACTCGATCAACTTCAAAATTTTGTTGATTACCCGTTATCCCGAGATTTTTTGTAATCCATTGGTAACTATCCCCTGGGATAAGGTAAGAATAAACTGAACGTACATTAACTGTACCGGCAATAGTAATTCCTGAAGTTTGACTACCTGTCCAAGAAAATTGAGAACCAGTATAATTAACGTCTCGATATGTAATCCAACTATAACCACCATTTAAGCCAGCTTTAGCAGTTTGAATCTTATCATTGTTGGCCGGATCAGTATTCGGATCATAGTCAACATCGTTAGGATTTTTAGGTTCTGTATTCGCCAAATCATAGTTCGTGGCTAATCCTGTATTACAACTAATAAATCCCCACCAACTAGTACCATAAATATCAAGATTTTCAACGGTCCAATTTTCCTTATATGGCTGAGTTGCCACTGGTTCTAGTTGTCTATCATGATGACCAGATAAAGCAAAGTTATTATAGCCCATATTAATACTATATTGTTTACCATCAATGATTAAATCATCATGACGAATATGGATATATTTATATGAGTAAGATTTTCGAGCTTCTTCACCAGAACCACTAATATCTTGAGTTCTAGGACGATTAAAATAATAGGCTGTCGCTACATCATCAGGAAGATCTCTGATATCTAAGGAATTTTTGAGGTTAATTCGATGAATTTTGGAAACTGGTAATATCAAATTGGTCGCATAAGTTGGACTTTCGACGTTTAAGTTGGTACCTAATGCTGCACCAGTAAATTTTTTCCACGCATCAGAATCTTGTGCATTAAAATTCCATTGGGGATTAGCTGGATCCCACAATGCTTCAAAAAAGCCTTTCCAAGTATAAACGTCGGCTATATAACCACCATTGCCATCACTAGATAATACGATATCTTGTTGATTGTCGGGTAACAAAGCATTGTTTTGATCCCGTAAAGCATAAACCGTCAAATATTCATCTGCAACATAAGCCATTCTGACATCATGCTGCGGTAATTCCCGTAACTGTGTGACATCTTTAATATTTACTGGAGAAGTTAGTGGTGTTGTATGTAATGATGGTACTTGTGTGTAACTAATTAAGTTATTTTTGTTAGCGTTTGCAATTGCCTGTACAAGCTGGGATTTTAAATACAAAACATTACAAACAATAAAAAATATAACAACAAGTTGAATACCCTTTTTCATTCTTCAATCACCTAAATTACATAAATATTTTTATAGTAACTAGCTTTTACTTTATCATTATAGCATTTTAATTGCTAAAGTTGCATAATAATTTATCTTGTTGTTACAATTATTATCTAGAAATTAAGGCCGTCTTTAAACTTTGAAAAAGTATCTTAACTCTTATAAAACAAAAAAATCTCCCAAAATTTTTTCTTTGGGAGATTACTTACATAATATTTTTATTTTTTCAGATTTAAGATTTGATTCAGATATCGATGTCCTATAGATGTAGCATCCACCAACATTAACAGTGCCACACCAATCAATAAAACTGCCATTATAATTTGACCGCCGGTGAGAGGCCGATGGAACAGCCAAGCCCCACCCAAACATAACCAAGCCAAGGCAATAGCTGCTTGCACCGGATAACGGATTGTTTTGTTTTTCATCTTTTAGCCTCCTATAATAATGTAGAAAAGCGACTAATATACCAACGTTTTACAAGGGTAACCAACAACAGATATGCCAGACAAGTTATCAGCAACAATCCCCAGAAACTCACTGGCAAAGCTGTCAAATGCAAGGTAGTTCCAATTTTGGTAAACGGCAAAATAGACCCTACTACCACAGCAAAAGTAGTCACCAAAGTCATTATTCCTGAAGCTTGACTTTGAATAAAAGGTAACTTTTGAGTACGCAAAGCATGTAAAACTAATGTTTGCGTCCATAAAGATTCTACAAACCAACCACTATTAAAAAGCCAGATAAATTGTTGACGAGTCGTACCGCTAGCAGCTGAAAAAGAACTGCCAATAACTTGTGGACAAATAAACCAATATAATGCTAGAAAAGTCGTAATATCAAAAATCGAACTCGTCGGACCAAAAAATTTCATAAAACTCACGATACTTTGAGCTTCCCATTTACGTGGCGTTTTTAAATACTGCGCATCCATCCGATCCCAAGGAATAGATAAACAAGATAAATCATAGATTAAATTCAAGAGTAATAACTGCATCGGTTGCATGGGTAAAAATGGTAAAAACGCACTCGCACAAAGCACAGAAAACATATTACCAAAATTAGATGAGCAAGTAGCTTTGATATATTTCATAATATTACCAAAGGTTTGCCGTCCCGTAATGACACCTTGTTCTAAAATCATTAAATCCTTTTTCAATAAAACAATGGCGGCGGATTGCTTAGCAATATCAACTGCTGTATCAACTGAAATACCTACGTCGGCAATTTTTAACGATGGCGCATCATTAATTCCATCTCCTAAAAAGCCAACCACATGGCCATTGGTCCGTAACGCTTGGACAATTTGGGCTTTTTGATCGGGAGCAATTTTAACAAATATATTGGTCTTTTCTACAGCAGCAGCAAGTTCTTCAGTAGTTAAATGACTTACCTGCGCGCCAGTCAGAAGATTATTCACTGTAAAGCCTAGATTACGACAGACAGCTTGGGTTACTAATAAATTATCTCCGGTAATAATTTTAACCTCGGTCCCATGGTCATGTAAGGCCTGAATTGCTTGAGCTGCAGTACTTTTAGGTGGATCTAAGAAAGCTAAATAACCTAAAAATGTCATCTGAGTTTCATCTGCTACACTCAATTCTGAACCTACTTGTGGTTGCGGATTGTTCTTGACAGCTAATCCTAAAACTCGCAAGCCGTCATGATTCAAAGCGGCGACTTGTTGCAGAATTTGTTGGTGCCATTGAGTCGTCAAGGGCTCGACTTGGCCTTGTGTTAATACCTGATTAGAAATACTCAGCATCTCTTCAATGGCACCCTTAGTGACCATTTCTACTTCGCCGTTATTTTCTTGAACAATCGTACTCATGCGTCGCCGAGAAAAATCAAATGGCAATTCATCAATTTTTTGATATTGAGAATCATCGATTTGCAATTCGTTTTGAGCTGCTTGAATAATCGCTTTATCCATTAAATTATTTAAGCCCGTTTGAAAACGACTATTCAAATAAGCATACTTTAAAATATTATCATCTTCTTGATGATTAGCATCATAATGATATTCTAAAATAATTTGGTCTTGAGTTAAGGTGCCCGTTTTGTCTGTACAAAGTACATCCATGGCACCAAAGTTTTGGATGGCGTTCACATTCTTAACAATCGTGCCACTCTGAGACATTTTCAAAGCTCCCCGGACCAGATTAGTAGTCACAATGACGGGCAGCATTTCAGGAGTTAACCCAACAGCCATAGATAAACCAAATAGTATTGCCTGTCCCCAATCTCCTTTGGTGAAGCCATTTAATACACAAACAATCGGGGCCATGACTGCCATAAATTTAATTAACAGCCATGAGGTTTGACTAATACCAATATCAAAGTTGGTCTGATTCTTCTTATTATTCGTAATACTTTGTGTCACTTTACCAAATCGAGTAGCAGAGCCCACAGCAATCACTACTCCTACTGCTGTACCGCTAACGACATTACTACCCATAAAAGCTAGTGTCGGATAATCAGTTATGTCTTCATAATTGCTATTTTCATAGTGAGCTTGTTTTTCAACAGGATAACTTTCACCAGTTAAAGCAGCTTGCGATACAAATAAATCTCTTGCTTGTAGTAAACGTAAATCAGCGGGAATCATATCACCAGCAGCTAACTTGACCACATCCCCAACAACTAACTCATCTAAAGCGAGCTCTTGTAATTGTTGGTTCCGCCATACTTGAACAGTCACTTTCACCATAGACTGCAAGTTTTCCGCAGCATTGGTCGATTTCACCGATTGAATCAAGGTCATGGTTCCACTTGCAATCACCATTAATGCAATAATTAATGTACCAGTTAAGTCTCGAGTTGTCGGCGTGGCCCAAACATAATCTGTCAAAAAAGAAATAATCCCTAAAATTACTAAGACCATTGTAAAGGGAGTCACAAAGGCTTGAACAACTTGAACTGCCAACGGCGTTTTATGATGATAAGTTAATTTATTACTGCCATATTGTTCTCGTAAAGAAACCACTTGCTCAGCAGTCAAACCATGCATTGACGTTTGCAATGTGTGTAATACCTCTTGGGGTGCTTGTTGGGCAACTTGTTTATAATCTTGAAAAATAGCCATAAAAAAAACCTCCTGCTAAACTTAATGGCAAGGAGATTCCTACAAAAAAGCCGCGATTTGCTTCGCGGCTCCCTAAAATAAAATTTTATTTTAGCACTACCCGGCGTAAAGACGTCAGCCATAGCTGCTTGGGAAATAGCCTTCGATCGGCAATTTCTGTCCTATACATTGGCGTTTCGCAACGTTTCTGTACAGCAGCTTGTGTCCGTGTAGGAGCCTCTTGATATTCAACTAAATAACAACGCGCTTAATTTACCATGTTCCAAACATCATGTCAACTGATTAACCAAAATAATATGAAAATTACATTAAATATTTTCTTTATAATTTCAAAAAACGTAGATATCTTTTCATATCTACGTTTCATCATTTTATGGTCCGAAAACTAAGGACCAAGTAATATCAGCATTATAAGGCTTGCGCGTAATTATTGGTGTTTGCGGCAAGTCTAAATCTAAAATTGGACCCTGAACTTGCTTATTCTTGTCAAACCATTGCTGAGAAATATTCACACCATTCGCATCAGCACTCAAATTAGAATTTTGATAGATAAGATAGTTATTATCTAACAAATGTTCATTGCCTGAGCCATCCTGATAACGCAAAAATCTAGCAATTGCATTATTGGAATCAGGGGCAGAAACTGAAGCTGTGAGTTTAACAGCATGTTCTTTAGTAGTATCGTTGGTTATTTTTAAATTGTTGGTTAGTTTTTTAATAGTCAACTTTCCTTGCTTTGGCAAATGATGCGAACCGTAATCAATTTGACCAGGAACATCTAATTTAATTATCCCAATCATGTTATAGCTCAAATCATTACTCTGACCTAAATCTTTATGAGTTTGGTCAGCAGCAATCGAAGTAATAATATTATTGCCAATCTTAACAGGATTATTTTTTCCAGCTGTTATCTCCACTTTGTTATTCACAATAAAACTAGTTCCTGCCAAAAAGTCATTACCACTAAAACCAAAATCAGTAGGCGCGTATTCTTTATCTAAAGTAAACTCAATTGGCTTCGATTTTACTACCTTGCTGTTGGCGTCCTTATAAGCAGCCACGATGGTTGAACCAGAATATTTCTCAATGGCACCAATATCTTGACTGCTGTCATGGCTGATTTTGATATGATGGACTGGGGCGTTGGCTTTAGGCGTAAAGGTAGTTGTTGAATGCTGCATACCACCTAAAATATTATCTCCATTCACTCCGGAAACTTTTTTAACACCTTGATAAGCAGGCAGATTCAACACTTTATAATTCCAGATGATATCTTTTTCAATTTTATTAGTTTGATCATCAATACCTGAAAATACTAAACTATGTTCACCTGCAGTTTGGGTTTGCTTATCAATTGTCCAGTCATAAGAAGTGTCTGTATCATGCTTAATGTTGTCAATAGTAGCACCCGGAATTGGCTGACCATCAATCTTACCCGTAATAGTAATCGTTTTAGCATCGACATCCCCATCATGATAATGAATTGGGACATGAATCGTATCACCTAAAAGATAATCTGGGGCTTTATCAGCTGTCATCACTAAATTAACCACCTTGGTAGTAGTAATAGGTGATGATTGATAGTTAGTCACTGCGCTCGTTTTTATTTGATCAGAAGATTTGAGATGTAATGGTAACTGTCCCGCTTTCAAATTCTGATTATACTGATCCACTAAAGCATCTAAATCATACTTAAAAGTGTATTGCCCCTGTCCTTGAGGTGTCCACTTTATTTCATTATCTTGCAGATATTTCGGATTATCTTGAGAATCTGTAACTGGTTTGCCTAAATTATCAGTATTAGAAACGTCTAGATTACCTTCATTATCTATCAGTAGATTAGGAGTAACGGGATAAACTGCAATATCGTTTGGGTCAGTAGTGGCTTTTTGCTTCGCCGATTCCTTATTAGTTTTTGTGCCTAAATCGATAATACTTCCATCTTTACGAACCACTTGTACTTGTACAAGTGGTGGATCCGGTTTAAATATTGGATCTGAAGGATCTTCATTATCAGCTACTTGCCATGCTTTACCACCAACAGTACCACTAATAGTCCGATTGGCTATCGGATAAACTGAATTCGATGTTTCTGTCAGTGAAGGACCAGGCAAATCAGAAAGTCGAATATAGCTAAATTCCTTGCCCTGCATATCTTCCATCGCTGCCTTTAAAGTTTTCAACTCCAAATCATTAGGAGGATTATCTGGAGCTTGAATAATTTTAGAACCATTTAAATATAAATTCGCCGTAATAGCTCCACGGGAAAAAGGTAAGACGAGTCGTTGCACTCGCACCGGCAAAGGTGTTGTTGTTCCTGCCGGATTACTAGAACTAACAGTCTCCCCCATACCTAAACTGACGACTTTACCATAATTAGGATCTGAAGAAGCTACTCCAGGATTTCCTAATGATGTTTGTTGCTTATTATCACCAAAGGCACTAATTCGCGTATCATAAGCATTAATATCGGCACCACTTGCATTTGCATCACCAGAATTAATATAAACTAAAGCATTATTAGCACCTTGATGTTTCCGTAAATCTAAGGTAACATTTTTAGGATTCATAATATTAACATCCATTTTATCGCTTGCATATAACAAATGAATTATGGACTTAGGATTATTATCTTTATCACCAATAGAAATACTAAAATCCCCGCCGGTTTTGACATTAATCTTCATCCCACTGCCTACAGACATTAATCCACCATTTGTAGCATCTGTACCGTTAGTATAATCACCTAATTTGTTAGCTTTGACATGGAATGTACCATGAGAAAGATTGGCAATACCACCCATCATCTTAATTAATGGATAATTATTAAAAATTGTTCCCTCACTATCAATATTAATTGTTGGAGAATCATTACTATCAGGTGACTTATGAAATTGCAATTCTGAATTAGTACTCCCCATATAAATACCACCACAAGGTAATATTGCGTCAAAAATGTGGCCATCATCACTTGAAGGAACTTCATTAGGATCAAGGCCGTTACAGTGAATATTTAATTGCGCGCTACCATACATATTAATGGTCGGCGTCCCACTGGGCATGGAAATACCATAAGCCATGCCTCCATCATGATGTTCAGCCGTATTAGTTCCGTGAGGATACAAATCAACTTTGGCTCCATCTCTAAAGACAGCACTACCAGTTAATTCCAGCGTATTTCCATTATAAGTGGTTCCAGTATAATTACAGTCTTTGCCAAATTCAACTTGATCAACTTCAAAGTTTTGTTGGTCATTACCACCATGAGGAACAGCGGCATTATTATTACTATCAATGGCCAGATTATTAGATTCAGAAAGCCAAATAAAATCACTATCTGGTGCTCTAAAGGAACGTACAGATTTACCAGAAGTATCTCCTAAAATAGTGACCCCGGAAGTTCCACCCCCAGTCCAGGAAAATTGGGAACCGACATAATGAACATTATCATAAGTAATCCAACTATAACCGCCAGCCAATCCCTTTTTATAATCATCCAAATTATTTGCACGATTATAATCTGAAGTGGGATCATTTTTGTCAGAATTATAACCAACATCCCCTGGTTGCTTAATTGGCTCTTTCATTTTTATTGCAACCCGATTCTTAGCGATTCCAGTATTGCAACTAATAAACCCCCAATAAGTTGTCCCATAAATATCAAGATTTTCTATTGTCCAGTCTTCCTTATATGGTTGTAGTCCACTAGTACCATCAGGATAAGTTACAGTTTTATCTTCTTTTGCAGCCCAATTATGTCCTATCAAAGCAAAATTGTTGAAACCCATCACTATATAATGATTTTTACCATCAAGCAATAAGTTATCGTGTCTAATTGCTACATATTTATATGAAGTTTTACTATTAATTTCATTTCCACGGCCTATGTTATTAGCTGGCAATTGATAATTCATTCGATAATTTTTTGCAGTTAAGTCATCTATCTTAGATAAATCAATATTATTCATCAAAACAATTTTATGAATTTGCGAAATGGGTAAATAATCTTTATTAGATGACCAACCCAATCTTAAATTAGCATCCTCACCTAAAGTTCCTTTACTAAACAAATCCTTCCAGTTATCAGGATTGTTCCGATTAAAATCCCAAGTCGGACTAGCAGGATCCCAAACTGCTTCAAATAAGCCTTTTGCAGTATAAACATCTGCTTCATAACCGCCATTACCATCTTCCACCAAATCCAAATCATGGTCCGGCGAATCATAAGGATTATCTGTAGCTCGGACTATCCTGTTTGCTGCCGGCATAGTAGTCATTGAGAAATTGTTCATTTTCTTTGCAGCATTGGCTTGTAAATTGGGTACACTAGTAGTGGTCAGAGGCGTAATTGTTTGCGATTGAGCACCAGCCTGCGCATTGTTTGTAATCGTTACCATAAGCAAAAAAATAAAGAAAGCAAACAGTGACATCAGGTAAACTTTTTTATTTTTCATAATTTGCATTATCCTTTATAAAAACATAACTCTAGAGGCATCTACAAACTAATTATAGTATTTATATGCTAAATTTCAAGAAAATATCTTTATTATCTATTTTTAAAGGCAAATTTAAATAGCAACTGCTTATTATAAATACTAAAAAATCTGTCCTAGTTATACTTGAGTTATTCTACAAGCATAATTAAGACAGATTCAATACAGTCAGTCAATTTGACAACTAGTGAGTTTTTACTAAGCCATAATTAAGAACTAGTTATTCGCTTGGGATACATTCAACGCCCATTTTAACAGTAATGGCGCTAAGATGGTGGTTGCAATAATAACAGCAATAACTAACGAGTAATCATTACTATTCAGTAAATGCTGCGCATGACCAATTTGCGCAACTACTAAGGCCATTTCACCTCTGGAAACCATCCCCATGCCAATTACTAAAGAACTTTTCCTGGAAAATCCTGCCCCTTTGGCTCCTAAGCCAGCACCTACTAACTTAGTCAGTACTGCTGCTATCGTTAAAATCACAAAGAATCCCCATGATTGTTTAATTCCATTTAAGCGCATTTGGAGTCCAATATTAACAAAAAAGAGCGGAATAAATAATGCATAACCGAGCGTTTGCAATTGCGTTGTGATTTTAGAACCATGGGGTGTTTGCCTGATAATTATTCCGGCAAAAAAAGCCCCAATGGCACTGCTTAAATGGGCCCATTCTGCTGTAGCTACCAAAGCAAATACAATAACTAAAGCAACAATAGTCACATTCGCACTGACTAATAAACGTTGACTGAGAAATAATATTTTTTTAATCAATGGACGTGAAAACCATAATAAAACAAAGTAACCCACTTGTAATAGTAATATTAATGCCAAATTTACAGACTGCGTACTTGTGAATGCTGTTAATAATCCTAAAGCAATCATAGCTAAGATGTCATCTACTACTGCAGCAGCAAGAATTGTCGTTCCTTCAGCGCTATTTAGTTGTGCAAACTCACGCAAAACATCTACCGAAATAGACACTGAGGTGGCAGAAAATATCACACCAAGATAAATACTTTCTTGACCGGACAAATGTCCAGCAAATCCTAAAGCCGTCATAATCACCACTGGCACCACGACCCCCGAGACAGCAACTATTACTCCCGGCCGCCAAAATTTACGCAGTAATTGGATATCACTATTGGCTCCAGCTAGAAACATTAACAAGATTAACCCAATATCTGCTCCCAGCGTCAATAACGAAGTTTGTTGAATCCAATGCAATATTGGTCCCACAATTACTCCTAACACCAGTTGACCCACAACCGTGGGTAAGCCCAGCCGCGCACTAAGATGTCCACTGACCGCTGCCAAAAATAAAATCACTGCTAATAATCCAATTGTCTGCATCTATATTCTCCCTAATAAAAAAAGCCTCCAAGAAAGTCTCAGGCAACCCAAACCTGAGACATATTCTTGAAAGCTTTTTGCTTCAACCTAATAATTATTTAATTGTGATGATATTTTAACACAATTCACCAAAAGACAAAACTCATTTTATATTGAATAACTATGATTGCCTTTAACTCAGAAAGTCGTTATAGTATAAGTAAGCGATTTCCAAAAGCGAGGTGTATCATGCAAAAAAGAGCCTGGTTTAAGTTCTTATTGTTATATTTAGGCGGAGTTACCATTTCTTTAAGTCAGTTAAAGATTGTTCCCATCCTTACTGAAATCAATCAACATTTCCACTTGTCATTAACTGCTTCTGCTTGGCTAATGTCAGTTTTTACTTTTTCGGCAGTTTTTCTGGCTTTGCCAGGAGGTGGAATTGTCAGCAAATTAGGCCCTAAAAAGTTACTCATTGCTCTAATGAGTTGTCTTATTTTAGGTAATTTGTTAGGTCTAATGGCAAACAATTATCCTTTATTGTTATTGTCGCGCTTTATTGAAGGTATCCCTTTTGCCATGATTATTATGGTGGGGATTGTTTTTATTAATAAGTGGTTTCCTCAACACAATAGTGGCCTTGCAACCGGAATTTGGGGCACATTTTCCGCTGCGGGTTCGTTAATTGCAATGAATATCTTCAAACCCTTAAGTGTTCATTTTGGGTTAAAATCACCTTGGATTTTCATCAGCATTTTGGGCGTTATTTTATTAGTTTTATATTTAACTTACTTTGAAAATGACGCAGTACCTGCTTCAGACAAAAATTCAGCCTCAATGTTGCAATTGCTCAAACCAATTCTGCATAATCGTAGTATTTGGGCTTTAGCCATCGCCCAAGGAGCCATGGCCTTTGTCTTATATGCTTTTATTACTCTGTATCCACTGCTTTTTACTAATTTTTATCATGTCAGTGCTAATCAGGCCAACTTCCTTGCTAGTTTATTTGGTCTATTTGGGGTACCGTTTGGCTTATTAGCAGGTTACTTAATGGATAAGTTTCCACAGCACAATTCTTTAATTACCTTGATAGCTTTTGTCCTGATGACTTTAAGCTGTATTCCTATGCTTTGGCTGCACGGAACTGTCAGCTATATTGTTCAGGTATTTTGTCTCTCAGCTACCATTATGATGGCTTCTTCATGTGTAATGGTTTTGGCACCAAAAACCGTCGCGGCTGGACAATTAGTAGGTTATGCGGTTTCTTTTGTTAACTTTTTATATTATATTGGGATTATCATTGGTACCCCAATTGTTACTAGTATGATTGAAATTTCTTGGTCAGCAGCTAGTTGGCTGTTAGGAGGTGTTTGCCTGTTAGGAGCAATTAGTATTATTATGTTCATAATTTTTAATCATAGAAAGGAAATATCTTAATGAAATATCAATTTACTAATGACTTAAAACAAGCTCAAGAACTTGATCAAAACGATCCCTTAGCTTCAATTCGTGACCATTTTTATATTCAACCGGGTCAAATCTACATGGACGGTAATTCTTTGGGGTTAGCCTCTAAAGATGCTGAACAAGCTTTATTAAAAATGATGGACGTCTGGAAAACTCAGGGTATTAATATGTGGGATGACTATTTCCATTACGGAATGCAACTTGGTGCCAAATGTGCCCAATTAATTAATGCCAAGGACAATGAAGTACTTATTACCGGCAGCACTACTTCCAATGTTCATTCAGCTGTTAGTACCTTATATCATCCAACTAAAGAACGCTACAAAATTTTAGTTGATGATTTGAACTTTCCTACGGACCGTTACGCAATTGACAGCGAAGTCCGTTTGAAGGGCTATACTCCACAAGAAGCTGTTAAAGTGGTCAAAAGTCCTGATGGCAAGTATATTGACGAAGATGCTGTTATCGAAGCTATGACTGATGATGTAGCTTTAATTTTATTGCCTACTGTCTTATATCGGAGCGCGCAAATCTTAGATATGGAACGAATTACTAAGGCTGCCCATGAGCGAGATATTATCATTGGTTGGGATCTTTGCCATGCTATTGGTGCCATTCCGATGGACTTTGAAAAAGTACAACCAGACTTTGCTATTTGGTGTACTTATAAGTATCTATCCGCAGGTCCAGGCTCAATTGCCGGTTTGTATTTAAATCAAAAGCACTTCGACAAACAACCCGGACTAGCTGGATGGTGGGGAAATCGGGACGATACCCAATTTCAATTAAAACATCAATTTGAACATCAACAAGACGTCAGCGGTTGGCAAATCGGAACTCCAACCATGTTAGCTATGGCACCATTAGAAGGTACTTTAAATCTTATTAATAGTATTGGCATGGATAAAATTCGGACCAAATCATTAAAAATCACTGCCTATTTAATGTACTTAATTGATGAAAAGTTAGCACAATATGGCTGTACTGTTGGTAATCCTCGTGAAGATGATAAACGTGGCGGTCATGTCTGTTTGGAACATCCACATGGTTATCAAATTTCTTTAGCGCTAAAAGAACGTAATGTGATTCCAGATTTTCGGGAACCTGATGTTATCCGTCTGGCTCCAATTGCACTGTATACTTCTTATCAAGAAGTCTATCAAATGGTAGAAATTCTCGAAGATATTCTTAAAAACAAGACCTATGAACAGTACAGTGAAAAACGTGGCTTGGTAGTTTAGAAATTTTATTAATATGCAAAACAAAAAGGTATCCCAATTTGAAGGGGTACCTTTTATCTTGATATTAATAACTGCCTACCATATTATCAGATCGAATCCATTCATTAGTAGAAACTTGATAATAATCATAGCCATCTAATTTCAATCTATTGTTGGCTGCCCAGGCAGTATTTTCAGCTAATCTTCTGCCCGAATCAACCATTTGTAGCTTATCTTTCAATGCATAAACAATTGCACCAGCAGCTTTATTCGTTAATAAAGAAATATGAACAATTGCTGGCTTACCGTTCGAAGTGACATCCATCCCTCGGACAGTAACATCGCCATCTTTAAGCCATTCAACAGAAGAAACTTTATAATAATTGACACCGTTAACTTGCTTCATCGCAGCTGCATGCCAAGCTGAGCTTTGAGGCATTACTCTACTAGTAACAGAAACTTTATCGTCATTAATTGAATATACGGGAATGCTTTCTTTCTTAACTACTACTGTAGCACTAAAGTCTCTATCATCACGTCGATCAGAAGGTAAAATTCCTGGAGTAGTTGAGTTATTATTATCTTGATTTCTTAGATAAGTGACAGAATCACTTTGCGAAAGTTCAAAATTATCATTTGCTATAAATGTGACTGTTGGTCGACTAGGAGTATAACCTGCTATTTGAGGTACCGTAACTTGGACAGGAGTATTCTTATAAAAAGTATAAGAATCATCGGTCATAAAATATCTTTCTTGACCATCGATGGTCGCAGTAACTGGAACTCTGCCAGCAGTATATCCTATATAGTGTGTTCCATCAGGAAATTCATCACCAATAGCTGGTTCTGCTTTTACAATCTGTGAGGGTAAACCTATCAGTCCACCAATAGTTAAGAAAGCAATACTAAAAAATAATAACACGGTATTCTTTTTAATCATTAAATTACCTCAACACTACTGACATAGAATCTGCATCTAACCATTCATTAGGTGAAACTTGGTAATATACTTTACCATCAATAATTATAGCTGAAGTAGTAAGCCAAGGAGTTCTAGCAGCTAATACTCTGCCAGATAAAGTCAGCATATTATTTTTAATATTATAAACTTGAGATCCACTCTTTAACATAACTTTAATAACGTGTTGGCCGATACTTTGACCAGAGATTGATACATCTGCTGATTTAATCCATTCATTTGTAGAAACACGATAATAAACTACACCAGCAATGGTCTTACTCTTATCAGATCTCCAAGGAGTATTTAAGGCTAGGAAACGGTCAGTTTTAGTCACTGTATCGCCATTTATTGCGTAAAGTTGGGCATTATCTTTATTAGTCTTAACTACACCTCTAAATGAAACAACTTCATCGGTTCCATCTGGATTATGATGGATAATTCCATCTTTAGAGGTATCATCATCCATACCCACAATAGTTATATCTTCACCCTCATGGGTATCAGTAACAGGATGAGTTTCAGGAACATCATCAATGTAATTATTATCTATATTATCAGACGTTGCAACTGCTGCTGTTGCACCAGTATCAGGAACCTCAGAAATATCATCACTCTCTGGATCATAATTTGGTCCAGGTACGAATTCCTTAGATGAATCTGGTTTTCCAATGGAAGTTCCTGTAGCTGTATCAATTGCTGCATTTACCACTTGTGTAGTTGAACTTGCTAAACCACCTGTAGTTAAGAGAGCAATTGCTGCCAGTGAAGTTAAAACCAATTTTTTATTCTTTTTAAACATATAAAACATCCTCTTTCTTCATTCTTAAGTAAAAAAGTCGCTATGTGACTTGTTTTTTAGTACACTTTACGTGAACATAATATCTTTAATTTCTTACATTGTCAACACCAATTAACACATTACGTGTACTTAATGTATTAGCTTAATAATTAATCTTCTAACCTGCAAATAATTATTTCAATTTGATACCATCAGCTGCTAAATTATGCTGTATGGTAGTTAGCGATTTATTAACCGAGGTATGACTGGCATCATCATCAGTATTAATTTTATCAATATTTAGTACATTGTTTTGGTCCTTCAAGTTAGAAATAGTTACTTCAACATATTCTGGCTTGTTGTCCTCTTCTTGATCAACATATTGACATTGATATAGAGCAATAACTTTCACTCGTTTATTTAAAATTTTCTTAGCCGTATGATCATTAACTTCAACCTGAGATGTTATTTCTGCAGAATTAGAGCTATCATAACTAGAGTCATCCTTAGTCTTAGTAGAATTAGGGAAAGCATACAGATTAATGAAAGTCACCGTATAATGATCATCATCATAACTATCTTTAACAACTGAATCAGTTACTTTTTTAACTTCATCCACATTAGAAATTTTAGTAAATTCACTTAATCCTCGCACCTTAAATTTGACAGTGCGCCTGCCCACATATTTCACGCCATCTTCTTGAAATAAACTTTCTGGAGCTTTTACTGTAACTGTCTGTCCATTAGATAATGATCCATTTCTTTTTACAGTAAAAGTTGTATTACTCTTAATTTTATTACTACTTAAAACAACAGCCCCATAACCGTCAAACCCAACAAAGTCAGCTTTAATGCTCGACAATAAACTATTCGTCGACTTAGTTTTAACGGATTTCAATCCTTTAACTTTAAAAGTTTTTGTTTCAGCTTTAATTGGATTATTTTTGTCGTTACTAGTATCCACAGTAACTTTAATCTTATCACCATTGCTTAAATGTGAAGTTGGTTCAATATCCACTTTAGTTTCTTTAGCCCACTGAACCATTTTTATAATTTTATCACGCTGGTCTGACGTATAAGCGTATGAACTATACGGGTTAGTAGAATTCCACAAAGTAGTATCGCCACTTTCAAGTAACTTGTTCGCAACTGATTCGTCCAGTCCTACTTTCTTTGCTAAAGTATGAAACATATTTAAGTTAGCGGTTGTAGTATCATAAATAGCACTTCCCGAACCATCATAGCCACTAAATTTGACATTAGCAGCTTCACCAGTTAATATACTGGTCTTACGATTTAAATAAAAATATGTTCCCGCTACTAGGACTACAACTACTAAAGCAATACCTATCCAAGTTTGGCTGGGTACTTTATGGATTTTAGAAGCAACTTTCGAAACAGTTTCGTTTTCACTTAATTTTGTATTTTTAACTTGTTCTTCTTTATCTTGTTGTATATCATCCTTATTCTCTGACACCACTTATCCTCCTCTTTAAGTAACTATTGCTGTTTCTTTTCAAAGAACATGTTCAAATCAGTCTTATCAGTATCTTGAGCTAACATTTCAGTAATTGCATCTTGAATAGTTAATAATTTAGCTTTTTCAAAAAAGGGAACTGGAATTAAATAGTCTGAACCAGCACGTTGGATTACTAGCACATTTTGCAGACCACTACCTAAAATCCCTGCACCAATTAATAACAAAACAAGAGCCCCTAAAAAGCTTTGTCCTATAGCACTAAAAGCTAGAAAAATTATAATAATTCCTAGAATAATTGGTTTAATTTTATATTGTGAAGAAATCATTGTAGAACTAATATTTTTCAGAGGAATATTCTGATTATCTCTACCTGCAGGTATAAAACCTAAAATAGTATTTCCCTTAGAAACCCTAACAAATCTTGAGTCAACAGCAATAAAACCTTTGACCCAAAAAAATAACAGCGATAACGAAACATCAACTCTTTTTTCCATCTAACCTACTCCTTATTTAGATTTATTGATGATTTTGAATAAAAATAGTGTACAAAAGCTTGTTTAGCTCAATACACTAAATTCAAATCATTATAATCAATAGCGATATGTAACTATGTAGCGATTTGCTTTCGCTAAAAAGTTAACGCTATGTGTACATGTTATTCCATGCTTCGCCGTCTGTCAATATCCCTTGACAACAATTTGTGTACTTAGTTGTACTCTCTTGTATGAGACATTTATAATCTCGATGGGGGACTGCTAATGACCATTGGACAAAAAATCAAAAAACTGCGTCATGCCCAACACATCACACAAACCGAGTTAGGACAACATTTAAATATGACTAAGTCGACAGTCTCAATGTGGGAACGGGGAGAACGTACACCTGATATCTCGACAGTCATTAAGATAGCTCAATACTTTCAAGTTTCCACTGATTATTTATTAGATAAAAATGCTCCCTCAACAACTCTGAATGATTCTTCTATTAGTGATTTAGGTCTTATTTTAGAAGAATTACTATTAGTTATTAAGCAAAATTCTAATCTCCAATTTTGGGGACAACCAGCAACAAAATCTCAAATTGCACGCTTACAAACGGCTTTAGAAATTACCATTAAACTTAATAAGAATGAAAACAAATAAAGCAATCTATCGTTTATGATAGATTGCTTTTTAATATTATGAATATCTGCTTTAATCTGGGATGGGTGTTAGTTTGGTTTTGTTCAAGAGTAAGGAACTAGACACCACTGAAATTGAACTTAATGCCATCGCCAAACCAGCTATTTCTGGACTTAAAGTTAAGCCCCAGCCGACAAATAAACCCGCCGCAATCGGAATGCCCAAAGCATTATAGATAAAAGCCCAAAACAAGTTCAATTTGATTCGTTGAAAAGTTTTTTTACTTAATTCTAAGGCTTGAACTACTCCGCGCAAATCGTTTTTGACCAGAACAATTCCGCCGGATTCAATAGCAATATCAGTTCCTGAACCCATAGCAATTCCGACATCAGCAATTGTTAGAGCGGGCGCATCGTTAATTCCATCACCCACAAAGGCTACTCGACTTTGCTGCTGCAGTTCTTGGACTTTAGTGGCTTTATCTCCCGGCAAAACATTAGCAATTACTTGATCTATGCCAACTTGTTGCGCAATAGCCTGGGCTACTCGTTGATTATCACCTGTCAGCATCACTGTTTTTAGACCTTGCTTTTTTAAGGCTGTAATAGTTGGTCGAGCACTAGCTTTAGGTGTATCTTGAATTGCAATTAAACCAATAATTTTCTCCTGAAATCCAACTAAAACTACTGTTTTGGCTTGATTTTGCAACTGAACCATTTGTTGTTGCAAATCCTGACTCAATTGATAATTAGCTACCAATTTGTCATTACCCACAAAGGCTGTTTGGTGGTCAATTTCACCTTGAACCCCCTTGCCGGTAATAGCTTGAAAATTTTGAACAGTTGGTGTTGCAATGTGTTCTGTCTGAGCTTGGTGGAGAATTGCTGCGGCTAAAGGATGCTCGGAATTGGTTTCTAACGCTGCGGCAATTTGTAAAATTTGTGTGTGATTATCCCCCACAACATCAGTCACTTGGGGTTGTCCATTAGTAATGGTGCCGGTTTTATCAAAAACTACTGTCTGAATATTATTAGCTGCTTCCAAAACTTCACCATTTTTGATTAGTACACCCGACTTAGCACTGCGGCCAGTACCAACCATCAAAGCAGTCGGTGTCGCTAAGCCTAATGCACAAGGACAAGCAATAATGATTACAGATACCGCAAAGAGTAACGCTCTTACAGGAACAGCATTCAAAAAAACATTCCAAACGACAAAGGTAACAATCGCAATGATTAAAACAATCGGTACAAATATATTAGAAATTTGATCAGCTGTTTTTTGAATGGGCGCGCGACTGTTTTGAGCTTTTTTAACCATTTCTACAATTTGTGCCAGTAAGGTGTCGTTCCCAACTTTTTGAGCTGTATATCTAAAGGTACCTGTTTTATTAATAGTTGAGCCAATTACCTGATCACCAACTTTTTTGGTGATGGGCATACTTTCACCGGTTACCATTGACTCATCGACACTAGAAGAACCTGTGGTGATAATACCATCGACTGCAATTTTTTGCCCCGGCTTAACTTGCAGTGTATCACCCACTTGAATTTGTTCTAATGGTACTTTAACTACTTGACCATCGCGAATAACATCAGCTTCTTTGACCTGTAAATCCATCAATTTTTCAACAGCACTGGAAGCATTGGTTCGCATTTTTTCTTCCAGGACTTGACCTAATAAGATGAAGGTAATGACAAATGCTGCACTTTCAAAAAATACCCCTTGATGATGCAACAAAGCATAAACGCTATAGAGATAAGCGGTAGCAGTTCCAATTGCTACAAGAGTATCCATGTTAGCATGGTGGTTCTTAAAAGCTGCCCATGCACTGTGAATAAATGGCCGCGCAGATACCAACATAATTGCTGTTGTTAGAGCAAACATCGTCCAAGCCCCACCAGGTAACATCCAGCCAAAGGGCATTGCTATCATTTGCACCAACATTGGCAATGAAAGTACTAAAGAAAATATAAAGCGTTGTTTAATGCTCATGAGTCAATAACGACCTTTCCGTGAAACATATTCATTCCACAAGCAAATTCATATTCTCCTGGTTGACTAGTATCAATTGTGACAGTTTTTGTATCGCCGACTGCTAATTGTACCTTGAATTGAAGTGCTGTTGATTGTACTTCGCTTAAGCAAGGTGATGAGTCTTCTTGCTGAAAGATAATTTGTGCTGGTTGTTGAGCTTGAAAATAGACTTCAGTAGGTTGATAGCCGTTTTTAATAATGATAGTTGCTGTTTGCATTGTTATTTCTCCTTTTATTTGACAATTACTTTTCCATGAAACATGTTCATCCCACAAGCATAGTCATATTCTGCAGTTTGGCTAGTATCAATAGTAATAGGATGATCTGCTTGTTCTGGTAAGAACTCATTAATTCCTAAATCTGGAAACACGACCCGTTCCAGACAACTAGAAGGATCACGCCGCTTAAAGGTTACTTGGGCCGGAATGCCCTTTTTGAGCACTACTGTTTCTGGTTTATAACCGCCATCGACAATCACTTGCACATTTTGCTGATGAGCTGGTGATACATCCGCAGCTACAGCTGCTTGTTGGTGATTGCCGAAGAACCACCAACTAATAAAACCAATTAAGACTATAGCCACAATCATTACTACAATTTTACTCATTAATCAAACCTCCACCACTTTTGTTTACATTTGTAAATGTATCTTCATTATAGCATCAAATTTACAAATGTAAACTAATGAGACAATAATAAAGGGTTAAGACAATATTTTGCCCTAACCCCCTATTTATTAATCCAAACTATTAGTAGCACTCCAGGTCATCTTGCCTGCATAATGTCCTGTTTTATTCGGTTGCGCCCTCGTCTGCAAAAAAAGACCCGATTTTTGATTTTGTTTACTATCCCACCAATTATCTAAAATATGTTTCGTTTTTAGATTATCTGTTGGCGAACTCTTAATTGTATTAATGGTTGTTGTTTTATTCGTCAAAATTGTGAAAGATTTTATCGGTACTATTATTTAAAATATGATGACCATAATCAATAGTATCGGGAACTGTTAACAAGAGATAGTAAGGATTAGCAAATTTCAAAGATTTTGTTTGTGCTAATGGATGATCCAGCTCATTGCCAGCATGATTAACGGATGGCGTTTGCTTGTCATTAAAGATTAATGATTGTATTTGTATTACTGCTCAAAATTAGTATCCGACTGTGCAGATTGAGCAACATTAACTTACCATGAAATGAAAAATACCAGTATTATAAATAAATTTGTAAAAAGACCAACATGCTATTTCAAACATTAACAGAGATATTATATTAAGTAAATAGTATAAAAATACCAATCATAGTAAAATCAATCTAATTATAGGCAATAAAAAAGCTAAGACATCCTGATATCTCAGCTTTTTTATCGTTTAAAGTGATAATTAATTAATGCTGTTTTTTATTGTCCAAGTTATTTTGGTGGAATATTTACCAATAGTTACTCCCTTAGGTACATTCAAATGAATAGTATTACTATTCCAAGTTAACTTCAGTGATTCAGACTTATAAGTAGGACCTGATAATGTATTAGGAGTATCCTTTAATCCGTTCACTTTTAGAACTTGATGTTCCATCTTATCTAAAGGTAAAGTAAAGCCACTCTGTAAATAGGTGGAAAAACTGTCATTAATGGTAGGTTCGTTCTTAAGACCAGTCGATTTATATTCAATGTTTGACGGTTTATCAAATTTAATAGTAGGTATTACTGACATACTAGTGCCATTACTCAATTTGAAATTATCTGCTTGTACAGATAAATCCCATTCTCGATCAGGCCATTGCATACTCTTATCTGCATAAGTGAAACCATCGTCTATTTGAACGGTAACAGGATTAGCTTGATTCTTATTATCACGTTTTAAGTCTTCCAAAAATCCCTTACCAAAGTCAATATTGTTAGAAGTTTTTACACTAAGACCATTATCAGCATCTTTGGAAACATAGACAAAAACAATTACTTGATTATCCGCGCCATATTTTCCCATAGCCCACGCATTATTTTTAGTTTTATCTTTTTCCTTAATATTATAAGGATGGAAAACTCCTTGTGAAGTTCCCACGGTATATTGATAGTACCCTAAATAGCGATAATTTTTTATTTGAGGAGCTGGAGAGCCAGAATAAACTTTTTTCACTTTAGACGAATCTTCACCTTGAAATTTAGCCGGTGGAGTAATCGGCCCATCATCACTAGGATTAGTACTAGGAGATACTATTGGTTGGTTAATTGGCAGTTCTTCTGCGATTGGCACATCTTTGTTAACACCATTTTCAACATAGCTGCGAATAGTATAGTTACCATTTGTTGAATGAGCTTTTAGAGAATAAAGATTTAATGAGGGTGAATTGTTAGGCCAACTACTACTACCAGAACTAAAGTAATTAGATGGATCTAAAATATTAGAGCCTTTATTATTATTAACCGCCGCATATTGGAAAGTTACTCGACTTACAGTAGGACTATAATATACTTTGATAGTTTTTGCTTGATTATTATTATAAGTGAATTCTAAATTCGTCAAATCAGTAATGGTTAAAGGTGTTTCATTATTCTTGTCATCAACTAATACAGCTTTCTCAAAGAGATAGTCCTTTTTTGCAAAACTATTGAGATATTTTGGCACTGGTGTAGGACCATCTGTTGCATCAGGAGTTATAGCATTATAACTATTTCCAATTTCTTTAACAACCGAAGTTACATCAGCTGGATGTGTAGTATTCTTGGGATCATTAACATTAATTGGTCTATTATTAGTATTATCAACGTATTTAAAGTTATAAGTTCCATTAGGAACACGAACATTGGAAGTATATGAGTCTTGTAAATAATTTGTGGAATCTGTTATTGAATGATACTTTTCTACCTGTCCTTCCTTTCGGAAAACATCAGTATTCATACCTTGCATTTTAGCAGCAACATAATCTTGACCATCTATTTGTGTCACATCTTTTTTCCAAGGATATTCTCCATTAACCTTTTTATCCCAGTCAATTTTAAAATTCAAATCTCCTTTGATAAACAAGTTGCTGAATCCATTAAAACCAGGAGCAAGTCCTAACACCATGGATGTATCCAGTTTATAATTATATACTTTCTTGCCTGCAGGAGGATTGGCGCTTTCTTCTAAACTCTGTGGTTTATATTGTGGAAGAGAAGGCACACCATTGACAGCACTATCAAGCTGAGAATTATTCAATGCACTAATTTCAATATTTGACAAATCAATGCTGAGATAATTTGGAACCTCAACATTATTAACTTTAACCACTGAAGGAGCTACTGGTTTAGGAGTAATTGGCTGTGGTGGAAGCTTTTGGTATATTTTAAATTGCACCGTCTGAGGACTATATTTGCTTTTATTTGAAGTAACAATCTCATCGGAACTATCAGTTACATTTCCAAAATTATTCGTAGTACCCTCAAAATCAGTATAAGGAATCTCTGCTCTAAAGGTAGCATTATTACTCATATTAGTGTACATAGCACCACCAGTATCTCCTCTACCACTAAAGATATCTGTCACCCTTAAATGACCATGATTAAATAAATATAGAAAACCATTATCTAACCTTGTACCAGAGTTATCAATACCTACTCCGGAAACTTCAAAGTAATTTTCAGCGCCTGGTGCAGTATTTTGATGACCCTTAACCTGAGTAGGAGTACCGCTTATGACAGATTTTTTTCCATTGCTATTTTGTCCATAAGTTACTCCATTATTAATGAGTAAAAGTCGGTTGCCATCACCAGTACCTAAAGTATCTAAGTCAGCTTTATCAAATGCGTATATCTTACGTTCATTAACATTAAACACCTGAAAATTACCGGAAGCATCAATAGGCGTATCGTTTTTTTCGTTTGGAGTAGGATTAGCTTTAGTAGAACGATCATAAACAAACTTAATATCTATAATCCAGCGTGAAGCCTCTGGATTATTATTACGCATCTTTCTAGAAGCTACAGTTGTATAACTTACAGGGTTTAACCAATTTAATGTATTAGGATTACCAGGAGCCCCTAAGTTAAAATAAACGTCTGCATTATCATTACGAGGAATAGCTAGAGTATTAGGATCTATTCTTACAAAATTCATCCAAGCATCTGCAGTCGAATTAGTCCTATCCCAGCCTATAGGACTATTTTGATTTGTATTGCCATTAGTCCCTTCCAAAGTGAATGTGTACACCGCATCAACCCATTTACCTCGATAAAAACCTACTTTTTTAATAATAAAAGAAGCTGGTTTACGATGATCTTTAATTAAAAAACCATTTTGAAAAGGAGATTGCCAAGCCCATAAATTATTTGAAAATAGAAAATTATCAATATTGGTATAAACATTGTCAGGTTTAGTTTTATCTTTATTGTCAGGATTAGTGGGATCATATTGCGCAAAGTTGGCAGGTGCTGACAAGGTTAAATCACTATATTTACGCGGAATATAGTCAGTATCAGGATTATTAACATCCTTTATTTCTACAAAATTCGAAAAATCTTCCGTCGTCTGCTTATTCCTGCCATCTAAGAAATCCCATTTCCCAAATACATCAGTAAATTTTTGATATTCGTCGCCATCAAATATTGTTGGTCCCCCAGCACGTAGCAGAATATTACGATTGTTAATAATATCTTGAAAAGAATCTGCTCGTACAATAGTCAAATTGCAAACTAAAATTAAAAAAACTCCTAATATTGTACTACTCATATAACTGGTTATTTTATGATTCATTGTCATCACATTCCCTTCTCGAAAGCGACTAGTTTTCACTGATATTAATCAAAAAAACTAATTTCTCATAATTTTATAATTGGTTATCTCATCAAATAGTTAAAAATATCGCTGTTTGCTTATAAAAAATCAATTATAGACTTCGATCGCTGACTCTTTTAAACGTGGTTCTTGAACAAAAAATAACTCTACAATGTCTAGTAGTCTCCCAGCTCCTTAATTAAGATTATATTTTTATATAACATCAACAATTTGATTATTATCGCTCTTTTTTAATAAAAAGAGCATTTAATCTCTTACAATGATATAGGTAGTCTGCTAAATTAGCAAGAAAAAAAATTTCTAATTTAATAAAAATTATTTCTAATTTTTAATTAATAAAGCAAATAAAATAGCCTAAGAATCAAAGTAATTGCATAGACTGCAATACTTATCAAATTCTTAGGCTTGTACTATTATTTTGTCAGAATAATACTGTTAGATATGCTCTTATATTGATTTAAAGTCAAAGCCCCCAAAATGGACTTAATATCCACTCTTGAGGGCTTATTAATGTTTGTAATTTTAAAATAATTAATCTAAGTTAGCCCCATTAGAAGCAATGACTTGTTGATACCAAGCAAAGGATTTCTTCTTGTAACGATTAAAAGTTCCATGGCCAGCATCATCAACATCAACATAAATAAAGCCATAACGCTTTGACATTTCCCCAGTTGATGCACTTACCAAATCAATGCAACCCCACGGTGTGTAGCCCATCACATCAACACCATCGTCTAAAGCTTCACCGATAGCTTGAATGTGTTGGCGCAGATAATCAATACGATAATCATCGGCAACATAGTTATTTTCATCTAATTGATCCTTTGCGCCCAAACCATTTTCTACAATAAATAAAGGCTTTTGATAGCGATCGTATAACTGATTAAGTGCAATCCGCAATCCAGCTGGATCTATTTGCCAACCCCAATCACTTGTCTTTAAAAATGGGTTCCGAACTCCTCCCATTAAATTACCTTTTACGCTTTCGTGATTGGCTTGTGTAACTTCTTCAACAGCAGACATGTAGTAACTAAAGCCAATATAGTCAACAGGATATTGTGCAATTAAGTCTAACTCTGCTTCAGTATAATCGATATCTTGTGGTTGCAGATTATATTTTGCTAATAAGCTCGCCGTATAAGCTGGGTAGTGACCTCGTACTTGAACATCTGCGCAGAAGAAATTATTCTCTTGATTAGATTTCATAGCTGCAGTTTGATTAACGGGGTTAGCATCATAACTATAAGTGGTTGCATACAAAATCATACAGCCAATTTGTAAATTGGCATCCAATTCGTGGCCAATTTTAACAGCTTTGGCACTAGCTACAAATTGATTATGCCAAGCTTGGAAAATGTTCTTCTTATCAGTAGCACCATTAGAAACAGCCAATCCCTGACTCATAATTGGAAAATGTGCTGCACTATTAATTTCGTTAAAAGTCATCCAATATTTAACTTGGTCATGGTAACGGGTTAAAACTGTCCGAGCAAATTGTTCATAAAAATCAATCAATTGCTTATTTTTCCAGCCACCATATTTTTTTACTAGGTTTAAAGGTAATTCATAGTGCGAAATTGTAATTACAGGTTCAATATTATACTTAAGACATTCTGCAATTAAATCGTCATAAAACTTCAATCCTGCTTCATTTGGTTCTTGATCATCGCCATTAGGAAAAATCCGTGACCATGCAATGGAAAAGCGATAACACTTAAATCCCATCTCTGCAAATAAAGCAATGTCTTCTTTAAAATGATGATAATGATCAATCCCTATGTGGTTTGGATAAAAATACTTATCTTCATTCAAAGAAAAATCAAAATCAGGCTGATTCACGACGGTCATCCGTTCTTTGCCACCAGGTAAAATATCCGGCAACGAAAGGCCTTTACCATCTTCTTGATAAGCACCTTCTAATTGATTAGCGGCTGTAGCACCGCCCCATAAAAAGTCTTTTGGAAATTGTTGTACTGTCATTAAGTAACCTCCTTATTATTTAATAGTATACAGTAAAATGTCATCATTAGTCACAGTCGTTTGAGAAGGAATAGTAACTTCACTAAATTCAGAAGAATTAGTAATTACCACTGGTGTAGTGATATCATAATCAGCTTGTTTAATAGCATCTAAATCTACATCCATTAAAAGTTAGTTTGGAACAAGCAAAATCTATTAAGGACTTTAAAAAGAAATTAGAACAAAAAACAGTTATTTAAATCAATATTATTTGTTTTAAATGAGTTATATAAATTAAAAAATAAAAATATTTTTAATAAAATAATTAAAATATATTTTTTATTGCACTTTATATAGTTATTTGTTATTATTTGTTTCTAATATATTTTAATTATCGATTTAATGCTTACCATCAAAGGAGGTTAATATGGAAAAGTTATTTAACGCTTTTAATTATATTATTTGGATAGTTTTATTATCTTTTTATTTTCTTCTTATGTTTACTAAAAATGATATATTTTTAGTGCTTTTTATAATTGCATCTATTTGTTACTCTATTTATGGAGTGTTAATTTTTGCTAAATTTATAAATTCTTATGATGAAAAGGATAAGAAAAAATATAGATAAATTTTTAGACAACAAAGCAAAAAATTCTTCCTAAACTATTCTTAATTTGGTAGCTAAAAACACAAAAAGCGGCATTAGCTAGAAAGCTAATGCCGCTTTTACAAATAATATATTATTAAATAATTACATCAATTGGAATATTCAAAAGATCATGTAATTTTTGAATTTCACGCTTAGTAAAGTCAGTATGATTATTAATTTTTCGATTTGTCGCCGATAGCGAACGTCCAATAATTTTAGCAACTTGTTGTTGCTTGATATGATTTGCTTTCAGATACCCCAACAATTTATTTTCTTCCATCATTAATTATTCCCCCCTGATTTTAAATAATTTGATTATCAAACAAATTTTAAAAACCAGCTAATAGCTTTACTATTTATAAGCCAATTTTTTATTTTGATAATTGAAACAATATCGTATAATTGGAACATTGTCAATAATATAAATAATTTTTTTACGGCTTGAGATAATTCAGATATATAAATCCACAATAATATCATTTAGCTAATACTAACTATTAGTTAAAACGAAAGCAAGTACTAATCAACATTTTTTAAGCAAACCGATTCATAATCACTCCTTCAATTCAAAAATATTACAATTGGAATAAAATTATTCTTCTTATGAAGTTGAGGTGACCTTGGTTAACTATTCGTTCGACAAAAACTTTTTGAAAATAGCAGCGGATAGTCAAGCGCTTACACAATGCTCACTATATATTCAAAAATAGACAATTCATTAACTTTAAACAATAAAACTTTTTAATGAATTCAACATTTCATAGGAGTCAAATAATTATAATTTTCTAATTTCAAAACAACTATCCAACGAATAACATTTTTTATAAAATAAGAATGTTTGAGAACATATATCAACAAGTTAATTATCGTTTTCATTATGACCCCCTTAAGATTCTATCCAGCGCAATAAAAATAGCTAATTCAAGTATAATATAGCATATTTGTTCTTTAAATTAAATGATTAATTTTTAATTTTTAAACAAAATTAAAAACATTGTTCTCATTTTCTTATGGCCAAAATTTCATCCATAAGAAAAAATTCAAACAATGTTCTAATTATATCTGGCTGAATTAATTATTTTGTTAAATACTATTGGATAAATTCCAAATAATCTTACCTTTATATTTCCCCCAATGAGCGTCAGTTGCTTTACTTTTCAGAAATACACCAGCTACTTGCTTATCGTTATCCCACCAGTCATTACTTAAGTGCGTATTAACTGGACTATTCTGGGAACCATCAATTCTTGCAGGTAGTTGCTTATCATATATAGGTACGGATATCGGTTGTCCGTTATTATCATAGAAAGATACTTCACGGTGCGGCGCGACTGTTTGCTTAAAAAACAACGCATTCTTCCATATATTATTGCTATCATCAGTCAAATCATTTTGCAATTTCATAGTTACCTGTAAATGGTTGTTCGCAATTGGATCATAAACTAACAACAAGTTGTCATAAACACTCTGTTTATTAGTTAGAGAATAAGTGGTATCAGTAAATTTACCTACTCGATGCTTGCCAAAGTCTAAGCGGTTCGGCACCGTTAATTGAAGATAATAAACATTTCCAATCTTAATTTGGCCACTTTCCCCTAATTGGATATCTTCATGACTGCCATCGCTATGCGTAAAGTCTGTCTGCATATGCAGCGAGGCAAGTTTCAAATCTTTAGTCGGCTTCAAAACTCGGACATTCGTATCCACTTCAAAACTTGTTCCTTGTGGAAAACTACCGCCTACGGCAATTAAACCAAAATCTTTAGGCAACACTTTAATCGGATTACCATTGGTAATATAGGTATGCGTTTGTGATTTACCCGCCTTATTCGTGGCTATCACTTTGACTACATGATTAACCTGTACATCTGGCGAATCTGTATCAGCAGCAGTCCCATCACCTCGAGTAAAGGTGACATTATCAATGGTTGCTGTGTCATCCTTTGGTGTAAAGAAGTCCTTTTCGGTATAATTACCCATTCCCAGACGGTCGGGATTAGTGAATCCCGCTTCTGTACTGAATCGCTTATCCTGGCCTTGATACAGCTGTTTATTTCCAGAATAGCCTGGCAAATTCAGCACCGTATACTTATAAGAGATTAATTGGTCTGCCAAGATATTGCCACCATCATCAAAGGCATTGGTTGGACTTTGTCCACCCTGATCATCAGTACCATAAAATTTTAATTCGTAGTCTTTGGTACTGCCGGTAACTTTATTCGGAGGTGTTGCCGGAATCGTCCAAGTAAGCTGATTGGACTTATTATCACCCTTAATTGTCAAATCACTACTAAAGTCCGCCGCATTCGGTTTTAAAGTTGAGTGAGCCGTCGGATTCAGATAGCCTTTAACATTCATCTGCTTCGAAGAAGCAATATTTTCTTGATAAATCAGTGGTACTTGAATATCATCACCTAAAACGTAATATTTTTTGGCTTGCTTATCATTAAGATTCAGATACAAACTACTGATTTTGACAGTTTTAACCACTGACGCTTGAAAATTATTCACCACCGTTATTTGTAATTTATCATTAGGTACTAAAGTCCCAATTGGATTAGCAGCATTATTCTTATCGTATTCTGCCAGCAGCTTATCTACATCCAACTGGAAATGACCTGTATTATCCCAAGTGACTACCTTGGAATCAGTTACATAACGCCAAGGCTGTGCCAACAAATTGCCTTTGGCTGTCAAATCACTAGTAGCTATTCCAGAACTATCATGATGGTGTTCAAACCACAGTCCTTCATCAGGTTCAACTGCTGTGGGTGTTGGTGCTGGCGTAGCAAAGATATTTCCTGGATCTAAGGAATCTTTATTCGGATTCAACTCCGCAACTGTGGCCCCACTATCGCCCAAATCAATCGGAGTACTAGAACCTGTGCGAGTCAAAGTGACATGCAGACGTGCACCGATAGCAGGTTGACGTGCAGTATTATCATCTACAACATCACCTTCAATTAAACGATGTTGCGGATCAATAGTTGGTAAGGGCTTGGCAATCACTTGTCCCGGATCAATTGCAGTTGCATCAAACACTCTAAATTGTGGGAAGCTACTATTATTATTAGGAGATAGTTGGGCTAAAAGTTGTTTTAATTTAACCAGATTAGTCGCACTTGTTTGCGCGGACATTGTAGTACCATTAGCACTACTTTGCAATCTATCACTAGAAAAAGGTAAGTTCAAATATTGAAATTGTGTATCTCTTATAGAGATATCCGGACCTGAAGGGTCATCAGGATTATCTGCAAGCGCCGTTTCTTTAACACCATGCATTTCAACATTCCCTGTACCATGAAGCAGAACCGAAGCTTTATTAGGGCGCTCTAAATGAAGCTTCTTTGGTTTATAAATATTAATTCTACAAGAACCCCTACTATTAATTAAATAAACTCGCGATGTCGCTTTAGGAGCGCTCATTGAAAAACTCCCATTGCGATCAACAAAAATATTAGCTGCATTGGAAGTAGACAAGAGACTAGCTGTTGCCCCATTATTATTACCCAAATTCTTAGCTTCTACATTCATCTCGCCTTCACCAATATTGGCTTGACCACCAGTCAAATTAATTAAATTATTCGAACCAATGGCACCATCACTTTTAATATTAATCACCGAGTTAGAATTAGTAACATATTGTAAATTACCGCGACCAGATAAAGATAATGCTAGTGGTGTAGCATAAAATCCATCAGTCATTCTTGAATCATACCAAGTATCATTCTTATCTTTTAAAATTAATCCTTTATCAGCAGTTGGGATACTATCAGCTAAGGGCTTGCGGTCAACTATAATATTTAACTGTGCATTATGTTGCATCGTTAAATCACCTTGATTGCCAACAACTGCTAACCCAATAGGTGTATTACCTGCAGGAACTACTCCTGCTTCAGCTGCGGAATTATGGTTAGGTCCACCACGCATATAATGTGGATGTAATTCAACATTAGCTCTGTCGCCAACTGTTACATTACCTGTAACTAAAAGTACGTGGCCACCATACGTATAACCTTTAAAATTACAATCTGCATCAAAATTAATATTCTGACCTTCTAATAATTGTTGAGCAGAACCAGTAATAGTTCCTTGACAACTATATACATTACCATCAGGACCAATATAAGAATACAGTGCATAACCTGTACAATCACCTTGAAAATGGACTGTAACTCCAGAGTTACTATATAATAACTGCGATCCATAATAAGTTATATCTTTATACGTAAGTACAGTGGGTACCGAAGTCATATTCTCAGTTCTAATCGGACCAAAAAAATTACTGCCATATATTTTCATATTATTTAAAGTTATATTTGCAGCGCGACTTTGTCTTAAAAAAATACTAAAATTTCCTAAATTCCAAGTATGTCCTTGGCCATCAATAGTAAAAGTCGACTGTACTTTTCCTGATATTTCAGTAGTAAGATCGTCGGGCTTATTCGAAGAATGAATAATCCTCAAATTCCATTCTCCACCATCTTGTCCTGAATATTTTCCCGAATGAGGTGCTGATGGGCTCGTTAATGAACCATAATTATTAATTCGCGAAAAATTCAACATGTAAGGATCATGATTAACATTATTAATAGCTCCCGTACTGCGAACAGTGGCACCTGCTCCAGTCGATGGAGTAGCAAAGGTAATATCAGGATCATTGGCCAAATTAGGAATATCGATATCTTTAGTTAAAACGATTTTAGTAATATCTGAATATCCCCATGTACCAGTCCCACTACGAATGTCTATATTTTTATAATCCGTACCAAATCCATAGATAGCATGCAGAAGTTGTTTAGCATTATGCACATAAGCTATTTTGCCTCCATCTGGATTATCTGTCAGATAAAAATCATTATTGGTTGGCCAAGGAATAGTGCTGTCATCAACAACAAAAGTTGAGGGCATCCCTAATCTTTCTATATGATTATTTGTTGAGCGAGACTGTGTAGGCAAAATATTTTGCCTAAAATTAACCAGATTGTTGATATCATAATTGGCATCAGAAAAAGCAGCTGCATATCCAACATGGCCCCCCACAGCTAAGAAAAAGCTACTAATTAAAAAAGCAATAACTATTTGAGTTTTTTGAATACTTGTTTTCCAATATGTATTCACACTCTTTGGTTTTGTATCAATCATCTTTTCACCTCAATTATGATAATCTGTCCAACCATTAACTAAAATCATAAGCTCTAATCGAATGATAGGATCTAAAAGTTGCACTCACAATAAAATGTCAATCGGTATCTTTAAAATATCGTGTAATCTTTGAATTTCTTGTCTCGTGAAATCACTATGATTATTAATTTTACGGTTCGTAGATGATAAGGAACGCTCAATAATCTCTGCAACTTGTTGTTGCTTAATATGATTAGCCTTTAAATAACCTAATAATTTGTTTTCTTCTTTCATTTGTTCACCTTTCAACTTTTATAAATTTTTAAAACGATTACATTAAGTCCAAAACAATCTATAAATTAAAAAAGAAGTATAACTAGTTATTAAACCTAATATCTAATTCAGCCATTATGCTTCATTAACACAAAGTGCATGGACTTTTCTTATCATTTATATCCTATTCAAAAGATTAGACACTAATAATATAATTACTTTTTCAATATAACATACATTTATTTTAAGATTAAAGTTTTATGCTTAAATTTGTTTTTTTTAATTTATTGAATAAACACTAATATAGCAAGGATCATTTCCAATAAATGGTGATATTTAAAATAAAATATAGCTTGTTTTTGCGATTTTATTAAAAAAAATTAATAGAAAATAAAATTTATATACTCTATGCCTCAAACTATTATTTGTAACAAAAAAGAACATCGCTCAAAAAGTTTTTATTGATAAAATCCCATCAATAAAAGCATCTCAAACAATGTTCTACTTCAATCTGGCTGAATATTTAAATTATTTTGTTAAATACTATTAGTTAAATTCCATGTTATTTGACCTTTATATTTCCCCCAATGAGCATCAGTTGGCTTACTTTTTAGAAAAACACCGGCAACTTGCTTGTCAGAATTGTTCCACCAATTTTCACTTAAGTGCGTATTAACTGGTAAATTACCAGAATTTCCTACTGTTGTAGAATATACGGGAACAGCAACAGGATTGCCACTACTATCCTTCTGGAAAAATTGGGCCGCAGAAGCACTTGTCTGTTTAAAGAACAATGCATTTTCCCATATATCATTATTATCATTAGTCAAGTCGCTTTGCAGTTGCATAGTGACTTTGAGCTGATTTCTAGTAATCGGATCATAAACTAACAACAAGTTGTCATAAACACTCTGTTTATTAGTTAGAGAATAAGTGGTATCAGTAAATTTACCTACTCGATGCTTGCCAAAGTCTAAGCGGTTCGGCACCGTTAATTGAAGATAATAAACATTCCCAATCTTAATCTGCCCGCTTTCCCCTAATTGGATATCTTCATGACTGCCATCACTATGTGTAAAGTCTGTCTGCATATGCAGTGAGGCGAGTTTCAAATCTTTAGTCGGCTTCAAAACTCGGACATTCGTATCCACTTCAAAACTTGTTCCTTGTGGGAAACTACCGCCTACGGCAATTAAACCAAAATCTTTAGGCAACACTTTAATCGAATTACCATTGGTAATATAGGTATGCGTTTGTGATTTACCCGCCTTATTCGTGGCTATCACTTTGACTACATGATTAACCTGTACATCTGGCGAATCTGTATCAGCAGCAGTCCCATCACCTCGAGTAAAGGTGACATTATCAATGGTTGCTGTGTCATCCTTTGGTGTAAAGAAGTCCTTTTCGGTGTAATTCCCCATTCCTAAACGGTCGGGATTAGTGAATCCCGCTTCTGTACTGAATCGCTTATCCTGGCCTTGATACAGCTGTTTATTTCCAGAATAGCCTGGCAAATTCAACACCGTATACTTATAAGAGATTAATTGATCTGCCAAAATATTGCCACTATCATCAAAGGCATTGGTAGGACTTTGTCCGCCCTGATCATCAGTACCATAAAATTTTAATTCATAGTCTTGGGTACTGCCGGTAACTTTATTCGGAGGTGTTGCCGGAATCGTCCAAGTAAGCTGATTGGACTTATTATCACCCTTAATTGTAAAGTCACTACTAAAGTCAGCCGCATTCGGTTTTAAAGTTGAGTGAGCCGTCGGATTCAGATAGCCTTTAACATTCATCTGCTTTGAGGAAGCAATATTTTCTTGATAAATCAGTGGTACTTGAATATCATCACCTAAAACGTAATATTTTTTGGCTTGCTTATCATTAAGATTCAGATACAGACTACTGATTTTGACAGTATAAACAGTTGACGCTTGAAAGTTATCAACTGCAGTTACAGTTAGCTTATCACTTGGTAATAGTGTGCCTATTTTATTTACTGCAGTCTTATCATATGTCCGGACAATATCATCAATGTCTAAAGAAAAGTTATTATTATCTTTCCCACTCCAAGTAAGAGCAGAAGATGTTACATATTTCCATGGTTTAGACAATCTGTTACCAGGACTTGTCAAAGAATCTTGTACTACACCTGCAATATGATGGTCTGCAAACCAGCTAACTTTATCAGGTTCTACTGCAGCATAATTAGGCGTTGATAAATTTTGCGGATCTATGGAATCCAAATCTGGATCTAGCTTCGTAATGTCATCACTAGTATCGCCTAAATCAATTGCAGTAGGTGAACCTGCTCTTTGCAGCGTAACGTGTAGACGAGCATTATTAAACGGCTGAGTTTTATCATCAGCATCAACTACACTCCCAGTGATTTTTCTTTGTACCGGATCAATATTAAATTGATTTTTAGTAATATCTGGGCCATCATCAATTGTAGTTACATCAATTTTTTCAAATTGTTTAAATTGTGTATTAGATGGATTCGTTGGATTCGTTGATAATGATTGCAAAATTATATTTAACTTTTTCAAAGCACTGGTACTAGTTTGAGCATTCATTATATTACCATTACTACTACTATACATATAATTACCATAAAACGGTAACTTTAAATATTGAAATGGAATAGTTATTGGCTTACCAGTTCCTGTTGGATTAGGAATAATCTCTTTAACATCCCTCATTTCTACACTACCAGTACCATAAATAATATTACTTCCAGGATTAGTATTGGGACGAGCAATACTTAAGCTCTTAGGCTTATAAACATTGACTTTAAAAGTCCCTGAACTATAAACCATATTAACATTACCTGTAGCTTTAGGTGCTTGAATATCAAATGAACCATTTTTATTAACAAACACTTTACCAGTAGAGCCTAATTGGACTAAATTAACATTACTTGCGCCTAAATTATTGGCAGCTATATGCATATTACCTTCACCAATATCTATAACCCCACCTTGAATCAAGGCGATTCCGTATCCTGCCAAAGCGCCATCACTAGTTAAATTAATTGTTGAATTAGAATGATCAACATACTGAATTTTACTATTGGCAGCACTTAAAATTAGGGCAGTGGCAGGAGTCCTATAGCCAGTATCCATAATCGGATCATGATAAACAGTATCAGGATTAAGCTTGGTTAATACGTCAGCTAATGGCTTGCGATCAACTTGAATATTCAGTTGAGCATTTTTACCGATTTTTAATTGTGGTACTGATCCAGCAGTACCACCACCAAGCATATAAATACCCGCACCGGTACTATTACCATAAGAATCTTCAGGAATAAGATTAACCGCAGTAGTAATTCCGGTAGTAGGAGTACCAACTCCAGTATGGGGATAAAGGGTGACTTTAGCGCCATCATGCACGGTCGCTCCCCCTGTTAATTCCAAAACATTTCCCGCATAAGTATAACCGTTATAAATACAATCTTCACCAAAATCTACATTCTGCGCTTGCATATTCTGTTGGTTGCCATCACCCTGACAATGATAAGATCTAGAATCTCCCGGCACATAATACTCTCTTAGAGAAAAGGCATTAATGGTACCATAAGTTTCAATATTAACATTTCCACTACTATACAAAAATTGAGAACCATAATAATTAACATCGCGATATATTTCCTGCGTATTACCACGGCCCCAAATATATCCATAAAAGCTACTATTATAGATAGTGGCATTTTGTAATGCAATCGTCATTTTATAATTACCACCGACATCACAAGTTTGAATAGCCATATTACCTACATTTATAGAGTGATTATTAGCTTCAATAGTTAAGGTGTTGTCCTTTGAAGGCCGTTGTATTGCCATTGTTCTTGGAGCATCACCCCCCGTATGATTGCCAGAAATACCGCTTAATAAATTTCCCCAAATGGGTAGTGTAAATTTATTATTGGTATTGGGATAATTCATTGTGATATCAGGATTATTAGGATTCGGATTAGTTGGACTAGTAGCAGAAGTATTAACCAAATCAATATCGGCTACTAAAACAACTTTAGTAATATTTGATTTGTTTGTATAAGTGTCACTATTAGGAACTTGATCGTAATTTTGTGGATTAGGATCCCCTACGCTACTATACCCATAAATAGCATGTAAATATTGATTAGGTGTCCTAACGTAAGCAATGTATCCACCATTAGAATTAGGGTCTAAATCTGGCGCTAAAGCATAATCATTGTTGGCAGGCCAGACCAGATTGCTTGGTACTGGAGTTTGCGAACGAACATTTGCAGTATTGATGTTATTATTAGAAACCTTCGGAATGAGAACACCTAAGCCCTGAGAATTAATCAGCGTTGTAATATCCATATCCAAATCATTGGCTCGCACGTCAGATTTAGTAACCTGATAATTATTAAACAATCCAAAAATAACTATTACTAATAATAAGGGAAATAGAAATAACTTTTTTTCTTTAAAATAACTACTGCACAATTTAAACATTAAAAAACTTCCTTTTAGTAATAAAAATCAAATAATAATATCAATCGGTATATTTAAAGAACTATGCAATTTTTTAATTTCTCTTTTAGTAAAATCACTATGATTGTTAATTTTGCGATTTGTCGTAGATAATGAGCGGCCAATAATCTCTGCTACCTGTTGTTGTTTAATATGATTAGCTTTAAGGTAGCCTAATAATTTGTTTTCCTCGTTCAATTGCTTAACCTCCTTATAAATTATTTTTTGATTAATTTTGTCCTATATTTAGGACATTTAAGCATAATATACCATATTTCTCCCTAAAATCAAATTGCAAATAGTATCATTTGTTTGTTATGGCAAAAAGATACTAATAATCACAATGTTTTAGAAGGGGGAGAGCTATGACGGTTAATCAATTACTATGTAAAGAACGCAAAAAACAGCACTTAAGTGTTCGAAAATTAGCAGAAATCATTCAAATTAAGTATGATTATTTCGTTTCCAAATCGACTTTAAATTATATTGAGCAACCTGGCAAAGGTATTGATGCCAAATTGCTTTTTATTCTAATCGATTATTACCAATTAGATATTGTAAAGATTCAAAATATTTTTTTAGCTGAAAAAAACAAAAAAAGCTCGCATAAAGAATAAATTTTGTAACAAAACAACATAAATATTGCGGTTGACTTTTTGCCTTAACAACATCTTCAATGTCTGGCAATTCTAGAATTTGAAGATAATAAAAAACCATCGAAGTTAATTAAATAATTTCGGTGGTTTTTATCTCTTGTAGTAGTGATTTTTATTTAATTGTTCAGCAACCAATTGAGCCAACAAATAACCTAAAGCAATCGCGCCCGTCAGTAAAATTACGTGAAAACATTTGGTTACAAAGGCATTACGTTGACCGATAATTAATAATTCTAATGCTTGATAAGCGGTAGCCCCCGGTACTAGTGGTACTAATCCTGGAATATTAAAGGTCGTACTAGGTTGCTTACGTTGACGTGAAAGTAACATCCCCATAATTCCCACTAAAAAAGCGCCCGCGAAATTAGCAAAAATACTTCCTGTTCCCATTTGAAACAATAGCCAATAACATGTCCAGCCTAGACTGCCAGTAACTCCTGCCCACACTAACTCTTGGACAGGAACTTGAATAAATAATCCAAACGCGATTGTGCCCAAAAAACTCAAACTGATTTGTACGATTAAGTGCCACATATAATTACCTCACTAGATATGTAGATAAAATCCCACAGCCACTCCAATAGCAATCGCACCTACAACCATTAACGATTCCATCCCCCGCTGCATTCCTGCTAATAAGTTGCCTTCAATTAAATCTCGTAAGGCGTTAGTCATCGGCACACCAGGTACCAAAGGCATAATCGCGCCAATAATAATATTGCTTGCATTATGTCCTAAGCCACTTCGCACTAGCAATAACGTTAGTAAAGAAATAAAAAACGAGCCCAACAGCTCACTCACAAATCTAATCCGTGTTCGTTGACTAATTAAAGTAGTTAACAAATAACCACTAGCTCCAATCAAAAAACTCCACGGGAAATCCCACCAATCATAGTGCTGCGTAAAAATAATCATCAAACAGGCACTTTCCAGTCCAGCACCTAAAGTTTGTATCCACAATGGAAAAAGAGGCTTTTCTTGTTCAATTTGTTGTAATGCTTGTTGTAATTGAGCCAAAGATATTTCATGTTGAACAAATTGGCGGGACAAAGTATTTACTTTAGCAATGCGATTCATATCAATACCACGATGTGTTACTTGCATAAAACGTGTATATGGCGCTTGACGAATACTAATTAAAACTCCTGTCAAACTGGTAAAAGCTGCATTATGTTCTTCATCACCCGCACAAGCAATACGGCGCATTGTATCTTCAACCCGATACATTTCGGATCCTGATTCTACAAGAATTTTACCTGCTAATAAACAAGATTGCGTTAGTTCAACTTTGGCCATTGTTGACTCCTTTTTCCAAAACAACATAACTTTTCATTACTTTGGGTAACTAGTAGTATTAGAACAATTTATCATACATATGTTCCCTTTTACAACTTAGAATATCTCAAGTTGAAGTTACTTAGTTTGATATCTGACTAATTTGTCCTAACTTTTGATAGTCAACTCGATTATGATGGCGTAACTTGACTGACATCGTATTAAATCTTAAAACTACCGGTTTGGTATAATGCAGTTCTCGTTGAAAAGCATTTAAACTAGCTTGTAATTCTTGCTGGTCTTGAGCTCCTGCAACCGCACTTAATGTACCCTTGAGCATCACCGAAGAATGAGCGTCTTCATTGAAACTGATAACAGCCGCGCTAGATGAATTGAGCAAATTTTTAAAGGTGGTTGACTGTTCACTTGTGTAAAATAAAATTGATTTAACACTTCGATGGATGGGCAAGGGTGTCAGAACTACCAAACTAGGAAAGTTCATTTTATCAAGTGTTGCTACTTCTAGTACAGTAGCCTTTTTAATTTCTTGATTTGCCTGATCTAATGTATTGACCATTAATTTTCCTCATTTCATAATTTAAGTTTATTGTAGCTGATTTTTTAATCAAAAACAGCATTTTAAAATTATTTACGGACAATATACTAAAGTGCTAAGATAAAGACAAAGGAGGTGAGATTTTTGAACCGAGGTTGGAAATGGTTATTAACAATTATTACTTTGTTAGTGCTGCCCCTACCGGCTTTGGCTTTTAGTGCTAACTGGAACTTAATCCAGCCTTACATTAAATTGAAACTGCCACAAGTGACCTTAAACAATCAATATATTCGCTACTACTTGTTCTTCAGTGGTGCTGTTGTATTGGTATTTTTAATTATTATTTTAATTGTCGTACTGTGTTATCCAACCAGACGCAAATTTAATTTAATCAATAAAAATTATGGCCGCTTGACAGTCACTACCAAGGCAATTAATAATTTTGTCAAAGCTTCATTAGAAACCGAACCTTATTTAAAAAATCCCAAGGTTAGCTCTCGTCTGACTAAAAGACATCTTAAAATTAATGTCAGTGGTGATTTGTTATCTGGTTCTAATGCTCAGGCTAAGTTTGACAAATACTTACATAACTTAGAAGATGACTTGCGTAATCTTTTAGGAATTGAGCAAAAGCCAAAAGTCAGCATTAAACTAACGAATTATCATCCAGACAAGCAACAAAAGGATCGCGAATTGCAATAAGGGGTGGGAATAATGAAGGACTTTTTCAAACAATATCAACGAGAAATTATAGGCGGCGTAATTGGCTTCTTGATAGCTATTTGTTTTATAACTATCGGATTCATTAAAACTATTTTTGTAGCCTTTTTCGTTGTTATTGGTGGTTTGGGGGGACATTATTTGCCCCAGTTATTACATTTAATTCAAAAAAATTAGGAGGATATTTATTATGGCTAAAGAAGCAGAAAAAAAACAAACAGAAATAAAAGGCGAATTAACTTACGATCAAAAGGTTGTCCAAAAGATTATTGGCATGGCTTTATCTAGTATCAATGGTTTATTAACTGTTGATGGAGGCTTTTTCTCTAACTTAACAGATAAACTAGTGAACACTGATGATGTTACTTCTGGTATTAATGTTGAAGTCGGCAAAAAACAAGTCGCAGTGGACATTGATATTGTTGCTGAATATGGCACTAACATTTCCAAGTTGTACGACGAAATAAAAAATAAAATTTACGACAAAGTCATGAATATGACTGGACTAGAAGTCGTCGAAGTTAATGTTAATGTCGCAGATGTTAAAACAAAACAAGAACATGAAAAAGATTCCACCAGCTTACAAGATAAACTCACTCATGTAGGCAAAAATGTCAAGCAAGATACCGAAAAAGTCAAAGATAATGTCAAAGATAAGGCTGAAGATCAAACACGCGTCAAATAAGCTTTGCATTAATTCATGCAAAAAGGATACAAAGACAATCCTGTCTTTGTATCCTTTTTTGAACTCAACTAAATTTAACTTTTCTCTAATTCCAGCTGATCTAACAACTTTTTAACTTTTTGATTAGTGATCTTTTCATCTTGATCACTATTTAATTCCAGTAAAATTTGATTACCGACTACAAAGATAATCTCATCATTACTGTTATCATCAATCAAATATCCTAATTTTAAAAATGATTCCAGATTCTTAATTTGTTCTGGATCTCGTTTGGTCAGAATATCATGTACTAACTTATACAAAAATAGTTTCAAATTGCGCGTCCGTAATTTACTTTTACGATGTTCATCATAATATGGAAGAAACAACGCAACAATTACGGCTGCTATTTCTGCACTAGCAGTCACCCATTCTGAAAGTGGACCCCATTCCATAAGTATATCACCTCAACGTGATTATACTATTTCAAGTCCGCAGTTGCATCTTCTGGTTTTAAAGTTAACGCCAGAATTAAACCAGCTAAGGCCAACGCTAAAGTGAAGTATAAACCAAAATGCACGCCATTAGTAAATTGTGCTGCTTTGTCCATTCCATGATAAGCATTTTGTCCTAAACTCAAAAAGCTGGTTGCCAATGCTGTTGCCACTGCTCCAATGATTTGTTGCATTGTGTTTAAAATTGTACTCCCATCAGCTGATTCAGGTCCTTGCAAAGCATTCAAAGCATGTGTTTGCACTGGTGACATTGCCAAAGGACAGCCAATCATCAAAATAATATGAGCCGCAATAACATAGGCAATTGTTGATTTACTACTGGAGAAAATCAACATTATAATGCCAATTACAGCAATGGCAAATCCAGCCACTGCCGGCTTTTTGGCACCTAAAGAATCAAATAATCTTCCAGCAAAAGCAGAAACAATTGCGTTGATAATCCCCCCTGGCAACATAATAATACCGGTCAAGGCCACTGGTAACAATAGACCTCGTTGCAAATATTGTGGCAACAAATACATTGCTGATAGAATAATTGCAAAATCTAACATCACACCAAATGCCCCTTGGGCAAAGGCTACTTTTTTAAAAACATGCAAATTAATAATTGGCTGTTCCAAATGCAATTGCCGATAAGCATATAAAACAAGCACTATAATACCTATCACTAACATCATTAAAACTGCAGGTGAGCCCCAACCTAAATCGGAGGCAAAACTAACACCCATTACTAAACACGAAAAACCAATAATCGACTCTAATAACGATAATAAGTCAACTTTAGGTTTAGTAATTTGACCAACATTAGGCAGCCCTGCTATTGCACAAATTAACGCAATTAATAAGAACGGAATAAAAAACCAAAAAATCCAATTCCACGCCAACTTGCCCAATATAATTCCTGTAATGGTCGGTCCAATTGCAGGAGCCAGCATAATAACTAATGCACAGACACCCATGGCCGTTCCCATTTTATGGGGTGGAAAAATTAACATTGCCACTGTAAACATTAACGGCAAAATCAATCCTGTTCCTAATCCTTGAATCATTCGTCCAATTAACAAAATTGTAAAACTAGGTGCTAAAGCAGCAATTACGGCACCAATAATAAAATCCAATAAACCCGTAATAACAATTTGACGAGTAGTAAACCATTTAGTCAATAAGCTAGAAAACGGCAAAATAATTCCAATTACTAACATATAACCTGTAACTAGCCATTGAACACTTCCTGAATTAATTTGAAATGTTTTCATTAACTGAGGCAAAGCAATATTTAATGACGTTTCAGAAAGCATTCCGACAAACGCCCCAATCATCATACTTGCCATGGCAAACCAAGGGCGTTTAACATTAACCCTTGCTTGATTCTTTTTCATTAAAAAACTCCTCTCAACTTCTTGGCCCTTAGGGCAACTCGATTATCTTATCAAAATAAAAAAAATTGTGTAAGTCCTTTTAAATTATTTTCGGAAATTTTTTTGTAATTATATGAGAAATAAACTATCTTTTTGAGATTATTAACAAGCGCAAAAGCCTAATAAACTAATTAATTGAAACACCTTAAGCTTCATGTTATGATACTAAAAATACAGCTTGTTGATTTTATCGAACAAACTGAAGTTATACTTACTTAATGATATTTATAAAGGCGGTGTTTTAAATGTTTCCTATTTCTAGGACAGTTATCGCTGTACTCTTACTTTTTATTTCTATTACAACTATTTCTTTAATTACGTCCGCCATTATTTGGATTATTATTAAAAAACATCGAGATGGTTGGAATGGTTAAATTCTTTATCAGTATTTACGGTGGAATTCTCTTCATATTTTTAAATTATCTTTTCTTGCAGCTTTTGTTGGGACTATTTAGCTTTCATCATGATTATCCGCTTATTAAAAAACAACTTACTGCCAAGCAAATCGATCCTGAATTGTTTTATTTCATCATCATTCCTTGTTGTAATGAAGAAGCCGTCATTGCACGGACACTCACGCAACTTTGTCAACTTGATTTTCAGGGTAAAATTATCGCAATTGACGATGGTTCAACTGATCAAACTGCCCAACAAATTCAAACAGTTCACAATGACAAAATCCATTATTTAAAGCGGGTGCTCCCTAATGCCCAAACTGGTAAGGGTGAGGCTTTAAACCATGCCTTAAAAATATGTGAACAAATAATTCAACAAAAACATCTCAATCCTAATAAAGTGATTATTGGCGTCGTTGACGCCGACGGTGCCCTATCTAAAAATTCTTTTAATGTCTTAAACCACTATTTTTCTAATCCAAAAACTATTGCAGCACAATTACGTGTCAAGATGTATCCGCAATTTGAGAACACTTTACAAATCTCTCAAGATGCTGAATTTTTTACTATTATTAATTTATTGCAAAATATGCGCATGTATACCCGTACTGTTGGTTTAAGTGGTAATGGTCAATTCTTTCGTTTGCAGCCCATTGTAGAAAAAATTGGCCACCAACCTTGGGGCAATGCCCTTTTAGATAATTATGAATTGACCCTCAAGCTTATGCTACAAAAAATTCCCATTGATTATATTAGCCATGCTTGGGTTTATCAGCAATCTCTAAAAAATATGCGTGCTTACATTCGTCAACGCAGCCGCTGGGCTCAAGGAGATTTAGATTGTCTTAAATATTTAAAACCCGTACTTCAAAGTTCTGCTTTAGATTTTTGGCAAAAGGGGGGTATTCTACTGTTCTTTATTCAACCCTGGTTAAATTTCATGGCAGATATTGCTGTTTTTGGACTTTTTTTATTAACTGTCAAACAAGTTATTTTTATTTTAATAGCAAGACACTTTAACTTAGCTATTATCAACAAGCTTGTCATTAATATTGTTGTTTTATTTGTCAGTTCCAGTTCTTGGGGTGTTTTATTTACTTTTCTTTATCATTATGATTTAAAACATAACCATGAAACACGTCCTTCTAAAAAATATCTATTGAGATTACCTATCTTAATTGCTTATATGTATTTAATTTTATTTTTTAGTATTAGCATAGCCTTCTGGCGGCACTTACGTCATAAATCTAGCTGGATTAAGACTAAACATGAATAAAATAGGGAGTAGACTAATCTTGTCCAACTCCCTATTTATTATCCATCAATCACAGTAAAACGCTGTTGATGATGTGTCGGTTGCCAAATCTCTTGAGTCAATGCAGTTGCCATGGTTCCAGCAGTCGTTTGCGATTGACCTTGTTGATTAAACATTAACTTATTATCACCCGTTAAAATTTGTTGAGCTTTAGGTCCCGGAACAAAATTTAATCCAGGAGAAATACCAAACCAATCCACATTATCAACCAATTGTAAGAATTCTAACTCTTGATATTGATAATGTGGTACAGCAGTTTCAGCATTAGTATTGGCAGATTGTTCTATATCGGACAATAGTACATGTTGGTCATTGCCGATTAATAAACTGCCAGCTCCCAAGATGAATCCCAAGCGAACTTTTTTATTTTCACGAAATTGGCTTGCTAAACGTGTAGCTAAATCCACGTGCAAATAGGCTTTTTCTGGTGTAGTTGCAAAAGCATCAATAATAACATCACTATCAGCAAAATCGGTTAACTCAAGCTGAAAAGCATCTTTGGCCAAAATTTGGATAGCTGAATACTGTTTCTGCAAAGCTGTTAATTTATCAGTATTTCGTCCATTCGCAATTACAGCCATTCCTTGAGCGACTGCAGCTTGAACAAAAGCTGAACCGGCCATTCCTGTAGCACCAATTACGAATACTTGCATATACATCCTTCCTTTCACCTGTAAAATAACATAATCTATGCAGGTTAGCGAATAAAAGGAATTAAATTGCCCCAAACTATTTCATACTAAAAATTCATTTAATGATTTATAAATATAACTATATATAAACTGTTTTCACTTGATTATTTTTTCTAATTGATCAGCTATTTTTTCAGCAATTTGGCTTTTAGGTAATAAATCAGTTGTTATCGGCGGCTGATTAGAAGCAATCATCGTTACTCGATTTGTGTCACCATTAAAGCCTACTCCTGGTTTTGAAACATCATTAGCGATGACTAAGTCTAAATTTTTTTGAACTAACTTTTTCCGAGCATTTGCAACTAGATTTTGTGTTTCTGCTGCAAAGCCAATTGTAATTTGATCAGGACGTTTTATTTGCGCTACAGCTTGCAAAATATCTGGTGTCTTTTCTAATTCTAAAGACCATTGATTATTATCAGAATTTTTTTTGATTTTTTGCTGGGCCGTTGTTATTGGTTTAAAATCTGCCACTGCTGCTGTCATAATTAACGCATCTTGACTCGGAAATTTCTGTAAAACAGCTTCGTAGAGCTCTTCAGTGCTAGTAATCGACTGTAATTTAACCATCGTTGGGGCTGTTAATTTCGTTGGCGCTGAAATTAGGGTTACTTCTGCTCCACGCTGCTGTAAAGCTTGGGCAATAGCATAGCCCATTTTTCCCGAGGAATCATTAGCCAAAAAGCGTACTGGATCTAACCGTTCACGTGTACCACCAGCGGTTACTAAAATTTTTTTACCCGTTAATATTGTTGGCACAAACAAGCTAGCAGTAATCATTGCCAAGATTTGTTGAGGTTCTGCCATACGGCCTTTACCCTGATAACCTTCAGCCAAAAAACCAGTTTCAGGATCTATCAACTTTATACCATCTGCTTGCAGTAGTTGAATATTACGTCGGACTGCTGGATTAGACCACATATGATTATTCATTGCTGGTGCTACTAATTTAGGTGCTGTGGTTGCCATTAAAGTTAAACTCGCAAAATCATCTGCAATCCCTTGCGCCATTTTGCCGATTATATCAGCACTAGCTGGTGCAACTACCGCTAAATCTGTCCAGTCAGCCAATTCAATATGATCGACAATTGTCGGATGCTGTCCAGCAAAAGTGTCAGTCATGACTTCGTGCTTAGATAAAGTTTGAAAACTCAAAGGTGTTACAAATTTTTGGGCCGCAGCAGTCATTACCACCCGCACTTGAGCTTGTTGTTTAACCAGCATGCGAACTAAAGTTAATGCCTTATAAGCAGCGATACTACCAGTCACGTAAAGAGTAATATGTTGATTTTTGAGCATTATTACAATCCTCTTTTTCTTTAATTGTCTTTATTATCGCACAGCTGAAAACAGTATTAAATTAATTAGTGTTATAGTTGCGTCTGACCATCGCTTCTTGTTAATATTTAGCTTATGGAAAATATAAGAATAATCTTAAAAGACCAACGCCTACAAAATCATTATTCTATTCGTCAATTAAGTTTTATATTAAATAATCGGTATCATATTAAAGCTAGCAAATCAACTATTCAGCGTTTAGAAAATAGCAACACTGCTATTAGCGCTCAACTATTATGTGCCCTGGCTGATTTGTATGAATTAGATCTAGAAGAATTAAAAGGTATTATTTTAAAAAAATAAAAAATCATAATTTATACAATACCAAAATATTTTAGCAAAACTGTTAGAGCCATCATAATGATTATTAACATAGCTGCATGTTTTCCATTAGTTTTCTTTAAAATTAGATAAACAACAATTGTTACCAACAAGCTTAAAACTGATGGCATAATTTTATCAAACATAGATTGTAAAGCAATTGAGTTCCCTCCAATTTTCCCAGAAAGGTTAGAATGTACAGCAATTTTAACAGGAGTCTTCACTTTGATTACCGTTGCAATAAGTGAACCTACTACCATTAATCCAACTACATTAGCCATTGTAGATATTCGTTGAATAACATTGGTTTTCTTATTTTTATTTAAAAAATCAATACCTGCTTTATATCCATAAACAACAGCATAGTAACGACCTAAAATATTAACAATGTTATACAAGACAAACATTAAAATTGGACCTGCAATACTACCACTAAAGGCCAATGATGCTCCAATACTTCCGACAATAGGTACCCACGTGAATTTTACCAAACTATCACCTAATCCTGCCAAGGGTCCCATCAATCCTGTTTTTAGTGCATTAATACCTTCTTTTTCATCCGCACTAGTAGATTCTTCCATTGCAGCTGTTAAACCAAGAATAGCTGCGTCACCATTAACATGTGAATTATAAAATACTAAATGACGTTTCATAGCTTCAGACAAATCTTTTTTATCTGTGTAAATTTTAGATAAAGCAGGAGCAATTGCACGCATAAAACCTACACCTTGTAATGTTTCGTAGTTTAGCGTAATTCGCATTGTATTTAAACGCCAAAACATCTTCCAAAGATCTTTTTGATTCAATTTATGTTCCATTAGAGATCATAATCTCCTTCCTCATCATCCTCTTCACCATCAGGTGTTTCTATAACAGTAGTTGCAGACTGAACAGTTGTTGCGCTAACTTTTCTTGTAGCAACCTCATATAAGAATGCAAAAACTATTGCAATTAGAGTAATTGGTAGTACTTCTAATTTTAAGTAGGCTGCTAAAACAAAACCCAAAATTAAAAACATCCATAATTCAAATTTTTTAATCATTGACATCATTAGTAAAGCGATTCCGACAGAAGGAATAATAGATCCTGATGTACTTAATCCATTGATAACAAATTTTGGCAAAGAATTGATTACATTTTGAATTGCTCCTGCACCAAATTCTAAAGCAAGGAAAGTTGGTAATGCGCGTGCTAATCCAGTTAAAATTGCTGGTGGATAAATTAACCAAACAGTACTTTTAACATCTGCATTATCAGCCATTCGTTTAGCCCATCCATTTAACGAACAATTAGCTGTTTCAATTAAAACTAATAATTGTTGAGCTAAAATAGAAGTAGGAACTGCTAAAGTTACGGCTGTTGCAACCAAAGTAGGCAAGGGACGACTGCCACCACTCATAATGGCAAGTGAAGTACTAATAATTGTTCCGGTAATCAAATCTGGTGCCATATATGCACCTACATTACCAATACCCATCCACATAATTTCTAGTGTAGCACCTATAACTAATCCAGCAGGCAAATTACCTAATACCAAACCAACTAAAGGGGCTATTAATAGTGGTCGACGAAATAATTTTGTACTTACGTCATCAATACCTAAAACAAAGGATAAAATTGTAATTATTAAAATCTTCATTTAGCTATGACCTCACTCATCTTTTCAGCAGGATTAGTTGGAATCATCTGAATTTCAACATCCACTCCCTGAGCAATTAATCTTTCAAAAGCCGTCTTTTCATCATTAGTTAAGAAAACTGCTTTTGTATATTGTTTTCTTTGATCATTGCCTCTCATACCACCAACATTTAATTTATCTATCTCAAAACCGTTTTGAATCAGTTTTTCTACATCAAAGGGATTAGTGAATAGCAACATTGTTGAACGTGTTATTGGCGCTTTTTTTGTTACTCTTAAAAACTTATCTGGGGAAAAAATGTGAAGTTTAACATTACTAGGGATACTCATTTCTAAAACTTTAGATTGGATTTTATCTTTAGCAACAGTTTCATTAACAATAATTACTTGTTCAATCTTATAAACATTTAACCAAGTTGTAACTACTTGTCCATGAATTAAACGATCATCAATTCTACAAAATTTCACTGTCATCTTCTTGTTCCTCCTCTTGAAATCTTTCTGTTATATTTTGAAACCCAATTTGATAAGATTGTTGCAATGATTCTGCAATCTCCTCTAAACTGCGTTGACGATTTGTAAATAAATCCAGTAACATAGGAAGATTCAACCCACTAATAACTAATACATTGGGTTTAGTTAAACAAAAATTACCGCTAACATTTGATGGTGTACCGCCTAAAATATCTACCAAAATTACTGTTCCCGCACTAGTATCTAATGATTGATAAATATCTGTCATTTTTTGTGTTGCCTCTTCTAAATTCAAGTCCATTGTTACAGATAAGACCCCACAATTATTTTGCTTACCTACAATCATTTCAGCACTATCAAGCGCATATTTAGCAAAACTACCATGGCTAGCTAAAATTACAGCTACTGATTTTTTAGTCATTTATTTCCACTCCTTCCTCTAAGTAAAAATCACGCATTCTTTCAATTTCTTCTTTAGTAAAGTCAAAATGTTTAATCATATATTGATCTACACTTCCATATAATTCTTTAATTTTATCAATTGCTGCTTGAATATATTTTTCACGCGTATCAATCATTGCCATTAAGTAATCTAAGTACTCTTTTTTATCAACTAATTCACGATATTGATTGTATTTTAATTGATTTCGTTCCTGTCGAATCGTTTTGGTAAGCATATAATCCTTAACGATTTCTTCTTCTTTAACATTTAATAACAATAATATCAACATTGATGCAAAACCCGTCCGATCCTTACCTCCACGACAATGATGAAATAATGGTACATTATTCGGATTAGCGCAAGCATGTAAAAATTGCCCATAGGCTTTTTGAGCTGGTTTAGAGGTTACTAATTTTTGATAACTTAAAACAACATTTTCTCCTTTATCATTAATAAATTTCGAATCAACTTCACCATTCTCTAATGACTGAACCAATTTAACATTTTCACTATGTAAATCTACTACATTAGCAGCAGCCTCAGAAAAACTAGATTGTGGATCACAATTAAAAATTGTTAAAACTGTTGCCAATGATTTATTAGGATGGATCTTACGTTCATGTGAAGAACGATAATCAACAATCGTTTTAATTCCATATTTTTCTAGTATATTTATATCGTTTTCATTTATTTTAGATAGTTGATCACCTCTAAACAGTATTCCCCATTTAGTATAACGTCCATCATTACACTGGTATCCTCCCATATCACGGACGTTAATCGCATTTTCTAAAGGCAAAACTCTTTCCGAAAATATATTAGTTTGAAATTTCTCTGCCTTAACCATAAAATACTTTGGTAATTCCGTGATTGGTAAATTGATGGTAAAATTACCTGAAGAACTTTTTGCTACTTGTTCTTGTATCGCATTAATATTTGGAGCATCACCCATAAATAATTGATAATTTTGTTGTTCAGAATTTAATAAAGAAATCTTTAATTGATCACCTTTTCTCTGCATACTAATATTATTGATAACATATGGTTGTTTATCCATATCTGGAACCCCTTTCATATCTACAATTGCATTATAAAATATGAAAATTATTTTTGCAATAGTTTTTTTAGAAAATAGTTTTCGATTATATTTATCAAATTTAACAAACTAATTAATCAAGGAGATATCCATGGACATTTTACTAAATATGCAAAAAAAATATTTAAATTTTTCTAAAAGCGAAAAAAAAATAGCTGATTATATTTTAAGTCATAGTAATCAAATTAATAATATGAATATCAATGAATTATCACAAAAAACACAAACTTCTAATGCCACAATTACTCGTTTTGTTAAAAAAAACGGCTGTAAAACATATGCTGATATGAAATTAAGTATTAGTCAAAGTTTAATTCCTAATGAAACTATCAGCCAAGATGAAATAATTGATGAGGTTTTTCTTTTTTATCAGAAAGTAATTAAAAAAACTCAAAGATTTATCAAACCAGAGAAGTTTCAAAAATTTTATCAATTGCTAAAACAAAAAAAACATATTATTGTTATTGGGGCTAGTAGTTCTGGAGAAACTGCTAAAACTTTTAGTTTACGTCTAACACGAATGGGATTAGATTCACAGAGCTATAGTGATCCATTATGGATGGTTATGCGAGCTAATATTGCTAGTAAAGATGATTTATTTTTAGCAATATCTAACAGTGGTATTACTGATTGTATTGTTAGCACAATTAAAGCAGCAAAAAAACAAGGATCTACAATCGCTTCCATCACAAGCTATCACGATAATCCAGTATCTCAACTAAGTGATTTAACTTTTTATGTCTACAATACTCGTTTTGTAAATAACGAAAAATTTATTAATTCTCAGTTTTCTAATATGTATCTAATTGATGTTTTAACCACTTATTTACAAAAAGATGATATATTTAAAAATACCATGATTAAAACACGAAAAGCAATTAACGATATTTAAAAAATAATATAAATAAAAAGACACTATATATTGAAGTGTCTTTTTATTTCTTTTACAACAATTGCTTAGAAATTAACTTTTGCAATGCTTGTTTTATTTGTAACATTTGTTGATGATCATTAATTTGAGGAATTTTGTAACCCACAAAATAAGGTGATGTAACAAAACGCGGCACAATCTTGACCGCTACTTGTTGATTAAATTCGTAAAAAAATAAATTATAAGAATCACAACGACCACCTAAATAATCATTTAACAAATAGCGCACGACAATTTGAATAATGTCAGCCAAAGTAGTTTGCGCTTTTGAATTTGTCAGTAAAACATTAATTTCTACAAAACCAATTATTGGCTGTGTTGAAATATTAACTACCAAAGACTCTTGCTGCCAAATAGACATCCCTAAAACATTATTAATAGAAACATTATCGTGAATATCGATTTTATCTAATCCCACAATTTGCATATGTGGATGACTTAAACTTCCCCCAGACAAAGGACCAAAGTTTTTATACAAAAGTACACTTTGATATTTTTGACTAGCCATCACTGCTTGCCATTTTTGCAGGGCAAAATTTATTATTTGTCGATTCTGACTTTGCGAATAGTTAGCAATATCACCATCATGTTGGTGAGTCTCAATAATAATTGTTTGCAAAGTATCTTTTAAAGTGCGATATTTATTTACTAGCCAGATACGATCATCTTCATGTGCCAGAATATCACTTAAATTTTCATAATCGCAGAAGGGACAGACATTATTAGCATGTCTGATGGTTTCAGGTTTATTTTTAGCTATCTGTGGCTGAAATACCAAGTTTGTTTGTCGTTCCATTTTTAGCCCTTCTTTCCATGCTTATTCTGGTACAATTCTAACACTTGAATAGATTTGTTTTCTAAATAAAAGCAATTCTACAAATATTATATTTTAAAATTATCTTAACTATACAATAAAAAAGCGAAGGTCTGCTACCTTCCCTCTTTCAAATAAATATTAGTTTTACACTTTTAGATAATTAACAACAATATTCATTAAAATGTATTCCAAAATAAAAAAATCGCATAATTAACACTAAAATAAATCAAAGATTATATTTAAGTAAAAAACACAAACTAATAATTTTATTATAAATGCAACTTGATTTGCTTCTTAAAATTCCAATTTTATATTTATAAATATTTTATCCTTAATTTTTTAACTAAATTGTTGACATTGTTTTTTTCAATATACCCAGTTTTAGTTTCCATAGCGTTAGCTGTGCCTGATGCAATTGCATATCGAATCACATCTTCATATTCCATGTTACAATCCAAAGCATATAATAATCCACCAACAACTGAATCTCCAGATCCTTCTGTATTTATTACATTCACAGGATCAAAATCAACAAAAAGATAATCATTATAGTGTTTAACAATTGCGCCATATGATCCCAAAGAAACAAATATATTATTGACCCTTTCAAATAAAGAATTTTGCAAATATTGTTTTAAAATTTGTGGTATAACAGTTACTTTTGTTCCTAGTAGCTCTGCAAGTTCTTGTTCATTTGGTTTAATATAATCTAGTTGCTGTGAACTTTTCAAAACAGACTTTAATGCTGTTCCAGATGTATCTAAAATAATATTTATATCTGGATTAATTTTTCTAATTATAGAAATTACACTACTGTAAAAATTAAGTGGCAATTGTTTTGGAAAACTACCATTTATTGATACAGCTTTTATATTATTAGTTGTAATTAATAATCTAATTTTATCCAAAAGACGATCCAAATCAGATAAATTTATAGAATTATAAATTTCATTAATTTCCGTTTTAGTACTATTACTTTGAATAATAGTGTAACAATTCCGTGTTTCACCATTTACTTGTACAAAATTAGGAATATAACTATCTTTTTGTGCTTGCTTTAATATATATCGACCGTTTTCTCCTCCTAGAAAACCTGTAGCAATTGCTTTAGCACCAAGCTGAGAAGCAACTCTTGCGGCATTAATTCCTTTACCACCTACCATTTTTTTTATTAATTTTGCTCTATTAAGATTGCCAATCTTTAAGTCATCAATTTTATATAGCCGATCTATAGAAGGACTAATTGTAATAGTTAAAATCATTGTTTTCTCCTATTTTATTATTTTTACATATTGTGAATATTTTTTTTGATCTTCCAAACTAATTTGACTATCTGTGACAAAATAATCAAAATTAGATAAATTTTGAAAAGTAATAATATCTGAATGGTTTAATTTTGTATGATCAGCTACAATTACTGCTTTATCAGCATGATCAAAAGCGATATTTTGAATATTGCCTTCACTCATCATACTTGTAGTAACGTGATCGTTATTAATACCATTAGTCGAACAAATAGCAAAATCAAGATTCAAACCTTTAAACATACTTTCTGCTTTTCTACCCAAAAACTCTTCAGTATTTCGATGTAATTCACCTCCAGTTAGAAATATTCGACAATCACTATTAATTAATTCAGTAAAAGCAGGCAAACTATTAGTAACAAAAGTAGCTTTTTTCTTAGAAAGATAAGGTACTGCTAAAAGTATCGTTGTTCCAGCACCTAAATATACAGTTGAATTATCTGGAATTAATTCATTTAATCTTTGCGCAATCTCTTTCTTTTCAATAATATTCCGTTTCAATTTCTCATTAGTTGAAAATTCAGTTTGCTTTTTACTTTGTGCACCACCATAAATTCTTGTTAACTTACCTTCATCTTCTAATTTCTTTAAATCTCTTCTAATTGTCATAGAAGAAACCTGCAAAGTTTTTGCAATCTCATTAGTAGACATAAATCCAGCTTGATCAATTAAAGCATGGATTCTTGATAACCTTTCCTCTTGAAGCCCCATTATTAATCACTTCTCTTTATTAAAATTGTTTCCTATGTTTTGAATTATAACAAAGATAAACATTTTTAGGTATATTTTGTTTAACTTTGTTTATCTATGGTTGACATTGTAAAAATATGAGATTATACTGGAATCGTATTCAAAGAAGGGAGGAAAAAAATGGAAAATAAGATGTTCTATTCAGAGCTAATTGACTTGTCCATAGATGTAAATAGTGAATTACAGTTATTTGATTTAATTGGTAGTCGTGTTATTGATTCAAAATTTGCTAAATTAGGTTATATTTCTAGTTTAGAAAAACGTGAAATATCTTATCCAACTGGATTAAAATTTGAAAATATATCATTAGCATTACCCCATGTTGATAGTGCATATATAGATAAACCTTTTATTTATATCGCTCGAACTAAGCATCCATTATCACTTAAACAAATGGGAGATTCCATAGATATGGAAGCAAGTAACTTTTTATTTTTAGGTATTAAAGATAGTCGTAAACAACCAGAACTCTTAGCAAAAATAATGAATGCTTTTCAAGATAAAGAATTTGCCAATAAATTTCTATGTACTAACAATGAAACCGTTATGTATAAATTAGCAAATAAAAAATTTTAGGAGAATTAACATGAAAACTATCCTTGTTTGTTGTGGTTCAGGTGTTGCAACTAGTCCTCAAGTTGCTAATAAGATTAATGATTATTTAAGTGATAACAATTTAGATAGTAAAGCTAAGGCAACACCAAAACCTATTGAAACAGCAAAATCAACTATAGAAAACGACCCTAGCATTATTATTTATGTCGGCATTGCTCCAGCAGATGAAGAATTGCAAGAAGTACTGGATGAAAATAACGTAGTAGGTATGGTTGGCTTACCTTGGTTAACTGGAATGGGACAAGATGAGGCCAATAAAAAAGTTAAAGATATTATTATAAATGCTTAGTATCCAACTACCTACATAAGTAGAGGTGATGAATAATGGATTGGAACTCGGTAGTACAAGCAATTTTAGGAGTTGGAGCTCAAGTATTAGTTCCCATTTTGATTATTATTTTAGGATTAATATTTGGGATGAAACCTTCAAAAGCTGTTTTATCTGGATTATATCTTGGTACAGGTTTTATTGGAATGTCAATGGCTATTAACCAATTGACAGAAACGGTTAGCCCTGCAGCTAAGGCTTTAGCAAAATATACAGGCATCAATTTACCCGCTGTTGATTTTGGTTGGACCGGTGCAGCAGCAATAACATGGGGCTGGACATTAGCCTTTGTGTTTTTCTTAGTTGAAATTGCTATTAATCTAGTCATGTTATTAACAAAATTAACAGATACAATGAATGCTGATATGTGGAACGTCTGGGGCATAGCTTTAACAGCATACATGGTTTATCAAATCTCCGGAAGCTTGATTTGGGGATTCATTTGTGGAGGCATTCAAGTTATAATTTGCCTGAAATTAGGTGATATGTGGAGTAAAGAAATTGCTGATATGCTTGGTTATGAAGGAGTAACTGTTACACATATTGAAGCATTTACAGCTGTTATTATGTTTCCTATAAATAAATTAATGGATTATATTCCAATTTTTAATCGTGAATGGGATGCATCAGCTTTAAAACGGAAAATTGGTGTTTTAAGTGAACCTGTAGTAATGGGTGCAATTATAGGTTTAATCTTGGCATTAGCTGGTCATTATAGTATCGGAGATGCTCTTAATTTATCAGTTACTGTAGGAGCTGTCATGGCTATTTTCCCAGTTATGGCTAAGTTCTTCATGGATGCTTTAACTCCATTTGGATCTACTATGAGCGATTTTATGAAAAAACATGTTAAAGGTAGAACTTTTGTAATTGGTTTAGATTGGCCTATTCTTGGACAAAGTACCGAATTATGGGTAACTATGGTATTAATGATTCCTATTTCAATTATATTTGCAGCTATTTTACCTGGAAATACAATTTTACCTATTGCCGGAGTTATTAATTATTGCATTGGTGTAGGAGGATTATTATTAACTGGTTGTAACTTACTTAGAATGTTAGTATTAGGAATTATTTATGAACCACTTTTCTTATATGGTGCATCATATTTTGCCAACATATTCACAAAATTAGCAAAAGAATCTGCTGCTATTAAGGTACCTCATGGGGCACAAGTATCTTGGAGTTCCATTGAAGCTCCAGAATTGAGATTTTTAATGGCATGGTCAGGTAAAGGAAATATTCCAGCAATAATTGGATTAGTCGTTCTACTGTTATTATTCTTTTTGCTCTATAAATACTTTAAGAAGAATCCTATTCCAGCAATAAAATACAAGCAAAGTAACAATGATTAATAAAGGTTAAGGTAATATATATGTTGAACAACAAATTCAATTGGACCATGATAGCTTTTATTACTTTTGGGTTATTCATCTTTGCTATTATTAGTAAACTATACTGGATTAATATTTTTGTGATTATTTTAGGAATTCTTATCAATCATAAAGGCTCCCCTATCTTATTTTCTAATTTAAAAAAAAGTAACAAGACAATATCTAAAAAAAATATTAGGAGGAATTAAAACATTATGAAGTTTCCTGCAGGACGTATACCATTTGAATATGAACGTGAAGATTTAGCCAAAGTTGTAAGAGAAGTTATGGAAAGAAGAGATACTAATATCGTAGGAGGAAACATTAGCATTCGTGTTAAAGATGAAGATGGTAAAGATTATTATGTAATGACTCCCACGATGATGTCCGAAGCATATTTAGGTCATCTAACAGCAGATCAAATATTGGTAATTGAACCACATACAAGAAAAGTTGTTTCTGGTAATGGAAAAGCCACAAGAGAAATTAATATGCACGAAGCTATTTATGATACTAATCAAGATATTAAATGCGTATTTCATTCACATGCTGATCGTGCAATGTTTTGGGCGACTAGCGGTTTAAATATGCCCAATGTTACTGAAGCAACGCAAAAACTTAAAGAAATAAGAACGTTAAAATGGCATCCGATGTGCACGGAAGAATTAGCACAATATGTAGCCACAGAAATTAAAAACATTGGAGATAAAGCTTTACGGAATGGATTTTTGTTAAATTCTCACGGAACATTATTTACTTCCGGTGGAAAAAATATGGATCCACTTACTGCATTGCACAAATCACTAGCTGATGTTGATATTACTGAATATAATGCACAAGTTGCTTATGACCAAACTATTTTTCAACAAATGGGTGTTTTAGATGGTTATTACTCAGAAGATACAAAAATTGGAACTTGGGAAGATGTTAAAAATGGAAAAGCATTGTATAATAAAAATTCTTCACAAAATAAAAAAGGCGACTAACCTAAGTCAATCACCTTTTTAAGACTACACACACACTAATCTTATATCATTTCTTATAATAAAACAATACTTTATTTTTTACATCTTGTAATTGTTAAAGATATATCAACAATTACAAGATGTTTTTATTTACAAAAAAGATTGATTATAATAGGGAACAATATATCAACTCAAATAAATTTATATTATATTGAAAAAGAGTATTCTACACGATCACAACGGACAAATGACTTAGAATAATGAATAATATCATCATCTACCAAACTAATCTTATCTAAAACAAATAATGGGTCGCCCATGGTACATTGTAAAATATTTGCCATATGAGCATTGGCCACTATTCCATTAATCTTTAAGTTAGATTTATTGATATTAATTTGATATTCGTTTTTTAAAACTTCATATAAAGATTTTTTATTTGATAAATTTTCAATTATTTTGGGAAATCGTTCAGTTTCTACATAGATATTATCAATCGCAACTGGGGAATCATCTTCAACAATTAATCTACTAATTAACGTAATATTTGTACCCGATGAAAGATGCAATTTCCTATTAATCTGATTGTCTTCATTAATAATTGATGTTTTCAATATTTGTACATCAGTTTTATGTCCTTTGGGAGCTAAAAAATCATTAAATCCTAATGAATTTTTTCCAAGTGTCATATTTTCTTTCCTATATAATACAAAAGTTCCTTTTCCTCTAATCTTTTTAAGTAAACTTTTATCAACAAGAATTTGTATAGCTTTACGTATTGTAATCTTACTTACAGAAAAGCGTTCACATAATTCAGTTTCAGTAGGTAATTGTTGTTCTGGTTTATATTTTCCCATATATATATCAGATTGAATTTTAGTAGCAATCTGTTGATATAAAGGTTTATTCTCTTTTAATTCCATTAAACTACATCCGCTTCTAAAACTTTATATGGCTAAGTTATCATAATTAGAAATAAAATATATTCTTATAAAATTCCTAAAGCGCCAATTATGATACCAACAAGTATAATACCAATAAGTAAAGCATTTGTGTTAACTTTCTTTTTAATGAGATAGTAAATTATTAAAGTTATAACAAAAGGAAGTAATTTGGGGAAAATTTGATTAAGCATATCTTGAAGAACCAATTTAGTTCCACCAGTTGAAAATTTTAACGGAGTTGTAATATCTACCATGCTGGCAACCATGCCTCCAACAACTGATAAACCTACAATTGAAGCGAACTGCATAACTCGATTCATCAAACCTTCTTGATATAACTTAGTTAGATAGTTCTTTCCAGAATTATAACCTAAAAAAGTTCCATAATATGATACAAATAATGAAGGAATCATAAATAGTCCAACTGCTAATATAGGACCTAAAATACTACCTTGCTTAGCAAATGATAATCCTATACCAAAAGTAATAATTCGAATAGTTCCTTGAAAAAAAGAATCTCCTATGCCAGCAAATGGCCCCATCAAACTTGTTTTAATCATTGAAATAGATTCAGTATTAAAATCACCATTACTATTTGCATTTTCTTCTTCCATGGAAGCCGATAATCCCATAATAAAAGAAGTCAATTGTGGAGTACAATTATAAAATTCCATATGGCGTTCATAAGCTCGTTTTTTTTCTTCTTTATCATCATCATACAATTTATCTAACACTGGAGCCATGCCATACATAAATCCCATATTCATTTGTCGTTCATAATTCCACGAACACATAATAGCCATTGAGCGAAAAAAAACTTTTACTAAATCTTTTTTTGTTACATGTTTTTTAGGAGTGGTCATCACTTACCTCCTTACCATAATTAACTTTATCCATTATAAAGGCTAAAATTATCGAAAACAAAGTTACACCAATCAAATCTACTTTTAAATAAGCCACAATTAAAAATCCAAATAAAAAATACAAAAATAATTTTTTATTTAACATTGTACTTAATAGCATTGCAAATCCTAATGCTGATAAAAGATTACCAGCAACTGTTAAACCATGTGTAATAACTTTCGGAATCATATCTACAATATTTTTAACTGAATCGGCCCCAAAATAAATAGTAATAAAAATTAGTGCAAAATAAAGTATTGCATTTAGAGCAAATGCCCAATAAACATGAATATGTTGTGCCTTTTTAAAATGATTATTAGCGATTGCCTTATCAGCCATGTGTCCGAACTGAGCCATAATCATGCGCATCAATATATCTAAAAATTGAGCGGCAACAGCTATGGGTAGCGCAATTGCTAAAGCAGTCTGTGTACTAGCGTGTGAAAGGATAGCAAATGCTGTTGCAATTACACTACCAATTTGCATATTAGGTGGTGCTGCTGCTCCAATAGCGACAAAGCCCATTGATATTAATTCAAGTGAAGCTCCTAAAATTATCCCCTGTTGAACATTACCCAATACCAACCCTGCTAAAGTGCTTAAAATTAAGGGTCGTCCGATATTTTGACGACCAATGAGTCGAGAATCAATTACACCAACAACAGATACCAACCCTAGCATAATAGCTTTAAATAACATTATAATCACCTCTTAATCATTAAAATTAGCTTTTTCCACTGGTGAAGAAGGAACTTGTTGAATAAAAACCTTAACGTTATGATTAATAATGTCTTTTGTTTGTTTTAATTCTTCTGGTGTCAAAAAGACAGCTTGCCCATATTGTTTAGAATTGGCTTTTTTAGCAATTCCACCATAATTTATTTCTTTTATTTCTGGAATTATATTAATTAATTCTTTTGCTTGTTCTGGCCCTTTTACAAGAATCATGATTTTATCTTTAGAATTTTTAGATACTACATTTTGAACATCAGAAATTTTCACAATATCCATTTTTACGTCTTCAGGCTTGGCCATCTTTAGTGCAATGGAAGCAATGGGATCATTTTGAATCATATTATCGCCAATAATAATATGATTAATATCATATTGTTTAATCCATGAAAAAATAACCTGTCCATGTAATAAACGATGATCTACTCTAACAATTTTTATCATTATTTTTCCTCTCTTAACAAAAGTCTTTAAGCTTTTTATTAACAGACATTAATCCTTGTCGCGATTCACTAATTAAATCATCTATATTAATATCAGTTAGCTCCATTCCTTCATCACGATTAATAATTATTTGCAACAATAATTGCAAGTTTATTCCTGAAATGATTTCTACATATTTATTTTTGTTCATTTGTTTGATTGCAATATTAGTCGGTGTGCCACCGATAATATCAGTCAATATTAACAAGTCGTTCTCTTTACATTTTGTGGTTATGATTTTGTCTAATTCACTTTCAAAATTACTAGTTTCCATATTTTTTTTAAAAGAAAGTGCGTATACATTTTTTAACTTTATTCCAGAAATTAATTGACAAGCATTAATTAAGCCCTCACATAAATTCTCATGTGTAGCAATAATAATATCAAAACTTTTAGCCATATTATTTACTACTCCTATTAATACTTTTCGTGCCACATATATCTACGTACATCCAAAGAATGTCCTCTTTGAAACGCTATTGATTCGACTAATTGTCTTACTACTACTCCAGATAAAATAGCGGCAATATATTGTTTAGATTCTTCTTTAACCCCATCTAAATTTAAATCTTTTTGATCTAAAATAGTAATATTTTTAGTGTACTTAACAGCAAAATCTTCTACTCTTTGATCTAATTTTCTAGTATTACCAATACTTTTAATCATTAAAAAAGGTACATTATCATCAGTAATTTCAAATGGGCCATGGAAATATTCTCCAGAATGAATCATTGCAGAATTAATCCATTGCATTTCCATAAACCAACAATTAGCAGTAGAATACATTTCTCCGTAATTAATTCCGCTAGCTAAAGTATAAATAATTTTATCTCGTTTATTTTCTTTGCCCCACTGGTCTGCCAAAGGTTGATATTTTTTCTTGTTTTGAATAGTTAACTCTTGTAATTTATTTAATTCATTAAAGCAAGTGTCCCATTTTCCCTTATTAGTAAAATGTTTTAAAAGCTTAAAAATCAATCCATAAAATACAGGTTTATTTAAATCACTAGCATCAGCATCTTTACCCCAATCATAGTGAATAGGATATTCTGATTCATTCCATAAAAAAGAATCTTTTTCATGTGAAAAAGAAATAGTCGTAGCACCAGCTGCACGAGCTACTTTTGTAGCATTAACAGTTTCTGGTGTAGTTCCTGAATGAGACATAGTTATAACTACTGCATTTTCACCTAATAATTTAGGAGTGTCATTAATAAATTCATTTGCTGTATAAACTTGTGACACTAGTTCCGTTTCTCTATCAAAAATATATTGTCCTGGCATCAATACTGCTTGAGAACCACCACACGCTGCAAAATAAATACTTTTAATATTCTTATTCTCTAATGCAGCAACTGCATTATCAATTTCTTCAATATGCTCTTTTCTCATAGTCTTTCTCCTTCTAAAAAAATTAATATTAAAAGATTATATAATGTTATATAATCTTTTAATTGTAAGTTTATATTAACAGTCTTAAAATTACAACCCTTTAATTTAAAAAAATATTTTTAATATATCGCTTACATTTTTCAAGACGGGATATATTACACAAAAAAACAGTTTATTATTTTAAATAACAAACTGTTAATTAAACTATCTATACTTTATGGTGCTATTAATTGCAAAACATCAGCTGAATTGATTCCTGTAAAGTATTGTGATAAATCATTATTTTCCAAAACCATTTTCAGGCTTTTATAATCATAATTAATTCCTAACAACTGTTGCTCTAAATTCTGCACATCTCTTTCACCAAAAAATCACCATAAAATCTAGCAACACTGATTTTTCCATGTTCAACTAAAAATCGTGCATCAATGGTTCCCATAGAAAAATGATGCCGGCGTTGGATTGTAAATTTGGGTGACTTTCCATAAACCCAATCCCAATTGTAATAATATTTTTCTTTTAACTGATCAATAGCTGCTTGATCATCAGCAGTTAAATGATATTCTTTATCTTTAATCTCCTCCAGACTTTGTGCATGGAATAAGCTTAATAGTAATACATCTCGAAATTGCTCGGTTGTTAGATGTTGATATTTTTCTGCCAAATATGGACGAATATTAGTTACCCGACTACGAATTGACTTAATTCCTTTGGATTGAATTTTATCTTGGCGTACATGGAGAGCTTTGGATAAAACATCTAAATCAACATCATAAGATAAGGTCCCATGTGAGAAGGTTTTCCCATTTTTCGTGTACATGGCATTACCAGAAAACTTCTTTCCCTCAATTGTAATGTCATTGCGTCCTGTGACTTGAGCTCCTTGAGCTCCTAACCCGTGTAAGGCATCAACAATCGGTTGAACAATTTGTTTAAAATTGCCAAACTGTTCGTCATTAGCATCAACTACAAAGCTAAAGCATAAATTACCTAAATCATCATAAATACCGCCACCACCAGAAACTCTCCGGGTTACAGTAATATTGTGTTCACGAACATATTCATTATTTAATTCTTCAATAGTATTTTGATTACGCCCCACAATAATACAAGGCTTTTGAATATAGAATAAAACTAGCGGTTCCTTAAAATCTTTTTGATCTGTTAAATATTGTTCGGTAGCTAAATTATCTCTAATATCTTGTGATTTCATTACTACATATTGCAATAGTAAATTCCTCCCTTTAATTAAAACGATTTCAAAATTAGTATACAATATTATAATAGTCGCTGCTTCTATTAATTAAAGTATTTAATATGTATACTCGTGAGTTAATTTTTGTATGCAGCCATTACTATACTGAGACACTGAAATAAGCTTTATTAAACAACATATAGATACTTTAGAATTATTATAAAAATATTTTCAATCATAGATAAAGTTATACAGTATAGATTATAACTAAAAAAGCCATTCTTAAAACCATCGGCACAATGATTGCATAATGCTATATTATGTAAATTTTATCGAACCGTACTTTAGTGCGTTCCTCATAATAGCAACGCTGTTTAATAATTCTCAATTATACCTTCCAACAAAATTAGAATTTGTAAGTTTTTATAATCATTAATTTAAAATTAATAATAAGTCACTTTTCTATAATTATTCCTCAGTCAGTGTTAAGTTGTGAACAAGTTAATTAAAAAGAGGTGAACTTAATTAATGTAATTTGTCTATCGTGTTTTGTATTAGGAGGTTTTTCAATGAAAAGATTAGAAAATAAAGTTGCCATTATCACTGGCGGAGCAGCTGGAATAGGTTTAGCTACCACAAAGCGATTCATTTTAGAAGGTGCAAAAGTAGTTTTTACTGATGTTAATGATACAGAAGGCACTAAAGTCCAAAAGGAATTAGGAAATAAGGCAGTCTTTATAAAACAAAATGTAGCTTCTGAAAATGATTGGATTAAAGTCGTTCAAAACACATTAGATAAATTTGGAAAAATTGATATTCTTTTTAATAATGCAGGCATTTATCGAATTAAGCCAATTATCGATATCTCATTAGATGAATGGAAACAATTACTAGATATAAATATTAATGGTGTTTTCTTAGGGATGAAACATGTTTTGCCCAAAATGGCTTCTAACAATTCTGGTTCTGTTATTAACGCTTCTTCTATTGCAGGATTAATCGGATCAGCAGGACATGTTTTATATGGTGCTAGCAAGGGAGCTGTTCGCATAATGAGTAAAGATGAAGCAGCAGAATACGCCACACACAATATTAGAGTCAATTCGATTCATCCTGGTTATATAACAACCGCCATGAGTGATTATGCCTCCGAATCTTTAAAATTATCTAAAGAAGAACTAAATAAAACTTATCCATTAGGTAGAATGGGTAAACCTGAAGAAGTAGCTAATTTAGTGCTTTTCTTGGCTAGTGATGAAGCAGCATTTATTACTGGTACAGAAATACCAATTGATGGAGGCTTCACTTCCAAATAGAATTTTAATTATTAAAATACCCATAATCATTAGATAATAATTTAGTGATTATGGGATTTTATGTAAACAAAACAAATCAAATATATAATATTAGTTTGCTTATGAAAATTGTTCTTTTAGCCGCTATAAAACTATTACTTAAGCAAAAGACAATAACCAAGTTACTACATAAAGTACAATTACAACTAACTAATGCACTATTGCTGAACTTTGTTTGTAATGTTTGATTTGTCATAGTGTCTCTACTACAATTAACATAATTACCCACTAGATCCTAAAGCATCATTGATATCTGCTTTAGGAGTTAATTTCATAATTTTCTCTCAAAACCTAGCAATAGACTAAATCATGTTTACTAATTAGAATTATTTCTAACTAAACAAAAATTAGTAACAAATAAGTACTACAAATACTGATTTTGCTTTTTATATTTCCCAGGAAATAAGCCTTAACTTTCTTGTCAAAGCCCAATAACTACTGTAAATTAAAAGTAGTGACTTTATATTCAAGGAGCAGCTTATGTTAAAACAAAAAAGCTTCAATTCTCTTATTCGAATGTGGTTTTTAGTACAATATTTTTTAGAAATAGCAGTTATTGGTATTCTATTAATGAGGCGCTTATTAGGAGTTAGTTGGCAAAATAAACCGTTAGGTCTCGTTTTAACTACTTGTATTTTCTTACTAATTTTAACCGTTCCTGGCGTTTTCTTGCTTAATCCTCATGAAGCACACTCAAATCAAAGCAAACGTTGGCAGCGGCTATTATTAAGATTTAATCACTATTATCAAACGTTGGGACAATTAATAGTTTTGCCTACACTGTTGAGTATGCTTTGTTCTTTTTTGCCAACAGAAGTCACAATATTTAACAATCTTATTTTGTCACTCATTCTTATTTATAGTTTAGTCATGTATATCCCTATCGGTGTTTTGGCATTTGCTCGTATTCAATCACTCTTAGGTCGAATGTTAATGTCATTGATCGTAGCTTTTTTAATGCTTAGTCTGCCTTTAACAGGTCACACCGGCTTTGATCCTATTCTATTAGCCCTTAGTAATAGTGATATAATGGCTGCTTTGAGTTTTGTCATTTTAACGAGTATCGTTATGAAAATTTGGGGGTTTGAACTCCCCAAATTTTCTTGGGCACATAATAGTCAAAAGGGAATAATCCTTTTTTTGATTATCTTTTCTCTTATTACTATTATCTTTAACGCCTTTGGAACCGCCGAGAGTTGGCAACAAATATTGCAATTAGATTTTACTATTCGTTCTACTTCTTTGACTTTACTTTTAAATGGATTAGAAGCAGGCATTTTAGAAGAATGGTTATGCCGTTTTGTCTTACTTTATCTATTACTCCATGCTTTACGAAATCGTTTATTCCAATTTGATTTAGCAATTATTGGTAGTTCTTTGATTTTTAGCTTGGCACATATTCCTAATTTAGCAGTTCAAAGTCTGGATGCAACTATTTTACAAGCAATTTTTGCTTTTAGCTTAGGAATCTTATTTGCTGCTATTTACCTGTACACCAAAGCTTTTTGGTGGCCAATGCTGTTTCATGCTAGTATGGACATACTGGCTTTTATCACCAGTGGTAAAGAAACTATGAGTATTCCTACTAGTTTTGATTGGATGATACTCATTATTACAGCTATTATTTTCTTGGGAATTGCTGCTTTTCTCTTAAGTGGCCAGCGACGCGAAACTGTTAAAGAAAATTTTCCAGAATTGCTGTAATTAATTTTAGTCGTAAAAAAGAGTTAGCCTTTAAACTAACTCTTTTTTAGTATTTATTTCATTTTTTCACAATAAGTATTACTGCTATCAAAGTAATTACTCCAGCCAACAAAATTGCTAAGAAATAAGCACCTGTTCCTGATTTTCCAAGTCCAAAAAGTCCAATAATAAAAGCAACTAATAAAAAAATAATTATCCCACAAATTCCGCTTAATAATGGATGCCGTTCCAAATCTTTAGAAATCGCCATTTCCTTGAAGGCATTTAAAATAAAGCTAATATATAAAATGGCCATAATCGGTGCAGAGGTTAAATAGTATAATCCTTGTGTACAAACACCATAAATTGCAAAAATAATCAAAACACCAGTTTGTAAATAATATAAGCGTGACTCTAGCCGTTGTTTTTTTAAAATTAAACGTTCATCTTTTAATTTTTCCATCGTCGCTACCTCATTTTAGTGACTGGTTATTCTAGTTTTAATTAATTGTTTGTTGTAAGGAATTAAACAGAAGCTTCTATGAATATCTACTTTCAAAAAACATACTTTAGCTTTTTTTTGAACTGCTTTCTTCCCAAAATAAAGCATTTAAATCTGTTTTTAAAATGTGTGCTAACTTCAGACATAACGCTAAAGTAGGATTATACTTATCATTTTCAATCATATTAATTGTTTGACGAGAAACATCAATCTTATTAGCTAAGTCTAATTGTGAAAGTCTCATTTTTTTACGATAATAGCGCACATTATTCATGAATACTCCTTCAAAATATATCAAATATATTTGATATATTTAATCATAGTATAGCAACTCTTTTTTCAATGTCAAATATACCTGATAGAGTCATTTCTAATAGTTGTACTCAGATTAAAAAATATCTTTTTAGAAATAGTTCGATATTTATCATTGTCTTGAATATAATTGTTTATCTAAATTTGTTTTTAGTTTCTTTTATGCAAACGATGGTTGCTCAAAAACTTTTTGTAAAGACAGGAATTCAAGCAGGAAAACTCTTAATCTCACTGATTTAACAGAAATATTTAACTGTACTTTAGATAGTCTTATATTAGGCATTGATTCCAAAGAAAATAACACCCAAAATAAAAAGTGATAGTGGCAAATACATTAGACATTACAGTAATGTTTGGGACCTTATTGCTAGTTATTGATGGTTATTACTAGTATTTTCCCCCTTAGTTTCCTATTTAGTAAAGTAAAAAAGTTATTCTGCATTATCTTTTTGTGCTAATACTTTTGCTTTTTGATTCAATTTTTTTGCTTGTTCAAAGTCAGCTGTTATTACCCCACTATGGCTGCCCCAGTAATAAAATCCTAAAGAAATAACTACAATCACCAATTGATCCCAAGGATAATGCAGCCAATTTTGCCCGCCGAATTCCTGGCTGCCGCCATAAGAAAGCAGTGAGATTACTATTAAATAAATTATCATCCATAAACTAGCTTGCCAGTGCAAACGAAATTGTTGAAAGTGATTTTTTTGTTCGTAAAACAAATATATTGGTAAACCCAAAAGAATGATTCCAATCACTTCAATCGTTGTCGGCCACATTGACCAATAAATAGCCAAAGACGCCAGCACAAAAGATAATGGTGCTACTACAGATAAGTGCTTCAACTTAATTGGTCGAAATAGTTGGGGCCCAATTTTACGTAAAGCTACTGCTGTAACTGGTCCGGTAAGATACGCAATTAAGGTGGCTGCTGATAAAACTGTCGCTAATAACGACCATGATCTAAACAAGGCTACCATCACCATACTTAAAATTGCATTAACTACCATCGCTATTCTAGGAATTCGATATTTGGAATTCATTTTTCCTAAAAAGTGAGGCAAATGTCCGTTATCTTCCATCGCAGCTAAAGCCCTGGCTGCTGACGCCACAAAGGAAACTCCGGTGCCAAACGGGGAAACAAAAGCATCAATGTATAACAAAATTGCCAACCAATTAATGCCTAATAAAATTGCTAAATCAGCAAAAGGAGAATCAAATGTGATGTGCTGCCAGCCATTTGCTAATGATTTAGGCGGGATGGAAGTAATAAATGCACTTTGTAATAATAAGTAGATAACACCAGCAATTAACAGCGAAATAGTGATACCCAAACCAATGTAACGTTCTGGTTTTTTGATTTCACTCCCCATATTGATAACCGTTTGAAAAGCATTAAATGAAAAAATAATACCCGCCACTGAAGTTGCTGCTAATACTGGCGCTGTTCCATAAGGAAAAAACTCCTGTAAATTACTGCCATAATTACCCGGATGAAAACTAGAACACGTTAAAATAATAATTGTTAAAATGGGCAAGCCGATTTTAAATAGTGAAATTAAAGAAGTAAAATGCGTCATCAAAGTAATGGAGCCATAATTAATTAAAGTAAAAATAATAATAATTACAAAGACAACCATTAAACCCGAAGTAGTCACTTGGCCTTGTGCTACAAATTGGCGAGTCCAATTAGCCCACTCCCAAGGCCAAGTACTCATATATTGAACTGTTGCTACTGCTTCTATAGGAATAATCGTCACTAATGATACCCAGTTAGCCCAACCAGCGATAAAGCCCAATAACGAACCGTGAGAATATTGGGCATATTTGCTCATTCCGCCAGATTCTGGAAACATCGTGCCAATTTCGACGTAATTGTAAGCAATGGCGCCAATAATTAGTCCACCTAATGCCCAAGATAAAATTGCGGCTGGGCCAGCCAACTTAGAAGCTTCCCAAGAACCAAATAACCAGCCCGAACCAATTAAAGCACTCAAAGCCATCATTACAATCGAAAACAAGCTCATTTTTCGATGATTGTGCATTTTTACTCCCTCATTTCATTGACTGCAAGATAATTTTTAATACTTTTAATTGTGCCGAACAAACAGCTAGCGGTCAAGAAAATTTATAGCTATATTAAAAAAAAACGAAACAATAATGTTTCGTTTCTAGTAATTAAAATGTAATTAATTTTTATAATTATCATGTTATTGATTCATTTGACTGACATCATTCTTACCCTTAACCAGGAAAATTGCTGCAAATAAAGCAAAGCAACCGCAAATAACTCCTAAAATAAGATAAGTAGTGTGGAAGCCTAATTTATCATATCCAGCACCAATAACACCAGAAAAAATTGTCTGCGAAATTTGAACTGCCGAAACTGTGCTTAAAGATTGAATAGTGGCAAATTCATTTTTGTTAAAGACTGAGAAAATATAACCCATTGGGCAAATAAACCATAATGGTGTATATAATCCACCTAAAATCTGAGCAAATGCTACTATGACCCAATTAGTTGCAAACGATAGAAGTAATAATCTAATCGTCATAATGAAAGCCATAATTACTAAACCATTACGGTAACCAATTTTTTTGATAACTGCTGGAATAATTAACATCCCTATAAAAGCCAAAATTTGTTGAATAGTAGTAGAATAGGAAAACAACATCACGCCTTGATTATTATTTAAAAAAGTTTGAAAATAATTAGACACTTGTTGGTCAGCAATTTGAGAAAGCGGCACTGTTCCCAATAAAAAGATTACAAAGATGATAAAGGCTTTTGAAGACATACTCTTTAAAATACCATGAATGTTAACTTTTTCATGTTTTTCATCGTGTAAAACTCCCAAATTACTTTCATCGTGTTTTACAAAGAAAACTACCATAATTAAGAAAATGAAACCTGTGATAGACAAACTCCAGAAAAACTGTTTGGGTACTGTTGACAATAAATATCCACAAATGATTGGTGCAATAAATCCAGTAATTGTAACTCCAGAACGTACCCAACTATATTCAAAACCGTTAACAAAACTGATTCTTTGTTCATATGTTTCAATTGCTCCAGTTCCGCCATTCATAACCAGACCAAATACTAATCCCATAAGAATAGACATTACATACGTGTTACCCTTCATAGGTAAAATAAACCATTCCATAAATGGACCCATCAACACTGACAGCACAGCAATAAATTGAATCAGATACTTCTTTTCTAAAATTTTATCACCAATATAGCCAAAAAACGGTGCTGAAATTAGACCCATTAATGACATCATGGAAAAAGCTAACCCTACATTGGCATGTGAAAATCCCGCATATTTAACTAACCAAAATGAAGAATATGTCTGGATTACAGGCCAAATAAAATTATATGACATTTCAGAAATAATATATGACCAAAATTTATTGAATGAGTTATAGGGACTTTTTATTTTTTTTAAAATATTCATTGTCACACTCCTTAAAGGCTAAGAAACAATCATTTTAAAGTAATAGAAACCACACTCTTAGCAGGAACTTTTACATGTAACTGAGAATTTTCAAACTTTGCTTCATTAAATGGTTGCAATGTCACTTCAGAAGGATGATCAAACGTATTGTGTGAATCTATTTCTTTACCAGTGATAATGGCAGCCTCCACAATTTTTGTAAATTCAGAAGCAAATTCAAAGTCCAACTCTTGATTATTGGAAATATCATAATTACCTAGGCTAATAGTTAATTGACCATCTTTTTGTGATGCTGTATAGGTAATATGGTCTGGCAATACGCCTTCTATTTCGACCAAATTAGCATCCATGTGTTTTTGATACATATCAAACAAATAATATGTTGGAGTTTTCAACATCTGATCATCTTTAGTCAAAATCATGGCTTGTAAAACGTTGACCATCTGAGCAATATTAGCCATATGAACTCGATCAGCATGTTTATGAAAAATATTTAAGGTAATAGCTGCTGCTAAAACATCACGAATAGTATTTTGCTGATATAGAAAACCAGGGTTGGTACCATTTTCAACGTCATACCAAGTACCCCATTCATCAACAATCAAATCTACTTTTTTGTTAGGGTCATAATTATCCATAATTTCTGAATGTTTAGTGATTAAACGATCCATAAATTGGGCTTTGTTCATTGTAGAGTACCAGAGATCCTTGGTGAAGTTAGTAGCACTTCCTTTACTATGATTCCAATCTCCCGTTGGCAAAGTATAATAGTGCAGACTAATACCATCTAAAAATGGTGCTGCATTTTTCATAACTACATCTGTCCAGTTATAGTCATCTTCATTGGGACCACAAGCAACCTTATAAATGGGTTCTTGAGGATTATACTGTGGTAAAAATGTTTGATATTGGCGATAAATATCGGAATAATATTCTGGGCGCATATTGCCACCACCGCCCCAGGATTCATTACCAATACCAAAAAATTTAACCTTCCATGGTTGATCTTGTCCATTTTCATGCCGTAAATTGGACATCGGAGATTCCCCAGGCATTGTCATATATTCAATCCATTCAGACATCTCTTGTACGGTACCGCTACCAATATTGGCATTAATATAAGCATCGGCTCCCAATTGCTTTAACAATTCAAAATATTCATGTGTTCCAAAAGAATTATCCTCAGTGACAGAACCCCAATTAGTATTTACAATTTTTTTACGCTTATCTTTGGGACCAATTCCTTGCTGCCAATGGTAGGTATCCGCAAATAAACCACCAGGCCAACGTAAAACTGGCACATGAATTTCTTTTAAGGCATTAACTACGTCAGAGCGCATCCCATTAACATTAGGAATATCAGAATTTTCCCCTACATAAATTCCTCCATAAATGCCTCTACCTAAATGTTCAGAAAACTGTCCATAAATATATTTACTAATTTGTGGACCTTTTTTATTCGTGAGCAATTTAATCGTCATTATTAATCCAACCTTTTTAAATGTTTTTGTTTTAATATAATTGCAATTATATTTGTCAATTAGGCTGTTTTATTACTCTAACCTGCTTGACATCATCAGTATATCGCTTACATATAGTTTTAAAACCCATTCATTAATTAAACGTTAGGCTTGATTTTTTATCATAATTGAATTACTTTTAACAAAAAGGTTAAATGAGATGATGAAATGGACTTAGATGTAAGCGCTAAATCTCTACCAGTTTTTGCAGCTTTAGACAGTAACGTCCGGTTAACAATAATCCAACTTCTAAGTAAAAGAAAAATGAATGTAACTGAATTGGCATTTGCTTTAAATCTCAGCAATGCTATTACTACAAAACATTTAGATAAACTTGAAGCGGCTCATATTATTAAAACAGAAAAAAAAGGAAAACAACGAGTGTCTTCCTTAGCAGTTGATACAATTGATATTGGTTTTCCTAAAAAAGTTTATACCAAGCTTAACCATTGGCATTTGGAATTACCAATTGGTCAATATACGAATTTTCATGTGGCACCAACTTGTGGTTTAGCCGGGCAACATGGTTTTATCGGTAAAGTTGATAACCCCAGTTATTTCATGAATCCCCTGCGTTATCAAGCCGGAATGCTTTGGTTTGCACAAGGATTTATAGAATACCAAATGCCCAATTATTTAAAAGCAAACAAAAAACTATTTATGATTGAGTTAACAATGGAATTAAGCTCTGAATTCCCTTTTTCTAACAATCGTTGGCCTTCAGATATTACTGTTTCTTTAGATAACCATGAAATTGGCACTTGGACTAGCCCCGGAGATTTTTCAGATGTTCGTGGTCGTTATACCCCTTCTTGGGTATATAACGACATGAATCAATATGGCATTTTAAAATCTTTTCGTATTTCACGACATGGATCTTTTATTGATGGTCAACGTTCATCCAACACTAAGATAACAGATATTGATTTAACCAAACCTAGCTGGACCTTACGTTTTGAGGTCAAAACTGACAGTAAAAATCAAGGCGGCTGCACAATTTTTGGAAATAAATTTGGTAATCATGACCAAGGAATTAAAGGAACTTTTTATTATAGTCATGATTCACTTTAGTCTATGCAATTGTGACTCTTTTTAAATTGATAAGGAGTTATTTTATTATGTTCCCGGAATAATTTAATAAAATGAGACACATCTTCAAAGCCCACTGACTCAGCTATTTCTTGAATTTGCAGTTGTGGTGATGAAATCATAAGCTCCTTAGCTTTGCGTAAACGAAAATCAGTTAAATACTGCAGAGGGGTCATTTGATAATAATTTTTAAAAATTTTATTTGTATAAGCAATTGAAAATTTAGTAACCTCTTGAATTGTATTATTAGTAATTTTTTGAGTGTAATGGCTTCTTAGATACTCTACTAAGAGTTGAACAATAGCCTTTTGTGGGAAAGTAGTCATTTTATTAAGATTGCGTTGATGAAGCAACACTAAAAAATGATAAATAACAGCCGACTGCAAAGCAGTTGTTGTATCATCATCTTTTTGAAAGTCTGCATAATGGTGTTGGAGATAGTGGGCAACTTGATGATCTAGTTTCAAATAAGAATATTTTTGTGGAAAAAGATAATTGACAATTTCGGACGCTAATGCACCTGAAAAAGTTAAAAATGCAGTTTGCCAGTTACCGTCAGGATAATAACTATGCGCAACAAAAGGCGAAATCAATAGCCCCTCTTGAGGCTTTAATACAAAATGATCTTGTCCTATCAATACTTTCCCCATACCTGTTTCCGTTTGAAGCCAATGATAAAATGGATAACCCTGTGGCCGCTTAACACTACTTTGATGCCAATGATAACCAATAGTTTCTCCAGATAATGGCAAGCTTGAATTTAAACGTGTTATTAATCGCATCTTATTACCTCGGATATTAGTTACTTACTTTTAAAGTCATCATTAGTATATCAAAATCACATATTTTAAATGCTTTTTTTCATATTAAGTCTATTAAATAAAATTTATAATATATTTTATAAACTTTTATTAATGGAGGATATGAAATTGAAACCCAGTTTATCATGGTTAGACGATCCTGAAGTCTTCAGTGTAGGACAACTTGCGCCTCATAGCGACCATCAAATTTACGCTGATTTTACTGAAGCCCAGCAAAATTTCAGTAGCTTTGAACAATCGCTTAATGGTACATGGAAGTTCAAATTCTCTAACAATCCTCAAGAGCGGCCAGAAAAGTTCTATCAAGAAAACTTTGATGATCATCACTTTGATAGTATTAAAGTGCCTCAACATATTGAATTAGCCGGTTATAGTCAAATCCAATATATTAATACCTTTTATCCCTGGGAAGGAAAACAATTCCGCCGCCCTCCGTATACGTTAAAAAACACCTCATCGATGTCCGGACTCTTTAGCCAAGCAGCTGATAATAAAGTGGGCTCATATATTAAATATTTTGATTTAGATCCTCAATTACAAAACCAAAAAATTCGAATTAGGTTCGAAGGTGTAGAAAAAGCTTGTTACGTGTGGCTAAATGGTCATTTTTTAGGATATGCCGAAGACAGCTTTACTCCGTCAGAATTTGATCTCACACCTTTTATTAAGAATACCAATAATAAATTAGCTGTTGAAGTTTATAAGTACAGTAGTGCAGCATTTCTTGAAGACCAAGATTTCTTCAGATTTTTTGGAATTTTTCGTAATGTTAAATTGATTGCTCAACCGTCTGTTCACATTGAAGATTTGTCCATTAAACCGACCCTATCAGCTGATTTAAGTACTGGATTTCTCAAAGTGCAGTGTAAAATAAATCAACAAGATTCTGCATCTTTAAAGATAGCTGTTAAAGATGCTCAAGGTCATCAACTATTTACGACACAAAAACCGACTAACAAAGATTTTCAGTTATCGCCAATCAAAATCGCTCCTGTCCATCTCTGGAATAATATTGATCCCTATTTGTACACTTTGGAATTAACTATTCTTCAAAATGATAATATTTTAGAAGCAATTCCTTATCAATTTGGTTTTCGAAAAATTGAAATTAAAAATAAAATTATTTTACTTAATAATCAACGTTTAATCATCAAGGGAGTTAATCGCCATGAATGGAACGCCAAAAGCGGTCGCGTAATTTCCAAAGCAGACATGTTACAAGATATTGAGATTATGACAAATAATCATATCAACGCTGTTCGAACTTCTCATTATCCTAATCAAACTACTTGGTACCAACTATGTGATCAAAAAGGATTATACGTTATGGCTGAAAATAACCTTGAATCACATGGTTCTTGGCAAAAAAATAGTGTTATTGAGCCCTCGTATAATATTCCTGGATCTTTGCCACAATGGAAAGCAGTAGTTTTAAATCGTGCTCGTAATAATTATGAATTACTGAAAAACCATCCTAGTATTATATTTTGGTCACTTGGTAACGAATCTTTTGCGGGTACTAACTTAGTAGCGATGCAGCAATATTATCAAAGTGTAGATGATAGTAGATTAATTCATTATGAAGGTGTGGTTAACAACCGCAAGTATGAGCAGCAACTTTCAGACGTCGAAAGCCGCATGTATGCTTCACCACAAGAAATTGTTAATTATTTAGAAAATAACCCTCAAAAACCTTTCATACTATGTGAATATATGCATAGTATGGGTAATTCAGTAGGTGGATTAAATTCCTACATGAATTTATTAAAACAATACCCCATGTATCAAGGGGGATTTATTTGGGATTTTATTGATCAAGCTTTGTTTGTCAAAGATAACGTCACTAATAAATTAGTACTCAAATACGGTGGCGACTTTGATGATCGCGTCTCCGATTATGAATTTTCAGGTAATGGTTTATTATTTGCAGACCGAACTCCTAAACCAGCTTTACAAGAGGTGAATTATTATTATGGAAAATAATGAATATCTACGCATTATCTATGGTGATGGTACTTTAGGTATTAATGGCTCCAATTTTCATTATATTTTTAATTATAATCGTGAAGGTTTAGAATCATTAGTCATTGACCAAAAAGAATGGCTTTATCAAGAGCCATTACCTACTTTTTGGCGGGCTACAACCGATAATGATCGGGGCAATGGTTTTTCTAAAAAATCTATTCAGTGGCTTGGTGCAGATCAATTTATCAATATCAAAGATATTGCTATTCAAATTGATGATAAAAATATTCCTTTGCCGCTACCTCCTCTAAATAATAAGTATTCTAATAATGAGCAGGCGCAAACTGCCAAAATCATTTTTATTTACCAAACATTAACAATTCCAGCTACCTATGTAAAAGTGAGTTACAAAATATTAACTAATGGTATCATTGATGTCAATGTCCATTATTACGGTCATTCACAATTGCCAGAGTTACCAGCATTAGGATTGCGTTTTGTTCTACCCACTCCTGCCATATGGTATGAATATGAAGGGTTGTCAGGAGAAACTTATCCTGATCGGATGGCTGGTGCCAAAGAGGGCACCTATAAAATCCAAGGTTTGCCAGTAACTCCTTATTTAGTACCTCAAGATTGTGGTGTACACATGCAAACCAGACGTGTCACTATTGCTCGTAATACGGTTAACAACAACACTTTAAACAATCTAGAACCATTTTACCTTTCAATTTCTAATTTCAAACACCCTTTTGCTTTCAGTTGTTTGCCCTATACTGCTGAAGAATTAGAAAATGCCACTCACCAAGAAGAACTCCCTCCAATTCATCACACAGTATTAACCATCCTGGGAGCAGTCAGGGGCGTTGGCGGTATAGACAGTTGGGGTAGTGACGTAGAACCCAATTACCATATAGATGCTACCAAAGATATTGAATTTTCCTTTCAAATTGCCAGCAGAAAAGATACTAAAATTAATAGTTAACATCAAATAAGGCAAACACTTTTTGTGATACGCACAAAAGTTGTTTGCCTTTCTTCTTAACTCATAAAAATGCTATGATGAACAAACTAGGTATTTATTAGTCTTTCCAAATTTCTTTAGCGCGGTTGAAAGTCGACCAAGCATGGGGCCAACCAGTATAAAAAGCTAACTGGGTAATTTCTTCCACAATTTCATCTTTGGTGATGCCATTTTGTTTACCTAATGTTAAATGGGCTTCAATTTGTTCGGTATTACCTGTCGCAATTAGCGCAGCTATTGTAATCATGGAACGATCATGCGCAGACAATTTATTTTCACGACTCCAGACTTCACCAAACAACACGTCATCATTAAATGCTGCAAATTGTGGCGCAAAGTCGCCTAAATTATCGCGACCCGCAGTTTGTTTTTTCATTTTGATACCTCCAAAGTTAGATTTTCTTTTAGCATAAGACTTCGAGTATACTCGAAGTCAAGTCAGAAAGGATGATTGGTATGAAAACTGTAACGATTAACCATCAAGTACTTCCTGCCATTGGCATTGGAACTTGGCATTTAGGTGATCAGCCCCAACAACAAGCCAAGGAGATTGCAGCTATCCGTTTAGGAATTGAAATGGGGGCTCAAGTCATTGATACTGCTGAAATGTACGGTAATGGCCGCTCCGAACACTTAGTAGCCCAAGCTATTAAACCTTATTCACGCCAAAAGCTTTTTTTAATTTCTAAAGTTTTACCTCAAAACGCTTCTCATAAAAGAATGGCTCATAGTTTAAAAGCCAGTTTACAAAGATTACAAACTGATTATTTAGATTTATACCTTTATCATTGGCGTGGTCATGTCCCATTAGCTGAAACTATTTCAGAATTACAACATTTCCAAGATCAAGGTTCAATTCGTGCTTGGGGAGTGTCGAACTTTGATCTATCTGATATGCAAGAACTTTGGCAATTACCTCATGGCCCTAATGTGGCTGCTAACGAAGATTTATACAATCTTGGTAGTCGTGGTATTGAATATAGTTTGTTACCTTGGCAACAACAACACCATCTTCCCATGATTGCTTACAGTCCTGTTAGCAATGGTGATCAATTAGGTGCCCACCTCACACAACATCCAACGGTTTTACAAATTGCCCAGCAACATCAAGTGAGTCCTTATCAAATTATGCTTGCTTGGACAATTAGTCACCCTAATATCTTAGCAATTCCTAAAGCTAGTCAACCACAGCATATGCAAGATAATTTGGCCGCTTTAAATTTAAATCTTTCTGCAGCAGAGCTTGCCGCGCTTGATCAGGCATACCCCGCACCCCAACATAAAGAACCCTTAGACATTTTGTAATTAAAGAAGCATCCTGAAAATTTCAGGATGCTTTTTGATCTAAGAACTTAATCAATTGTATTTTGTTCAAAGTTTTTTAGATTTGGAATAGTTAACATCACGATAAAACTCAAAACATATAATAAAGCTAAAAAGCCCATGACTACAACCAAAGTATAACGATCCATTAAAAAGCCAATGACAACAGAGGAAAAGCCACCAATCGCACGGCCGACATTAACAATTACATTATTAGCTGTTGAACGGATTTCGGTTGGATATAAGCGACTAATAATGGCACCATATCCGCCAAACATTCCATTAGAAAAGAATCCTAATACTGCTCCTGCGAATAACATGGTAATTTCATTAAATACCAACGTAATACCAAAAACTGAGAGTGCCGAAGCAATTAAGAAAATGCCAAAAGCTCTGCGTGGCCCGAAATAATCTAAAATCCGACCAAAAGTCATCATCCCAATGCTCATTCCCACAATAGTAGCAATCATCCACAATGATGAACCAGCTACACTGAGACCTAATTTCTTTTGCATGATGGTTGGCAGCCAGTTCATTAAACCAAAGTAACCGGCAATTTGGACAACTACCATAAACATCAATGCCACAGTTTGAAAAGCTAATGGCCATGACTTGAACAATTGTCGTACTTGCCCTTTTTTCTTAACAGTTGTTTGTTGTTGAATAGCTATAAATTCATCACTTTCATGAACATGCTTACGAATAAAATATGTCAAAGCAACTGGAATTACTCCCAACAAAAATAGTGCTCGCCAACCTAAAGTAGGAATAATCATAGCCGCTGCAATCGCTGCTAAGATCGAACCAACTTGACCTCCAATAGCTGCAATCGAGGTCATAGTTCCAATATGATGACGATCAAAATTTTCAGCAATAAGAGTAATGCCAACGCCATATTCCCCACCGGCACCGACACCTGCCAAAAAACGAAAGAGATAAATCATCGTAATATTTTGTGCCCAGTACATTGCAGCTGTAGCGGCAGCAAAAATAAAAATTGTATATGAGAAAGTCTTAACGCGACCATAGCGATCACCAATAATACCAAATAAAACACCACCCGCTAACATTCCCAAATTAGTGATGGAAGAAATTAATCCCGCTTCAGCACCGTGCAAATGTAAGTTGGCTGCAATTGAAGAAAGTGCAAATGATAAAAACATTACATCCATATTCTCCAAAGCAAAGCCTGCTGAAGTTGAAGCAATTGTCCATTTTTGATTGGTTGTTAGTGCGTGGTGTTCATGACGCTCTAAAGCTGTTTCCATGTATTTCCCTCCAAAATGAATGCTCGCTGACATTCGTTATTTTTTCTGGTAACGAATTTAAATTGTTTATATTTTGCCACGATTTAATAAAAATAGCAACAGTAAATTATAAAATTGCATTAATATTCGTATTTGACGAATTGTAAAAAATAGTTTAAGCTGGCTCCAGCTAAAAATTAAGAAAGGTGATTGTTATGGGACCTGTGTTTATTGCACTAGATTTTGGTACATTATCCGAAGTTGAACACTTCTTAGATTTGTTTGCAGAAACTGAACAACTAGCTGTGAAAGTCGGAATGGAATTATATTATGCCCAAGGCCCACAAATTATTGAGCGTTTACATCAACGGGGCGTTAAAATCTTCTTAGATTTAAAATTATACGACATTCCTAATACAGTCCAACGAGCCGCTTTCCAACTAGCACAACAAAAAATCGACTATTTGACCATTCATGCTGCGGGCGGTTCCCAGATGATTCAAAGCGCAAAAGAGGGACTCATTGCTGGCAGCCAAGCTATTCAAGCTGCTACACCCAAACTTTTGGCTATTACTAAACTTACATCCTTTTCCCAAGCTCAAATGCAAGCAGAACAACAAATCTCAGTGAGTTTACCAGCAGCCGTCACCCACTTAGCCCAATTGGCTGCAGCTAATGGCGCTGATGGAGTTATTTGTTCCGCTCAAGAAAATCAAATCATTCACCAAGCAACTAATGCTGATTTTCTTTGTATTAATCCAGGCATTCGACTTGCCAATCACAGTGATGATGACCAACAACGTATCGCTACACCTCAAGCTGCTAAAGCGTGGGGAAGTAACGGCTTAGTAATTGGTCGGCCTATAACCCGCGCTAATAATCCAGTCACAACTTACCAACAAATTTTGACCCAATGGAGGACTAACTAATGACTACTATCGCTGAACAAATCGCACAAGATCTTTTACAAATCCAGGCTGTAACTCTGCGACCTCAAGAACCATTTACTTGGGCTAGCGGCTTAAAAGCACCGATTTATACAGATAATCGGCAAACTATTGCTTTTCCAGAAGTTCGTAATCACATTGCCGATGGATTAGCTGCCTTGATTCAAGAATGTTATCCTCACGCCACTGTAATTGCTGGCGTGGCTACTGCTGGAATCCCCCACGCAGCTTTGGTTGCTGACAGGCTCCATCTGCCTCTTAGTTATGTGCGGCCTAAACCTAAAGATCACGGAGCGGGCAAACAAATTGAAGGCCAGATTGACTCGAGCGATCAAGTAGTTTTAATTGATGACCTAATTTCAACAGGTGGTAGCGTACTCAATGCAGCCCAAGCTGTACAAACAAAAGCTTCTGTCATTGGTGTTGCAGCTATTTTTAGTTATGGTTTGCCAGATAGTCTAACTAACTTTCAACAAGCACAAATTTCCCTGCACACCTTAACTAATTATCAAACGCTTATTACAACTGCACACAATCAAAATAAAATCACGCCTGAAGATTTACAATTATTACAACAATGGCATCAAGATCCCCATCATTGGAATTAACGAATGAAAAATTCTGCAGGAGCAATGCGATTATAGTAACGCAAGAAGGCTTTACCAGTTTTTTCGTCTGCTCTTAAACTAATAACTCCTGCATTACGTACTTGCATAACCTGACTAATATCACTAATGCCTAAGACTGTTTGTACCAATGAACGTGAAACTGTCCCATGACAAACTAATAAGACCGCATTATCATGGTTATCCGTAACTAAATCTTGCCAAAAAGCTTGCAAGCGTTGGGCTAAATGTTGATAAGATTCCCCATTGCAAAAATCGCTATAATTGTCACGCAAGTATCCCTGATCATCAAAAGCCTGTGGATATTTGGCATGGACTTCATCAGCTGGTAACCCATCCCAATCGCCATAGTCTATTTCTTGCAAGCGATCATCAATCTGAATCTTACAATGATTATTATTAATAATTTCTGCAGTTTGACGCGCTCGTTTCATCGGACTAGAATAAACACGATCAATTTTATTTATATCAAAACTTTCATGAAGTGCCTGTGCTTGTCGCTTACCCAAATCATTTAACGGCAAATCCGTGGATGCTCCATTAATTTTGCCATCTTTATTTGTATCAGTTTCTCCATGACGCACTATATAAATATCTATCATCAATTCCACTCCTTAAATTAATTTATTATTGACACTAAATATAATTAGTTTTATTATAACAAAAATAAGTCCTTTAAAAATAGTCCTGTGAGACTGTGAAGGAGCTGCTAATGAAATCAACTATTAGTCAACCCTCATAGTCTTAGGACTATGGGGGGTTTTAATATGGGGAGGCAACAATGGCAACAAAGCAAAAAGACATTTTGATGGATATTCCTGATCGTCCCAGCTGGGGCCACTGGCTAGGATTATCAATACAGCATTTATTTGCCATGTTTGGTTCTACTGTTTTAGTACCAATTCTTGTAGGCTTAAATCCTGGAATTGCCTTATTTAGTTCTGGAGTTGGCACATTATTATATATTTTGATTACAAAGGGTAAAATTCCTGCTTATATGAGTTCCAGCTTTTCTTTTATTGTCCCCATGGTAGCATTAATGAAAACCGTTGGTTATCCTGGCATCGCTCAAGGAACTATTGCCGTCGGTGTGGTTTATTTAATAGCTGCTTTAATAGTTGGTTTAATTGGTTCTGAATGGATTGACAAAGCGTTACCGCCAATTGTTGTTGGCCCGATTATTATGGTCATTGGCCTTTCATTAGCTGGCACTGCTGCTAAAGATGCTACAATGAATGGCAGTCATTATGATATTAAATATTTTTTAGTAGCGATGGTTACAGCTTTAATTACGATTTTCTTTAATATGTATCTCAAAGGTTTCTGGAGCCAGGTTGCCATTTTACTTGGTATTATTGTGGGATATTTAATTGCGGTCCTTTGTGGATTAGTAGATTTTGCCCCGATTGCCAAAACGCCTTGGTTTCAGATTCCTAATTTTCAAATTCCTTATTTGACTTATCATCCTCACTTTTATTGGGGCGCCATTTTAAGTCTTGCACCGATTGCTTTTGTCACAATGACAGAACATATGGGACATATTATGGTGCTTGATGGGCTCACACATCGCAATTTCTTCAAAGATCCAGGGTTGAATCATACCTTAGCCGGTGATGGTACTGCCTCAATTATTGCCGGGCTCATCGGTGGTCCTCCAATTACTAGTTATGGTGAAAACATCGGTGTCATGGCTATTACTAAAATTTATAGTGTCTGGGTCATTGGCGGTGCTGCTACTTTAGCTATGATTTTTGGATTCATTGGTAAACTTAGTGCTTTAATTCAAAGTATTCCTGCGCCAGTTATTGGTGGTATTAGTTTTCTTTTATTTGGCGTAATTGCTTCCAGTGGTTTGCGCATCCTCATTGACAATCACGTGGATTTCAATCAAAAACGCAATCTCATGATTGGTTCTCTTATTTTAGTTGTAGGTATTGGCAATGCTTATCTACAAATGGGACAATACCAATTCTCAGGTTTAGCTGTAGCAACTGTTTTGGGCATTGTTTTAAATTTAATTTTGCCGCAAAAAGCTGCTAGTGAGAAATGAAAAATACTAAGTAATAATAAAGCTAGGACAACATTAGTCCTAGCTTTATTTTAATTAATCTTTCGTTTAGGATTTAAAATACCCAAGGGATCGAACAAATTCTTAATTTGGTGTTGAATTTGATCAACGTCATTGCCTAATTCTTCCACAGTCCATTGATTTTTTGACATTCCAACGGCATGTTCTCCAGAAATTGTGCCACCTAGGCTTAAAGTTTTTCTAAAGAGCAAACGAACTGCTGTTTTAACATTGTCAGGGGCTTCTGGTTGGTCATTCCATAATAAGCTAGGATGTAAATTACCATCACCAGCATGACCTGCCGTATAAATATCAACTTTTTGTTCTTCAGCCACTTTGGTAATATAATCTGTCATTTCTGCTAGTTTAGACAATGGTACTGCCATATCTTCCATGATGTAATACTTTGATTGCTCAAAAACCGCTGGCAGCATATCTTGGCGCAGTTTAATTAACTGTTGGGCTTGCGCTTTATCGCTAGTAATTTGAACTCCCCAAGCCTGATTATCTTGTAAAATCTTTTCAACCACGGCTTTTTCTGAACCAGATGCATCATCAAAGCCAAAAATTAACATGGAAGAAGTAGCTGATTTAGCATAATTAGTTTGCTCATATTTATCTAGTGCCTGTACCGTTTTACCATCTAGAGCTTCTAGCATAGAAAAATTTAAACCCGATAATCGTAATTGTTTGACGCCGCCAGCCAAAGCCGTCATATCCTTGAAAAAGGCTATTCCAGTAATCGCATCTCCCAAAGGTAAAGGCCGCAAACGTACCTTAATCTCAGTAATAATCCCTAAAGTTCCTTCTGAACCAATGAATAATTGCGTCAAATTGTAACCAAAGGCCTGCTTCAAAGTCCGACCACCCAATGATAACTCGCGGCCATCGGCTAACATCACTTTTAAACCTAAAATATTATCTTTCGTAGCACCATATTTAACACCACTCATGCCGCCAGCATTAGTAGAAACATTGCCCCCAATAGAAGAAATTGGTTTGGAAGCAGGATCAGGCGCATAAAACATCCCTTGCTTACGGGCCGCTTGGTCTAAGTCCTGATTAATGACACCTGGCTCCACTACTGCCAACGAATCTTCAGGACTTAATTCTTTAATATGATTTAAACGCGCCACCGATAAAATAATGCTGCCATCAATCCCATCAGCTCCAATCACAGTACTTGTATCTGCTGTTTGAGGCACTACTGGCAAATGAAATTGACGAGCAGTTTTCAAAACTCCACGAATATCTTCAATATCACCAACTGCCACATAAGCTAAAATCTCACCTTGAATATCACTTTGAGCTTTTCCATTAGCGCTGTGCTCTTGAGCTACTTGATCATTGAAATGAATTTTAGCATGTGGTGCTTGCTTTTTTAGATAATTTAGTATTTCCGTCTTCGTATTAGCTGTAAAAATTGTCATTGTACACGCTTCCTTTTCTACTTATTTTAGCATAAAATATTTTCCTTAGTAGTTTTAACTATTATCAACAAATATTCTATTCACAATTTAAATTGGTATGGTTATCTAATACATATTTATTGAACCAATAATAAAATTGGTTCTTTGTGCAAAAAAATTGACATTAATGGTATTCTCACGTAAATTTAAATAGTAAGTATAGTAAGCGATTTCAATTTTTGATTATTTAGTTGGAGGTCAACATGGTACAGCGATACATTATGGCAATTGATGAAGGTACAACGAGTACAAGGGCCATTATTTTTGACAAAAAAGGCAATAAAATAACTGATGCCCAGCGAGAATTTAGGCAATACTTCCCTAATCCTGGCTGGGTCGAGCATGATGCTAATGAAATTTGGAATGCTGTTTTGTCGACCATTGCTAATTGCTTTATTGAATCAGGTATTAAACCTGATCAAATTTCCGGTATTGGGATTACTAACCAGCGTGAAACCACCGTTATTTGGGACAAAAAAACTGGTTTACCTATTTATCACGCTATTGTTTGGCAATCACGCCAAACAGAAGCATTAGCACAAAAACTGCAGCAAGCTGGATTATCGGAAGAAATCCATCAAAAAACTGGTTTGCTGATTGATCCTTACTTTTCTGCCACAAAAATTCGGTGGATTTTAGATCATGTTAAAGGTGCCCAGCAAAGAGCTGAAAAAGGAGAATTACTCTTCGGTACCATTAACACTTGGTTACTCTGGAAGTTAACAGATGGCGAAGTATTTGCCACTGACTATACTAATGCTAGCCGGACAATGCTTTTTAATATTAACAATTTGCAGTGGGATGATGATATTCTACAAAAATTAAATATCCCCAAACAAATGTTACCAGAAGTTAAACCCAATTCGGCTATTTACGGCTATACGCGTCCCTATCATTTTTATGGTAGTGCTGTTCCTATAGCAGGTATGGCCGGCGATCAACAATCAGCTTTATTTGGGCAAATGGCTTTTGAACCAGGAATGGTTAAAAATACTTACGGCACTGGTGCCTTTGTTGTCATGAATACTGGTCAGGAAATTAAACTTTCTGAAAACAATCTCTTGACGACAATTGCTTATGGAATTAATGATCAAATCTATTATGCATTAGAAGGAAGTATTTATGTTGCCGGTTCGGCTTTACAATGGTTACGTGACTCATTGAAGTTAATTGCTTCTGCCCCAGAGTCTTATCAAGCCGCTTTAGACTCAACTAACAATGATGAAGTTTATCTTGTACCAGCATTCACTGGATTAGGTGCACCATATTGGGATGCTGAAGCTCGCGGAGCCATTTTTGGTCTTACTCGCGGCACTACAAGAAATGATTTGATTAAAGCCACGTTGCAAGCGATTGCATACCAATCACGTGATGTTTTAGATACAATGCAAGCAGATACTGGGACCACTATCCCTTTACTTAAAGTCGATGGTGGTGCTGCCAACAATGATTATTTACTACAATTTCAAGCTGACATTAGTAATACTCCCGTGCAAAGAGCCAATGACTTAGAAACTACAGCCTTAGGAGCTGCCTTCTTAGCTGGACTAGCCGTAGGATACTGGAAAGATATTGCAGAAATTAAAGAAGATTATACCGAAGGAAAAGTGTTCAAACCGCAAATGGCTGAACAACGTCGACAGCAATTATATGCTGGTTGGCAACAAGCTGTTGCTGCTACACGTTCATATAAACCACAACAATAAGGAGGAAAATTATGTCATTCTCACAAAAAACTCGCAGCGATATTATTAATCATTTAAAAAATGATCAATTGGATGTTTTAGCTATTGGGGGCGGAATTACAGGTGCCGGTGTTGCTCTTCAAGCTGCAGCTGCTCATTTAAAAACAGGCTTAATCGAAATGCAAGACTTTGCAGAAGGTACTTCATCAAGGTCTACTAAATTAGTACATGGTGGCATTCGTTATCTGAAAACTTTTGACGTTGAAGTGGTCGCAGACACTGTTCAAGAGCGGGCTGTTGTGCAGAGGATTGCTCCTCATATTCCGCGCCCGAAGCAAATGATTTTGCCAATTTATGATGAACCCGAAGCTACTTTCAGTATGTTTTCTGTCAAAATTGCTATGGATTTATATGATAAGTTAGCTAACGTCACCGGTGAATTTGCTAATAAAGTAATTTCTAAAGAAGAAGTATTACAATTAGAACCCGATTTAGATCCTCATAATTTATTAGGTGCTGGTATTTATTTAGATTTTGAAAATAATGATGCCCGCTTAGTTATTGAAAACATTAAACAGGCCGCTGCTGATGGTGGTTTGATGGCTAGTCATGTACAGGCTTTACAAATTAATCATAACGAAAAAGGCCAAGTTAATGGCGTACATGTCCGTGATCTTTTAACTCAAGAAGAATTTGATATACGTGCTAAAATTGTGATTAATACTGCGGGGCCATGGTCCGATCAAGTTCGAAAACTCGACACCAAATATCATGGCTCACAACAAATTCGCCCGACTAAGGGTGTTCATCTAGTAGTTGATGATTCCAAACTCAAAGTTCCTACAGCTACTTATTTTGATACTGGTAAGCAAGATGGCAGAATGGTTTTTGTTATCCCTCGATTTAATAAAACTTACTTCGGTACTACTGATACTGACTATCAAGGTGACTTTCAACATCCTGAAGTTACACAAGCTGATGTGGATTACCTTTTAGAAATTATCAATCGTCGTTACCCGCATGTCCATTTGACTATTGATGATATTGAAGCTAGCTGGGCAGGTTTGCGGCCATTGCTTTCAGCTAATGGTGGTTCTGATTATAATGGGGGTACGAAAAAATCCATCTCTGAAACTAGCTTTAACCAGTTGATTAAAGCTGTTAATCAATATCAATCAGGCAAAATCGGGCGTAGCGCTGTGGAAAAAGTTTTAAATAATTTGCAGGCTGCTCAATCTGAAAAAACGCCAAGCGCTTCATCCGTTTCTCGTGGTAGTTCACTGACTGTGGATGATGATGGTTTGTTGAATTTAGCTGGTGGTAAAATCACGGATTATCGTAAAATGGCTGCAGGAGCACTCCAAAAAATCAAATCTATTTTAGCTGCTGATTTTGCCATGCAAGTACAATTGCCAGATTCTAAAAAATTGCAAGTAGCTGGTGGTCACTTTGATCCTACACAAGTTGATGAAAATATTAAAAAATATACACAAATTGGTGTAGATAAAGGATTAAGTGAGGCTGCAGCAAATAAAATTGCTAATCTGTTTGGTTCTAACGCACCACAAATTTTTGCCTTAGCTGATCACACAACTGCTGCTCCAGGACTTAGTTTAGGCGAAACCCTCGCTCTCCACTATTCTTTAGATAACGAAATGACTTTAACGGCTGTTGATTATCTTTTGCGAAGAACTAATCATATTCTTTTTGAAGCTGATACCATTGACCAAATTAAACAGCCAGTTATTGATGAAATGGCTCGTTACTTCCAATGGGATAACCAACGCAAGCAACAAGAAACAGAAAATTTAGACAAGGCAATTCAACAATCACAACTGGCAGATTTAAAAGGACAGGATGATTAATCTATGAATAGCTCAGTAAGCGCACAATTAATGGGGGAATTTTTAGGAACAGCAATTTTAATTCTTTTAGGTGATGGTGTTGTTGCGGGCGTCAATTTAAACAAATCCAAGTCGCAAAATGCTGGGTGGCTGGCTATAACTTTGGGTTGGGGCTTAGCTGTTACTTTCGGCGTTTATTTAGTAGCTTGGATGAGTCCTGGTCATCTTAATCCAGCAGTTTCTTTGGCGATGGCAATAGCAGGGAAACTTTCTTGGAGTTTGGTGATTCCTTATATGATTGCACAGATTTTCGGAGCTCTCGTAGGTGCAGTTTTGGTTTGGCTCACCTATTATCCACATTGGCAACAAACCCAAGATTCCGCTACGATTTTAAGTATCTTTAGTACCACTCCTGCCATCCGTAATTATGGTGCTAATTTTTTGGCAGAGTTGGTTGGTACTTTCGTTTTAGTTTATGGACTGCTGGCTTTTACCAAGGGTAATTTTGCCAGTGGATTAAATCCAATTGTGGCTGGTTTACTAATCACTGTTATTGGGATTTCCTTAGGTGGTCCCACGGGTTATGCGATTAATCCCGCTCGAGATTTAGGTCCTCGAATTGCCCATCAATTATTGCCGATTGCCAATAAAGGCGATTCTGACTGGTCTTACAGCTGGGTTCCAATTTTAGGGCCATTAGTTGGTGGTATTTTAGCAGCATTATTATTTAATCTTTTAAAATAAAATGCAAAAAGCATTGTTTATCTTCAACGATTAAACAATGCTTTTTATATGGTTTCAATTTAATATTTATTCTTCATTAACTCGATAAGCTAATGCAAAGTTGCCTAAAGTCGCAGAACCATTATCTTGAACACGTGGCATTTGAATATATTTTTTTAAATCTGGTACATGTACATATCCATTCAGCATTTGGGAAAATTGTTCTCGCACTTTGTCTAAAAAGCCTTCACTGACTACACCACCACCAAAAACAATATTATCAGGCCGTAAAATCATGGTTTGTTGAATAGCTGCTTGGGCAACATAATAAGCCAAAATATCCCAGACGTGGTGATCTTTAGGAACTTGAGGACCGGGAATGCCTAAGCGAGCTTCAAAAGTTGGTCCTGATACTAAGCCTTCTAAGCAGTCTTTATGATACGGACAAATGCCGGCAAAATCTAAATCATCAGGATGGCGCTTCAAAAATGTATGCCCCATTTCGGGATGACCAATACCTTGTAAAATTTTACCATCTAAAACAGCACCACCACCGACACCAGTACCAATAGTATAGTAAACTAGCGAATCAATTTTTTCATTATATAATTGAGAAGTCACATACTCGCCATAAGCCGAGGCATTAACATCTGTAGTGAAATAAATAGGAACTTGTAAAGCCTTTTTTATCGGTCCAATAAGATCTGTTTGTCGCCATTTAATTTTAGGAGTATCAGTAACATAACCATAGTGAGGATTATTCTTTTTCAGTTCAATAGGACCAAAAGAAGCAATCGATAAAGCTGCTAAATCAGGAAATTGTTTAAAAAAATCAATTGTTTTTTGTATTGTAGTCTGCGGATCTGTGGTAGGAAATTGCGTCTTATGCAATACTCGATAATCTTCATTACCTACTGCACAAACAAATTTGGTTCCCCCACCTTCAACACTACCTAATAACATGAAATTTACCTCTCTTTTTGAAATATCATCACAATTGATTATATTATTAAGTTAATTTAATGCAAGTTAAGCTTGTTTTCTTGGAGCACCATTTAATAACAGATTCATCACGACTGCAGTCATACTACCAATAACCATACCATTACTTAAAATTGTTTGAACAGACGCTGGTAAAAAGTGAAACAGTTGCGGTTGTGACGTTACCCCTAGTCCCAAGCCCACAGAAATCGCAATAACGAGCAAGTTTTTAGTAGTCATTTCTACACTGGTAAGCATCTTGATGCCTTGAGCTCCAACCATACCAAACATAACCAACATTGCCCCACCTAATACAGAAGTAGGAATTAAATTAGCAATGGCGCCTACTTTTGGAATCATACCTAAAATTATTAGAAAGAAAGCAGAATAGTAAACCGGTTTTAATTTTTTAATACCGGAAAGCTGAACAATTCCTACATTTTGCGAAAAAGTAGAATATGGAAAAGTATTAAACAATCCTCCTAAAATAGCGGCAAGTCCTTCTGAACGATATCCATCTGCTAAATCTCGTTCATTCAAATCTGTTTCAACCACTTCGCTGAGGGCAAAATAAACACCTGTTGATTCAATCATACATGTCAAGGCTGCTAAAATCATCGTAGCAATTGAGGACCATTCAAATTTTGGTGTTGCAAAATAAAACAATTGCGGTATTTGGAACCAATGAGCTGCACTTACAGGAGCAAAACCCACTTGACCAAGAACCATAGCTAGTACTGTCCCTACAACAATCCCAATTAATACAGAAATTTGCTGGATAAAACCGTGCGTCCAAATATTAATACAAATAATGACTAAAGCAGTAACTAAACCCAAAAGCAAATTAATGGGTGCGCCAAAACTTTTAGCTGTACTATCACCACCGCCAATATTTTGAAAAGCTACTGGAATTAAGGTAAAACCAACTAAAGTAATAAGTGAGCCTGTAACCAAAGTTGGGAAAAAACGTTGTAGTTTAGCAAAAATTCCAGAAATTAAGAAAATAAAGATCCCAGCAGCAATAATACCACCATACATATAACCTGGTCCTAAAGTTTTTCCAATTTGTTGTAACGGTGCCACATACTCAACTGCGCAACCTAAGACCACCGGCAAACCAATTCCCGTCCACGGAGTTCGTTTAATTTGCAGTAAGGTCGCAATTCCACACATAAAAATATCAGCAGAAACTAGATACGTCATTTGTTGTGTATTAAAACCCAATGCCCCACCAACTAACAGTGGTACCAAGATATCCCCTGAATACATGGCTAACAAATGCTGTAAACCTAAGATAGCTGTTTTTATTATTGATTGCTGCTTCTCCAACACCTTAATCCTCCTAAATTTTAAAAGTATGTTTATTAGGATAACACGTAAAAGCAGAATTTTAAAGATAAAAATAGGATTAATGTTCGGATTTTCTTTAAATCAATTTGTTAATTTCGTTGCAATCTTATGGTAAACTAAAGATAATAAACTTAAGGAGGATTTTGTTGTGCAACAAAAATCTTTATCAGCATGTACTACTATTTTAGTAGGTAAAAAAGCATCTTTAGATGGCTCAACAATGATTGCTCGTAATGATGACACTTTTCATGCGGTAGCTCCACATAAATTTGAATATCATCAACCCCAAACTGGCCAAAAAGGCCAAATTGTTAAATCGTGGCTGAATGGTTTTCAAGCCCAAGTTCCTGAGGATAGTTATGGATGGCCTGGTGTGCCTAATGTTGATTATAAACATGAAGGTTACTATGATGAAAGTGGTATTAATACCAAAAATGTTGCCATGTCAGCCACTGAGAGCACTTATGGAAATGAGCGCGCTTTAGCGTACGATCCCTTGGTGAAAGACGGCTTAGACGAGGACTGTATTGTTCGTATGGTACTACCTTACGTAGACTCTGCTAAAGCTGCTGTTCAAAGAACCGGGGCCTTAATTGCTCAATATGGTTCTCCTGCAGGCAATTCTGTTTTATTCAGTGATAAAAATGACGTTTGGTATATGGAAATTGTTACTGGACATCACTGGGTTGCACAACGAATTCCTGATGATGCGTATGTCATTGCTGCCAATCGTGTTTCTATTCAACAAGTTGACTTTGACAATCCAGCCGAATTTATGTGGTCTGATGGCATTCAAAACTTTGTTGCAGACAACCATTTAAATACTGATAGCCAAGGATGGAATTTCCGACATATCTTTGGTACCAATAATCAAAAAGACCGCCATTATAATAATCCTCGTGTCTGGTTTGGTCAGCGTTATTTTAATCCGGAAATTCAACAAGATCCTGAAGATGGAGAATTGCCATTTATTTGTCGTACCAACCATAAAATTTCAGTTGATGACATTGAATATATTTTGGGTTCTCATTATAATGAAACTCCTTATGATCCATTGCAATCTAGTGAAACTCATGAAAAATATCTTTACCGTCCTATTGGTTTAAACCGGACCCAGAACTCCCATGTGCTCCAAATTAGAAATAACGTACCTGATGAATATGCGGCTATCATGTGGTTATGCCTAGGGTATCCTACTTTTTCACCATATCTACCATTTTATACGAATATGAACGACACAGCTCCTTCTTATAATGACACCAGCATGCATTTTAATTTAAAGGATGCTTACTGGCTCTATAAGGGTATGTCCGTTTTAGTAGAATCGCATTATAAAGAATTTATCCAAGGAAATATTGATTTTCTCACGGAATGTCGGCGCCAATTCCGCGCAGTAGTAGCGCAAACTGATCAAGCAGCCAATAAATATCATGGTCAAGAATTGACCGAATTCTTAACGAAACAAAATCAAGCATTGGTGCAAACCAATCAAACACAAACTCTCCAATACATGGGTGAGCTCATGACACAAGGTATTAATTTATCTAAGTTGACTTTTGATATGGATAAAAATTTATAAAAAACTTTCTTATAGTTCACTATTTTATTTTGTGAAATATTAAAATTAGATAACTAAGATTAGTTATAATGATTCAAAAAAGGGATGTTGAATTTATTCAGCATTCTCTTTTTGTTATACAGAAAGAATTTAAATCAATCCCACTTTTATAAAGCTAAATAGCCTAGATTACGACAGTATTTTAATGCATGCTTCACTCTCTTGTATTAAAATATTTAATTGGAGGTTTATTATGAATTCAAAACAAATGCTTCGCAAAGGTACATTGTTAGCTCTAACAGCTTCAATCATCTGGGGGATTTCTGGAACTGTTATGCAGTTTGTTGCCCAATCGACTTCAGTACCAGCTACCTGGTTTATTGGGACACGAACTTTAATTACCGGAATTATTTTATTACTGATTGTTTTTTTCAAAAATGGCAAGCAGCAATTTTTCCGCATTTTTAAAAATAAAAAAAGTGTAGTATTACTAATTTTATTCTCATTGCTAGGACTATTAGGCAATTTATATACCTTTTTTTATAGTGTTCAGTTAGGTAATTCTGCCGCAGCTACAATTTTACAATATTTAAGTCCCTTGTTTATTTTATTAGGAACCTTAATTTTCATGCATAAAATTCCTAGTAAAGTTGATTTGATCAGCTTTGGCATTGCTTTAATTGGCGTTTTTCTTCTAATTACTCAAGGCAATATTCATCACTTGGTTATTCCCTTTGCTGCTTTTATTTGGGGAATTCTTTCAGGTTTAACTGCGGCATTTTATGTAGTTTTTCCTAAATTATTAGTAGAAATGGATTTTGATCCTGTAGAAGTTACTGGCTGGGGGATGTTCCTCAGTGGTATCATTTCTCAATTTATTCGTCCAATCTGGCAATTGCCACCGCATTTTACACTGAGTGCAGCAATGGGTGTAGGTACAATTATTCTTTTGGGAACTCTATTGGCTTTTCTCATTATGATTACTGCTACTAAATATGTTTCTTCAGCAATTGTCAGCATTACAGATGCCGCTCAGCCCTTTGTAACTTTCATTTTGAGCATCATCTTTTTACAGGCTCATTTTTCCATAGCTGAAGTTATAGGTGCATGTTTAGTTGTTATTTCCATTTATATTTTAAATCGTTTTTCAGAAGAATAGCTATCTTGACTAGCTTTTTTCTATTATTCTTAATTGTATTCGTTTACATTGTATATTAAAATAATAATGGTAAAATTATTTTTGTAACTGAGTTAATTAGGAGGAAATAACATGAAAATTGTTAGTTATAGTATTCGTGAAGACGAGATGCCCGCCTTACAAAATTGGCAAAAAGAGCATCCTGAAGTCGAAGTTCAAATTGAAAAAGAACTTTTAACTCCAGAATCCGCAAAGAAAGCTCAAGGTGCTGATGGAGTTGTAGTTTATCAACAAAAGCCTTATACTCGTGAAACCTTACAGGCTTTGCATGATGCGGGCATTAATAAAATGTCTTTAAGAAATGTCGGTACTGATAATATTGATATGGATGCTGCTAAAGAGTTAAACTTTCAAATTACTAATGTTCCTGTTTATTCTCCAAATGCAATTGCTGAACATGCTGTTTGGTTAATGGGACGCTTATTGCGCCGCGAACCGGAATACAGTGCTAAAATTGCGAAACGTGACTTGCGGTGGGCTCCTGAAATTGGTCAAGAAATGCGGATGCAAACAGTTGGTGTAATTGGTACTGGTCATATTGGACAAGTTTTAATTGATATTGTCAGAGGCTTTGGTGCTAAAGTTGTTTGTTATGATATCTATCAAAATGAAAAATTAAAAAGTGAAGGACTCTATGTTGATAGCTTAGATGAATTATATAAGCAAGCTGATATTATTACCCTTCACGTACCATCAGTTAAAGAAAACATTCATATGGTTAATGATGATTCTATTAGTAAAATGAAAGACGGAGTAATCATTATTAATGCTTCCCGTGGTGATTTAATTGATACCGATGCACTTATTCGTGGTTTAGACAGTGGTAAAATCAAAGCTGCAGGCTTAGACGTTTACGAAAAAGAAGTCGGTGTCTTCAATGAAAATTGGGAAGGCAAACAATTTCCTGATGCCCGCCTAGAAAACTTATTAAACCGCAAAAATGTTATTGTGACTCCACATACAGCTTTCTACACTGAAACTGCTGTGAAAAATATGATTGAAATTGCGCATAATTCCAACGTGCAATTAATTAATGGTGAAACTCCTAAGAATTTAGTTAACTTAGGTTAAAATTTAAGATAAAAACAAAATTATACAGCTTATTGTTAAGGTTTTATTAATGATAAGCTGTATAATTTTGTTTAGAGATTTTTAAAGGAGCATAGTTTTGTCTGCAGCATTATTTATTAAAACCAAAACAATTGATTCATTAAACTTACCGCAGGCTATGGCTTGGTTGCAAAACCAGGCAGGTCCTAATTTTGCTTGGGAAAATCCCACTCAAGATCATTTAATGATTGCAAGCGGCCAAATCTTAGAAGTTTTCTCGCAACAAGCAGTCAATTTTAATGATTTAAATAATCTTTTGCAACAGGCTCAACAACAATTAGGTGATTTATCTGCAAAAGAATTGTCCCACTTAAAAGTCGTAGGGGGTTTTCCTTTTAATATCCACCAACTGGGAGCTGAAGTTTGGCAAAATTTAAAAGGCGGCCGACTTTGGATTCCCCATATTCTCATTGAACGCCGGCAAAATACTAACTATCTCACGTTGATAGAATCTAACCCTCATCAAATTAATTCTCATTGGGACAAAGTTTTTCATCAAATCCAAACAACATCCCCCTTAAAGGCTCAACGATATTCTTTAACAGATGTTCAAGAACTAGCGCTTTTGCAATATCAAAACAGTCTAAAAATAGCACTGCAAAAAATTGCAACCGGCTCTTTAAAAAAGGTCGTTGTGGGTCGTTTTGCTGTCGGTAATTTAACTGCTGTTCAACCTGCAGCGGTTTGGCTGCAGCTAAGAGATAGCCAACCCGATGTTTATCATATTCTTATTCAAGATCAACAAACTGCATTTTTAAGTGCTACTCCCGAAAGATTATTAGCCACCAAAAAGCAACATTTTCAAACGGCCGCTGTAGCTGGGACTATTAGACGTGATTCTAATCCGATAATTGATCAGCAATTACAGCAAGACTTACTTCATGATTATAAAAACTTACAGGAACAAGATTTAGTAGTGCAATGGATTAAAACAGCACTTCAAAAACTCCATTTACAAGTTAGTGCACCTATGACTCCACAAATTATCCAAACGGCTACTGTGCAACACCTTTATACACCTATTCAAGCTGACGGCTTCGCTAATCCTGCCCAAGTTTTGGCCCAATTGCATCCCACTCCCGCCTTAGGTGGCTTACCCAAAGCAGCAGCCTTAAATTTCTTAAAAAATCATGAATCAGAATCCCGTGGCATGTTTGGCGCGCCTATTGGTTACTTAGATGCTAATAATCAAGGCGAATTTGCTGTGGGTATTCGAAGTTGCTTACTGACTCCTAATCAAATTCGCTTATTTGCTGGTTCAGGCATCATAAACGGCTCAGAAATTAATACTGAAACTCAAGAAACTTATAATAAATTACAAGCTATGCTATCAGCTTTTCAAATCGAGGACAGATAATAATGAAACCAATTCAATCGGCGTTAACTAAGCAAGTGCTGACTATTTTACAAACAATTTATACTCAAGGAATTACCCAAGTAGTCCTATCACCCGGTTCTCGTTCGACGCCCGTAGCAATTTTACTAGGAAAAATGCAAGATCAAGGTTTAATTGATTTATATGTAGATGTAGACGAGCGCTCGGCGGCTTTTTTTGCTCTGGGCCTTGCAAAAACTAAATTACAACCGGTTCTTTTAGTCTGCACATCAGGTACTGCTGCTGCTAATTATTATCCCGCCATTTGTGAAGCTAATGCCAGTCATATTCCCTTAATTGTTTTAACTACCGATCGCCCACCAGAATTACAAGATATTGGGGCTCCCCAAACTCTTAATCAAACTAACTTTTATTATCAACAAGTTAAACATTCTTGGAATTTACCTACTATTGATTCGTCTAATCAAGAAACTGAAATTAAATATTCCCAATACTTAGTTCAAAAGGCTATTCAGTGTGCTGTCAGTAGTCCTTGTGGGCCAGTACATTTAAACTTGCCTTTGCGTAAACCTTTAATGCCCGATTTAAACGTCCATTTTGAACCAGTTGCACCCCATAATCCTATCAAAATCCACAACGAGTTAACTTCTGCTGCCTTACAAGAATTACAACAGCAGCTAACTGGTAAACGCGGTCTGATTCTCGCTGGTCCTCAAGTGGGCATAAATTCTTATCAAGACGAATTAATAGAATTTGCTAACGCAATGAATTGGCCGCTAATTGCGGACTCGTTGAGTAATCTACGTGATTATCCGCAAACAATTACTACGGGAAAATGGATTTTCCAATTTTATCAATTTTTGCCATTGTCAATGCAGCCAGAAGTCATTTTACGTACTGGTGGGACATTAGTGTCAGCAGAAATTGCTGCTTGGCTGAAACAAGTTCAATTACCCATCGTTTATTTAGATGCTGATCATGCCCAATTAGATGATACTTTGGCAACTACCTTAGCCTTAAATGCTAACCCCGCCACGGTTTTACCCCAGTTAAAACTAAACCCTAGCCAACCCCAATGGTTAAAATCTTGGCAACAACTGGATCAAAATATTCAAACATTGCTCCAACAAACCGTACACACTACCGCTTTAACAGAGCCTCAAATCGCTTGGACTTTAGGACAAAACTTGCCGAAAACAGCGCAACTATTTGTCAGCAATTCCATGCCTATCCGCGAAATTGAAGCTTATTTTGGTCATCTGCAAGCTAATGTTAACGTATATTGCAATCGTGGAGTCAATGGGATTGATGGCGTGAACTCTACAGCACTTGGTATGGCCGCTGCTCATAATCAAAAACCTGCTTATCTTTATATTGGTGACTTAGCTTTTTTTCATGATTTAACTGGCTTAATGTTAAGTAATAATTATTCACTGAATTTAACTATCTTGCTGCAAAATAATAATGGTGGAGGGATTTTTTCCTTTTTGCCTCAAAATCAAGCTGTTGATCAATTTGAAAAAGTTTTTGGCACTCCGCAAAACTTAAATATCAAAGCTCTTGCTCAATTTTATCAAGCACGTTATTACAAATGTACTGACTGCCAAACTTTACAAGCTTTAATCCAACAAATTCCCCAAGGTCTAACTATCGTTGAACTCTCCACCAAGCGCAGTCAATTAACGACTGTCGATAATCAGATTAGTCAACAAGTTAAAAAATTAATTCAGGACCAAAATTATGAAAATCAAGATTAATCACGCCACATATTCACTAAAAATCACGGGAGTAGGAGCCCCGGTTTGGTTATTATTGCATGGGTTTATGGGGAGCAAATATGACTTTGATAACATCCGCTCTGCTTTACCTGGTCAAGTAATTACTCTAGACTTACTAGGTCACGGTCAAACCATTTGTGACTTAACACCCACGCGCCTCGCTTTTTCGCAGCAAATCAAAGATTTACAAATTTTCTTAGAGAAATATTTTACTCAACCGATTAACCTTGTTGGTTATTCCATGGGTGGACGTCTCGCCTTAGGCTTAGCCATTTCAGCCCCGCAGTTAATTGCTCAACTTTTTCTAGAAAATTGCACTGCCGGCATTGCTGATAGACAAAAACAACAATTGCGTCAACACCAAGATGCCCTCTTAGCTCAACAACTAAGACAAGAATCGTTAGACCAATTCATCGATAATTGGGAAAATCTGCCCTTATTTGCTTCACAAAAAAATTTATCTACAAAATTGCAACAACAAATCCGACTACAACGCCAACATCAAAATCCGCTGGCACTAGCTGCCAGCTTAGAAGGTATGGGTACTGGTGTAATGCCCAATTACTGGCCGCGATTAGCGCAATTAACATTGCCTACTACTATAATTACTGGTGACTTAGATGCTAAATTTCAAAAAATTACTGCCCAGATGACTGCTTTATTGCCCCACGCACATCGATTTGTAGTTACTAACGCAGGTCATAATGTGCATTTAGAACAACCTAATCAATACCTTACTATTTTGCAGGAGCAATCATATGCAAATTAAATCAATTAAATTATTACCTGTCCACTTAACTTTTAAGCAACCTTTTGTTTCGGCTCATGAAACTCTAACAACTAGAGATTTAGTAATAGTTGAAGTTTTAGATGAGTATGGAAATCAAGGATTAGGGGAGTTAGATGCTTTTGTAAATCCTTATTACAACGCAGAAACTTTAACAACAGCGAGTTGGATAATCAAACAGATCTTAGCACCCAAAATCAAAGATTTAGAATTTCAAAAACCACAGGAAATCAGCAACTGCTGGCAAGCTGTTCGTAGCAATAACTTAGCCAAGGCTGCTTTAGAAACTGCTATTTGGGTGGCATTTGCCCAACGACAACATCAACCCTTGCGCCAAGTGTTGGCTCAAGCTGCTGGGGTTAATAGTCGTATGCATATTCGCACTGGGATTAGTTTAGGAATCAATAATTTAGCTCAAACTCAAGCTGCTATGAGCCAAGCTTTAGAATTGGGATATCAAAAAATCAAGTTAAAAGTTCACGGCAACAACGACTTGCCCAAAATCGCTCAACTACGACAACAATTCCCACAAGCTCCGCTTATGATTGACGCCAATGGTTCATTACAAAATACTGATACATTAGCTGCAACCATTGATGATTTGAATTTACTAATGATTGAGGATCCTTTTGCTCCTAGTGATCTAAAAGCTGCTCAAAAGTTACAAAACCAGATGCAAACTCCAATTTGCTTTGATGAACCCATTACCGGTGTGGCAGCAGCTCTGAATGCATTGGCTTTTGATCAATGTCGTATTATTAGCTGCAAAATTGGCGCTCTTGGTGGCTTTGGACCTTTAATTCAGCTAATTAAAGCTCAACAAAAATTCCATTTTCCACTTTGGTGTGGCGCTATGCTTGAAGGTGGTATTGGTCGGGCTTTGAATCTAGCAGCTGCTAGTCTCGAGACGTTTGCTTTTGTCAGTGATATTGGTGAAACTCGCAAATATTATCAAAAAGATCTCACATTAGAAACTTTTCAACTACATCATGGCTGCTTTCAATTGCCAACAACTTCTGGCCTGGGCGTATCATTATTGTCACAATATCAAGCTCAATTGGCGCAAACACCATCCTTGATTTAAATAAACAATAAAAGACGGTAAACTTTTTACCGTCTTTTTAAACGTTGGTTCCAATAATCAGGATTTTGTTGATCAAAACGATCATTTACCCAGACAAATTTTCGATAAGGTACGTGCTTGTTTAGCAGCCGTTGGTGTTGCTCATAAGCTGGTTCTTGGACGCGCATTAAATTGGCTTCATAGTTAGTCTGCATAATGATTTGATAATGTGTTGCTGCTCCCGCAACCATAATCATGGTAATGACTAATAACAAACGGTTGATTTTTAATTTGTGACTAGCTGTTTGTACAAATTTTATCATGATTAAATACATAAAAACATAAGTCGGAAAGATTCCGCGACAATTAACTGGTGCAGCCACGAATAATAGAGGACCAAAGAATAAACCTGCACACACATAAAATAACCAAATCATTTTATCAAAAGGTAATAAATAATAAATACAACAGCCAATATATCCAATGAATAACAAACTTACAATTGCATCAATATCTGCAAAATGAATATTTACTAAATAGTCATAAATCATATCAGTTTTTACTGTATGCAAATATCTGCTAACGAATAGATAATAAATTAAAAAGATAACTGCCCCTAATAAAAGACTACCTTTGGTCAATTTAGAAAGTTGACTTTGCCATGCTAAAACAATAATTGCCACTAACAGTATAGCTAATAAAATAGTATTCAAACTAATCAACCAAATATGGTTACTAGTAGTATAAATATACCAAATTTTTGATAAATCAAATGTTGTCTGGCGATAAGGAACCTGTAAACGATAACCAGGATGAGAAAACATCATTCCAAAAGACAGAATAGCTCCCAACAAATAGGTAAAGTGATAAAGCTGCTTATGACTTGTGAAAAACACTAATAAAATTAAACCAAGAAAAATTTGACATATTGTTATCGACTCTAAAAACAATCCTGCTGTTAATCCTAGTCCTAAAGTTAACAGTGCATAAATTGCAGATAGATGCTGTTGTTCCCCCTTTTGAACAATTACCAAATATAATAGTAATAATGCCATCGGTGGTACATAGTTGATAAAACCCGCATTCCAAACCAAAATAGTATTTAAAAAAGCATCATTTAATGTAAAAATAAAGCCACACGCTAAAACTAGCGACCACCAAGTTTTCCCACTTAATTGCCAGATAGTCCAAATTAATAACGTCCAAAAACCGCCAAAAACTATGACCGCAAGCTTTAAATGCCGCATGGTTAATATTTCTAAAAAATTACCTAAATAACGGCCATTAATACTGCCACCATAAATTTTTATTGGTCCATAAAATCCGTGATGTAACAAATATTCACCTTGAGTGCCCCACCAGAAATAATCATCACCGGAAGGAATTAGAAAATAACGAAAAATCCCAAAATAGCAGAAAATTAATAGAAAGATTAAAAAATAAAGCCAATTACGCTCTATAAGCTGCAATAATTTTGATTTAGATATGTTCATAATGTTCTTATCATACTTTAACCAAGAGCAATAATCAAAGTTCATTTGCCATAATTTAGGGATTCTTATTCTGTGTTAACTTATGAATCATATCTTTACCTAATAAAGCTTGTATATCTACAGAATAAAAACGGGAACGCCACAATATAATTAAACCTAAAACTGCCCAAATTGCTAGTAATAGATACTCAATAGGCCAGATTAACGAATATTTGGTAATGGGTAAAAAATTAATTACAGCAATGGATAACGAAGCTACTCCTCCTATAATTGGCCATAATAAATGACGGTTACGAAAACCTGCTGGCAAATGAGGATACTGATGGCGAATTTTGAGTAGGCATAAAACATTAAAAGCCCACGCTAACGCAATCAAAAAGCCACCTACATCTAAGAAATATACTAAAGCACCCTTACCCAGCCAACCTAAAGCTAGTACTAAAACCAACACTACACTGACAGCTCGTGCTGGCGTTTGATAACGGGCATGTAATTGCGCTATTCCTTGCGGTAGCAAATTGCCTCGTGCCAAAGAAAATAACAATCGTGAAGAAGCTGAAAATAAATTCAAAAAACCCGTCATCAAGCCTAAAGAAGAGATGCCAAACGCAATCATCCCTAGTATTGGAAATCCGGCAGCAGTAAAGGCATCGATTGTTCCCATGGTCATTTGGGCTGTTTTTTGCCAAGGCCAAATCCACGCTGATGCCAATAACACACTAATATAATAAGTGGCCGCTAAGACAATTGAAAAAATGACAATTAAACCAATTTTTCTAGCAGGCATTTGAGCCTCTTCAGCTAAAGTCGCAACTGACTCCCAGCCTGTTAAAAAAGTCATTGCTGGAATGACAAATCGAATAATTGCTGGCAAAGGCTTTTGCTGATTATGAAATGCTGGCCAAAAATTATGCATTGATCCGTGACTGAAACCTATAACTATTAAAATAAGACCTAAAATAATTAAACCACTCAGTAAAACAACTTGTACCTTACTCGTTAAATGTGCGCCACGATAAGTAACCCCATAAACTACCAAAGTAATTAAAACACCAATTGCTAATTCGACCAATGAAATTCGCACTCCAGCAAAGCTATAACCAATTCCTTTAGTGATAATCGGAAATAAACGCGCTAATAACAAGCTTGAAGCGGTTACATAAAACCCTAGCAAACTAATGTATCCTCCCAGTAAAGCCCAGGCAGCAAAAATGGCCCCTGGTTTGCCAAAAGCTACATATCCATAAACCACCTCGCCACCGGCACGCACAAAAGTGGTAGCTAATTCAGCAAATGATAAAGCGGCAAAAATGGCCAATACAGCAGCCAGCAACAAGCCGCCAATCTCACCACCAGCACCATATTCACGAAAAAACTGGCTATTTGTATAAATCCAACTACTGCCAATTGTACCACCAGCACCGAGAGCAATTAATCCACTCGAAGTAATACTCTTTTTAACTATTTTTGTACTCATGATTCCCTCCCTTGTTCAATCTTTTACATTGAATATCAATTAAGTGATGAGCTTAATTTTGATCTTCAATACTTCACAAACTCTCATAGAAACTATACTGTAACCGATATCATTGCAAATGTCAATTGTGAAATACTACTAAAAATAAAAGGGTAGAAACAAAATTTTGTTTCCACCCTAAATGTTTATTTAAATAATAATTTTAATTTAACGCATACTTCTCAATAGCAGCTGCCAGACCATCTTCATCATTAGTACCAGTAACAAAATCAGCATGTTGCTTAGCTAAGTCGGTCCCATTGCCCATTGCCACAGCAGTCCCGGCAAATTCAAACATCGGTAAATCATTTTTTTCATCGCCGACAGCCATCACTTCAGCAGCAGACAAATTCAAATGTTGAGCCAGTTGTTGCAAAGCAACTCCTTTATTAACTCCTAAATGCATCACTTCTAAAAAATTAGGCCCCGAACGAACTACAGATAACTCTTGGCCAAAAACTTGTTCTACTGTCGGCTCAATTTGATCCAGTAAAGAACTATCTCCAACAAATAACCCTTTAGCAATTACAAAATCAGCGGGCAATTCATCAGGCTTGCGAATGAACACACCGGCACTATTTTCCCAAGCTTGAACCACAGTCAGCCAATTAACATCATGATCAGCAGTATAAATTTGACTATCAGGAGCTACAACATTAAACGGAATCTTATGCTCTTGACTAAAAGCAGTTAGTTGGCGGTACCACTGATTATTAACTAATTTTTTGGAAATAATATCACCTGCTACTGCTTCAATAATTGCACCATTATAGGTAATAGCATATTGTTGAGAACCGCTAATGTTTAAAGCTTGTAAATAAGGAGTTAACCCTGCTAATGGTCGTCCTGAACATAAAACCACTTTAATTCCCTGTTCTAAACAAGCAGCAACAGCTTTTCTTGTAGATGGCAATAATTTGCCTTGTGAATCTAATAGAGTATCATCGACATCGACTGCTAGTAAGCGAATTGTCATTTGTTTGCTCCTTTTCGTTTAAAAATAATTGTAACAAATACCTGATTTGAAAGAAATAATTTTCCAAATCGGAACGCAAATAAAAAAGCTGGAACAAATCTAGTTTGTCTCAGCTTCCAGTACTTATACGTGATGTGTAATTTTTATTTCTTAGCAGACTTTTTAGCTTCAGCCTTTTTCATATCATCAAGACCATTCATCAAGAATGATAGTACTTCATCAGTATGTTGACGACGCTTAGCTGAATTAAGCTTAGATGTTGGGCGGCGACGTCCCGTAACGCCTTTATGTGTATTAACCATGATATGTCCTCCTCCCCACTATAGACTTAACCTCTATATTTTAAGAGAAAGCCAGCTAATATTCAAGTTTAATTACCATTTAAGCTACAAAAAAATATGCGTAGTAGCTGAATTTTATTAGTTAGTATGCTAACATAAATATAGAGGTGTTGCCAATGACAGAAAATATCATACATTTAGTTAAAATTGTCTCCAATCAGTTATCCCGGAAAATGAACAAATTTGCCAAACAATTTGGTCTAACTGGGGTACAAATTCAAATCATTGATTATTTAAATCATTTACCGCAGAATCAATTCGTCTATCAGAAAGACATCGAACGAGAATTTAATATTCGTCGTTCGACTGCAACCAGTGTTCTCCAAAAAATGGAAGAAAATCAACTGATTATGCGGAATGTTTCTCCATCTGATTCACGGATTAAAATTATTTCTGCTTTGCCGAAAGCTGAAGAAATTCAGCCGCAAATTTCTGAATTTTTAGCTGCTACTAATGCTGAATTATTAAACAGTATTAGCACGTTTCAACGTCGAGGCTTTTTGAAAGCCCTCGATAAAATTTCCACAGAATTAGCTGCGGAAGAAAAAAAGGAGCATAATAATAATGACACAGAACATCCTCTTTGATTGTGACCCCGGTAGCGATGATGCTATTGCGATTTTAGAAACTTTTGCCCATCCTGAAGCTATTAAAGTTCTTGGAATGACAACAGTCGGTGGCAATGGTATTTTGAAAAATGTTACTCGTAATTTGCAACATTTATTATGGTTTTTAAAACAAGAAACTCCGATGGCTCCAGGACAAGCTGAACCAATTATTAAAAATCTCAAAAATGCCACTGAAATTCATGGTGAAAATGGCTTAGCTGGTCCAACTTTTCCTGAAGAAGCTGACCAATATCCAATTGCCAGCAATAATGGAGTGACCTTTTTACATCAAATTATCAGCCAAAGTGAAACTCCAGTTACAATAGTAGCAACTGCTCCCTTAACTAATATTGCTTTATTATTGAAAGTCTTTCCTGAAGACCGTCAAAATATTGAAAAATTAGTGATTATGGGTGGTACTTTAAGCGCAGGTAATGTTACGCCCGCTGCCGAATTTAACTTTTATGTTGATCCTGATGCGGCTGATATTGTTTTACGGGCAGGAATTCCTACGGTCTTATGTGGCTTAGATATCACTAATAACACCGGTTTAAGTGCTGACCAAATTAAATCTTTAGAAAATCGTGGCCCTGCTAGCCACTTAGCTTATGAAATTTTAATGCCTTATTTTCAAGCGGAACAAGGCGAAGGTTTAAAGCGGGCTGCCATTCATGATTTAGCTACAATCACTTACTTATTAGACCCAACAGTTTACCAAGGTCACCAATATGGTTTAAAGATTAACAATACTTGGGGAGAGCTTAGAGGCAAGGTCGAAATTGATGATAAAGCTAGCCAAAAAAATGTTTTAGTTTTAGATCAAGTTGACATTGAACGAGCATCCCAGTTACTCTTAGATTCTTTAGCTATTTTAGACAAACAGTTACAATAAACTGAAAACAAATTGCTTAATTACATTTACAGATTCATCGTGCTAGTTTATAATGATTATAAACTAGTTTTTTTATTGAGGAAGCGATTTGATGCATTTTCGGAAATTGATGATTATTTTTGGTATTGGTATTGTGGCCCTAATTTTGGAATTTGGTTTTCACCAAAATTTATGGGCGCAAATTATTATTAGTGTTGTTGGCCTGGCCTTAGCCGTGTCAATGACTATTGAAATGATTAAGACCTTGCGTTCTGGTAAATATGGCGTAGATCTTTTGGCTATCATGGCAATTTTATCGACGTTAGCGGTAAGTCAATATTGGGCCAGCTTGATTATTCTTTTAATGTTAGTCGGTGGCGATACTTTGGAAGATTATGCCGCTAACAAAGCTGGTAGTGAACTCAAAGCTCTTTTAGAGCATGCACCCGAACAAGCCCATTTACTGCAAAAAGATGGCACAATTAAAGATGTAGAATTAGATGATGTGGCTATCGGCGCCGATTTGATTGTAAAACCTGGAGAACAAGTTCCTGTTGATGGAATTGTTACCAAAGGTAGTGGTACTTTTGATGAATCTTCACTAACAGGTGAATCAAAGCCCGTCGATAAAAAAGTTCATGATGAACTAATGTCTGGTTCAATTAATGGTTCCACCGCGATTGAATATCGAGCTACCAAGTTAGCTACTGATTCTCAGTATCAAAAAATTATTCGTTTGGTTAAAGAATCCCAAAACCAACCTGCTCACTTTGTCCGTTTGGCTGATCGTTATGCTGTGCCCTTTACAATTGTAGCCTTAGTTATTTCTGGAGTCGCTTGGTTCATTTCTGGAGATCCTAATCGCTTTGCACAAGTTTTGGTGGTTGCCTCTCCTTGCCCACTAATCTTAGCAGCTCCTATTGCTTTAGTATCAGGTATGAGTCGCACCAGTCGTAACGGAATTATTGTAAAAAGCGGAACCTCCATTGAAAAAATGGCGTTGCTCAAAACTATTTATTTCGACAAAACGGGCACTATTACAACGGGTGAATTGGCTTTAAATCAAGTTCAACCAGCTAACGACTTTACGGCTGAACAGTTATTAAAGTACGCAGCTAGTGCTGAACAGCAATCTAACCATGTCTTGGCAATTTCTTTATTGCGCAATTATCATGAACAATTATTGCCTTTAACCCATTTAGAAGAAAAAACTGCCCAAGGTGTCCAAGCCCAAATTGAAGGTCATGTAGTCAAAGCGGGAAAAATGGACTTTGTTAATCCGGGACACAAAGCAGATAACGATGATCCTACTATTTTTGTAGCAATTGATAATCAATATGCTGGTAAAATTACTTTCATTGATCAAATTCGACCAGAAGCCCAACAGACGATTACTGATTTACGTAATTTAGATATTAAACACCTCAAAATGTTAACTGGCGATAATAAGCCCACTGCCCAAAGAATCTCACAAACCGCTGGTTTGACTGAATTTCAAGCTAACTTATTACCCGAAGATAAAATCAAAGCTTTGAAAAATACACCTGAAAATGAACGGCCCATGGGAATGGTGGGCGATGGCGTTAATGATGCTCCTTCCCTAGCTGTAGCTGATGTAGGGATTGCGATGGGTGCAAAAGGATCGACTGCCGCTAGTGAGTCAGCCGATGTGGTCATTTTAAAAGATGACTTAAGCCGCCTTGTTCGCGGAGTAATTATTTCCCGGGAAACAATGTCCATTGCTAAACAGGCTGTTTTGATTGGAATTTTTATTTGTACGGCTTTAATGTTAGTGGCTGCTGTCGGTATTATTCCCACTATTATCGGCGCTTTATTGCAGGAAGTAATTGACACGGTATCTATTCTTTGGTCTTTGAAAGCTCGTCATGGTAAGACAACCTTTGAACAACCATTACCAACAACTCCCAAAGCTAACAATTAATAAATAATAATAAGAGGTTGAGACATTGTTTGTTTCAGCCTCTTTTTGTATCTTATAATAAAGTCATAAAGGAGGATTTTATAATGGCTCATTTACAAATTATTAAAGGTGATATTACCAAAATACCCGCCGATGCAATCGTTAATGCTGCCAATACCGAATTAAAAGGCGGTGGTGGTGTGGACGGTGCGATTCACCAAGCGGCAGGAATAAAAGCATTAAATGCCGCTTGTGCTAAATTGCATGGTTGCCCTACAGGTCAAGCTAAAGTGACACCCGCTTTTCAACTAGCTGCTAAAATTATTATTCATACGCCGGGACCTATTTGGCGTGGCGGTGATAATCAAGAAGCAAAGCTTCTCGCTGCTTGTTATCACAACAGCTTACAAAAAGCCCAGGAATATCATTGCCAAACGGTTTTATTTCCCTCTATTAGTACTGGTGTCTATGGCTATCCCTTGCATTTAGCTGCACCAATTGCTATCCATGCTATTCGAATTTTTCCTACTGATTTATCAGTTCAAATGGTTTGCTTGGATGAAGCTACTTATCAAGCTTATTTAATTGCTGACGCTGCCAAATAATATAATAATTAGTGACAAAAACCACCATGATGACTCCTAGAATACCTAATAGTAATTCTAAGATTGCTGAAACTAAAATCGCATTATTCATGACTTTCACCAGTGAATAATGTAGCTGAATCATCCATAAACCTAAAGTCAAATAACTACCGAAAAAACCAAATAGTAATGTATTTAATGCGGTGGCAATATTTTTACGGCCAATTTCTTGACCAGCATGTAATAATTGTTGCTTGCTGATTTGAGGTTGATAAGCAACAATTTCCCAAACACCAGAACTCACAGCAATACTAGCCTCGGCTATTGCCCCTAGCGTGCTAAATAATAACACCACAACTTGAATCTGCGGGAAAGATACTCCGACAGGCAAAATAAATTGTTCGATTTCGTCAGTATCTTCAATAGAAAATCCTTGACTGAAAGAAAAGCGAACAGCTACAATTGCCATCCCTAAAATTACCACCAAGACTATTAAAGTACTTACAATCGCGCTTTGGCGGATTTGTTGATTTTGTGTATGCGGATAAATTGCTAAAAATACTAACCCCACCGCAAAAACACTACCAACAATCAAAGGATTAAATTCATCAGCAATTAACATAATTACCAACATTAAAACAACAAAACCACCAACTAAACTTAAAAAAATTTTTAAACCTTGTTTGCCAACAACTAAAATTAAAGCCAGTAATAAGATGCCAGTTAATACCCACATTAAGCTTCACCTCGAAATAATTTTGCTGCTAAAAATGCAGTAATCGGTACTGCTAACACAATACCTAAAGCACTAATGACTGTTTGTGTATATTCTAAAGTCATAGTTCGAGATAAAGCAAAATTAAGAGTGTTGCCGTTCCGCAAGTACAAAACCACTAAAGGAATTAATTCTGCTAAGAACAAATAAAACAAAATATTAATTAAAGGACCAATAATTTCCCGGCCTACTGTCAAACCCGAAGTGAATAATTGTTGTTGGGTGATAGTTGGCTGTTCTTGTAATAATTGATACACTGACGCAGTAATATCCGTAGTTTCGTCCATGCAGGCCCCTAAAACTCCTAATAACGTTTCTGCCAAAAAAATTACTTGAAAAGGCTGAATCCCATAAGCTAAAGTTTCATAATGAATACCTTGACTATGTGTCCCCACAAGCACTAACACACTTACTCCTAACGCTAAAAATGTACTCAAAATAGTGGCACTGCTAGCAATGATAGTTTGGCGCGAATAACCAAAAATAATCCCTAAAGTTAAGAGCGTTGCCGCAATAGTTAATATAATAGTTAAAAATAAAATATGTTGATTCTGCCAATGTGTGGCTAATAACAATAGCCCGGCAAATAAACTGCAATTCACTACCGCACTCAGCAAAGCTCGGGCGCCATGATTTTTTAAAAGTCCCAATAGACTCAAAATCACAATTGCTAACAATAGCCACACAATATTGTCCCGTTTAGGATTTAATAAGGTTAAATGCTGTACATGGCGACCAGGACTCAGAATGACATAGTCATATCTGTGGTACTGATTAGAGTCAGCTTGTGATTGATAATAGGTATTAGATAATTGTACTTGTTGCTGTTTTAACGGCCCCTTAACAAGTTTAAGTTTTAAACGTTGAGTAATTTGAGTATCTTGATTTTGATATTCACTTGTAATAGTTCGTTTTTGAACTGTTTGTACTTGTTGCACCACAGCAATGTTTTGATTGCGATAAGACCATTGAACAAAGATTATAATTATTAGCCATAAGCCTATTGCGCCTAAAAACCACGCATGTTTTTTTAGTTGCGCCACAAATAAGACCTCCAATTTTGTGAAATACAGAAAGCTGCTGAAAAAACTAATATACACATAATAAATCTAATTTTTCTGAAAGTCTTATATTTTTGTTTGTTAAGAATTCTGTTATTGCTATATTTTTATCTGGATAATACCATAAACCAGTTCATTTCCAGATAATGATATATTATACTAACCATACAACTCAATTAAAGGAATGGTGAAATCATGCATAAAAAAACTCTGGCCATCATAATCTCTATGCTATTATTAAGTTTGGGCACTGAAACTTCTCTTGTTGCTGCAAAAACAAATCAGTATAATCATGATTACATAGTTGTATATAACGCTCAGAACCAAAAAATCACCACGATTACATCGAAAAAAAGCATCAAGTATCTCTCAGATTTTGCGGGTGACGTCGGTGGAAATGAAAAAGGTATTCATAAAAAGCTAACTAACAATGCTCAGCTTAGTTATAAATATGTCTTTCATAGTGGCAAAAAAAGCAAATTATCTTACAAATTGAATTTGTATGTTTATCCCAACGTTAAAGAAGTCAAGATGACTAATCTACCTATCGTATCTAACGGTGTTTGGCAAATAGATAAAAAGCAACTGCACAAGTTAGATAACCCTAAAAAATTTAATAATAATTAAGCAACAATTAAAAAATTTGCTCATTGCTTTTATGATTTTTGTTATTATAACTATCATATTATATTTTAACTTCAAAAAGTGAATGCACCGCAGATAACTATAACCAAGTGACTTAAATTTGAGTCCTAATGCTTGTATTTCTGCTTATAATGTTTCAGATTAAAGATTGGAATTTTAAATAAAATAAAAAGTAACCCAGAAATTCTTCATCGATTTCTGGGTTATTTTATGAGATATTAGGCTTTCTTGCTCAGATAAATTCTAAAATGAAGCGATTGGTACATATCTAGTTTTTCTGTATAATATTAATCAGCAAGAAGTTTTATGGGCGGTGGCTGTTTGATCTTCAAGGAGGTGCTTGCGTATGAAGATACGGAAGAATACTCAAGAAAGGATATACAGCTCACTTGGATACATTTCAAGTTCGGTCACTTATGATTTCCTTTGCGCTACTTATCGTAGCAATTATGGATCATCATGACGGAAAATAAAAAGCCGCCCTGTGTAACTTTGGCATGTTACAGGACGACCAATAAATTGTCTTAACACTTGCCACCGCCTTTAAAGCGGCTTGCACAAGAAGTCCTGCTGGAACAGGGCTTCTTTTTATATTTCTATAATAACATATTCTTAATTTTTTTGTTGCCAAGAAACAATCCACTATAACTTTAATAAGCTATAGAATATGCTAGTGAATTATAAAATAGGAATTCATGAAACTCATACCCTATGTCTTCATGCTGCAGTTTTGTTGCTGATATATACGGCAATTTAGGTTTTAAAATAGCCACCTTTGACTAAGCTGTAGAATCCAATATTGGCGATCAAATATTGTTATTAATATAAGATATAAATTATTACAGCACTAATAATATTAATTATACTTTCTATACCTAAACTATTAACTGCTAGTTTACGGAGTTTTAATCTTTTATAAAATTTTTTTATAATCATTGGATCATTAATCGTTGGATCATTAATTATTTTTTTAAAATAAAAACAACTAATACCAAAAAATATTCCAGACCAAACAAAATAAATAAATATTGGTAATGATGAATGTGATAAAACAAAAAAACAGAAAGATCCCAAAATAAATAATAGTAGAGCTTGGATTGCGATAACAAAATTTTTGATTTGATGATCGATGTTATGATTTTTAAAAGTTTTTATCTTTTGTTCATTTGTAAGATTAGTTGAAGTGTTATGAAAACAGTAAAACATTATAACGATAATTAAAAAAAATAGTATATTTAAAATAGTTAAAATTAATATCATTGATAATTGCTCCTGGTTAATTTATTTTTAAGGTACCAAACTATGAAGATACAGAAGAAAACTCAAGAAAGGATATACAGCTCACTTGGATATTTTTCAAGTTCTATCACTTAATGATTCCTTTACACTAATAAAAAGCCGTCCTGTGGTAACTTTGGCTAGTTACAGGACGACTAAATTTTAGTCTAATAGTACTGCCGCCTTTAAAGCAGCTTGCATCAGAAGTCCTGCTCAAACAGGGCTTATTATATTTGTATAATACCATAATTTCATGGTTTGGGGACGCTGAAGACGGTAAGTCAATCATTATCGATGATAAATTATTTCAAACAAATTAAAAGTGTTATTTTATCCCTCCCCAAAATGACTAACAATTACTTAAGCATAATTTCTCCACCATTACTATATAATCCCAATTTACTACCATTGACATACATATCTCGAGATTTATTTTTGAAATTACCGCCGTTTAAAAACGCATAATATGAAATTTTTGAATGAGTAGAATTGTTAATTTTGATACTACCACCATTAGTTTTTATCTTTAATTTATCCAAATTTTGTAATTGCTTACTAGAAACATTCACATTAACTATTGGCCTTTTCTTAGATAAGATAACCCCCAAGTTCTTCTTTTCCGTATCAAAATTCATACTAATTATATTTTTAGAAGTTAAAACAATCTCCTTAGTATTTTTGATTGGCGCATAGCCATTGGTTACAACCTGTGGCGTATTCCCTGACTCAATGTTTAAGTTAACATCTGTCCCGCCAGTATTAATAACTAACTCCTTAATGTTTTTATTCACTTCTACATTTTTTTGAAAAGAGTTATAAGGATGATTAAACATCAGTCTAATTAAAACGCCGACTATTAAGACAACCACAATAATCGTTGCTCCTATCGCAAATATCTTCTTATTCATGTGTTCCCTCCTTCAATGTCTATATATTAACCCAGCCAAAAGTTGACTAATCAAAATTTCTTTAACGGTTGATTTCTTTCTTGAACGGTCAAAATTAAATAAAAATGACTGCATCCATTTAGTGAATACAGTCATGATTAATATTATTTTTCTAATAATTTAATTTTTCTACGTGCAATTAGACAGCTGGCGCCAGTCTTTAATCTTAGAAGATTTTGCTTTTTATCGATGTAATCAAGATAATCCAAATTAACCAAAAAAGATTTATGGCAACGAAAGAAGTTATCAGGCAATCGTTCCTCTAACTCTTTTAAATCCCCCGTAACTAATGATTCTTTGTCAGTTGAATGCAGCAAAAGCTTATGATTGCTGGCAGTTTCAACGTAAGTCAGAGAATTTAAATTAAGATAAAGCACGCGATCATTGAGATTAATCGCAATCACTTTATTATCTACCGCATCTATAGCCAATTGTTGCTTGATCGTTTGAAATACCTTTCTTACATTAGACTGTAAATCGCCTTGATCTTTTAGAATAAAATCTAAAGCAGCTACTTGATATTTAAAGGTTTCAAATGCCATTTCATCATGGGTAGTAATAAAAATAATATATCCATGACTGTCCTTGGCTCTAATTTGACTCGCTAATTCAATCCCATTCAAATCGCTGTGCAAATCAATATCTAGAAAATAAATCCCCTGCTGATTATCTAAACATTGTAATACTTGATGAGGATTAGCAGTTGATAAAACTACCTGCATATCCAAATTTTCAATAAAAATATAATTTTTAATAATTGTGGTTATTTCTTTTCTTTGACTAGGATCGTCTTCACATATATAAATATTCATCAGCTATACCTTACTTAAAGTTAATTTCTGAATAAAAAAATCAGGCGTAATTTCTGTGTCTATAGAACTGTGCGGATATTGTTGTAATATTTCATTAATGTTAGCTAAACCCAGACCTTGATGCCCTTTTTTATTAGTAAATCCAGATTTATAAATCTCTGATAAATTAATTTTTTGAAAATAACGATTTTTAATTACCATCACTAGTTGTTGCTCTTTTTGATAAAAGACGATTGATAAATATGTTTTTTTGTCACTAGAATCAATTTGACTAAAATCTAAAGCTTCCATCGCATTATCAAGCAAAATGCCTAGACACCGATTATATTCATAAATAGGCATTGCATTCGGTAAATTTTGGATTGGATTAATAATTTCAATGCGAAAATTATTCTGATATTGATTAAATTTGCTCAACTTTAAAGCCAATAAGCCCTTAACTTCAATAATTTTCATATTTTGCAATGATTTCAAGTTAAATAAATCATTAGTTTGATTGATATTGTTATTATTCACAACTTGATAAAAATACTTTTTCAAACCTTCCAAATCTTGATTTTCAATGTAGCCAGTTAACCCTGCTAAAACATTTAAATAATCATGCTTAAATTTGCGAAATTCTGTTTGGGCATATTCTAAATTAGAAAGATACTCTACTAACTGCTGATTAGTTTCTTGTTCATGCCTTAATTGCAAAAGTTGTTGTTGACTGCGTAACCAAATTATACTGACAAAACTCACGATCACTATAATCAATAAAAAAAGCAAACTTACTTTAGTAGTAGTACTATTACTATTAGAATTATCAATTTGACTAAAAAATGCTATAACAATTAATAAAATAGTACTGCCTACTCCTAAGGAATTCATACTGTGCGTACGCAATAGTGCATATACTTTAAAGTGTTTAAATAAGTAATGTAATCCTTGAGCCAGCAATAGTACTATTATCGTCATCAAAATAGTATTACTCAAAATTAATTTCCAGTTACTTTCCTGTAAAGCATAAGGGATCTTAAATAATGCATATACTAGCACTTCACTGGTTTGAGCGGCAAAAAGAATTATTAAAAAACTCAATATTAAAAAGAAAAAATTAGCCAGCAATTTTTTTTGCAGCAATAAGTAAAGAGCCACTATTAATATTTCTACAGCAAATAAAACCATCAAAATTACATTATAATCAAAATAAACAATCCCTAAAATAATTATTCCAAAAGTAATAATTGAGCTCAACGCTAGCTTTAAAAAATCCAGCAAAGTTAAATTTATTTGAAAAATATGTAAGCATAGCCAATATAACAAACAATAATAGCCTAAAATTAATAACATCCTACCCTACCTATAATTTTAATTAATCATTATTCAAGTCATTTATAAACTTATCATACTGCTTATTCATGCGTAAAAACTAACTACATAATTAAATTTGAAATCTAATTTTTTGTGTTAATCCAATCATTGAATCAGCGTCAATTCTTCAAAAACAAACGTTTCTCATTCAATGAAATTTAATTGCCGTATTAATGCTACTATTATACATAAGGAGAAACTTAAAATTAATAAATGGTTTCCTTGGATATCCAAATAATAATATCAAAAAATTGGAGATGATAAGTTGGTCACTGTTAGTAAATTGGCTGATTTTATAGATAATACACTTATTATTTATTTAATGGCTAATTTAACTCATATATATAATTATAATTATAAAAAATATTTTTTCATTATAGATATTATCCAGTCTCTTTTACTTGGATACATAGGCTTATATATAGAAAATTTGAATGTGCTTCTTTGGTTTTTGATTACCTTTTTGATTCAAAAAATATTTCATCGGTTAAATTATCAATTTCTAAGCGCTAGATTATTATCAATAATAACAATTGTATTTATTACCATAATATCAGCCTGTATCGAACCAATTGTAAAATTTTCTATATTTAGATTATTTCATCTACGATATTCTAATGATGTTAGGCTTTATATTCGTATTATCTTTTATATATTTATCGCATTACTCCTGATGTTTGTACTGTATAAACACAACAATCAAATCATTATTATTAAACAACAAATTAAAAAGCTGGGTTTAGAAACTAGAATTTTTAAATTATTAGTTTTCTTATTGGTGTCCTTAATTTTTATTATAGTTCTTACACAAATAACCAATATAACGAAGACTGTTATGATTCCATTATTAATTATTTTTATAATCTTTATAGTTTTAACTTTTATCCAAGTCTTTTCTTTTATCCAAGCTTACAGTTATCGGCAAGAGACTGAAGCTAAAATCGTGCAAAATCAACAATTACAAGAGTATCTCCAAAACACAGAACAGCAATATCAAGAATTACGTCACTTTAAACACGACTATCAAAATATGCTGTTGGCTTTGGAAGGCTTCGCCAAAAAGGGTAATCAACAACAATTTAAAGATTATTATCACCAACTAGTACAACAACGACCCCAGACAGAAAATTTAGAAGAACTAACAATCAGCCATATTGATTACTTAAAAAATGAACCTTTGCGGGGATTAATTATTCAAAAGTTCTTTGCTGCAAAACAAGATAACATTCAATTACAGTTAGAAATTGATCAAAATATTGAAATTCATAACCCGGATATTCTCTCCATTGTCCGTATTTTAGGCATTTTGCTGGATAATGCTCTAGAACAAACAGCCCAAGAAAATGAAAAGGTCGTTACTTGTGCTTTTAATCAAACTGCTGATCAAATTATTGAAATCACAATTGCTAATCCTGCAACTAACCTGACCAATATCGATCAATTATTTGCCAATGGTTACACCACCAAACAAGATCACCATGGATTTGGTCTCAATAATGTCCAAAAAATGGTTAAACAAAATAAAAATTTGTTTTTAGAAACCGAACTTTTAAAGCAACATCTAAATATCACACTAATGATTACAGGCGAAGAATAATGTTATCTATCTTCACTAAGACATAAATTATTCTTGCTAAAAGAACAGAAAAAAGCCATTCCAACATAGGAGTGGCTTTTTTCTGTGGTTAAAAGACAGCTCAGCTTTTTAAAATAACGTTTATCTGCCAAAAATTAACGTTTAAAAAAATTGAAACTATTTTTTATCAAAATTAATTAATATATAGACATCAGCTAATTAGTTATTCACATCAAATGATTATTTTATTAATTAAAAAGATTAGAAAGGAGAAATTGAAGATTATAAAGTTCTAGAGATTTTCACTAAACATCTAATCTTAAATCACAACTATTATAAGGAGACAACATGAAAAAATTAATAATAAGTTCCATTATCGCCAACACCGTTATTTTTGGAATCACCTATTCTTTTATCGCTAATATGTCCTCAATTGCCTTTGCCATTATGATCTATCTCTTGCCCCTCATATATAATGTTGGCGCAACTTGGTTTGCATCCAAAAAACTAAGCAGCAAACAATTAAATCAACTATTTATCGGATTACCAACAATATCCACTATTTTCTATTATGTATTTGGCCTCTCAATGAAAAATAACAGCATGTGGGAAATGTTTATCAATAAAAATACCATGACTAGTGGTTCCGTATCATTTAGCGTCGGACATAATCTTATTTCCCCAAGTCAAATTATTTTCATTATTGCTCTATACGGCTGTATTGAATTTTTAACCAAATTAGTATTAAAAAACAAAAAGTTAGAGGTAATTTAAAATGCAAGAGCTAGTAAAAATTAACAATCTCAGTAAAAAATATCGCAAAAACTCTTTCTACTCTTTAAAAGATGTCAATGTAACTATCAACGATGGAGATATTATTGGTCTAATTGGAAAAAATGGCGCGGGTAAATCAACGTTTTTGAAGTTAATCACGAAAGCAATTAATCCTACTACAGGATCAATTGAATATAAAGGACAAAATATTCATCAAGCCGATAACGTTTTAGAACCTTTTGGTATCATGATTGAAACTGTCTTTCTACCATATTTATCCGTAATTGATAATTTAAACTTCTATTTAGAAATTCACAATAAAACGGAATACAAAGATAATATAAAAAATACCTTAAATTTGGTGGGATTGTGGGCACACCGTAATAGAAAGCCCGCTGATTTCTCCTTTGGTATGAAACAACGCGTGGCTTTGGCCATTGCTCTAGTAACCGAACCCAGCTTTTTAATTTTAGATGAACCTTTTGTGGGCTTGGATCCGGTCGGAGTTTCTAATTTAATTGATATCTTAAAACAATGGGCTTCTAAGAGACAAGTAACCATGATCATTTCTAGTCACCAATTAGAAGAACTAGAGAGCTTATGTACGAGATATATCTTTATCGATCAAGGTCAGCTCCGTAAAGCCTTTAATAAAAACGTGGCTTTAATGGAAATTCAGACTACTAAATTATCTGATAATCTTATCAAGACCTTAAAGCAATACGGTCAGACGGTCGAATATAATGCACAAAACAACAAAATAGTTATTTCCAAAGATATCTCCCAAAAGGACCTCAATGATTTGCTACTAATTTTAACTCAAGCACAAGTCATTAATAGTATTTCCAACAATAACAGTCAATTAAAAGGATTTTTTGATACAGAAAAGGGGTAAAAAATGCTTAGCTTAACAAACACATTAACCAAAGTAACATTCAAGAAAAAAGAAACTTGGCTATTTCTAGTATTTTGTGCAGTGCCTTTATTATTAATAGTAGGAGATTTATTGGGATCTAATTTCCTACAACTCAATGCTATGGGCAATAAGATTAGCTTCATGGATTTCTTCAATGCTGTACTGTCACTACAATATAAAATCACTTTACCAATTATGTCTTTAACGTTTTTGATTTCTTCGTCAATCCATGATGAAATCAAAAATGGCGTGCTCTTCTTATATAAAGATATGAATAGAAGCAAAATTTTAAACTCTAAATTGTTAACTTTTATCACTGTCTTATTCAATTACATCGTCTTACTCTTCATTGCTTGTTTAGTAACCTACTATACAGATTTAAGAACCAAAAGCTATACAACCGGTAAATTCTGGGGCAGTGTTGCAGCTAATCAAGATGCTATCGCTGGTATTGTAGGCTTAGTTTGCCTCATGGTAATTATTATCTTTCTTTCAACAGCTGTTTCTTTAAACTTAAGCAATGGTTTCACTTTATTAATTGGCACAGTATTCGCAGTTCTTTCAACGACATTATCCCAAGTTAAAAACATTAAATATATTTTCCCTAATAGCTACGCTAATGATTTTCATAAATATGGTTTTAATAATACCTTACTCATTACGTTAGGAATTACTCTTATTTATTTGATCGTAATATACGTATATTCATCATATAAGTTTAAACATCTTGAATATTAAAAAAGTTGGTGGTCACGCACCAACTTTTTTGTTCACACTCAAAAGGATGATTTAAAAATCAGATGAACTTGTATCTAATTTTTTGTGTTAATCTAATAATTGGATCAATATTAATCTTTGGAGATGATGAGTTGATTAATATTAATATGTTAACTGATTTTATAGATAATACACTTATTATTTATTTAATAGCTAATTTAACTCATATATTTAATCATAATTACAAAAACTATTTTTTTATTTTGGATATTATCCAATCTTTCATACTTGGATACATAGGCTTATATATAGAAAATTTAAATGTGCTTTTTTGGTTTTTAATTACCTTTTTGCTTCAAAAAATATCTCATCGGTTAAATTATCAATTCTTAAATGCTCGATTATTATCCATTTTAACAATTTTATTTATTACTATTATATCAGCCTGTATTGAACCAATAATAAGATTTTCTTTATTGAGATTATTTTATCTAAGATATTCTAATGATGGTATTTTTTATATTCGCTTTATTTTATATATATTTATTTCATTATCCTTAATATTGATCATATATAAATACACTAATCCACTAATTATCATTAAACAAAAAATTAAAATGCTGGGTTTAGAACCTAAAATTTTTAAAATATTAGTTTTCCTATTGGTATCATTCATTTTTATTATATTTCTTACACAAATAACCAATATAACAAAGACAGTTAGGATTCCATTACTACTTATTTTTCTAATCTTTATAGCTTTAACTTTTATTCAAGTCTTTTATTTTATCCAAGCTTATAGTTATCGGCAAGAAACTGAAGCTAAAATTGTGCAAAATCAGCAATTACAAGAGTATTTACAAACTATGGAACAGCAATATCAAGAATTACGTCATTTTAAACATGACTATCAAAATATGCTGCTGGCTTTGGAAGGTTTTGCAAAAAAAGGTAATCAGCAACAATTTAGAGATTATTATCAACAATTAGTTCAACAACAGCCCCAGACAGAAAATTTAAAAAATCTAACAATTAGTCATATTGATTACTTGAAAAATGAACCCTTGCGGGGGTTAATTATTCAAAAGTTCTTTGCCGCTCAACAGGCTAATATCCAGCTCCAATTAGAAATTGAACAAGATATCCAAATTCATAATTCAGATATTCTCTCAATTGTCCGTATTTTAGGCATTTTATTGGATAATGCTCTAGAACAAACAGCACAAGAAACTGAAAAAGTCATCCAATGCTCATTTAATATAATTGATAAAAAGGTTATTGAAATTACTGTGGCTAATCCCGCAACTAACTTGACCAATATTGATCAATTATTTATCAATGGTTATACTACGAAGCAAGGTCATCACGGTTTTGGTCTTACTAATGTTCAAAAACTAGCCAAACAAAATAAAAATTTATTTTTAGAAACTGAACTTTTAAAACAACATTTAAATATCACACTAATGATTACAGGAGAAGAATAATGTTCCCCATTTATCTTTTAGAAGACAGCTTTGAACAGAGAACTAATTATGCACAAATCATTACCAATACCATTATGATTAATGACTTACCCATGAAGTTAGTTTGTCAAACAGATACCGCGGCCGATTTATTAGCTGCTATTGATCAACAATATGAAGGTCTTTTCTTTTTAGACATGGAAATTCAAGGTCAAGCTGAAGTTGGCCTTCAAACAGCGGTACAAATTCGCGACCAAATACCTGCAGCGCAGATTGTTTTTATTACTACCCATGGCGAATTGTCTTTTTTAACCCTCGAACGTAAAATTGCTCCTTTGGATTATGTATTAAAAGATCGAGGGATGGAACATATTAAAGCCAATATCCGAGAAGATATTTTAAAAACTAACGATTTAATCAAATCCGGTAAATATAAGAAAGAAAATTTATTTACTTATCACATTGGTCCACGTTACTTTTCTTTACCACTCTCAGAAGTCGTTTATCTGAATACTTCTAAATTTAATCCCGGGCGCGTGCAGTTACATGCCCTCAAAAAGGACTCCGAATTTGTTGATAATCTCAATGACCTCGAACAAAAATATCCAATGTTGTTTCGCAGCGATAAAAGTTATCTCATTAATTTAGATTTGTTAGATCACTTTGATAATCAAAAACGCGAAATTCACTTTATCAATGGCAGCATCGCCTATGCTTCTATCCGCAAGGCTCGTGAATTGGTAAAAATACTTAAATAATTATATTGGCAAGCTGTATTATGTCTCTAATATTAGAAAAATCCAAGTTATGTAATTAACTTCTTTACGTCTACCAGCCGCTGTCATCAAAATCGGATAAGTTAGCATCCCAAACAGAAATTTTATTTAACAAAAAAAGATTAGCCAGAAATTTTCCTGCTAATCTTTTTATTAATGATTAAATATTTTATTTATTAAATAAGACCACCATGATTGTTGACCAGTAATAATTGTCCCAGACCCATTTACACCAGAACGTAACTGCCGCATCTGCTTAGGAGAAGCCTTAACTTGTGCTGTCACACTTTGACCTTGCTGGCGGACAACAGTACCTTTTAATAGTTGATGCGATAAGGTAATCAAGACCTTTTGTCCTTTATGAATTTGTGAATTATCAGGATTATTAATTTTTGCTTGAACTGTCAAAGGCTGCTTATTATTAAGAAGTGGATCGATTTGTGCCCAAGTTATAGTATCTTTATTAATATCCTGCTTAAATGTATGCACAATGCCTGCTGCGGGTGCTTGATAGGTCACAATTTGGTTTTTTCTTTGAGCTAGCTTAATTTGTTGTTGAGTATTGTGTTGTTGCTGTGATAACTGCTTTTGCAGCTGCTCACAAAACTGCAATTGTTCTGCTTGCAGATTATCCATATTTTGTTGATTAGTGTCACTATTATATTGCCCATAATCAAATTGCAAGCTTTGAAATTGAACTTCTTGTAAATTATTCTGTAATTGCGCAATCCCAATTTGTAAATCCGCCAAATAAGTCTCTTGAAGTTCCTTTTTGGCTACTGGTATTTCTGTTGTGGACAATCGCTGAGAATATAAATGATAAAGATTGTAATAAAGATTGTTCTTAGATAAAGATTTGCCTGATCTAATTGCTTGTTGCAGCTTTTGTAAATCTCGCAAATGTCGTCGATAAGTCTGCTGACTAAAGCTCAAATCATGTTCTATTTGTGTTTTGGTAGCTCGCAGCGGCTGCATTGCAAAGTCATTTTGCAATACATAAACTTGACGGCGCTGGGCATAACTTTGATATAAATCAGCATAGTTGTTTGAATGATTTTGATTAAATAAATTTTTATTTTGTTGCACGCTGTCAGTTAAAGTTTTTAAGTTAGTTATTTGTTCATTTAAAACTTGATTTTGCCATTGCAAATCTTTTAATTGCTGTTGTCGCGCAAACGAGCGATATACCAATAAAGTTTGCCCTTTTTTGACTTGAGCATCATTACGTAAATAGTTATGTTTAATCTGATCATGTTTATGTGTTTGAACTAATGGAACTTGATGTTGACTTGCAAGTTTTCCAGTTATCGAAACTGTAGTTTCTCGCGGAGCCCACAATAAAAATAACAGTCCCAAAATCACAAAAACTAACAATGGAATGATAATAATGCGTGGATAATGATTGATACGTTGCCGATAAAAATTGCTCCTCTCCCACACTTTTTTATCCATTTTTTCTACTCCTAGCTGCTTTAAAAAGTTGGTAATACTCACCTTTTTGAGCTAATAATTCTCGTTGCGATCCTTGCTCCACAATTTTACCTTGCTCCAGAACTGCAATGTTATTAATTTTGCGTGCCAATTCCAAATTTTGGGTAATAAAGACTACGGTCTGCTGACTTGCCAGCAACTGTTTGATAATTTGAGCTTCTGTAATTGCATCAATGGCACCAGTTGCTTCATCCAAAATCAAGATTTGTGCCTTAGACAATAAGGCCCGTGCCAACAGCAATTGCTGCTTTTGACCAGTCGATAAAATTGGGCGAAAATAGTCTAAATGCGTATCATATTTAAGTGGTAATTTTTCAATTTTATCTTTAATTTGAACTGCCGCACAAGCGGCTTCAATTTCCGTCCAAGTTAAGTTATCTCGCCCACCCAACTTCAAATTGTCCAAAATTGTCCCGGGAATGAGTTGCGGAATTTGAGGTAAATAAGTTATTTGTTGACGTAATAGCGGTGCAGTAATAGTCACTAATTCATGACCATTCAGTTGAATTTGACCACTAGTTGGTTGCTGTAAACCGGCTAATAGCTGGGCCAACGTGGTTTTACCGCTACCACTTCTCCCTACAATGGCAAGTTTGTCTTGAGGCATTAAGGTTAGATCAATATTTTTAATCAGATTATGATACTCCAATTGCTTAATAAACAATGGACCTTGTACTTGCTCAGCTGTAGCAACTGTTGCTGTCGATGCTGTGGGTGCCAAGGATTTTAATTGCTGTTGTGCCCAAAAGGTTCGTTGAAGTTGTGGTTGTAAGTTAACTATCTTTTGCACAGCTAACATAAAGTAAACCAGCAAAATACTAAAAGTCACTAACTGTCCGCTCGTTAACCAACTTTTAACTACCAAATTAGCACCAACAAGCAATACTAAACCACTCAAACAGAATAATAGGCCTAGCTGAAAAGCTTGTTGCAATAAGCGTTTATGTTTATATTCTAGTTGACTTTGTAACCAAGCAGAAAAATTTTGGTCAAACAATTGATAGGCTTGTTCTTCAATACCGAAAGCCTTTAATGTTTCTATTTTCGCTAAACTTTGCTCTAAAACTTCATTCCAAGGCATCCGGTTAGTTAATTGTTGTTGTTGTAATTGATACAATGGCTGATTAAAAAGCCAGATTATCAAAGCACTCAGTGGCAAACTCAAAACTGCCAGCACCAATAAAATACCATTTTGAAAGGCTAAAATAACACCTAAAACAATAACAACTGCCACATCCAAAATAATATTCAACAGTTGACTAATGCCTGGTTCAGCCATTTGATTAATTAAATTTAACAACTCGGCAGGGGCCTTATTTTGCCAAAAAGCCAAAGGTAACTTCAATAATTGTCTAGTAGCGGCCAAAACCCGATCTAAAGTCCAATGTTGATCAAAAATAGTCATTAAGAAATGACGCCCAAAAGCAAAAACTGCTTGAAATAAATACGCAACAAGTAACCCAAGCACCACAATAGTAAAAGTTTTAATCATTTTATTAGGTAGATAAGTATCAATCAAACCTTCTATAAAGAAAGCACCCAAGATACTAACGACTAATTCACAAAGGGCTGCCACCATAATACCCATGACAATAGTTTTTTGTTGGCGCATTATACTAAGTAGCTGCTGTTTTAATGATTGCTGATTATCAACCACATCAGGACTTAAAGGTGCAGCAAATAAAGCTAGACCTGTCCATTCGCGCTGAAATTGCTCATAAGATAGTCGTACTATCCCAATTTTGGGATTAGGATCAGCAACTAATAAATCCTTTTTATCAGCTTGCAAAACTACGTAGTAATGGTCTAACTCTTGTCCCTTAACTACATGTGCGATAAAAGGATAAGAAAGATGCTGTTCCTTAAAAAGACGCATATCAGTCTGAATAACTTGCGCTTCTAAGCCAAAATGTGCAGCCACTTTTTGTAAGCGTGCTATCGAAGTATCGGCACTAACTTGATGATAATATTCTTGTAATTGCTTTTCTGAAACTGCTTGATGATAATGCTTGAATAACATCAGCAAAGCTGCTAACCCACTATCTTGAGTTGAGGTTTGCGCACTGTAAATTTTTTGTGGTTTCATATTTTTTCCCAAAAGTAATAATTATTTTAACATTAATTTAAATATTTACGACTGTCAAGGCACAAAGAATCGCAACAATCTATATTACTACTATAATACAACAAAAGCACTCTGTCAGTTGAATAGTTGACAGAGCGCTTAAATCATTGTTGTCAGACTGGGTAAAGCAACGAAAAAGAGAAGATAAATAAGTTCACGAGTAAAAAGAGTCAAATTAAGTCTAACGGATCATTTTATTTAATTAATTTTAGTACCAGCCATGAGTCATCCAGAATTGTTGAGCACCTTCCCATGAACCATAACGAGAAGCAACATAGTTATTAGCAACTCGTTCTTGGTTAGCTGGTGAGTAGTCTCCACCCAAGTAAGAAACATCTAATTGATACTTACCATAGTAGCGACCATTTTGAGCGGAATAAGAACCACCTGATTCGCGGCTAGCAATCCATTCACGCGCACTGGAATAACCAGTATTAGCATTAGAATAATTGGAATAATCATTCTGAACAGATTGTGTTGGTTGAGCTTGATAAGAATTGTTGGTGACAGCTTGCTGAACACTTCCAGCTGCTGGAGTACTTTGTACTTCATTGTCTGTAGCAACTGAAACTTGACCATCATCTTTGATGAGTAATTTCTGGCCAACATAAATCATATTAATATTTTGAATATTGTTGTCAGCAGCAACTTGGTTAACTAAGCTTAAATCATTTTTAAGCTGCATGGAAATTCCAGATAAAGTATCACCTGGTTTAACTGTATAAATACTATCTGCTTTAGCAACATTAGAAACACCGAAGAAAGAAGCCATACCAATGGCTGTTGCAAATGCGACCTGTCTAAATTTCATATAAATAATACTCTCCTTTAATTTAAAAAACACGATAATAAACTGAAATAGTAACGTTCACCAACAGGACCTATACTATCAAACGAATATTACGGAATTATTTCAATCTAATGATAAATTTCGAGTAATGTTACAAACAGATTACAAAAGTCCAATTATTTATGATATGGATTCCCTGCATTAATCATAAACGCTCGATAAATTTGCTCAGATAAAACCAAGCGCATTAGTTGGTGCGGCATAGTAAAACGCCCAAAGGACACTGCTTGATCAGAGCGTTGAATCACCTTGGGACTAAGGCCGAGCGACCCTCCAATCACAAAAGTAATTTTACTATGGCCATATGTCATCAACTCAGACAATTTAGTTGCAAATTCTTCGGAAGAATATTCTTTCCCTAAAATTTCTAACGTAAAAACATAATCATCAGGATTGATTTTTTGTAATATTCTATCACCTTCGACTGTTTTAACTTGCTCCATCTGCGCTGCACTTAAAGTTTCGGGAGCTTTTTCATCAGCCACTTCTACAATATCTAATTGGCAATAAGGATGTAATCGTTGGACATATTCTTGAATTCCCTGTTTAAAAAATTTTTTCTTGACCTTGCCCACAGCAATCACTTTAATTTTCATAGTTTCTCCTTTAAAGTTTTCCACAATTTAAAATTAGTTCGATTTTTAATCTTAAAGTTGATTTAATAGTATTTGTAATGGATTCCATATCAGACAATTAATTTTATCCACAAGTTATCCCCAACTTAGTGGATAACTCTTCCCAAATAATAAATCCACTTATTAACTTTATAAACAGATTTTTCCACAAGTTTGTGGAAAACTTTTTCCTAAGTTATTCTTTCAATTATTTAAATTACCACAAAAAAGGCGATTGTTTTAATTAAATACACAAAAAAACGTAAAGCAGGAGCTTTACGTTTTTTTAGTCAAGACCTTAATCAGCTTTAGTTAACTTCATATCTACTGTTTGTGCCTTACCATCACGGTAAAATTGTATTTTTACATTATCGCCTACGTTATGACTGTAAAGTTGTGTATGCAAGTCTGCAACATTCTTAATCTTTTTATTATCTAAACCAACAATAACATCATATTTGCGTAAACCTGCTTGACGGGAAACAGAATCAGCACTAACTGACCCGATTAAGACACCTTCATTAACATTTTCTGGTAATTTTAAGACACTACGTTGTTGTCTACTTGGTACTTGATCAAGATCAACCACTTTAACTCCTAATTGTGGACGCTGAATCTTACCATTTTGTACTAATTGATTAATAATCTTAACAACTTCGTTACTTGGAATAGCAAAGCCCATCCCTTCCACGGAAGTTCCATCAGTACTAGATGCCAATTTCATTGAATTGATTCCCACTACTTGTCCAGCAGCATTAACTAAAGGACCACCAGAATTACCAGGGTTGATTGCTGCGTCTGTTTGCAAGACTGTTGCTTGTCCTGTTACTTGACCCGTTTTTTCATCAGTTGTATCAACAGTCCGATTTTTTGCGGAAATAATACCTTCAGTTACTGATGTAGCATATTTACTACCTAATGGCGAACCAATAGCAATCACCGATTCTCCTGGTGTCACTGCATCTGAATTACCAAATGCGGCTGTATCATGGACTTTATCTGCAGAAACTGATAATACTGCTAAATCCGTAATTGCATCAGTACCGACTTTTTTAGCATCAACTTTGGTTCCATCACTTAAAATTACTTCGAGTTTTTCGGAACCAGCAACTACGTGATTATTAGTTACAATATAAGCATTCCCATTTTGCTTACTATAGATTAAACCAGAGCCTTCGCTGGACTCTTGCAATTTATTACGCTTAGAGTCGTCGCTATTATTTTCACCATTGCCATAAATACTGCCAAATAAAGCTCCTAAACTGTCATCATCTTGTTGCTGACGCTGATAATTAATTACAGAAACTACCGAGCCTTTAACTTTTTTAAAGGCATTGGTCATTTGATTATTAGATTTAACAGTGACATTACTTACTTTAGTGGTTCCGGCTTTTCCATTAGTTTGAACTGTATCAGTTGCGTTATTCTGTCCAGCTAATCCCGAGCCCCAATGGCTAAATCCATAAAAGCCCAGACCAACTCCAATAAAGGCTGAAATTAGTGCCACTAGTGCTATTTTCCATAGTCCTGAACGATTATTATTCAAGAAAACACCCTCCCCTAATACTTTTTAACTAAATTAATTATTGATCAGCACTACTTTGCTGAAACCTAGAAGCCAAGGTCTTACTTCTAGTCTTGATACTATTGTAGCCAATAAATTTGAATATTGCATGAAAATTATTAGATTGTCGTAAGTTTTGTTGCCTGCTCCGGATCTGTATCATGTAAGAAAAAATCATGATTGACTCCCAAATCTTCTTTGGTTAAAACATCAACAACCGTTTCGTGAGCTAAGGTCTTAAAATTATTTTCAGGACTTAAATGTCCTAAAAAAACTTGGTGAGTTTGATTACCAATCACATCACATAAAGCTTGCGCACCATCTAAATTAGATAAATGTCCCTCATCGCTAATAATCCTTTGTTTCAATGACCAAGGATAAAGACCATCCCGCAACATTTGCAGATCATGGTTACATTCCATCAAAATGCCATCGGCATTTTGAATAATATATTTAACTTGGTCTGATACATAGCCGGTATCAGTTAAGTCCACGAATGATTTGCCAGCATAATGCACATTATAAAATTGCGGATCAACTGCATCATGCGACACACTAAAACTTTCAATATCAATCCCGCCAATGTTGATAACAGAATTGGCTTCAAAACAATGCTGTTGTTCTGGCGGAACTTTACCGATTTTCGGCAACATTGCCTGCCAAGTTTTTTGATTGGCATAGATATTTAATCCATATCTGCGCGCCAACACTCCAACGCCGCGAATATGATCACTATGTTCATGAGTTACCAATATAGCATCAATTTTAGTAATATCTTGACCAATACTTGCTAATAAATTTTTAATTTTTTTGCCCGACAAACCGGCATCAATTAAAATTTGCTGCTGGGGTGTTTTAATTAATAAGCTATTACCCTGACTACTGCTGGCCAAAATACTAACTTGCAACTGATCATCATTCACTAACTTTCACCTGCCGATTTTGATCTTCCTTAATGATTGCGCCACTAAAAGCATTGACTTTGCTGATTTGCATAGATTTACTGCCTTTCGTGGTAAAACCAACATACCACATAGGAATATAAATGGTATTTTCTTTGACTTTTAACAGCCGGCCATAAGCCAATTCAATCCAACGAATTTGTGAGTTACTGGGAATCTCATTATTAGTATAAAGACTATCGACAGCATGGCGTTCACTAATGGTTGCTTGTTTTTCACGGAGAACATTAATGTCATCTATATAACGTTGCTGATAGCCAACCAAGCGATTATCTTCAATCTGAAAATTAATACGACCATCAAATTCATAAAATTGGCCAATTTTGCGCTTTTCAATATAAACAATATTATTTTTGGTAGATAAATTAGGTTCATAACTATATTGATTACCAAATAAAATATTTTGCTGCTTAGCTAAAAAACGATTCAGTGTTTGCTGCGGGGCTTGAGCAGCTAACAAAATCGGAGAATCTAAAATACTATTTAATTGGTGTTTTTCTTCATTATAGCTCACACTTTGATTACGTAATTTATTTTGATTATCTCGCAATATTTGACTATCCTTGCTCGCCAAATAGTAACCTTGACTGGGATGATTATTCAATTTTTTATTAATTGCAATATTATCTTTATCCATTTCTTTAGCTAAACTGATATGACCGGAATTATTAGTAATCACTACTGCGTTACGACTTTTGATATAGGAGGTAAATAAAAAAACATCTAGTGCAATAAAAACAAATAAAAAAATCATTTCGATTCTCTTAAAATCCATAATTTCCTCCCTTATTCAATCCAGTCTGCGTACGATTTCCATTGATCATTTATCTTAATATAATAAGTCGGTGTCAAATCAACAATATCATGATTTTGACTATCATCACTCCATTTATATCCAATAGTAATTTTTTGAATATTATGGATATTATAACCATTATCCTTGAGTCCCGAAATAATATCCGCCGTTGCTGGCAAACGTACAGCATTGCGTTCTGCAGGTACCGGTACTTGTAAGATTTTTTTAGAAAATAAAATCGTTTGCCCTTCTTGTGAAAAGTTAATCTTCACCGCGCCGTTTTTACTTTGTTGAAAAATTGGAAAGCCTTCAACATAATTGCGAAAGATAAAACTATGATTTTTGCGGTCATAATTAAATAAGTACATCCCATTTAAAGGATTACCTATCTTAACTAAAGAACGATACGTATCTTCAAATAAGTCCGGAGTATTAGTGGGAATATTTGTTTTGGAATAATCATTAAAGGTCGCCATATCAGTTTTATTATCAATGTTCAATAGGCGATACATCCCACTCCGGTAAACAACTTGCCCTTCGGTTTTATGGGAAGTAATATCAGCCCCCTGCTTGGAGTTTAACAAATTAGAAATATAATTATTATTATTTTGAACAGTAATTAAATAGCTGACTGGCTTCAATTTCAGGGGCTTAAGATACATTAATTGGACATCATGAGCTATTACTTGCGTATTAACAGGAACAGAAAAATTATTATCTTTAATTAATTTTTGAATCTGTTGATAATTCAAGTCTCGCTCTTGTACTTGGTAAATTGCAAAATTATAATCATTTAAAAAATAAATTAAATGTTGATTACCCTTTAAAACTAAGACAATCCGATTAATATCATGATCTTTGCGCTGTTGTAAACGACGTTGTGAGGTTAAACGTGCAATGGTATTTACAGTAACTGATGTCGGATAAACTAATTGCAGTGAATGCTTTTGATGCAACAAGCGCTGGTAACGATTGCTATCATTAAGCGAAATTTGTTCAAAATCACTTAAGTGTGCCTGTTTTAATTGCTGAAAAATTTCTCGCACACTGCTGTATTTATAGTTATAAATCAAACGTTGCGACTTAGCAGTATTATTGATAATTTTCGTAGGTGCAAATACTTCATTCATCGTTTTCGTAGTAGAAACTGAGCGTCGATTAACAGTTTGAATCGTACCTGATTGAACTCCTTGTTGATATTTAGCGTTATTTGTCCAAATCAGCCACGAAAGTATCAAACTAATGCCAATTGCCACAATTAATAATGTGCGCAAAATAATATTACTAAAGCGTTGCATCCCAATCACCTCCAGTTTCACTAGGATCATAAGGAAGTGAAATATAAAAAGTTGAACCCTGATTTTCCATACTATTGACCCAAACGTGACCACCTTGAGCTTCAACAACCTCTTTCGAAATTGATAAACCTAAACCCGTTCCTCCTTGTTTGCGCGAACGAGCTTTATCCACACGATAAAAGCGATCAAAGACTTTTTTCAAGTCCTTGCGCGGAATACCTAAACCTTGATCAGTAATACTTAAAATAATATAACGTTGCGTATCGATTAAACGACAAGTAATTGTTCCCCCATCCGGTGAATATTTCAGTGCATTATTCATAATATTATCAATTGCCTGCGTCATTTTATCGGGATCAATTTCTACCCATAAATCTTTTTTAGTAAAAATACGTTTAATTGTATATTTCTTAGCTTTTGTTGATTTTTCATGGTTGTTCTTAATTAACATATCAAACCGATCTAAAATAAAATTAAAAAATTCATTAAAATTGACTAACTCAACATTAATTTTGGCTGTACCTTGATCAAAACGCGACAAATCTAACAACGAATTAACCATACGAATCATTCGCTCAGTCTCATCTTGAGTTACTTTCAAAAATCTTGGTGCTAATTGGGGATCTTGCCAAGCACCATCATTAAGAGTTTCAATATAACTCCGTAAACTGGTTAACGGTGTCCGCAATTCATGTGAAACATTAGATACAAATTGGCGCCGATCACGATCAATCTTTTGTTGCTCCGTCACATCATGCAAAACACAAATAATTCCGGTCACAAAGCCTGTAGTCCGTTTAATTAATGAAAAGTCCGCCTGCAAAATCAAACTGTCACCATCACTATCAACTTCTGGCTCAATTATGCGCTCATCTTGATTAGCTAATAAATCATCAAAAGATACTTCTGGGCTAATTTCTAGTAAATCTACCAGCGGCTGTGATAAGGCTGACTTTCGATCCACATTTAAAAATGACTGTGCAGCCTCGTTAATAATAGTTATTTTGCCATGGCGATCAGTCGCTACAACACCATCTGTCATTTGGGTTAATACACTATCTAGACGATTGCGCTCAGCATCAGAATTTTCTTGTTCTTCTTCGACTCGGACAGAGAGATTATTGACAGCAACTGCCAGTTGACCTAGCTCATCTTCACTATATACACGCACTTGCCCTGAATAATCACCATTAGCCATTCTAATAGCCTGCTTGCGCATTTCGGCGATAGGCCGCGTAATTGCACGCGCAACCACAATAGAAATCAAAGCACCTAATAAACCTGCAACTAAAGAGGCTACAAAAAAGATAAACACAATGCTATTTATGCTCTTATAGACTTGATCCATGTCTGCCCGAATATAAACCGCACCAACAACTGTATTACTGTCACCATTTGAACTAATTAATGGTGTAATGGACAGATAATAACTACCATCGCGATCATTATGCGAAATCTGCGTTCTTTTGCGTCCAGAGTAGATAACATCTTTAATCTGAGAATTAGTAGTACGCTGTCCCACCATATTTTGACTATTATTGTTGCGAACAGCGATAATCTTGCCTTGACTATCCACTACTTCAATATCAGAATTTTGAATTGTACTAATATCGTTAATTGTGGTTCGAATATTGCGCCGCGAACGTGCTGAGGAACTGGACAAATTATTAGCTAGTGAAGTTGTTACATAAGATGGCAACTGGACTTGTGCTTCAAAGCTTTCAATATTTTGTTGTTCTAAGCGATGCACAAAATAGGCCCCAATAATTTCAATAGTAATAAGCAGTAGCAACATAAAAATGGCTGCTATTTTAAATTGAATAGAACTAAAAAATTTAATCTTGTTATTCACTACTTACTTCTCCAACTATCATTTTTGTTACACAGCTAACTTTAATCTTCGTTATTATCGGTTTTTAAATAATAACCAACACCTCGTCGTGTAATTAAATATTCTGGATGACTAGGGTCTGTTTCAATTTTTTCTCGTAATCGCCGCACAGTAACGTCCACTGTCCGTACATCCCCAAAATAATCATAGCCCCAAACAGTTTGTAAAAGATTTTCTCGTGTCATTACTTGTCCTAAATGTTGAGCCAAATAATATAAAAGCTCAAATTCACGATGTGTTAATTCGATCTCTTTACCGTTTTTAGTTATGGTATAAGCATCAGGTAAAATGATTAAATCACCTACTTGAATATTGGAGCTAGTTTCTTCATTATTATTATCCAAATTAACCTTTTGCCGACGCAAATTAGCTTTGACTCGAGCAACCAATTCACGATTAGAAAACGGCTTAGTTACATAATCATCAGCGCCCATTTCCAAGCCTAAAACCTTGTCCAACTCCGAATCCTTAGCAGTCAGCATAATAATTGGTGTGTCTTTGGTTTTACGCACTTGACGAGCTACTTCTAATCCATCAATTTTAGGCAGCATCAAATCTAAAATAATTAAATCCGGATTTTCTTGCTCTACTTTGTCTAAAGCATCTTCGCCGTCGAAAGAAATTTCGGTTTCGTATCCTTCTTTTTCTAAATTATATTTGATAATATCTGTGATTGGTTTTTCATCATCAACAATTAAAATTTTATTTGCCATATAGGTAAATTTACCTCCTTGGTATAAGTTCAGTATACTATCTTCTAGAAAATTCTGAAAATAAAGTTGCCACTTTTTTAAAATTATGCTATTATATTTCCTGTACTTAATTGGGTGGTTAGCTCAGCTGGCAGAGCAACGGACTCTTAATCCGTGGGTCCAGGGTTCGATCCCCTGACCACCCACTAATTATTAAGAAGCCGATATACAACTTTTGATAATTGTATATCGGCTTTTTTAGTGTCTAAATTAAAGCCATTAAAATTAGGGATATCCCCTTAGATGGTGCCTATTTATTTAGACTTTTTAATATTCTATTATTTTTAATTTTGTTATCATTGCCTCTTTAATAATATTGTGAGAAAATATTAATATTATTAATGGAATGGTGAGGAAAACTTGCAATGAAGAAAAAATTATTATTAATTTTTAGTATGCTGTTTTTCTGGACAATTTTGGGACCAACCAATTTAGTTCAAGCACAAAAAGTCTATCAGATTGGAACTGACGTTACTTACCCGCCCTTTGAGTTTGCCAATAAAAATAATCAATATGTCGGTATTGATATTGATATTATCAAGGCTATTGCCAAAGAAGAAGGTTTTAAAGTTCAAATTAAATCAGTTGGTTTCAATGCTGCTGTTCAGTCCATGGAAGCAGGTCAATTAGATGGTGTTATTGCAGGGATGACGATGACTCCTGAACGAAAAGTTAAATTTGATTTTTCTCAACCTTATTTTGATACTGGGATTATCATGGCCGTCGGTAAAAAGAGTAATATTAAATCTTTCACGCAACTACATGGTCAAAAGGTTGCTGTCAAAACTGGTACTGCTGGCGCGAATTACGCTAATAGTATCAAAAATAAATATGGATTTAAAACGGTCACTTTTGATGACTCTAATAACATGTATCAGGATGTGATTACGGGAAACTCTGTTGCTTGTTTTGAAGATCAACCTGTTATGCAATATGCTATCAAGCAAGGTACACCCTTAAAAATTCCGATTAAACCAATCAATAAAAATTCCTATGGTTTTGCGGTCCGTAAGGGACATAATCAAGAATTAATTGCCAAGTTCAACAAAGGCTTAAATAAAATTAAAGCTAATGGAACTTACGACAAAATTAAAGCTAAATATCTGGGCACTAAAAACCATGCAACACCTAAACAACCTACCGAAGATCGTAGTGTCTGGGGCTTGTTAAAACAAAACAAAGATGCTTTACTTGGTGGTCTCGGTGAAACTATTTGGCTAACAATAGCAGCCATTTTTTTCGCTACAATCTTTGGAATTATTGTGGGTTTATTAGGTGTCCTACCAAATAAATTTAGTAATGGCATATCTACTACTATTATTTACATTTTTCGCGGATTACCATTGCTAGTTTTGGCATTATTCATATATACCGGCATCCCTAGTTTAACTGGTCAAAAAATTCCTGCCTTTGTAGCCGGAATTATTACTTTGACCTTTAATGAAGGAGCTTATATTGCTGCCTTTGTTAAAGGCGGTATTGAGGCAGTAGACCCCGGACAAATGGAAGCCGCTCGCAGTCTAGGACTCCCCTTCAGCAAAGCGATGCGGCGCGTTATTCTGCCACAAGGTATTAAAATTATGATTCCTTCTTTTATCAATCAATTTATTATTACTCTCAAAGATACTTCTATTTTATCAGTTATCGGCATTTTGGAATTAACTCAAACTGGTAAAATTATTATCGCCCGCAACTTAGAAGGATTTAAAGTTTGGGCAATTATTGCCATCATTTATTTAATTATTATTACATTATTAACCTGGCTTTCTAACTGGGTTCAAAGGAGAACTCAATCATGACTTTAAAAGTTCAAGTAACTAATTTAAATAAAAATTTTGGCACTAATCATGTGTTAAAAAATGTTAATTTAGATGTTCAGGCAAACGAAGTAGTAGTTATTATTGGTCCTTCGGGATCAGGAAAAAGCACTTTTTTACGAACCCTTAATCGATTAGAAGAGCCAACTTCTGGATCAATTATAATTGATGGTGTCGATATTGCCACTTCCAATTCCAATATTAATCAAGTACGAGAAAATGTGGGTATGGTTTTCCAGCACTTTAATTTATTTAATAATCTTTCTGTCGCCCAAAATATTATGTTGGCGCCGCAAGAATTAAAAAAATTGAATGCTCAAGAAGCGAGCGAAGAAGCACATCGCTTACTAAAAACCGTTGGTTTAGAAGAAAAATTTGATGCCACCGTCCAATCTTTGTCAGGTGGGCAACAACAGCGAGTTGCTATTGCTCGAGCTTTAGCCATGCATCCCGATTTAATGTTGTTTGATGAACCAACCAGTGCACTAGATCCTGAAATGGTGGGCGATGTTTTACAAGTTATGAAAAAATTAGCCCAGCAAGGCATGACAATGGTTGTAGTAACTCATGAAATGGGCTTTGCCAAAGAAGTAGCTGATCGAGTTTTGTTTTTCGATGATGGTCAAATCTTAGAAGAAGGTACTCCAACACAAATTTTTAACCATCCACAAAATCCTCGTTTACAAGAATTTCTCAATAAGATATTAAATGTATAAAATATTTCCCAGGAAATAAAAAACGGCATCTATGATAGATGTCGTTTTTATTATTCTTCAATACTGCTTAATTTGGCTGTCAAATCTTTATAGAACGCTGCGTATGTGGCATTCTTGTAAGGTATTAACCAAATTGAGCCTAATCCTAAAACAATCCAATTTAATATTTCCCAACCTAAAAAACTTAATTGTAAAATAAATAATCGCCATTTGCGGCCATTCATTAGCTTGCGACTACGCGTAATACAATCAAAATAATTAACATCACTATTAGGATTAGCATCTACAGCATCTTTAAAGATATAAGATGCCTGTGAGTAAGAATAGTTCTTAACAATTCCTGGAACAATCAGTAAAAGAGCCCACAAAAAAATAAAAATACGTTTCAAAATTTCAATTACTAGAGCTCCTATAAAATATCGTTTGCTAAAAACAGAGAAAGAATCACGTAAAATTGTTTGGGGCTGTTCTTTAGTCCTTAACCAATCAATCGTAGTAAACATAATACTCATATTAATTAGTCCTACTACAAAATTCCAGATAATACCACCGCTATTAGAACCGGTTTTTGACATATTATTCATTTCCGAAGTGAACTGTCCACTATCTGGTCTAGAAACTAAATATGATATCAATGCTATCAATATACTGATAATAATAATCAGTACTATTCGACCGATAATTCCTAGCACAATTGGGAATAGATTCAATTTAATAGCCGTTTTCCAATTACCTCGATAAAGTTCTTTCACTTCTTGTTTGAGTTCTGCACGCGTTTTTAACCGATCATTATCCATTACCTGTTCCTCCTCCAAGCGACTATGACCTCTAAAAGTAATTAAATTATACCATTATTAACCTCAGCTAGCCTTAAAAACTTTGATTCTTATGCTAAATTGGCTCTACATTAGTATTCTTTTTTGCGATATAATTATTGCATCTTAAATAAAGGAGGAGAAATATGTTTTTTCGCGCATTAAGCAAGCAAACCATCCGTAAACTAGTTACATATGGTTTGCTTTTATTGGGAACTGAGATTGGTTATTTGACAGCAGCTAACATAAACGTAGTGCAAGCTGATGTTAATTTTGTTACCAGTCAAGTGACCTTTACAGACACCCCCCTAGCAGGTGTGGTCACAGTCAAAAATCAGGCAGCACCACTTTATAATGATCAAGGTCAACAAATTGCTGATCGAATTTTAATACCTCATTCTGCTTGGAGAACTGTACTTTTACATGTTAGCAGTGATGGTCACAAATATTACCAAGTGTCCACCCATGAATATATTGCCTATGATCAAGTAACATTTCAATCAGGGAATGTTGACGGTACTGCTCATCCGCTAGAAAACGAAATGAAACCAGGTTCTGGTAATGCTGACGTCTGTATTATCAAAGGCAGTGGTGTCACCTTGTATAACGGTTATGGAGCCAATGCTGTCAGTTCAGGAAGAACTTTAGCAAGTGGCAGTGCTTGGAAAGTTTTAAACCATGTTTACGCTAATGGCCACTATTGGTATGAAGTGGGCGACAATGCTTGGGTAAATGAAAGTTTTATTGTTGTGATTCATGCAGATGACTATCAACCAGCTGTCCATTTACAAAACGTTCCTTTAATTGCACAACGCCCCGAATTACCTAATGGTTGTGAAATCACCGCAGTTACTATGATGCTTCAATATGCGGGTGCTAAAGTTGATAAGATGCAATTAGCTCGTGAAATGCCCCGTAGTAAAAATCCTAATTATGGATACATTGGTGATCCTTGGAATGGTACTGGAGTAACAATTTTCCCACCTGCGCTCATGCGCTTAGTCCAAAATTATACTCCTAACCACACTGCCAAAGATTTAACTGGATTGGGCTTTGATGCAATTAAGTATCAATTAGGTCTAGGACATCCGGTTGTTACTTGGAATACAATGCATGGTTTTCCTTACCATGCCTTAGTAATAACTGGTTATGATAACCAGTATGTTTATTACAATGATTGTTGGACCAATAAACGTTCTAGTTGGTCTATTAATTCTTTTGTTAATAATTGGAATAGCCAGGCTCAAAGAGCTATCAGCTATTAAAAGTGAGGAAGAAAATGAATAAAAAATTATTTTCCAGTATTGTAATTGGAGCTAGTCTTTTTAGTAGTTTAGCTTTCAATTCTAATAATACTCAAGCAAAAACTGTAACTCCAAAACCAGGTATTGTTACAACAGTTAGATTAGCACACTTATATGATGATGATGGCAATCTTATTTCCGATCGAGTTTTACTAGCCAATACCCCTTGGAGAAGCGGAGATTATATCCAAATCCCCAACGTGGGCAACTTTTATCAAGTATCAACCCATGAATTTGTTAAAGAAGAAGACGTCAATTTCCAGCATGGACAAGCTGCTAAAGGCGTAGTTTGGGCAGGAAATAACGGCGCCATTGAATAAGTTATATTAATAATCAATATCAAGCAACAGCTAATAAATTAGCTCCTAATAGTGCTTGGCAATATAGCTATACTGATAATGCAAAAGGCAAAACCTGGTATCAGGTAGCCAATAATACCTGGATTAATAGTGATGATGTAGCGACACCAAAATATACTAATCCAGATGGTTGGTATCCAATCCATAATACTCAAATCAGCCAGCAACAAAAAGCTGGATATGATTTGTACAATGGCGTTGAAGGCATTAAGGTCTACAAAGTCAGACAATTCTTTGGTCTTTCTAATGCTCATACTATCTATGACAGCAATGTAATTTCTCGTGTGCGTAATTGGCAAGCCAATCATGGATTACCAGCAACCGGAATTGTCGATTATAATACCTGGACACATATGGGATTCAGCGGCAAGGATTGGTACGATATTGATAATTACGTTGCACCATTAAGAACTAACATAAATAGTACTCGCAATGACCACATAGAAGCCATGATTGCTCAAGCTAAAGAATATTTAGGAAAACCTTGGATTTCGGGAGCCGCATCCTCTCCTGCTTATGGTGTTGATTGTTCTGGCTTAGTTACACAAGCTTTATACGCATCTGGTATTGATCCGCAACCGACAAGTAACATTCAACATGCCCAACCGGGAAATGAATGGAATTGCCAACGACTTTACAGTAGTCCCTATGTCCATAGTGTTGCCTACTCACAAAGATTACGCGGAGATTTAATCTTCTATCAAAGTCCTTATGATGGTAGTATTTGGCATGTAGGAATCTACCTTGGCAATAACGAAGTTCTTGATTCGTGGCCAAATTCTGTTGCTGTTCGCCCTATTACCAATAGTCAAAGAAATATTGTTGCTAAAGTTGGACGTGTCTTCTACTAAAAACTCAAAAACCTAAGACTCTTTTGTCTTAGGTTTTTTAAATATCCAAATAATTTAATGCGTGTTTATAATATACAACTGGGAAGGTTCTATCCAAGTTAATATCAGCAAATTTCTTTTTTACTATTATGAACTACATAATTATATTTAAAAAAACCTCTAGCAATGCAAGTAACATTTTAATAATTTATTTAATATTTAATTGATTGAACTGGCCTGACATTTTTAAAAATAAACAATTTTCTACTTATATTTCCCGGGAAATATTTTAATAATAATTGAAATAAAAATTATATTTTCCAAAGATAAATAGATGGTCATCTAAAATTAATTATAATAGTTTTATACATCATAATATAATGGTACGTTTTAATAGCTTGATATTTTTTTGCAAATCAGCTGCCAATTCATAATTGCATATTCAATGTTAGCTACACATTAAGTGAGTCACTTTTATTTTATAGTTATTGTTATTTTCTATTAGTGATTATTTGCACAAAATTAGCGATTGGGGCTGCTTTTTTACCAATATTAAAATCATCAATACCAACTTTTTAAAATTGGCTATTGATGATTTTGACAAGCCTCTTTGTGATATCAGCTTATAAAACTTAATTTATTAACACTATATATTACTCGAATATGATTACATACTATGTGTAAAATCTCTGAAGACTCACCAAAATCACTGCTTGTTTACTATGCTACTAAATTAGCCTTCAACTATTCGATAGGCAATCAACGTATTAACACCTATAATACGCATTTACTTACCTCTAGAGACGTTTAATAATGAGTTGTTATAAATTATATGGCGACTTCTAAAAACTAAAATTCGGGCTCTATGAATCATTTTTCAGCATTATAGTTAATTCTATCTTAATTATTAAAATTAAATTAAAAATGTGTCAATCTTAATTGTAGATTGACACATTAACAAGCAGAAGGACCTTTATTATTTAATTTTAAAGGAAATAGGAGAGGTTCAATGTCACCTAAAATAGTCCTTCGCACAAGTATTGAGTGCTACTCTCGAATACTTGTCTTGTATTTTATCCTTTTAAATGAGAATTGCAAGTATTTTTTAATCTTTTATAATTTTAGTGTAATTTTAAATAAGTATTTATTCCAAAAAGTCTATCATGTTAGTAAAAGCCTCTAAGATCAGCAATCAAATAATTAAAAATTATCATAACTTAAAAGTAGATTACAGTTCGATATCTAACATTTATTACAGATACTGGACTACATTTTTTATATTCTTTGATTTTTTTATTATCATACTAATATCATAACTGTATTTTAAAACGGAATACTTTTAAATCTATTTAAAAAATTAAATTGAGACTTCCTTTAATAAATATAAGATATTTTCCATAGCATCAACAACACTATTAGATTATTATTTATTAAATAATTATCAAAATGACTTATCATATAATTAGTCAAAATAAATTAATTTTGTTAATGCATTAAAACATTTTTATCTCCTGTTTAGCTTTCCAAAAAATAAAAATTATTTCTACAACACTATAGGGATTGAGGATAATAATTATTTTGTTTAAGTTGATTAGTATTTACATGACTGATTGTTTTGAAATTTTATCATAAATATAGTTTGGGTTTTATCGTGCACATTAAGCAACCCATCATCTCATTATTAATGATTGTGTTTATCTTTCTTGATAATATACTTGTAAGTTTAGTATGACTTGGCAGCGAAAAATAAATTATTTTTATTCTATTCTTAAAATATTTCCCGGGAAATATTTTAAGAATATATTTTTTGCTTTTGTAAACAGATGTCTAATACACTTATTTGAGCTAGCAAATGTGATATTTTTATGTATTTATTATTAATCTCTTTATGTGATTATTTTTATAATAATCTATCTGTCGGTTTATTTCTCTTTAAAGATAAATACCTTACTGAAGACATAATTGGCTATTACGACAATGATATTATCTAGTAATTTAACAATGAGGCTATTAGCCTGCATTATGCCTATTCCAACCTTTAAAATACCCATATCTATGATTAAACTTAAAAAGCGAAAGAAAAAGAAGGACTCTAATTCTTTTAGAACGGCTTTTTTAGATGATTGGTGGGAATTAAAGACGAATTGTTTATTTGTTAAGTATGCAAAGATCACTGACAACAACCAGGCAATGACATTAGCTACTTGATATCCTAAAATGTGGTGCCAAGTATATAATTCATAAAATACTAGTAAATTAATTAAAGTTGTTAAGCCCCCAAAGATTAAATAAGAAATAACATCCCAATATTTTTTAATTAGATTCTTCATATTAACTCCTGTATAATTAATAGGCGTTTGCCCTTATCAATATACCTATCTTACTATATTTAGACAAGGAGTTACTATGGAAAATAAAAAACAATTGCGGTGGTTCAATATTGCTCTAGTTGCCTTTACAACAGTCTGGGGGCTATCTAACGTCGTCAATAACTTTGCCAATCAAGGCATGATGGTGGTAGTCTCGTGGATCCTCATAATGCTACTTTACTTTATTCCCTATACCTTAATGGTGGGACAATTAGGCGCCACTTTTAAAACTGATGGTGGGGGAGTATCCTCTTGGATTAAAGAATTAACTAATAGCAAGTTTGCCTATCTGGCTGCGTGGACTTATTGGGTAGTTCATGTGCCTTATTTAGCTCAAAAGCCACAAATTATTATGGTTGGTTTTAGCTGGTTGTTTACTGGTAATGGTAATTTTGTCAATCAGGCACCTGTCTTTTTAGTTCAAGCTTTAAGTTTGGTTATTTTCTTAATATTTTTGTGGTTAGCTTCACGCGGTTTGACAACATTAAGCCGTATCGGTAGTATTGCCGGGGTAGCCATGTTTTCTATGTCAATTCTCTTTATTATTTTAGGTATAGCTGCCCCTTTCATGACCAAAATGACCATACAAACTGCCCATATGAACCAATTATCAACCTACATGCCGAAGTTTGATTTTAACTACTTTACGACGATTTCTATGTTAGTTTTTGCTGTCGGTGGTGCTGAAAAAATATCGCCATATGTGAATCAAACTAAAAATCCTAGTAAAGAATTTCCTAAAGGTATGATTACTTTAGCAATTATGGTAGCAGTTTCTGCTATTTTAGGTTCTTTTTCAATGGGAATTATCTTTAATGCGCATCATATTCCCTCTGATTTGATGGCTAATGGTGCCTATTATGCGTTCCAACTTCTGGGTCAATATTTTCATGTCGGTAATTTTTTCATGTGGTTATTTGCTTTGGCTAACATATTAGCTTCAGCAGCCGCTTTAGCAGTTTCTATCGATGCTCCCTTACAAATTCTTCTTAATGATGCTGATAGCCGCTATATTCCCGCAAAATTAAGCCAAAAAAATCAGCGTAATATTCCCATTTATGGCTATCTTTTGACTGGAATTTTAGTTTCCATCCTCATTATTGTTCCTGCATTGGGAATTAACGGAATGAATGATTTATATAAATGGTTATTAAATTTGAATTCTATTGTGATGCCTTTGCGTTATTTATGGGTTTTCGTTGCTTATATGTTACTAAGTCGTAAACTCCACAAATTTCAAAGTGATTATCTTTTTATTAAAAACCAAACTCTGGGCTTTATCATGGGTTTATGGTGTTTTGTCTTTACTGCTTTTGCTTGCATTTTAGGTATGGTGCCTAAATTATCCTATGCAGCTAATCCTACTAGCTGGTGGTTCCAATTAGCCTTAAATATCATCACACCCTTTGCTTTAATTGCTTTGGGTATTATCCTCCCAATAATTGCTCGAAGAACTACAGAGTAACAAAAAGACGTGTCTATAAAGTGTAATAACTTCTCCAGATTAAACCTGGGAAAATTCACTTTAGACACGTCTTTTTTAGTGCTTAATTTACTTCAATTACAGGATCAGGAACATTGCCGCCATAACTGCGAATCTCATTAATTAGTCTTTCTAATTGTTGCTTTAATTGCTCTTTATCAGCTGTATCATTCTGATAGGCAGTTTTAACCTTGTCTAATAAGGGTTGATACTGCTTCATTAAGCGATCAATATTCGCCTTGCGTTTAGCCTCTCGCTCAGCTTCTATTTGACTCTTTTCAGCTTCAAAATTAGCTAAACGATTATTTTCCTTTTGTGCTTGCAACTGTGCTTGTTTCAAATTCAAATCCCGCTGCAAGTCCATAATCGTTCGATTAAACTCGGCCTTGGCCGTCATCCGTTTCACATTTTCATTTTTATAACGAATTTTTTGTAATTGCGCAACTTTTTGATTATATTGTCCTAATTCATTAAAGGGTACCTGCTGGTACTTTTCAATGGCTCGCTTAACAACTTGTTCACGCTCTTGTTCTTGCTTTTTAGTCAAATGATAGATCAATCGATAATCCAAATTATTCAAGCGATTCTTATTAGCATTAATTTCAGCACTATTAAATGCTAAATAATTTTCTGTGATTATTTGCGCGACACTTTTTTGAACTGCTTCTTGCCGTACATATAGACTATCACCAACGCGTCGTACTGTATTAGGTACTTTGAAGTCAGTATTAGGCACTTTTAAATAGTCTACTAAAAACTCACCTTCGGCTCGAAAAGTTTGGATAGGCAAATGTAATTGGTCTTCAGTTAATGGCTGCTGATGGTCATATCCAGTCCAATTAGCAATTGTAAAGCGTGGCGTCATACCCACGAAGTAGCCATCATGATTAAAGTCAGTCGTCCCAGTTTTACCAGCAACGTAAGAATAATTATGCAAAGCAGCATTTTTGCCCAAACCATTAGTTACCACACTCTGCATAGCATTAATTATCATATAACTAGCACTAGAATTATAGATAGGAACTTTGGTGTGTGTATTTTGATATATAGTTCGATTATTAACTGTATCTTCAATACTTTTCAAATTACTTGGAGCTACAAATTTACCATTGCGCGCAAATGAACTATAGGCCGAAGCCATTTCCGTAGTGGTTACACCTTTAGTAAAGCCCCCAACTGCTAAAATAGGATTATTATCTGCCGGATAAAGGCCTTGAAATTGCATTTTTCCTAAAAGTTGATAAAAAGATTTATCTTTGTCAGACAAAGCCAATTTAAAAGCTACCGTGTTAATGGAATCGGCTAAAGCCTGGCGCAAAGTGACTGAACCGCGATAACCACTATACCAGTTTTGAACATTACCAACTGGACCATCAATTACTCGACTTTGGGGTGCATATCCGCGTTCAAAAGCTGGTGCATAAGCAATGATTGGCTTAGCTGTGGAACCAGGTTGACGATAAGCACTAATGGCACGATTTAATTGATCGTCTTGTGTAGTGCGGCCACCGATAATAGCCAGTACATTACCAGTTTGATTATCAATAATTGTACTAGCAACTTGTGGTTCTAACTTACCTTCAGCATCACGCTGGTTATAGCTTGCATATTGCTGTTGTACAATTTTTAATAATTGCTGCTGCAAATCTTGGTTAATAGTAGTTTTGATGATAAAACCACCATTTAACAATTCCCCATAATATTTATCATAAACTTGTGAATAACGACTCCGATATTCATTTTTTTCTTGATCACTATTAAACAAATATTTCATTTCAAATCCGTGGGCTGTCATTAATTGCTTAACAGCATTATCTACCGCATAATTCAAAGCATAATCTTGCGATACATCATTATCATAGGTAAAATTATGAATTTGCAGTTTAATATTTGGATGTGAATAATGATTGAACTGGGATTTAGACAGTAATCCTTGTTGATACCAAGAATATAAAACTGTGTTACGGCGATTTTTGGCTGCTGTGGGATGAACGACGGGATCATAAAGTACCTGATTATTGGGAATCCCAATCAAGAGCGCAGCTTGTCCAGGATTAAGTTGGTTTTGATTTTTAGAAAAATAATACTGGGCTGCACTGCCCATGCCGTAGCAACCATGACCTAAATAAACATTATTTAAATAGAACTCTAATATTTTTTGCTTAGAAAATTTTTGTTCAATTTGTTGAGCAATCACCATTTCTTTAATTTTACGGTCAAAACTCTGCGATTGATCTTTTAATATAATATTTTTTACTAATTGCTGGGTTAATGTTGATCCACCCTGGACCTGTCGATGAAACACTGATAAGGTTAATGCACGTACAACTCCTGTTAAATCCACGCCGTGATGTTGATAATAACGTCGATCTTCCACCGCAACTATTCCTTTGCGCAGCATAGGATTAATTTGCTGATAAGGTACATAGTCGGCTTGACTATGAGTTAAAGTTTTCATAACGTTATTGGCATTATCTTTAATAACGGTGGGTTGTTTCGGATGAAAATTTTTTTCGTTGACGTCACTACTAATTACATAACCGTCAGTAATGTCTTTTTGAACTTCGCCTAAATACTTATGACAAAATACTATTATCAAGACAATAATTAACACTAAAAAAATTAACAAACAATATTTCAAACTTTTTCTTATCGGATGTGTTTTAAAATTACTAACCCAGCGTTGCCATCTTTGTTGCACAAATCTTCTCCTTAGTCTGGTCAAAATATTGCTTAATAAAAACCAATATAATTTTAGTTAATGTATAGAGTAGTACCACTATTAATTAAATTTGTTAACGTAATTAAATCGGAATTCTCAACTACAATTCCGTTATTCAAAGCTGAACTACCACTATAAATAAATCCAATAGTTCGACTATTACCGAACATGATTGACATTTGTAATGCTGGATTATTTTTTAACCAAAAAGTCGGCTGAGCATGATTATAATCGCTGACGGAATTAGTAGTTGAATCGACGACTGTAGCATCTGAATAGTAACGACCAAAAGTTGGCTGAGTCCGATCCGTAACTACTCCAGCTGTATCAGCCGGGTTAGTAATAACTTCACGAATTCGATATAAGCCACTATTTGTATTATTGGCTATAATACGAATGAGCGGACCAGACGTGCGATAACGGCCATTACTTCGCCGCAAAAGTGATAAAGTCTGATCACTTTGAGATAAATACAAAACCTCATTAGCTGTGATTCCTGCAGCTTGTAAGGCTTTATTAGCATCATCAGCCACTTGCACATTATCAACAATCGTCACGTGTGCTGGTTGATAACTTTGAGTTAATGGGGCATTTTTAAGAGCTACTAGTTGATCTTTTTCTTGTTGTAATTGGTTTTTATCTCGATTAGCTTGCGAATTTTTAAAATATGCTAAAATTTCATTAATTTGTGGTTTCCAATAACGTTGCCACCGCCGATTTTTTATTAATTTATAATAAGCATTAGCCTGTGACACTTGCGTTAAATCTAGCTGATCATGATTTACTTTGAAGGCCTCTGTCGTCTTTTTCAAAAATTGATTAGCATCTTGCGTTTGATCAAACCAAATACGAATAGTATCCAAACGATTTTTTTGCCGTTGGTAAACCGTTTGATTCTTTTCTTTTAATAAATTTTGATCTGTACGGTCCAAGCGCTTTTTAGTTACTGTATTAGCGTAATAATTGCCATCAAAATAACTAGCAATTTGGTGTTGATTCTGTTGGCGATTATTAAATAATCGCATAATTTTTTGTAAATCTTGTTTGGTTTGTGGACTAAAAACTAATCCGCAAACATCAGCTTTTATTAACTTATTAAAAAGCTGAATTTTTTTGGTATCTACATGGGTTATTAGTGCTTGCTGTTGACGAGTTTGATATTGATGAAGCAAGGTACTTTGAGCTGATACATCCACACCACCGCCACACAACAGCAATACAAAAGTTGTAACACCAATAACAAGAATTGTCTGGCACACACGTCGAACCAGTTTAAATTTCTTTTTAAGAGCCTTCATAAAAGCCAATCTTTCTCAGAATAATTTTGTTGCTATGAGCCCCACGAATTGAGATATAGTATAAAATAATATTGTTACAAAAACCATAAATCTCTTTTATCTTAGCGTAGTACTATAGTTGATTTTAGCTTATACTACTTTAAGTATCAAAATTCTTTTCTAAGATAACTATCAGATTATTCAAATTAAATATTATTGAGGTCTCAATTTGAAAAAAACTAAAAAACGCATCATCTTCTTGAGTACAATTTTGATTGTCTGTATTTCTTTATTTACCATTTATTATAATCGAAAGCCTTTGCTGAAAGCTACTTCCAATTGGCTGACAGCTCAAACAATTCCCTTTAATTTGTTAGTCAATCCAAATAAAATCAATAAAAGTATCCATCCGCATGCCATTGCTCTTAATGAAATTGACAACCAAAAATACCAAGAAGACTTGACTGAAATTGATAATTTAATTAACTCATTTAATCGTCATCAACAAAAATTCAGTTGGTTATCGCCTACGCAAACCAAAAAATTGCAAAAACGAATTAAACAAAAACCGCATCGTTATATTAGTAGTATTACGCCGTTGTTATTGGGCCAGGATCGAACAGGCCAATATACTGTTCTTAGTATTAATTGTTATGATGATACAACTCAAATTCGTAGTTATCGCTATCGGGTATATTTTCGTAACCATCGATCAGTAAAAAGTCACTATCTAAAAACGACAACTAATACTAAACCACCTAAATTTATTGGTTTTACCAATACTTTAGGGGTCTCAGGAATTACCAAAGCGCCCAATTTCATTGATACTATTAATAGTACTCTCACCAATTCAGATGTTGCTAATCAGCCTAATGCTTCATCACATCAATATAGTCAACTAGGCAAAAATATTGGTTTAAAAAATAGTGGCTCTGCGTTACAGCAATATGCACTTAATTCTGATGCTAATTATAAAAACAGTGCTATTACAGGTTACGAAATTTCCGATGTTCCACGTGAAACAAAATTCTTTATTACCCAAATTAACAAGGAAACTAAGCATTATTACACACTCATTTATAATCGCAATCAAGGAAATTTTACTGGTTTTCAAACTGGCAAGCATACAGTAGCTGATATTAAATAGCTTACTCAATTAAAAATTATGGAATATCTAAAAAGCTGAGACAAATTTCTGTCTCAGCTTTTTTAAATTTTAAAATCTCTACTTACCAGATATTTTTTAACACAATCGTTTCATCCCGATTTGGTCCTACAGACACACTCACAAAATCTAAACCTGTTAATTCTTTGATTTTTGCTAAATAATTACGTGCTTCTTGTGGCCAAGCATCCATATCTGTTATTCCTCGTAACGGTTGCTGCCAACCGGGCATTGTAACATATACTGGCTGACATTGGTCTAAAATATTCAAACTAGCCGGATATTCATTAATAATCTGACCATCAGGCAATTTATAGCCTGTACAAATTTTAACTTCCTGTAGTCCGCTTAAAACATCAATACTATTCAGTGCAATATCAGTTATGCCTGCAACTCGTTGAGCATGTTGTAAAACGACTGCATCCAGCCAGCCAATTCGCCGAGGACGTTTGGTTACAACGCCATATTCATGTCCTGCATCACGAATAAAATCACCAGTAGCATCAGTTAATTCTGTTGGAAATGGTCCAGCTCCTACACGTGAAGTATAAGCCTTAGCTACGCCAACAATACGATGAATCTGAGTTGGTCCCACACCCAAGCCAGCAGTGTAGCCGCCAACAGGATTAGAAGAAGTGACAAAAGGATATGTACCGTGATCAATATCCAACATAATTCCTTGTGCACCTTCAAATAAAACCTTTGCTCCTGAATTTAATTCTTCGTTCAATAATTTAGAAGTATCACAAACATAAGGACGTAACTGTTGACCATATTGATAATATTCAGTGAAAATTTCTTCAAATTGTAAAGGTTCACTATCATATAATTTAGTAAATTCACGATTCTTAACAGCTAAATTTGCTTTTAATTTAGCAGCAAAGGTATCTTTTTCAATTAAATCAGCCATCCGAATACCGACACGTGCCACTTTATCCATATAGGCTGGTCCAATACCACGATTAGTGGTACCTATTTTATTAGCACCCTTACTTTGTTCTTGAAGTCCATCTAATTTAATATGATAAGGTAAAATCACTTGTGCCCGATTAGAAATTTTAAAATTAGCGAAGCTAACACCTTGATCCTGTAAAGTTGCCATTTCTGCTACTAAGGATTTAGGATTAACTACCACTCCATTGCCAATCATTGCAATACGATCTGCATTCAAAATTCCTGAGGGTACCAACCGCATTTTGTAAGCCTTATCATCAACTTCCACAGTATGTCCCGCATTGTCTCCCCCTTGATACCGGGCTACAATCTGCGCTTTACGGCTTAAAAAGTCAGTGATTTTTCCTTTACCTTCGTCACCCCACTGCATTCCTACAACTACTACACCAGTCATTTTTCATCATCCTCTTTAAATTAATCTTACCCTTTAAGTTTACCAATACTGAACATTTATGCAACATTTAATTGATTAATTCGGCTTTTGTAAAATATGAGTTTAAATATCCAAAGGTTATTCGCGCAAAATCATCATATTTAAATTCTTGAATTTGTGTGGTCTGCCGTTGCAAATCATCAAACACAGCTAATTTAACACTCTTTTCTTTGGCTTGTAGTCCGTAAGCGAGAAAATCCGTATTTAGTTGCCGAAATTGAACTCGCAACATTAATTTTTGTAATGTAGCCTGTTGAAACACTGATTGCCAGAGATTTTGATTATCAAACTGCATTTTATCATCCAAGACCGGCTGAACAAATGTTTGATCTTGTTGATGCCACGTACGATAAGTGGCAATTATCCGTAAATAATCAGTCTGCGTTGAAACAAAACTCACTTCACTCAGACGAATCAAAGCATAACCACCAAAATATCCATCTTGATCAACTAATGACAAAACCATTTCTTGATTAGTTATATTAATAATTTTACCAACATAAAAATTGTTATTTGAGGTATTTATATAAACCATTATCAAAGTTTCTGTATCTTTTAAACTTTTTAATAATGGAATTAAATGCAAATTAGCTTTAACCATAATAGGTAATTGATGTTTATGCGGCTGTAAAAAAAATTTTGTTGCTTGATTTAATTCTTGGCCCCCAAATTCAATCGCATCAAATTGATTTTTCATAAAAGCAATGGGCTGATTATTATACGCAAAATCAAAAAAATCAACTGTTGCTATTTTCACCTGTTGCTTATTTAACGCCTGAATTTTTGCCTGTTGGTATTGGTAGTTAGTAGCCCCAATAATTAAAACAATCAGTTGCTGATCAATAAGATATTTCAATACAGTAGTTAATAGATGATCTGCGGAAAATGGTGGCACTGTTAATTTTTGCGAAGCAAATAATTCTTTGCTTTGTGCAATTTTAATCCGTTGCTTAATTCGCTCTAAATCTGCTCCATGATCGCTCACAAAAGCAATTGCTCTAATTGCAATTAGAACATAACCATTCAATAAACCATAATCATTATAAACACGCATCAAAAGATATCTGGAATTCAGTTGACAAATAGTACCCGTATAAATATCTTTAGTGGGACGCATAACAACATCAATTAACTGTTGTTGCTGATAAGAGTGCTGTAATTGTTTATATTTACTCATGACTGCCCTTCCGTCAATGGTGAAATAGCAGCAAATTTGTTGTAAGACTTCACAAATAATAATTTGACCGTTCCTCGAGGTCCCGATCGATTCTTACCAACAATTACTTCCACTTCACCTGCATTGGTATCTTCTGTTTCATCTTCATCTTCATTACCATCATTGTAATAATCATCACGATATAAAAAAGCAACAACATCAGCATCTTGTTCAATTGAGCCAGATTCGCGAATATCAGAAAGCATCGGTCGTTTATCTTGACGTTGCTCTACTCCACGCGATAATTGCGATAAGGCAATAACGGGAACATGTAATTCCTTGGCTAACTTTTTTAATTGTCGCGATATTACGGAAACTTCCTGCTGCCGGTTTTCTTGCCCAGTACCTTCGATTAATTGTAAATAATCAACTATTATAAGACCTAAATTCCCTGTTTCTTTAGCTAGACGCCGGCATTTTGCCCGGATTTCTGCCATTTTGACTCCCGGAGTATCATCAATATACATTGATGTTCTCGACAAAATACCCGTAGCAACAATTAAATTTTGCCATTCTTCGTCATTTAAATTACCAGTCCGTAAATTATTAGCGTCAATGCTGCCTTGGGCACACAATAACCGGCTAGCCAACTGTTCTGCACCCATTTCTAAGCTAAAAATTGCAACTGTTGTTGGTGTATGCACGGCGACATTTTCAGCAACATTTAAGGCAAAGGCTGTTTTTCCTACTCCAGGACGAGCAGCTAATATTATCAATTCATCTTCATGTAAACCAGCTGTTACTTTATCTAATTCCGAATATCCAGTAGATAGTCCCGTTACTTGAGAATCTTCTTGGGCGCGTTGATCAATATTTTCAATAGTAGTATTTAAAACATCGCCAATTTTTTTAAAACCACCACTGGCCTGTTCTTCACCTACATTCATAATTCGCCGCTCAGCTTCATCTAAGATGTTGGTAACATCAGCATCTTGATCTTCATACCCTTGAGCAACAATATCTGTTGCGGTGGCAATTAAACGACGTAATAAGGCTTTATCAGCTACAATTTTTGCATAATACATTACATTGGCAGCTGTGGGAACTACGCTAGCTAATTCTGCTAAATAACTCACACCACCAATATCATCTAATTGATTTTTATCATCAAGAATATTTTTTACAGTTACAACATCAATTCCTTGATCATTTTCATTTAATTCCACCATTGCAGCAAAAATCAACTGATGAGCATGTTGATAAAAGGACTCCTCAGTTACATATTCCATAGCTTCAATGATAGCTTCTGGACGCAATAAAATTGAGCCTAAAACTGATTGTTCTGCCTCTTTGTTATTAGGTGGTATTCTTTGAATCAGTTCATTATTCATTAGCTAAATCTCCCAATTTTTACTATGGTTAATTCTAACATAGAACCTAAATGCTAGTTAACAGAATGAAATGATTAAGTTATTGCCACAAATATATTTATTTTTATAAAATTGGAGTAATAAAAAACCAGTTAGACTAAAAAGTCTAGCTGGAATATATATAATCTAATTAAAATTTATAAGCCCAGCAACCGTGCGAAAATCGGTACAGCCACATTATCAATTACCCCGATTAAAACCACAGAAACTGCTGCCATTGCTCCTTGAACTGAGCCTAACTTCAAAGCAAAGGCAGAACCAACTGTATGTCCAGCAGTTCCTAATCCTAGTCCTTCACCTACAGGATCTGATTCTAGACGAAACCACTTAACTAATGGCTTACCTAGAGCATAAATAATAACCGCATTCAAAATACAAGCCATGGCAGTGACTGCAGGATTTCCTCCAACTGCTGTTGAGAGTGGTAATGCAATTGCTGTTGTAGCAGATTGGCTAAGCATTGAAGCTACTCCGACTTTGCTTAAACCAATTAATTTAGCAATACCAGTAATTGCAAATAAAGAAATAAAGGTACCAACTAACAAACTGCATACAATAATAACCCAATTCTTCTTAAAAACATCATTACGTTTATATAAAGGTACCGCAAACGCAATAGTTGCTGGATTTAAAAACCAAAAAATTAGATCACCACCTGGTTTATAAGCCTTAGTATACATTTCAGCAGTTGAAACATTAAACACTTTAGCCATGATTACTAAGATTATAATTCCCAAAACCATTGCTACAAATAAAGGTTGTGTTAAAAAGAACCCCTTAGTTTTCTTAAATAAATACTCACCAATTTCATAGACTACTAATGATAAAAATACCCCAAATAATGGATTAGCTAAATAATGCATAGTTATTTTCCTCCCTTAGCAGTAGAACTAACATCTTGGTGTGTTAATTTAATTTTTATCCAGTTGAAAAAACGCGTCGTATAAGCTGTTACAACTAATAAAATGACTGTTGCAATCAAAATAACAATCACTAATTGCACACCTTCCGCCTGCATAATTTTTAAATTCCCAGCTAAAGAAATACCTGATGGAACAAATAAAAATCCGATTAGTCCAATCATTGCTGCTCCAAATGAATCTACCCATTCAACTTTAATTACTTTAAAAGTAAGTAATAAATATAAGAGCACTAATCCAATTACAGCAGTTGGTAAAGGAAAAGATTTTGGCATTGAATCTGAAATAAACTGTGCCACAAATAAAATTGCCGCATAAATTAGCATTTGAATTAACAATGGCGCAGACTTTTTGTTTTCATTTGATTTTTCCATTAATTGTGCCTCCCTCAAACTACATTAACCGTCTATATCATAACATTAGAAAGACAATCTGCGGCAGTTGTGAGTCTTAATTACACTTTTTTGTCCCTCAACTGCAACGGTTGCTAACCTAAATACTTTAAATTTATACGCCAAGAAGTTGTTTGACCTTCTTTTGATACGAACGCCCGACTTGAACTTTATCACCATTAGTCATTATTAAAATTATTGTATGGTTAAACCACGGTTGAACTTCTTTAACTGCTTCTAAATTAACCAAAGATTTACGATGTACTTGCACAAATTTAGTTCCTGTCAAGCGTTTCTTAATCCAACTGAGTGTATTTTTAGTTTGATACTGCTCTGTCTTCGTTATAATTGTCAAAATACCATCATTAACTGTAGCTGAAATTAGACTATCTTGTTTAATTACAACATTTCGATCTTGTAATTCAATAGTTAATAAATTTGTTAAAGATTCTGTAGTAATATCTGACCGTTTATTTAACGCTTTGATTGCCTTAAAAAGAGCTTGGTCAATTCTTTTTGGTTCAAATGGTTTTAACACATAATCAATCGCATCTACATTAAAAGCCTTAGCTGCGAATTCATCATAGGCAGTTGCAAAAATAATTAACGGTGAATACGACAATTGATGCAATTGTTGAGCTAATTCAAAACCATTTTCACCATTCAGTGAGATATCTAAAAAAATAATATCAATTTGTTCTTTTATCAGAATTCCTAACCCATGATTAATATCCTCACTTTGAAAAATGTTCACTTGCTCATTATTAAAACAAGAACTTTGGTTAATTAAATAGGCTAATTCCGTACGTGCCAATTGTTCATCATCAATAATTAAAATTTTCATGATGGTGATTCCCCCTTTTTATGTTGCCAAGGTATTAATATTGTAAAACATGTTCCTGTTGGTTTAGTAGTAATCTTAATTTGACTAATACTGCCATAAAGTCCATTTAAACGCCGATTAAGATTATATAATGCCGTACCCGTACCACGTGTTTGTTGAATTGGTTTTTCCAAAATTTGCGGTAAAATTTGCGGATTAATACCTTGTCCATTATCTTGAACTTGAATTTTAAAATAATCTTGGTTGTATGGAACTATTTTAACGACAATCAAATTATTCTTTTTTTGCCCTTTAAAAGCATGGCGAACAGCATTTTCAACAAATATTTGCAGACAAAAAGCTGGAATTAACACTTCTTGAGAAACTTCAATTTGATATTTGAGCTGAAAGCGATCAGGAAAACGCAAATTCTCTAAATTCATATAAGCATCAATATGCTTTTTTTCTTGTTCTAATGTTACTTCTTTTTCTTGACCATTTTGCAAACTAGATCTAAAAAAAACACTCAGTTGAACCACAGCTTCGCGAGCTTTGTCTTGACTAACTCTCATTAGTGCTGCAATGGTATTTAAAGCATTAAAAAAGAAATGTGGACTAATTTGAACTTGTAAGGCCTTAATTTCAGCCTCATTAATTAGCGAAGTTTGTTCTTCTGCAATACCAATTGCTAATTGTCCAGAAAAAATTGTTCCTAAGCCATCAACTAAATTTTCTTCAACTACGGTTAACTTATCAGAATCAGTAAAATAGACTTTTAAAGCACCTATAGTTTCTTGATTAACTTGTAAAGGAATTACAATTGCTGCAGCCAATGGGCAATGGTCATGTGGACAGCCAATTTCGGACTTCGTATATGCTATTTGCTTCTTACCAGTTAAAATAACCGTCTTTGAAAGATCCGTTAATACTGGTTCATTAGCTATATGATGATCAGCACCTGCTCCGACATGAGCTAAGACGTTCACTTTATCAGTAAGACCTACAGCATCAAAATTGGTATATTTTTTAATAATTTCACACACATGACGTGCAGAATCTAAATCTAATCCCTTCCGAAAATATGGCAAAGTTTTATTTGTTAATTCCAATACATCTTTAGTTTGAACTGCTCGCAACTGTCGTTCATTAGATAGGTATGTTTTTAAAATTTCAATAAATAAGCAAGAGCCCACTGTATTTAAAAAAGTCATAGGAACAATAACTAATTTTACCAAACCAAATCCTCGGAAAATGCAAATAAAAGCCATTTGAACAAATTCGGCACTCAAACCTAAGATAGCAACCCAGATATTAGATGGATAAAGTTGATTTCCCTTAACACGATCTCCAATTTTGCCCACCAAAAATCCAATTAAAACTGAACTAACTATGTAAAAAGAATCCGAAAAATTACTAAAAATAAACCGATGTACTCCGCCTACTAAACCCACAAAGACGCCTACCCAAGGTCCAGCAGTTAAACTTGCAGTAGTAATAACTAAAGTTCTAGTATTTGCAATTGAATATGATTGCGACAAATTAGTAATGATAGTCGGCATTACTACTTCTCTAGAATTAGTAATTTCCACTCCAGTTAAATTAGAAATAATCACAAAAATAGAAAAAATTAAGGCTAACCATATTTGTGATTTTAGTTTACGACTTTTAATTAGATTTCGAAAAAAGCTCGTATTTACAAGTAAAAAAGCTAAAATCAAGATGAATCCTAAACGTTCAGCCAAGAGAATTAATAAATTAAACACTTGCTTTTCCTTTCTTAATATCAAGATTTCTCGCTGTTAATTAAAACAAAAAATCTTCCTAAAAACTATCGAAAAATAATTTGATTTCGAATAATTTAAGAAGATTAGTAGATATTTATTAATAATTATTATTTTTCACTAACGTGAACACGAATTTTTGCTTCTACTCCCGGATATAATTTCACAGGTACATTCGTATATCCCAAAGACTTAATGGGTTCTGGCAAAACAATTTTACGTTTATCAATATCAATTTGATATTGATCTGCTAAGGCTTGCGCGATTTGCTTACTAGGAATTGAGCCAAATAAGCGGCTATCATTTCCTGCTTTAGAATGTAATTCGACCACAGTTTCATCTTTTTCCAAAAAAGACTTAATCATTTCAGCACTTGCATATTCTTCATCTTTTTCTCGCTGATCAGCAGCCTTTTGGGCATTCAATGCCTTCATGGCTGCAGGAGTAGCTTTTTTTGCTTTGCCATTTTTAATTAGAAAATTTTGGGCATATCCATCAGCTACTTCTTTAACTTCACCGCGTTTACCACGGCCACGTACATCTTGGGTAAAAATTACTCGCATAAAATGGCCTCCTAAGAATTATTATTAGTTTTTTTGGTACTCTTATTTTCTACTTTTTGTTGGACAATTGCAATCAATTGTTGTTTGGCATCCGCAATTGTTGTTTCCGCTAATTGTGTCGCAGCATTAGACAAGTGACCCCCGCCACCCATTTCTTCCATAATTACCTGAACATTAATTTTACCTAAACTACGGGCAGAAATAGCAATTTTGCCGTCATTGCGCTTAGTAATTACGAAGGCAGCTTCAATGTTGTTTAGTGACAATAATGTATCGGCTGCTTGGGCTGCAATAACTGAATCATAGACCTGGTCATCTTGACCAGCACATAAAGCTATATCAGAAGTAATCATCGTAATCGTATCAATTAAATGACTTTTTTGAATATAAGAATCAACATTTTCTTTCAAAAGATTTTGCACCAAAGTTCCATCAGCGCCTACTGAGCGTAAGTAACTAGCGGCATCAAAAGTTCTAGTTCCTGAACGTAAAGTAAATGAGCGTGTATCTACAGAAATACCAGCTAGCATGGCTGTTGCTTCTAATTTACTTAATGACGCACGAGTTTGAGGCTGGTATTCAACCATTTCTGTAATTAATTCACAGGCTGAGGAAGCATAAGGTTCAATGTAGACTAACAGCGGATTAGGCGGAAATTCTTCTCCACGACGATGATGATCAATTACCACTAGATGATCAGCTAATTTTTGACATAACTTAGTACTCATTGAAATTGAAGGTTTTGAAGTATCAACCATAATCAGCATGCTATCACTATTTGCCTGTTCTATGGCAGCAGCTGGTGAAATTAAATCTGCCTTCAAATCTGCATCGTCATCAATTAATTTTAACAAACGCTCAATATCTGTATGGTTATTATTTCGATCAACCACAATATGGCACTTTTTGTCATTCATCTGTGCTATCCGATGAATGCCCAAACAAGCTCCTAAAACATCCATATCAGGCTGAGCATGCCCCATTACATAAATATCAGCGGTTTGATTAAACAAGTCGCGTAAGGCTTGACTAATCATTCGGGCCCGTACTCGTGTTCGTTTTTCCATTGGATTAGTATTTCCACCATAAAAGCGAGCTTTTTCATCGGCCTTTTTGACCACTACTTGATCGCCACCACGACCTAAAGCCAAATCCAGATTTTTTTGGGCATCACGAGCTAATTCTCCTAAATCCGAGCGGCCATAAGCAAAACCAACACTTAAAGTTAATGGATAATTTTGCTTAGAAGTATCCCGCCGAATTTTATCAAGAATAGCAAAATTATCTTGCTCAACTGCCGCCAATGAGCGAGCATAAGCTATTACAATAAATTGATCTTCACTAACGCGCTTAATAAACATTGAATTACTTTTAGCCCAATCGGTCAATTGGTTAGTAACATAATTAGTTAAATTAGATTGGTCGCGATCTTCCATAGATTGTGTTACTTCATCATAATTATCTAAGAAGATTTGTCCGATCGCAATTTTTTCTTCTTCATAGTGCTTTTGAATATTTTCGTATGTTGTCACATCTAGTAAGTAGATAACTCGTAAATCTGTTTGGACGGTAGCTTTAAAACGCGATTTTCCAATTTTAATTAAGTTAATATTAGTTGGATGTTCAGCATCTTGTTTAATCAGTTGTTCTAGTTGTGAATCAACCTTGGCCAATGGATTGCCAATAATATCTTTTTTACCAAAATAATTTTGTAATTTGGGATTAATCCATTGAACTGTGTGTTCCTTATTATCACTATAAAGTAACATTCCTAAAGGAATATTGATTAAAGCTTCTTGTTCACCACGGTCTTCGCGAAACGATAAATCATCAAGATATTTAGTAGTTTGTTTAATTAAGCTGATAAATGCATAAATACCTATACTTAAAATAAATGCCAGAATAATTGCTTCTAAAAAGGCTAAAATCGGGTTAACAAAAAAGCCCACAATAACCAAGCTAATTGCTAAAATCAAAATCACTATTAGACTTATTTTTAACGGCCAATTAAGTGCTAAAAGACTTTTTTTAGCCATTTTATCTTTATCCATATTCTCCTCTTTTAAACGGAACATGACTTTATTTTAACATAATTATTAAGACTGCGCTTAAATCAAAAAAGCCCGCCAATGGCGAGCTTTTAAAGTATTTATTAATCTTCAGCAACAAATGGTAACAAGCCCATAATTCGAGCACGTTTAATTGCAATTGTTAAACGACGTTGATTTTTAGCACCAGTTCCAGTTACTCGACGAGGTAAAATCTTACCTCGTTCAGAAATAAATCTTTTCAATAAATCAGTATCTTTGTAATCAATATAATCAATATGGTTAGCAGCAATGAAGTCCACCTTACGGCGACGACGGCCACCACGACGTTGTTGTGGCATAATTTTCTCCTTTCTCTATAAATAGCTTAGATAATTTCATTCAAATTAGAATGGTAAATCATCATCAGAAATATCAATCGATTGTGTATTATCAGCAAATGGATCCTCGCTAGGACTAGCTGCAGAATTATTTGCTGGATTATTATTTCCACCATTAGATTGACTAGGATTAGGAATATTATTATTTGATTGTGAAGGATGATTATTATTAGCAGACTTAGGCTCTAACAAGGAAAAATTATCAACGACTACTTCAGTAACATATACTCGTTGTCCTTGTTGATTTTCGTAGTTACGAGTTTGGATTCGCCCATCAATTCCAACTAATGACCCTTTATGAGTAAAGTTAGAAAAGTTTTCGGCAGCCTTGCGCCAAATCACGCAATTGATAAAGTCTGCATCCCGATCCCCGTTGGCATTTGTAAATTGTCGATTAACGGCAATAGTAAAAGTAGCCACGGCTGTACCATTAGCGGTATAGCGTAAATCAACATCACGGGTCAATCTACCAACCAACACACTTCTATTAATCATTTATCCAATCTCCCTCAAAATGTTTCACATGAAACAATTAATCTTCGCGGTTAATAATCATATGGCGAAGAATACTATCATCAATTTTAGAAAGACGATCAAATTCATTGATAGCAGCTTGATCTGATGCGTTTACGTTTACAATATGGTAAGTACCTTCTGTATAACCACCAATTTCATAAGCAAAACGCCGCTTTTGCCAGTCTTTAGAATCTAAGACTTCAGCACCGTTATCCTTAAGAACTTTATCGAAACGATCAATCAAAGCTTTTTTATCTTCTTCAGCAATATCAGGCTTAATGATATACGTAATTTCGTAATGAGTTTGAGCCATAATTGCACACCTCCTTTTGGACTAATGGAAAATGACCAACGATCATTTTCAAGGAGTATTTAACTTAATTCAAGTTTAATACTCACAAATAGTAAGTCTATCATTTTTACTGATAAATTTCCAGATAAAAAAGCTCTTTGGCATAATAATTACTAAACGTCTAGTTTAGATTACGCAAAAAGCTTTAATAAATTTTATTCAGATTCATTTTCAGCGACATCTTCATGATCAACTTTGGCCATCGTTGATACTTTGGCATCATCATTAATCTTAATTAGTCGCACACCCATTGTTGCCCGCTTGGTTTGAGACACATTAGCGACCTCAAATCTAATCATAACGCCGTTACTGGTGATGACCATGATATCTTCATTGCCCATTACAGTAACTATACCTGCTAAAGGACCATTTTTTGCAGTTACATTGGCAGTCTTAATTCCTTTACCGCCACGACCTTTAATCGGATACTCTGTAGCTGCAGTCCGCTTACCATAACCATTTTCAGAAATTATCAAGACTTCACTTTGTGGTCGTAAAACATCCGAGCCCACGACATAGTCTTGCTCACGCAAGCGGATACCCCGGACGCCAGCCGCTGTTCGTCCCATGATTCGAACATCATCTTCTGCAAAAGTTACGGCATAACCTAAATGGGTTCCAATTAAAATATTTTGTTGACCGTTAGTTAAAATCACATTATCTAGAGAATCATTTTCTCTTAAAGTGATTGCCCGCAGACCATTTTTTCGAATATTTTGAAATTCTGCTAAAGAAGTCCGTTTCACTGTTCCTAAACGTGTCACAAAGAACAGATACTTTTCAGACTCATTTGCAGATGCATCACGTTTGATATGCACTACGGTTTGCACTCGTTCATCATTATCAATTCCTAACAAATTGATAACAGGAATGCCTTTGGCACTGCGCCCATATTCTGGAATTTCATAACCCTTAGAATGATATATTTTGCCAGAGTTAGTGAAGAAGAGAAGGTCATCATGTGTCGAAGTGTAAATCAAATGTTCAATAAAGTCATCATCATTAACTCCCATACCTTTAATGCCTCGACCACCGCGATTTTGCACTTTAAATTCATCGGCAGGCAAACGTTTAATATAACCGTTATGCGTCAAAACAACTAAGACATTTTCTTCTTCAATTAAGTCTTCATCTTCAAGACTAAGTACTTCTCCGACTAATAGTTCTGTGCGACGATCATCACCATATTTATCTCGTATTTCTAACAATTCTTGATAAATAATCTGGTCAATTCGTTCTGGCTTAGCCAAAATATCTTGATAATCGCTAATTTTAGCCATTAATTCCTGATATTCTGCTTCAATTTTATCTCGTTCTAAACCTGTTAAACGAACCATCCGCATATCTAAAATCGCTTGCGACTGTTTATCTGACAAATTAAATTGTGTCATCAAAGCGCTCTTAGCAATTTCAGCTGTTTTGGAGTTCCGAATAATTTTAATGATTGCATCAATGTTATCTAGAGCAATCCGCAAACCTTCTAAAATGTGCGCCCGACTTTTAGCCTTTTTCAGATCAAATTCTGTGCGCCGTCGAATAACTTCTTCTTGATGCTCTAAATAATACTGCAAAATTTCTTTCAGTGATAAGACTTTAGGCGCCCCGTTAACAATCGCTACCATATTAAAGCCAAAAGAAGTTTGTAATGCTGTCAGCTTGTACAAATTATTTAAAACAACTTCAGCACTCATATCTCGCCGAATATCAATCGTAATACGCATTCCGGTTCGATCAGATTCATCAATTAAATTAGTAATCCCATCTAGGCGATGATCACGAGCTAATTCAGCAATACGTTCAATTAATTTAGCCTTGTTGACCGCATAGGGCAATTCCGTAACAATAATACGTTCGCGCCCATTTTTTAAAGTTTCAATATCTACTTTGGCCCGCACAGTAATCGTTCCATGACCCGTTTCATAAGCCTGGCGAATGCCCGATTTTCCCATAACGACACCACCAGTCGGAAAATCTGGCCCAGGAATGGCTTGCATTAATTCAGCAATTGTAATATCAGGATTTTTCATCAAGAGATGTATACCGTTAACAACTTCTCGCAAGTTATGCGGCGGAATATTAGTAGTCATCCCAACAGCAATACCTGTAGCACCATTAACTAATAAATTAGGAAAACGAGCCGGCAAAACTCGCGGTTCTTTTTCAGTGCCATCATAATTATCCATAAAATCAACGGTATCTTTATTGATATCGCGCAATATTTCAGTAGCTATTTTACTCATCTTAGCTTCTGTATAACGCATAGCAGCAGCATGATCGCCATCCACAGAACCAAAATTACCATGACCATCAACTAAGACATAACGATAACTAAATTTTTGTGCCATCCGCACCATAGATTCATAAATAGCTGAATCACCATGTGGATGAAATTTACCCATCACATCGCCAACAATCCGGGCGGATTTTTTATAAGGTTTATCTGGTGTTACCCCTAGTTCACTCATTCCATACAAAATTCGCCGATGTACTGGTTTTAAACCATCACGCACATCAGGCAAGGCCCGAGCCACAATTACACTCATGGCATAATCTAGAAACGAGCTGCGCATCGTTTTAGTTAAGTCTACCGTTTGAATCCGGCGATCATTAGTCTCACTCATTACTTATAACTCCTTTCTAGATTACAAATCCAATTCAGCATAACGGGCATTTTTTTCAATGAATTCACGTCTTGGAGCCACTTTATCACCCATCAACATTGAAAATACACGATCGGCATCAGCAGCATCATCACCAGTTACGCGATCTAATCTGCGGTTTTCTGGATTCATTGTTGTATCCCACAATTGCTCAGCATCCATTTCACCTAACCCTTTATACCGTTGAATGACAGGTTTTGGACTAGGCTGCAAGGTCACCATAACATCTTTAAGTTCTTCGTTAGAATCAATATAGCGAACCATTTTACCTTGACGGACTTGATATAGCGGTGGCTTAGCAATATATACATAGCCAGCATCTAAAATCGGTCGCATGTAACGATAAATTAAAGTTAACAAGAGTGTTCGAATATGGGCACCATCCACATCAGCATCAGTCATAATAATCAACTTATGATAACGTGCCTTGCTGACATCAAAATCTTCTCCAAAACCTGTTCCCATAGCCGTAAACAAAGTTCGGATTTCATCGTTTGCTAAGATGCGATCCATCGAAGCTTTTTCAACGTTTAAAATTTTACCGCGAATTGGTAGAATTGCTTGTGTTAAACGTGAACGTCCTTCTTTAGCAGAACCACCAGCAGAATCTCCCTCGACGATGAATAATTCGGAAATTTCTGGATCTTTACTCGAATTATCAGCCAATTTACCTGGTAAATTACTAATTTCTAAGCCTGACTTTTTCCGTGTTACTTCCCGTGCTCTTTTAGCTGCAACTCGAGCGCGAGAGGCTAACATCCCTTTTTCAACAATTTGGCGCGCTTCATTCGGATTTTCCAGCAAAAACTTATTAAAATGTTCCGAAAACATCCGATCGGTAACAGTTCGGGCATCAGAATTACCTAATTTAGTCTTTGTTTGTCCTTCAAATTGTGGATCTGGATGTTTAATGCTAACTACAGCAGTCATCCCTTCACGGACGTCATCACCAGAAAGTTTTTCGCTTTCTTTCAAAATATTATTACGATGTCCATAATCATTGATGACCCGAGTTAAAGCCGCCTTAAACCCGGCTTCATGCGTTCCACCTTCATAAGTATGGATATTATTGGCAAAAGTCATTAAATTAGAATGATAATCATCAGTATATTGAATGGCTACCTCAACCGTAATGCCATTTTGCATGCCTTCAACATAGATAGGTTCTGGAAAAATAACATCTTTGTTTTCATTTAAATATTCAACATAACTTTTGATACCACCAACATAATGAAATTCTAATTTTTCCGCTGAATCTTTACGCTTATCAGTAAAGGTTAATTTCAATCCCTTATTCAAAAAAGCTAATTCGCGAATGCGCGTTTCTAAAGTATGATCATCATAAACTGTTGTTTCTGTAAAAATATCTGGATCCGGCTTAAAATGAACTTTAGTTCCGTGTTTATTCTCATCAACGTCACCAATAACTTTCATTGGTGTTTTCACTTTACCGCGTTCAAAATCCATATAATAACGATGACCATTGCGATGAACTTCTACATCAAGATTCGTACTTAAAGCATTAACTACTGAAGCACCAACCCCATGTAGACCACCAGAAACCTTATAGCCGCCACCGCCAAATTTACCACCAGCATGCAAAACATTAAAAACAGTTTCTAGTGCTGGGCGGCCAGTTTTAGCTTGAATATCAACAGGAATACCACGGCCATCATCAATGACAGTAACACTATTATCCGGTTCAACTTCAATATTTATTTCAGTAGCAAAACCAGCTAAAGCTTCATCAATTCCGTTATCAATAATTTCCCAAACCAAATGATGCAAACCCTGTGCACTTGTAGAACCAATATACATTCCTGGACGTTTACGCACTGCTTCTAATCCAGAAAGAACTTGAATTTGGCTAGCATCATATTCTTGTGCCTTTTGTGCTAGTGTTTCATTTTGAGCAGTATCTGGTTCGTTAACATGTAAATCTTGATCGCTCATAATATTCCTCCAGCTTTAATCTTAAATATTTTTGGGGCCTCAATTACTGATAAATCAACATTTTCCAAACTTGTGGTAGTAATAAAAGTTTGAATCCGATTTTGAATAGTCTGTAATAAATGTGTTTGTCGAAATTGATCCAACTCAGATAAAACATCATCTAGTAGTAGAATCGGATAATCACCGACAGCCTCTTTAAAAAGGTCTAATTCAGCGAGTTTGAGACTTAACACAGCAGTTCGTTGCTGCCCTTGTGAACCAAATTTCTGCAAATCATTATCATTAACTAAAAAGCGAAAATCATCACGATGTGGTCCAACACTCGTTGAACCAGAAAAAATATCATGCTGCTTTTGCTGATTTAATTTGGTTAATAATTGTTGGTAAAGAGTATCAATTGCAACAGCAGCATCTTTGACAGGTGCTTGATATTCTAAAGTAATCTGCTCTTGATTGCCTGTAATATCTCGATGAATCGGTTGTAAAAATTGTTGAATTTTATTTAAAAAACTTTGCCGAGCTGCAATTACTGCAGCCCCATAACCAGCTAATTGATCAGAAATTACATCCAAGTAAACTTGATCATGAGCTTGCTTTTTTTGCAATTGCTTTAAATAATTATTTCTTTGTCGCAAAACTTGGCGGTAACGGGAACTATTCGTGAGATAAGCTTGGTCAATTTGACCTAGTTCCATATCAATAAAACGGCGGCGAATGCTAGGAGCTCCTTTAATCAAGTTCAAATCTTCTGGAGCAAACAAGACTACATTTAACTTACCGATATAAGAGGACAATTTTTTTTGTTCAATATGATTCAAGGAAGCCTTTTTGCCAGCAAGGCTTAAAATTAATTCTAAAGTTAAATGGGTTGTGGCTCTTTGAACGTGAGCTTCTAACTTACTAAAGTCACTCCCCCAACTAATTAACTCTTGATTATTACTAGTTCGATGAGAACGCACTAAAGCTACAACGTAAATCGCCTCTAACAAATTTGTCTTTCCTTGCGCATTTTGGCCAATAAAAATATTTGTTTGCGGTGAAAATTGCAAAGACAATTGTGCATAATTTCGAAAATTACGCAATTTAATATTTTGTAAATACATTTTAAACAATCTTCAAAATTTGATCTGGTTCTAAAGTGACCGTATCACCTGGATAAAGCTTTTTGCCACGTCGTCTTTCAATCACATTATTGACTTGAACATCATTTTCTTGTAAATACCATTTGGCTTGTCCACCAGTACTAATTACTCCTACTTCTTTAAGTGCTTGGGTGAGGGTAATATATTCATTCTTGATTTTAATTTCTGCCATCTTATTTCACATCCCGTCCACCAGTCTATATGATAATAATTATAGCGCTTTTCTATTTATAACGCAATTATAGCTAGTTTGAGCGTCTTTAATAAAATTTGGGTAAAAAGTCCAAATTTAATTTTTGCGCTATAACAGCTCTTATAAAGCACTCAATAGTTTAAATTACACTAAAAAAAGAGCCCGACTGGCATCGGCTCTTTTTTGCTGCCTTTAATTTAAAAAGTTCTCACGGGTGTAATTAATTGAATAAAGTTTTCAGCATTACTGATAGGCTTTAAGGTGAATGGATGCAAGGCTGCCGTGAATTCTAATTGAATTTTGGTATCACCAAAAGCTCTCAATGCATCTTTCAAGTAATCTGGATTAAACGATATTTCTAAATCTTCACCACTAATATTAGTTGGTTGTAAGACCTCTTCAACCGTACCTACTTCAGGAGAATTACCATAAATAATTGCCTTTTTCGTAGCTACTTCAATTACTAAACGGACAACATTATTACGACTGGCATGAGCTAACAAAGAAGCTCTTTCCACCGAAGCTAATAAGGATTTTGCATCAAATTCTAGTTGAGTAGTAGATTCATTTGGGATTAAGCGATCGGTTGCTGGATAATTACCTTCTAAAAGTCGTGAATAAAACAAAGTATTTGAGAATTCGAATAAGATTTGATTTTCTGAAATGGAAATTTTTACATCTTGATCGCGATCACTAAAGCTTCTTACTAATTCCGTTAAACTTTTAGCTGGAATCACCAAATCATATTCATTTTGATTTTGATTAGTAATTGTAACTTTTCTTTGTGCCAGACGGTGACTATCGGTTGCCACAGCTAATAACTCATTACCAGAAATTTTTAAATGTAAACCAGTTAAAATGGGCCGATTTTCTTGTGTAGAAGCACTGAATACCGTTTCGCTAACTAATTGATGCAAAATTTCTGCAGAAATCGTTAATTGATCGTTAGTTTCAACTTCTGGTAAATGGGGATAATTATTAGCATCTAAGCCATTGAGGGTAAATTCAGAATTTCCAGAAGTAATAAGAGTTTGATTATTTTCAATGATTTCTAGAGTGAATTGTTCACCAGGTAATTTTTTAATAATATCATTGAAAAAACGGGCAGGTAAGACAATAGCTCCAGTTGATTCAATAGTTAAATCATTATCGGCGTCTTGTTGTTCTATTAAATTTTGAACAGAAATATCCACATCACTACCAGTTACAAGTAGTCCTTTATCGGTTGCAACTAATTTCATACCTGTCAAAATCGGAATTGTTGTTTTAGCAGAAATAGCTCGCTGAACATTATTAATCTGATTAATAAATTGATTGCGGTTAATTGTAAATTTCATCTTAGATAACTCCTTAATTATTAATTAATAATAATAAAACTTAGTAGTAATAGTAGTAGGTCCTGTTAATTCTGTGGATTTGTCCACAAACGCTAGTTTTAGTCTAACATGTTCTGTTAATAACCTGTGGAAAAAGTTTGTTAAAAACTTAAAAGTTTTCCCCCGTTTCCCCATGTTAATTTTTTAGACTCGCTTTTAAATTCGTAATATCATGTTGAATTGTCAAATCATTTTCTAATAATTTAGTAATTTTATCGCAAGAGTGTAAAACAGTTGTATGATCTTTTCCGCCAAAATCTTGGCCAATCTTTGGTAAAGAGCTGTCAGTTAACTCACGAGCTAGATACATTGCGATTTGTCTAGGTAAGACAATGGTTTTGTTGCGGCGCTTACCTTTGAGGTCGTCAACAGTCACTTTATAATATTTAGCGACTTGACTTTGAATTTTATCAATTGTCAGTCCAGCTTGATGTTTAGAGTCTTTTAAGTCTTTTAAAGCTTCTGCCGCTAGGCCAATGGTAATATCTTCATTATTCATGGTGGAATATGCTTGCACACGGACCAAAGCACCTTCTAGTTCACGGACGTTACTATCGATTTGACTAGCAATGTAAGATAAGGCATCATCAGGAATTTCTAGATTTTCGGCAATTGCTTTTTTTCGAAGAATGGCGGTTCTTGTTTCTAAGTCCGGCGCAGTAATATCGACTGATAAGCCCCATTTAAAACGGGAAACTAAGCGTTCTTGCAGCTTAGGAATTTCATTAGGCAGCCGATCAGAAGTCAGGACAATTTGTTTTTTAGTATTATAGAGCGTATTAAAAGTATGGAAGAATTCTTCTTGAGTTCCTTCTTTATCAGCAAAAAATTGGATATCATCGACTAACAGCAAGTCAACGGTACGATATTCATTGCGAAAACTTTCCTGGGTACGGTTTTGAATAGAATTAATAAAGTCATTAGCGAAAGATTCACTCGAAATATATTTAACATTGGCTTGCGGCTTTCGATCTAATAAACGATGTCCGATAGCCTGCATTAAATGGGTTTTGCCTAAGCCAACACCGCCATAAATAAATAACGGATTATACATAGTTCCAGGTTCCTCGGAAACAACTAATGCCGCTGCATGAGCCATTTGATTACCAGTACCAGTGACAAAAGAATCAAAAGTATATTTACTATTTAAATGCGCTTCTTGTAAAGGAGACCTTTTTTGAATATTTTCGGAAGTCTCAGTAGTTGGATTAAGTGCAGCAGTGGTTGTTGGCTTTTTAAGTTCGGATTCTAAAATAACGACAGGAACAATTTCTTGATTGCCATATTCATAAGCAGCTTCAACGACTTTAGTGCTAATATTGCGTTCCCAGTAATCTTTGTGCAAACCTGAAGGAACGGCAATATAAATTTTTTGGTTTTCTAATTTGATGGGCTGGGCACTTTCAATCCAGGTTTGATAGCTGACCGCAGCAAATTCTTGTTTGAATTTTTTTTGTAAAAATTCCCAAAAAGAGTCTAATTCACCGTTTGTAATTTCAGCCACTGGATTTTCCTCCCTAAATGATAAAAACTTTTGACTGTGATATTCTAGCATTATTTAAAGAAGTTTTCCACAGCTGAATAACTTTTATTCACTTTTCCTTAAAATTAACTGAATTATCGGCAATATTAAAAATAAAACTGTGGAAAATTTTGTTTTTAAAGAAATATCCACAAAAAATTAATGCGATAAAAACCTAAGAAATTAATAAAAAAATAAAGTTATTCACCATTGTGGAAAAACTGTGAACAACACTGTGACTTGTGTAAAAATTGGGATTTTGACTGTGGAAAAAGAAAGAAAGAATAAAATTAAAAAAGTTATCCACCCTTTTTCAACAAGTGGATAACTTAAAAATCATTAAATTATCAAAAAAATTATTTGCTTTGCTAAAGTAATATGATAAACTATTTAGGTGATTATCTTAGACTAGTACAGTGACAATACGGTTGAGAAAGTTATGGAGGTGTTACAAACATGACTACAAAAAGAACTTACCAACCTAAGAAACGCCATCGCGAGCGGGTTCATGGTTTTATGAAACGTATGAGTACCAGCAACGGTCGGAAAGTTTTAGCACGGCGTCGTAAAAAAGGTAGAAAAGTTTTATCCGCCTAGGCCACTGAATTATTCAGTGGTTTTTTTATTGGAACCAAATCAGCAAAGGATTGATTATGAAAAAAAGTTATCGTATTAAAAAAGAAACAGAATTTCAGGCAGTATTTGATTATCATCAGTCCGTCGCTAATAAAACTTTCGTACTTTATCAAATGCCCAAACCTGATCAAAAACATTTTCGAGTAGGAATTTCTGTTGGTAAAAAAATCGCGCATACAGCTGTTCAACGTAATCAAATAAAACGTTATATCAGACAATCCTTATTAGAATTCAAGCCCCAATTACCTGCCGAAATTGACTTTTTAATAATTGCTCGTCAGCCTGCTACTAAATTAAATATGGCAGAAACTAAAAAAAATCTGTTGCATCTTTTAAAATTAGGTAAAATGTTATAATAATATTACTCAAAGGAAAATAATTATGTCGAAGAAGAAAAAACGCCTACTTTTACTCGTTTCTATGTTGTTCTTAGTAGTTTTAGTGGTCAGTGGCTGTTCCAATATTAATGAACCAATTACCAAAAGTAGTCCTGGATTTTGGAATCATTACGTTTTATATCAATTTTCGCGCTTTATTTTATGGCTGGCTAGTTTAGTTGGTAATAGTTACGGTTGGGCAATTGTGATTTTTACTGTTGTCGTACGGATTATTTTGTTGCCTTTAAATTGGTGGCAAATCAGAAGTATGAATAAGCAGATGAAAGTGCAGCCGCAAATGAAGGCTTTACAAGAAAAATATTCTGCAAAAGATATGGAAACCCAACAAAAACTGCAGGAAGAGACTAAAAAACTTTATGCAGAAGCTGGAGTTAATCCTGTAGCTGGTTGTTTGCCCTTACTTATTCAATTACCAGTTATGTGGGCTTTGTATCAAGCTATTTATCGGACAACAGAATTACGTAATGGTCACTTTTTATGGATGGAATTAGGGAAACCTGATCCTATTTATGTATTACCTATTTTAGCAGCACTTTTTACTTTTATTAGTACATGGATTGCTAATTTGTCCCAGCCGGATCAGCCGCAATCAACAAAAATGATGATGTGGTTTATGCCGTTCATGATTTTAATTCCAGCCATCACGATTGCTTCGGCAATTTCTGTTTACTGGGTTGTATCTAATGCTTTTCAAGTGTTACAAACTTTGCTTTTACAAAATCCATTTAAATATAGACGTGAGCAACAAGAAAAATTGGAACAAGAAAAACAACGCCAAAAAGCACTGCGAAAAGCCAAAAAACGGGCCTTTAAAAAACGTTAGTTTAGAGGAGTTTTGAAAAATTTATGACAGAATTTCAAGGGACAACAATTCAAGATGCCATTGAAACTGGTTTAAAGGAACTAAAATTACAACGAGAACAAATAGCAGTGGATGTGATTAGTGAGGGACATAAAGGTTTTTTAGGAATCGGACGTCATCCAGCCATTGTCGATATTAAGCCATTAGATAGTATCAAAAACATCGTGGACGCTGCTAATAACACCAATGAACAAATTGATAAAATTCAAACCTATTTAGAAAATATTGTTGATAAGTTAGATTACGCACAAACAGTTGTATGGGTCAAAAATCCTGAAAATCTTAAATTTGAAATTAAGACTGATGAACCAGATCAAGCTCGAGTTATTGGCAAGCATGGCAAAAATATCAATGCCTTGCAAACGATTGTGCAAGAATATGCTTATTATTTGGATTTTCGTGATCAGCCAGTTTTATTAGACTGCGGTGGTTATCGTCAAAGACGCCAAGAAGCATTGATTGCCCTCTCAACTTTTAAAGCAGAGCAAGTTCAAGTAACACATAAGCCCACATATTTAGATCCGATGCCGGCTTTAGAACGAAAAGTTATTTACGAAAATTTGGCCGATAATAAACAAGTAGTTGTGCGGACTCAAGGACATGGCTTAGAGAGGTATTTAGTGATTCGACCACGTTAATGAAATCTATTTGAAATTATTCTTTACAGCATGGCATTTTTAATGCGATGCTTTTTTATTTGTGATTTTTAAGTTTTAGCAAATTGACCGCAATATCGTTGTAAATAAGCGCAATTGTTTGACAAAATTTCACAAATAGTTAATAATGAAAGCGTTAGCAAAAGAAAGGAGCAGATACATGAATTTTCTGAAACCACCTATATCACAAACCAAGGTTCCTCAAGCCAAGGTTGATTCGACATATCGTCGGTTGCGTTGGCAGGTTTTTATTGGGATTTTTATTGGTTATGCGGGTTATTATTTATTAAGAAATAATTTTTCCATTGCAATGCCCCAACTAATGCATGAAGGATTTACTAAGTCGCAATTAGGATGGGCTTTTTCAGCTGTTTCAATTGCCTATGGTTTTAGTAAGTTTGTAATGGGAACTGTTTCTGATCGGAGTAATGCGCGGATATTTTTGCCGTTGGGATTAATTTTAACTGCAGTTATTAATTTATTTTTTGGACTAGTGCCGATATTAACTAAATCTTTAGGAGTTATGTTTGTTTTATTGTTTTTAATTGGCTGGGCTGAAGGAATGGGCTGGCCCCCTTCTGGTCGGGTATTGACGCATTGGTTTTCGATTAGTGAGCGTGGCGGTTGGACTTCAGTTTGGAATGTTGCTCATAATGTTGGTGGTGCCTTCATGGCGCCGTTAGCTACTGCGGGAATTGCTTTTGCTGCAGCTCATTTTGCAGGATTAAAACCATTTACTGGCGCCTTTATCATTCCTGCTATTGTCGGAATTGTCATTGCGCTTATTGCTTATTCACTTATTCGAGACACTCCTGAGTCCATGGGTCTGCCACCAATTGAGGTCTATCGTAATGATTATCCTAACCAAGAACACAAAATTTATGAAGAAGAATTAACAACCAAAGAAATTCTTTTTAAGTATGTTTTGAATAATAAATGGGTATGGTTGATTGCTTTTGCTAATATTTTTGTATATTTTGTTCGTTATGGTGTAGAAAATTGGGCACCAGCTTATTTAACAGAAGTTAAACATATTACTTTAGCTGCTTCTAGTAACTCATATTTCTTATATGAAATTGCAGGTATTCCAGGTACTATTTTTGCTGGTTGGGTATCTGATAAAATCTTTCATGGTCGACGTGGACCAGCAGGTTTTGTCTTTATGCTCGTAGTAAGTGTTTTTGTGCTTTTATATTGGCAAGCTAATAGTATGATAATGATTAATTTTTCATTAATTATGATTGGATTTTTAATTTATGGTCCGGTAATGTTAATTGGCTTACAGGCATTAGATTCGGTTCCTAAAAAAGCCGTAGGGACAGCAGCTGGCTTGACCGGGTTATTTGGTTATTTATTTGGTTCCGTAGCTGCTAATGCGATTATGGGGATGATTGTTGATCATTTTGGTTGGTCAGTAGGATTTATCACAATCTTTGTTTCTGCACTCTTAGCGGCTGGAATCTTTGCTCTGACCTGGAATTTAAGAGGACAAGAAGCAAGTAAGTAACATTTATTTTGACAAATATGTTAGAAAAAGTTATATTATTAAATTAGTTATTAAAAAGTAGTCAAAGTGCTTTTTATCTAGACCTGTCGGGCTAGATTGATGGCGCTTTTTTTGTGTTCTTAGGAGGAATAATTTTGACAGAAATTACGGAGTTTGACACAATTGCTGCTATTTCTACACCGCTTGGTGAAGGAGCAATTTCAATAGTTCGCCTGTCAGGTGAACAGGCAATAGAGATTGCTAATAAGGTAACACGTAAAGTGGATTTAACTCAAGTAGCCTCACACACCATTAATTATGGGCATGTTTTTGATCCAGAAACTGACCAAAATATTGATGAAGTGATGATTTCTGTGATGCGGGCTCCTAAAACCTTTACGCGAGAAGATGTTGTGGAAATTAATACTCATGGTGGGATTATGGCCACTAATTTGGTTTTGCAGACGTTATTAAGCAATGGCGCCCGGTTAGCAGAACCCGGGGAATTCACTAAACGAGCATTTTTGAATGGCAGAATTGATTTGACTCAGGCAGAGTCAGTAATGGATATTATTCGCGCTAAAACGGATAAGGCCATGCAACAAGCCTTGAATCAATTAGATGGTTCGTTAGCACATTTAATTCATAATTTACGCCAAGAAATCTTGGAAGTTTTGGCGCAAGTAGAAGTTAATATCGATTATCCGGAATATGATACTGATGAAATGACTACTAAATTACTTCTGGAAAAAGCACAAGAAGTTTCACAACAAATCGCCGGTTTGTTAAAAACAGCTAATGAAGGGCAAATTTTGAATCATGGATTACAAACAGCAATTATTGGCAAACCTAACGTGGGTAAATCTAGTTTGTTAAATGTTTTGGCACACCAGCAGCGCGCTATTGTTACCGACGTTGCAGGCACTACTCGAGATGTTATTGAACAAATGACTAATATTAATGGCATTCCGCTGCAATTAGTCGATACTGCTGGCATCCACGAAACTGACAATAAAGTAGAGCGTTTGGGTGTGGACCGCAGTTTACAAGCTATAAATGATGCAGATTTAGTTTTAATGTTATTAGATGGTAGTCGCCCTTTGGAAGCAGAAGATCAAAGATTACTATTTTTAACGCAAAATAAAAAACGAATTATTATTATTAATAAAATGGATTTACCACAGGCCTTAGAGATAGAACAATTGCCAACAAATATACAGCAGGAAAATGTGGTGAAGATTTCTGCTGTCGCTCAGCAAGGAATTGATCAAATCGAAGAGCGAATAGAACAATTGTTTTTTACAGGAATTGAAAATACCGCCAATAACGCTGTTGTTACCAATGCTCGTCAAGTAGGCCTTTTAAAACAAGCGCAACAAGCTTTAGAAGATGTAAAAAGTGGTATTAAAAACCAAATGCCGATTGATTTGGTACAAATTGATATGACTAATTGTTGGGATAAATTAGGTGAAATTACGGGCGAAAGTGCTCCTGATGAATTAATTACGCAATTATTTAGCCAATTTTGTGTAGGAAAATAATAAAAGATGAGAGGGTTACTTGATGCGAGAATATGATGTTCAAGAACATTACGATGTAATTGTCGTGGGAGCAGGTCACGCTGGCTGTGAGGCTGCTTTGGCAGCTGCACGTATGGGGCAAAAGACACTGTTGCTCACAATTAATCTAGATATGGTTGCTTTTATGCCCTGCAATCCTTCAATTGGAGGACCAGCCAAAGGCATCGTAGTACGCGAAATTGATGCTTTGGGTGGTCAAATGGGAAGGAATATTGATGCAACATATATTCAAATGCGCATGTTAAATACGGGCAAGGGACCTGCAGTGCGCGCTTTACGAGCTCAAGCAGATAAAAATGAATATCACCGCGTAATGAAAGCAACTTTGGAGCAAGAACCTAATTTAACCTTACGCCAAGGTTTGGCCGATAAATTAATTGTAGAAAATGGTGTTTGTCAAGGTGTCATTACCAATACTGGTGCTCGTTATCACGCTCAGGCGGTTGTCTTAACTGCAGGTACTTCTTCACGGGGAAAAATTATTATTGGCGAGTTGATGTATTCTTCTGGTCCTAATAATTCTTTGCCTTCAATAAAACTATCAGAAGATTTAGAACGTCGTGGTTTAAAATTGCAACGTTTTAAAACCGGTACGCCGCCACGTGTCAATAAGGATTCTTTAGATTTTACACGAATGCAAGAACAACCGGGTGATGATACTCCGCGGGCCTTTTCTTATGAAACTAATCCCCAAGATTATTTGCAAGAACAGATTTCTTGTTGGATGACGTATACTAATGAAAATACCCATCAAATTATTCGTGATAATTTAGATCGTGCACCAATGTTTTCTGGAATTATTAAGGGTGTCGGTCCTCGTTACTGCCCTTCTATTGAAGATAAGGTTGTCCGATTTGCTGATAAACCACGGCACCAGTTATTTATTGAACCAGAAGGCAAAGATACCCAAGAATATTATGTAGGTGACTTTTCTACATCTATGCCTGAAGAAATTCAACAAAAAATGTTGCATTCTGTAGCTGGATTGGAACATGCTCAAATGATGCGTCCAGGTTACGCTATCGAATATGATATTGTCGAACCGTGGCAATTAAAGCAGACTTTAGAAACTAAAAAAATTAAGAATTTGTATACAGCTGGACAAATGAATGGAACTTCAGGCTATGAAGAAGCTGCTGGTCAAGGCATTATTGCCGGTATTAATGCGGCTTTAAGAGTCCAAAATAAGGCTCCTTTCATCTTAAAGCGTAATGAAGCCTATATTGGTGTGATGATTGATGATTTAGTTACTAAAGGAACAAATGAACCTTATCGGCTTTTGACTAGTCGTGCTGAATATCGGCTTATTTTAAGACATGATAATGCTGACTTACGTTTGACAGAAAAAGGACACAAATTGGGATTAATTAGTGATGAGCGCTTTGCTAAATTACAGCAAAAACAGCAACAAATAGCTGCTGAAATGCAACGTTTAGCAACAACACGCATTAAACCTAATCAACAAGTTAATGAATTTTTAGCACAACAACAAATGCCTGCATTGCAAGATGGCGTCATCGCTGCCGATTTCTTGAAAAGACCACAAGTACATTATCAAGATATTATTAATTTTATTGGTCCAGCAGCTACCCCCGTACCTGATGCTGTCAGCGAACAAGTGGAAATTTCTATTAAATATGCAGGTTATATCAAAAAAGAAGAGGCCCAAATAGCACATCTAAAAAAATTAGAAGCTAAAAAAATACCAGATAATATTGATTACGATGCAATTAGCGGTTTGGCTACAGAAGCCTTACAAAAGCTCAAAAAAATCAACCCTACGACAATTGCTCAAGCTGAGCGTATTTCAGGTGTCAATCCTGCAGATATCAGCATTCTCATGGTCTATATCCAACGCGGACGAATAGCTAAAGTTAGTGATCAAACTCAAAAAGTTAACGATTAATATGACTAATAAAAAAACTTCTCATAAGATTGAGAAGTTTTTTATTTCCTGGGAAATGTTAATCCAATTTGGATGCAGCAGCTTCATCAACAATGATGGTTGCATGTGGATGATTTTGCAAAATGCTAGCAGGACAATCTTCACTAATTGGTCCCTTAACAGTCTGATAAATTGCCTCAGCTTTGTTAGCACCCCAAGCCATTAATATAATATGTTTACTTTTCATAATTGAAGCAATACCCATTGAAATAGCTTCTTTAGGTACGTCATTTTTGTCTGTAAAAAAGCGTGCATTAGCTTCAATAGTAGATTGTGTCAACTGAACACGATGAGTAGTACAGTCAAAAGGTGTCTTGGGTTCATTAAAACCAATATGGCCATTTTGACCGATGCCTAGGATTTGAATATCAATTGGATTATCAGCAATTATTTGATCATAATTTTTGATTTCGGCATCGATATCTGAAGCTACCCCATTAGGGACATAGGAATTTTTAAATTTTTTAAATTGGAATAAATTCTGATTCATAAAGTAGTGATAACTTTGAGGGTTATCGGCATCTAATCCAATATATTCATCTAAATTGATTGATGTTATTTGTGAAAAATCTAAATTACTCTTAACCATTTCTTGATATAATTTAATAGGTGTACTACCGGTCGCAAGACCCAATACGTGGGCATTATTTTGCAGTCCTTGAGCAATGAGTTCAAAAGCTTTTTGGCTACCACTTTGTTGATCTTTAACTTTGATAATTTCCATAGTTTGTCGCCTCTCAATATTGGTATAGTCCAATAATAGCGCACCCTTCTTAAAAAGTCAATGAAGTAAGAAAAAGAGGGTAAGAAAAAACTTGGCTTTAACAGATAAAACAGATTCAAAACTTTGAATTTATTTTATTTACTGTTTAGCGTAAGTTATTTATCATAATTAGCCCAATAAATTCACTGTTATTAATAGGATTTTTAATTCGTTTGAAACCACCTCTTTGCTTCATTACGGAATAAGTTTAATTGGTACATCTCTTTTAAGAAAGGAATCAAGGTCTGAGTATCAATGGGATTAGAAAAAGACCATAGTTTAAAACAAACTGGCCTTTTAGTTTAAAGTTCAAGGGCAGTAGTATTTTAAAAATCGAAAATATCTCCACTGCTACTCCTTGACGACGTTCTTGCTTGATTATAAAAAGTAAAATCAAATCATGTTATAACTAAATTGTAAAATGTTATTAAATCTTAAACAAGAAGCACTCCCTAACGGTTCAAGGTGTTAAAAATAAATTATACAATTCTAAGAATAAAAATTAGAAAACATTAAAATATATAACAATAAAAACAGTACTAATAATGCTTTTTTTAATATTAAACACAAATAAAATTAAAAAATATATTGACTTTTAATTTTATTTTTAGATATAATCTCATCATAAAAATTTATAAAAACATGAAGGTGTCACCAATGAAACAAAATATCAAAAGAGCAGGTACAATTACCCTTTTAGCTATTTTACTCAGCGCAACAATAACTCCATCATGCTGGTGCAGCCACATTTAATAAAGAAGTCAAAAAAATAAATTTTAGATTATGGTAAGCAACAAGATCCTAAAGCATACGCAAAAATTCTTTAATCTATCATAAATGAACAAAGGAAATTATATTAGAAGCAACAGAAATGGATTTACAATATATTTAAATTCAGTAAAGATGGGATACCAATAATGAAAAAATTTGTAGAAAGACTAATACCATTAATACCTTTATACTTGCTTTTTTTGCCGTCTAGTTATTACTTTATTCCATTATTTAAAAATAAAATATTAGGATTTATAGTAGTAACATCAATATGTTCGATAATATATATAATTGTAAGTAAACTTATAGAGTCAATAAAAAAATAAAAGCATAGGAAAATTTATGCTTTTATTTTTTTATTGGATTCTATCCTTTCTTTGTACTTAATATTTGAATAATTTTTGAATGCTTAATGAATATAAGAATATTAATGTTTGGTTTTTTTCTTATTAAATTTCAAGAAAATAGCATAGGTCTTATTCTAGTATTTTTATATATAGTTATTTTTGTTTATTAATAAATGTAATTCCGATAATTACCAGTAATATTATTAATATAGCAAATGGTAAATTAGAATTGAAATATTTATAATTTATAAAAATCATAATCAATAATACAAATGAAAGAAATATTCTATATTTAGTTATCAATTTCATAATAGCTACCTCTTTTTTATTCCAGACTATTGCCAACCGCAGCTTCCATTTCCTAAAACATAGTTATAATCAAACCAAATACCATTTTTGCATAGACTAATCGATACTCACTTTAACTACTACCCCTTCTGGAATCCAGCTTCCTCTTACTGTTAAACCAACACCTATACTTCTAAATGTATTTGCGGATAAAAATTATAGCACAGTATGTTTCCGTTTATTTAAATAATTTCGAACTATAGGTACAGCTTATTTCACTAAAGAAGATTTTTTTGAATTTATTGGATATTTTTAAAAGTTACTCTAGGAAACTATTAAATATAGATTAGTTTGATAAAAGAAGAACTATCACCACACTCTTTATTGTTGTAATAATTGTTCAATTTCACTTGAAATTTTTCCATCATGAAGAAATTTGGAAATTTCTAATATTTTCAAAAGCTTATTTTTACCTTCTATTTTATCTACAGATAAATATATAATTTTTGCCTCAAGATATTTAGACAAAAGATAAAATCCATTCATTGTAATATCGAATGCTATTTTATTCAAAAATCTTATAAAAGTATTAGCAATCTTAAAATCTTTTTCTGATATCATTCGCTCTATACAATTAATGAGCAGCGTTGCAAAAACTTTGTCACTATTGGGATAATATTTATACTTATTTAAAACCTTCAAGGATTCTTTAAGTAGGTTAATCATGAGAGTATATGGCAAAATATAACAATTATTAGCAAAAAATTTAATATCTTCCAGAGTCCATGAAGATAAATTAGAGAAATAATTAATAACTATGTTTAGTTCTTTTTCATTTGTTTTTTCATTTTCTTGATAACTATTAAGTAACTTATAACTAGCTAGTTTTACTCTTTCTATACTCATAGGATTCGTTTCTAATTTTTTAATACTATCTTTAAAAGCCTCGGTTTTATTAGAATTCCATAGTTTACTAAGTTTGTAATTGTAGTAATACTTACTTTCAGGTTCATAGTCATTCATAATCCATTGAAATTCTTCCATACTAATCATTAAATTGTTTATAACCTTAACAAATTTATCAACAGTAAGTATACGTTCATCTTTTTCAAACTTGATAGCATTAGTTTTTGAGCATACTCCCAAATATACAGACTTCAACAGCAGCCCTTTATTTATTCTAATTTTTTTAATTGTTTTTCCATACAAGATTATCACTCCATCCATGTAATTAAGTAAACTTTTGTTTACTTAATTATATAGAGTTATTGATTTTATACATAATAATTCTATTCGGAATAGGATGGAGGATTAATTTTAATGTTTGAATTTATAAAATATAATAAGACCTTTTCTAAGGTGGCAGGAATTAATCTATTATCCAAAATAGGAGATAGACTATTTTATACAGCAATGTTATCAATGGCCGTCTCATTATCTCAACAAAACAGCATAGCTGTTGTAATCGTATCTATCTCCGAAACTTTACCAATTTTATTTAGTTTTTTTTTAGGAACATTAGCAGATCAAAAATCCAATAAAGTTAATTTATTAATTAATAATTCTTTTATAAGATTTATTTTATATATGATAATAGGAGCCATAGCAGACTATAAAAACACTTTAATGCTAATTTTCTGCGTGGCATTACTAAATTTTATTTCTGATTTATCAGGAAATTATTCATCAGCATTAATTGCACCATTTACAAAAAAATTAGTAGCCAAAAAAGATATGGAACAGGCACAAGGATTAATTAGCATAACCTCCCAACTAATGAATGTGTTGGCAACTTTTTTGGGATCTATTCTCTTATATTTCTTCCAAAAAGGATTAGTTGCTTACTTTAATTCATTTATATTTTTATCTGTATGCATAGGGTTTTTATTAATAAAGAAAGATATGAAACTAGTAGAAGAAAGAATTGAAAATATAAATAATAAAGATACATTTAAGAATACTGTAACCAATTTTAAATTTCTTTTGAAAGATAAAAAAATTTTTAAATCTCTTTGTCAATTGTCTTTATTAAATGGTTTTTTTGGTGGATTAACCCCTATTTTTGCATTATTTATTAATAATAATAATTCTCTAAAAATCATCTCTAACCCTATAAAAATATCATTATTGTCGGGGATAATTACCTTATCAATGATAATAGGAAATAATTTGAGTTCTAAAATTTTAAAAAATATTTCAATAAGTTTATTAAATATTATTTCTACTATTTTTTTGTTATTTATATCTATTTCTTTTATTTTCAATAATCTATATTTAATTTTGTTCAATTCTAGTATACTTTCACTTTTTCTGGGTATTATTTCTCCTCGTTTTTCAGCTCTGGTAATAAATAAATATCCTACTGAAAGATTAGGAGGAATTATAACTACAACTAATTCTTTATTAGTTATAATTCCTCCAATAGCCAGTATTATTTTTCCTTCTTTAGCTAATATTAGCTTGATGTATGCTTATATTGGATTTTTTATATATAGCTTATTACTTTTTTTATTAAATATTTTAATTAAGTAAAAGTAACAAAAAATTGAGATGAAGGAAATAAAAGAGTTAGTGTTGCACCCTCTTTTCAAGTTGCAATGTCTGACAATTGGGGTTACTTTTAACTATTTCCATTATATTTATCATTAGTCTTAGAAGCTCAAAAATAAATTATATAATTCTAAGAATTAAAAATTAGAAAACATTAAAATATATAACGATAAAAACAATACTAATAATGTATTTTTAGATATAATCTCAGCATAAAAATTTATAAAAACATGAAGGTGTCACCAATGAAACAAAATATCAAAAGAGCAGGTACAGTACCCTTTTAGCTATTTTATTCAGCGCAACAATAACTCTATCATGCTGGTGCAGCCACATTTAATAAAGAAGTCAAAAAAATAAATTTTAGATTATGGTAAACAACAAAATCCCAAAGCATACGTAAAAATTCAGTATGGTAATGGAAAAATACCATACAGAAAGTGTAATAACTTTAATATCTTCAGTAATAGTTAACATTGCATATAAAATTCCAGAATCAAAAAAATAAAAGCATACAAAAAATGAAGTGCTTCATAATTGTTAGACAAAGACTAGCAATTGTGAGGTATTATTATGACTAAATATTCTAAGGGGTTTAAAGCTAAAGTTGTTCAAGAATATACTCAACGTCTTTCTTTAAAACGCCAAGGCTTAATATCTAGCGAATATCGAAAACAAGCCCTAGCTTAATAAAAAATTTATTTAGTATACCTTAAAATTTCTAAGCGATTAGTTAAAAGAACAAAACAAAAAGCAAAAACCAAAATTAGTTTAAAATGGTTTTTGCTTTTTAAGATTTTGCTTATGCAGTTTAAGAAGTTTTAAAGTATCTAACTTTTTTGTTGCACTTCAAAGCTGAGTTTTTCCCAGCTTCTTTTATTATAAATTAAGTGGACCTTAAACTTTTTTAAGTCCCTTAACTCCTCCAACGCCAAATAATACTTTTTCAAAGGATGCACTCTTAGCTAAGGAAGCTAGATGACCCTTTAATTTAATATGTGGACTGGTCATTTCGATAATACCATGATTTGGTCCTAAGGACGCTACAGTTCCCATTGACTTATAAACGAATTTCTTTTGTGGTGCATCATTAATGGCAGCAGCAATATTTACAGCTGCAACTGCAGCTTGAGCTTGAGCCAATTGACCTGTGGTAGGTAATGGCCGGCCAGATTGTGGATCCATTGAAGCAGAATCATCACCTAATACGTAAATTTCAGGATGATCTTCAACATTTAAATAATCAGTAACGACAATCCGATTACGTTTAGCATCAAAGCCGGAATTCTTAATAACATCACTGCCGCTGACACCTACAGTCCAAATAATTGAATTGGCGTAAACACGTTGCTCTTCATCACTATCGCCAGTGGTATAAACTACAGCATTTTGTTCAATCTTCTTAATTTTAGCTCCAGTTAAAATCTTAATCCCATTCTTAGATAAAAAGTCATAAGCATATTGAGCTAATTCAGAATCAAACATTGGCAAAATTTGTGGTGCCATTTCTAAGCTAGTAATGTTAATTTCGGGAACATTATATTTAGCTTTTAAGACTTTAGCGGTATCGATTAATTCACCTAATAATTCAATACCTGTAAAACCAGCACCACAAACTGCAATGTTTAAATCGTTAGGATCTTGTGTTTGCTTATAATCACGAATATTAGAATTAATAACTTGATAAATTTTTTCAGCGGTAGGAATGTCTTGCAGTTTGTATGAATACTTATCTGCACCTTCCATGCCGAAGTTTTCTGACCGAAAACCAAGACTTAAAACAACATAATCATATGAAATCTCAGCATGATCTTCAAATTCTACTTTTTTATTTTCATAATCAACTTTAGAAACAGTTGCTTGAATAAAGTTCACATTATCAGGTATAACTGAAGCAATATCCAGACTAATGTCATCAGCTTGAGCAGTTCCCGCTGCAACACGATAAAGTTGAATCGACTCCACATGTTTAGTATTACGATCAATTAAATCAATGGTAGTTCCTTCTGGTGCAATTTTTGCTAATTTTCTGGCAGTGCCTAATCCGGCATAACCAGCGCCTAAAATAACGATATGAGCCATAAATTCAATCCTTCCTTCTTCTGTATGTAATCTAACTATATTATATGCTTAATCTCCAGTTCTGAAAACAAATATACTGTTATTTTTTAATCATTTAAAGATTTTTATGCCAATATTAGAAAATCACTAAATTTCTGATTAATAGTTTTGTGTAAACGATTGCTCTAGCGTATAATTTGTTTATATGAATTGAAAGAGGTGTCTGTTATGTTAATTATGGCAATAAATGCCGGAAGTTCAAGCTTGAAATGGCAGATTTATGATATGCCTAGTGAAAAACGAATTGCTAAAGGAATGATTGATCGTTTAGGTAAACAAGATGCAATTTTTAAGGCTGATTATGGTGATGGAGAGAAATTTGAGCGACAAGAACCTATTACTTCCAAAGAAAAAGCTGCTACCTTAATTTTAACGCGGTTGAAAAGTTTACACATTGTTCAACGCTTAGAAGATATTAAAGGAGTGGGACATCGAGTTGTTTCAGGAGGCGAAGTTTTTGATAAGTCAACAGTCATCACTTCTGATGTTTTACTCCAGATAAAAAATTTATCCGAACTAGCTCCGTTACATAATAATATTGAAGCTTATTATGTCAGCGTATTTGCGCAATTATTGCCTCATTCTCAACAAGTAGCGGTATTTGATACATCCTTTTTTTCTAGTTTGAAACCGGTTAATTATTTATATCCTATTGATACTAAATATTATGATCAATACGGCGTGCGGAAGTATGGTGCTCACGGTACTAGTCACCGTTATGTTACCCAACGAACAGCGGAAATTTTGCAGCAACCATTAGAAAAAACCAACCTCATTACCTTGCATTTAGGTAACGGCGCTTCAGTTTCAGCAATTGCTCATGGGAAAGCGATTGATACATCTATGGGTTTCACGCCATTGGCTGGATTAATGATGGGCACGCGTTCTGGAGATGTTGATCCGTCTATTATTCCTTATATCATGGAAAAAGATCATCTACAAAATATTTCCGAAATGATTAGTATTCTAAATAAAAAGTCGGGTTTATTAGGTGTATCAGGAGTTTCTAATGATAAGCGCGATATTGATGATGCCGCTGATAATGGTGATAAACGTGCACAATTAGCTCAAGAAATGTTTGTTAATCGGATTGTGAAATATGTCGGTTCCTACTTAGCATTATTGGATGAATTACCAGATGCCTTAGTCTTTACTGCTGGTGTAGGAGAGAATGATCAGCCAGTTCGGCAAGCAGTTTGTGATCAATTGCAACATTTGGGTGTTAAAATTGATGCCGCAAAAAATCAAGCTAAGGGTCAAGAACTGTTAATTAGTACCCCGGATTCAGCAATTAAGGTCTTTGTAGTCCCAACCAACGAAGAATTAATGATTGCTAGAGATACTTATGATTTAGCACAAAAATAATAGACACGTTTGACAAAATGATTTTGGTAAATTTACCGAAATCATTTTTTGCATAAAAATCTTTTATGGAACGCGTTGCACCAACTATAATAAAAATAATTATTCAAGAGAAATGAGGTCAGTAAATGGCAACTATTCGGGATGTGGCTCGTTTAAGTGGTTATTCTATTACTACAGTTTCACGGGTACTTAATCATAGCGGTTATGTTTCGCAACAAGCTTTACGCAAAATAAAACAAGTGATGCAACAATTAGATTATGTACCAAATGAAACTGCCCGGGATTTAAGCAATGGTCAAAATCATAAAATTGGGGTTATTTTACCGCAGATCCGGACGCCTTATTTTGCCCAAATTCTCAATGGTGTTGCTGAAGCAGCTTTTTCCACGGACTATTCCATAACGTTATTGCCATCAGAGTATAATGAACAAGCAGAAGTCTACTATTTAGAACAATTGCGACGCAAAGAATATGCAGGACTTATTATCACTTCTCACGGGCTTCCCTTAGAAAAATTAGCTGCCTATACAAAGTATGGTTCGTTAGTTCTTTGCGAAGATCCTGGAAACATTTCATTGGCTGCAGTTTTTACAGATCGCTATGCGGTTTTTATTAAAATCTTTCGTTGGTTACAACAACAGCAAATTAAACGCATTGCTTGTATGTTTTATCGGCCAGCAAAATCTAGTGCAACTACGCGTTTAACCTTAACTGCTTATCAAGAAATTTATCAAACACAATTAGCCGCAAATTTAGTAATGACAGGCATTTCTTCGCCACGAACTGCCTATTTGGCTGCCCAAAAATTAGCACAGCAAGTTCAGGCTCCACAATGTATTTTGACTAATAGTGATAGTAATGCAGTGGCTGTCCGCCAATACTATATTGATCAACAATTGCCAATTCCAATAATTATTGGTCAAGGATACGAAATGGCCAGTTTTGCAGTTAAATTGCCGACAATTAATTATCATTTGTACGAATTAGGCCAAAAAGCTTTCGAAATTGCACTTGCAGACGCTCCTTTAACTACTAAAATTAAACTACCCGCAGATTTTATTTCGCAAAATGATCATTTTATCTTATAAACAAAAAAAACAAGACAACAATTTGTCTTGTTCGCTAGTACTATGAAAATTGCTTGATAATTAAACCCAGCGCAAAGCTTAATACTTGTGTCAAAGTGATAATAAAAAGATTTTTGACTGCTAAGGGAAAAGTCTTTTTCTTAATATGCACAGCAAAAAATTGTTTAGTATTACGGTAAATAATGGGAATAACTAAAAATGTTAACAATAAAGACCAGGGTAAAATTCTCATAAAAATAGCTGCTAATAAGAAAATATAACCAATAATTAATAAAGCTGCATAAAACCAGAGGCTTTTTGGGACACCCAAGAAACGGACGATTGTGTGTCGGTTGAGGTCAATGTCTTCTTGATAGTCACAAATATTATTAGCTAATAATAAAGCGCCAATTGCACATTGGGATAGTCCTGATGCGATAAAAATAGGTACAATTAAGTGCCAATCAAAGGCAATGGCTTGATAAACATTAATATATACAGCAATCAGAAAGATAACAAATCCCATAGTAAAACCAGCAAAAAATTCACCCACGGGCAAAGAATTGATTGGATAAGGACCACCAGCATAGAAGAAGCCCACTGCAAAACAAAAAATTCCTAACACTAATAGAATCCATCCAACTCGGGTAACAAGAAAAATTCCTAGTAAAGCAGCTATCGCAGCCATACTAAAATCCAGCCAGCCAATTTTTTTGATATTTAAATGATTAACGCCAATGACATTGGTTTTTTTACGAAATTCTTCTTGCTCAGTCGCATTTTGATAATCCCAATAGTTGTCGTTAATATCTACAGACATGTTAAACAGTAACATGGCGACAAAAAAGCAAATTACATTGATCCAATTTAAATGATGAAAATGATAAACTGCATAGAAAGTTCCCAATAAAAAGGGAAAAATACTAGCAGTTTTAGCTTTAATTTCAACCAATTCTAAAAACACAGATAATTTCAAAGTTTTTATAATCCTCGTTTCTGTTTTTGATATACTATAATAGATTATAATACAGAAAAAGGTGGAGCCAATGATTAACTCCCTATGGAGCCAAATTCCTGAGTTGAATCAGCAGTTAGAACAAGTTCAAGGAATTATTTTAAAACAAATTAAACCTTTAAATGATCCTGTTGCTAGTTTAATCAAACAACAGATAACTAGTGGTGGGAAAATGTTACGACCAGCTTGTTTGCTCTTGTTCAGCAAGTTTGGTCCACACCAAGATAAGAACCAAAAATTACAAGCAGCAGCGGCAATGGAAGTTTTACATTTAGCAACATTAATTCATGATGATGTGATTGATGATTCTGACTTACGCCGTAATGTGCCCACGATTCAAGTTCAGTTAGGGGATCGGAATGCTATTTATGCGGGAGATTATTTATTAACGGTATATTTCGATTTAATTAGCCAAGTTGCTAATCATCAAAGTGAGATTATTTTTAATGCTCGTGGTATTAAAAAAATTTTACGTGGTGAATTGGATCAATTACAAATTAATCGAAATGTAGAAGCCACTGTGAAAATGTATTTACGTGAAATTGCGGGTAAAACGGCCCAATTGATTGAATTAAGTGCGCAATTTGGCGCAATGCTGGCGCAAGCTGATAAGCATATTATTCATAAAGCGCGTTTTATTGGTCATAATTTAGGAATGGCTTTTCAAATTCAAGATGATGTTTTAGATTATTTAGGTTCATCTAAGTTAGGCAAGCCCAAACTGGAAGATTTAAAAAATGGTGTTTATACTCTACCGTTAATTTATACCTTATGCCAAGAAAATAGTCAATTGCCGCAGTTTTTAAAACAACATCCGCAATTAAATGATTCCCAGATACAAGATGTGGCCCAGATTGTTAAGGAACAAGGCGGTTTGACAGCAGCTCAATCATTAGCTCAAAAATACACTAATAAAGCATTAGGATTAATTAGAGAATTACCGCAGAACCAATATCGGCGTTATTTAGAACAAATCACCAAAGAATTATTACAGCGCCAACAATAGATAGTAATGGTATTTAAACAAAAAACAGCTCAAACAAAAGTTTGTCTGAGCTGTTTTGTAATCATTTAATCAAAATACCCTGATCCATTTTATATAATTCTTGAAAATGCTGATTATTTTGATATAAGTCTTGTGGATGACCTTGCATTTCGATTTGTCCATTTTTAAGAAAAATAACTTGGTCAACATTTTTGATACCTTGTAAATGATGTGTCACCCAAATAATAGTTTTGTCTGCTAAAACACTAAAAATTGTTTGTAACAGATCATTTTCTGTAATGGGATCTAAGCCCACTGTCGGCTCGTCTAAGAGTACAATAGGGGCATCTTGGAGAAGTATTCGCGCTAAGGCTAAACGTTGTTGTTCGCCCCCAGAAAAGCGGGAGCCAGCTTCTTGAACTGAAGTTTCATATCCTTTAGGTAAAGATTCAATCAAATCTTGCATTTTAACAGCAGCTAAGGCTTGCTTAACTTCACTGTCAGTTTTATTTTCGTTGCCTAAACGAACGTTATTAATAATCGAAGTATTGAACAAAAATGGTTGCTGATTTAAAAAGGCAAATAATTTTTGTCTTTCAGCTTGCAAGGTCAAAACATTTATATCATTAATCAAAACTTGCCCTTTTTGAGGGGCTAAATCACCATTAATTAACTGCAATAAAGTAGTTTTACCAGTACCACTAGGTCCAATCAAGGCCAATTTATCGCCACGTTTAATAGTTTGCTGAAAATTTTTGATTAAAACCGGTGAATCTGAATTATATTCAAATTGGAGATGATCTAAAGTCAAAGTTTGAAAAGCAGCAGGATCTATAGTTTGCTGTGGCGGCAATTTTGTTGGTGTGGGATGCAAATTATTTAATCTTACAATCGAATCTCTATAAGTGGGATATTCTTCAAAGCCCTGACTAATGGGGATGATAGTTTCTCCAACAGGCGCAATGGCCAAAACGAACGCAGCCACATAATTAGCACGTGCCATACTATTAGTAAAGTGCAAATTTGTAAAAACTAAGAGTGCGATAAAAATTAATCCTAAAACTGCTTGTAAATAAAAGTCACGCCGCCAGCGAAAATGTTTGCTGTAATTTTTAGAATCGTTTAACTGAGTTACCGTATCTTGGGTTGCTTTTCTAAAATCTTGTTGACGACCAGATAAAACCCAGTCATTAGCTCCCAAGATATTATCAGTTAAGTTAGTGTATAAGTCATCTTTAAGGGCTTTTTGTTTTTGTCTGCGGCCAGCTTCAACAGCCACAGAAATTAACGGTGCAATCAGCACTTCTATAGCTAACAGTAGCAAAATTAATAAGCCAAACCACAAATCAAAATAACCAATTCCAATGACGATAATTAAACTGAGCAAAATACCTACCACTGTAGGGAAAACAGTCCGTAAATAAAGATTTTGCAGATGGTCAATATCTTCTGAAAGTAATCCTAAAATATTACCAGTTTGATATTTTTCATCGAAAAAAGCGGCATCTTGTTCCACAGTTTTATAAAGCCGAGTTCTAAGTTTAGAAGTGACTCTGAGCACCCAATTGTGGCTTTTTAAGCGTTCAACATACTTAAAAGTTGGTCGTCCAATTCCAAAAGCTCGAGTCAGTAAAATAGCTGGATAAATGATTAAAATATTGTAGGGATGAGTAGCAGACCGATCAATGGTGTAGCCCGAAGTGAACATCAAGGCACCCCCACAAAAAGTTGTTAGCACACCTAAAATTAAGACAGTGGCTAATAAAGATTTGTACTGTTTAAGATAGGGTTTAACCCAAGTATCATGACGCCACATTATTGCTCACCTCGCATATGTGCACTTAATTCGTAAAAAGGTCCAGAATTTTTTTGAATAATTTGTTGTACTGGTCCTTGTTCCACGATTTGACCTTGATCTAACACGATAACGTAATCCATTTGTTCCAACCAATGCAGTCGATGGGTTGCAAAAATGACTAAATGGTTTTCAAATAAAGGTAACATAGTCTGTTTTAAGGAATATTCAGTTTCAATATCTAAATGAGCTGTAGGTTCATCAAATATCAAAATATGGCGTTCCTTGGCTAAAAATGCTCGCGCCAACATGATTCTTTGGGCTTGTCCGCCTGAAATGCCTCGACCACCTTGGCCAACTTTGGTCTCTAAGCCAGCAGGTAATGATTTAATAAATTGAGTTAAGTCAGCCTGCTCCACAGCATGTTGAACATCTTGATTAGAAGCATCAGGTACATAAAAGCGAATATTGTTAGCAATTGTATCACTAAATAAATAGGGCTTTTGTGGCAAATACGTAAATTGTTGTTGCCAGCCATCTTGAGCTAAATGAGGCAAATTGTGGCCATCGACTTGAATATTACCTTCTTGCGGAATTAGAAAACCGCTGAGCACATCTAATAAAGTTGATTTACCAGCACCAGATTGCCCAACAATACCAATACGTTTGTAACCTTGAATTTGTAAATTAATATTTTGTAAATCGTTGGGCTGTTGCTTAGCTTCATATTGAAAGCTAAGATTTTTAATGATTAGTTGACTATCTTGGTTCCAAGTGAATTCAGGTAATAATTGACGCTGCTTTGTAGTAGGCATGGCTAAGATTTTCATGGTTGCTGTAAAGGCATTTTTACCATTGAGAGTTGCATGATAATCATTAGCAAAATTACGCAAAGGCAAGAAATATTCCGGAGCCAAGATTAAAGTTACCATCGCTGGATACAAAGGAATTGTTCCTTTGATTAAAGCCAAACCTAGAAAAACTGCCAAAATAGCAATTGATAAAGTAGTAAACCAATCTAAAGCAAATGTTGATAAAATAGCAATTCTTAAAGTACTTAAGGTCTTTTTACGGTATTGTTCACTAACAGTATAAATATTGTGAGCATATTCCTTACTCAGACCTAGCATTTTTAAAGTTGTCAAACCACGTAAAGCATCTAAAAAGTGATTAGATAAAACTACATATTTGGCATATTGGGAGTCTGCTTTATCTTGAGCAGCATAACCCAGAATAATCATAAATAAGATAATAATGGGAAAAACCAGAATTAATACAATACCAGAAGTAACATTTTTAAAAAAGACAAAAACTAAGATAATCCAAGGAATAATCATCATATTCATAAATTTAGAAAGAATAAGATTTAAATAATTATTAATTTCATCCATTCCATCTAAAGCATTAGTTACAATATTTCCTGAACCGTTTTTGGCAATCATTTGGGGACCAGTAGTATAAATTTTATCCAATAACTGTCCGCGAATATCTTCGGTAGTTTTAGTGGCATATTTATCTAAAAGAGCATCTTTAACCCAAGTTAAGAAATGCCGACATAAAAATGCAATAATAAAAAAAATTGTCGGTTGCACAATGCTATTTAAATTATGTCGTTGCCAAGAAATTACTAACGCTTCTGCAAGAAACTTTGCTTGCAGTAATATCATAAAAGCTTGCAGAATCGTTAATCCTGCAAGCATTTTAAAGAGCGGTTTAATTTCAGGCAATTGAAATAAACGCTTATCTATCATTTTTTAATCCATAACTTTCTTGTGCGAAGGGGTGCGCTTGGTAAAAATCAAATAAGACCAAATGAAGTAAATCAAAACGATTGGCAATAAGATGCAAACAACGATCGTCATAACCTTTAAAGCGGTTGGTGAAGATGATGCATCTTTAATCAAAATATCATGTGCTGGATTAGTAGCAATCATGACTCTTGGGAATAAGCCATTGAAGATTAAAATCACAACAAATGAAAGTGATAATCCACTACCAACAAGACTCCAGCCTTCATGATCTTTATAAACGCCCCAAGCACCAATTAATGACATCACAACAATGAGTAAAGTAATAATTAAACTAGATACAAATTTTTCTTTGAAAAAGTCGGTCTGGAAAAATACCAACAAGGCAAAAACAACCTCACCAACAAAAAGTATCGGATATAAGAAACGATTTAAATTCTCTGCTCGTTCTCTTAAAATACCGGTTGTATTTAAACGAACATAATTCAAACCATGAATTAAAGACATTAAAACTCCCGCAATTCCACCGACTAATGATAGCCAGTTAATAATGTCGAAGAATCCTAAGTTTAAATCACCTTTAGCGTTAATAGGAACACCTTGAATCATACTAAAGAAAATAATGCAAAGCATCAAGGGTGCTAATAAACTTCCTAATACGAAAGTGTTATACCAAAAATTACGTCCACGCGAAGTTTCAGCATGATTAGCAAATTCAAATGATACCCCCCGAATGATTAATCCTACTAAAACTAAAAGAAACATGATGTAATATCCGGAAAACAAACTAGCATACCACATTGGAAATGAAGCAAACATTGCGCCCCCAGCTGTTACCAACCAAGTTTCATTTACCATCCAATGAGGACCAATAATATCGAGCATCACAGATTTTTCTTCCTCAGTCCGTGCAATAATGCCAGAAGCCATACCAACACCAAAGTCAAAGCCTTCTAAGAAGAAAAAACCGACAAAAAGAACACAAATTAAAAGAAACCAAATAAATTGTAAGGCACTCATTAGTTAAAAGCCTCCTTTGAAAATGGATCGGAGTTAATCGCTACATTATCAGTAGCACTAGGGCCAGCAATACCATCTAATCCCTTATGCAAGGTTTGACGAGCATAATAAATCATGACACCACCTAAAATTGAGAACAACAAGAAATAGACAATATTACTGAAAATTAACTGGCCAACCGTAGTTGAAGGCGAAACTGCATCAGCAATCGTATAAAGTCCATAAACAATCCATGGATAACGACCTAATTCAGTAATTAACCAACCAGAGGTATTAGCTAAGAAAGGTACCCAAATCATTAATCCCAAAACAAGCAAGAACCAACGTTTATCAGTTATTGTATTTTTGCTAGGACGAGTCCAAATTAATCCTAAAATAGAAACTAAAATCATTAAGAAACCAAAGCCAGCCATAAATCTAAAACTCCAAAAGAGAGTATTGACCGGTACATAGTAATTTTTAATGTTACGAATACTCTTACTCTTATTATTATCAAATTTTTGTTTTAATTCTTTATTAAGAGTATTCATTCCCTTAACTGAACCAGTAGTTTTATGATAAGTCAATAAACTTAACATATAAGGAACAGAAATTTCATGGGTAGTTTTATGATTCTTAGTATCAAAAGTGGCAACAATTTTCCAGGATGCAGGAGAACCAGTATCTTTGTATTCTCCTTCTGTAGCAGCAAACTTCATGGGTTGATCTTTGACAATTTCTTGAGTTTGTAAATCACCAGCAGCAACTACACCGATGGCAGCAATTAATCCAATCCAAAGACCAAAACGCATTGACTTCTTAAAGAAAACTCCATCTTTTTGTTTACGCCAAAGGCCCCAGGCACTCATACCTACAACAACAAAGGCTCCTGTACAAAAAGCACCTAAAATTAAGTGAGGAAAGACTTTCCATAATTGAGGGTTACTTACCACTTCAGCAAAACTACTCATTTCAGCACGATGAGTTTGCGGATTAATAATAAAACCTGTTGGATGCTGCATAAAGCTATTAGCAGCTAAAATCCAAATTGCTGATAACATTGTACCGATAGAAGTTAACCAAATGAAAAGTGCGTGAATACCTGGTTTGAAACGATCCCAAGTAAACATCCAGACACCGATAAAAGTTGATTCCAGAAAGAAGGCCAATAAAGCTTCAATCGCTAGAGGGGCACCGAAGATATCACCCATAAAGCGTGAATAATTAGACCAATTCATACCAAACTGGAACTCTTGAATAATCCCTGTAACAATCCCAACAGCAAAGCTCAAGAGAAAAATCTTCCCCCAGAACTGAGCCATTTTTTTGTATATTTCATCTTTTTTAACCGCATAAATGGTTTCCATAATGGCAACAATAAATCCTAGCCCAATAGAAAACGGTACAAAAAAGAAGTGGAAGACTGTTGTCATAGCAAATTGAAAACGGGCTAATGACAAAAGTGATACTCCCAAACTTAACATAACGCTCACACTCCTTAATGTATGTAACTCTACTTATCTTATAATACTTTTAAATGCTGATAATTACAAATAAAAAACCGAAAAAAAGCCCGATAAATCGCATAAGAGACTGCATATTATGTAATTAGATTAATTATGAATTTAGTTCGATTATAAACGATATTATTTACCTGCAATCGGTTTTTTGTTAGAACAAAAAAAGTACCAGTAAATATTTACTGGTACTTTCGGAGGAGTAAGGATGTGAATACAATTTATATGTTCTAGTCAATCTCTCAACTGACTATATTCATAGTATACAAATAAATTATGATGAAATTGTGAAGAAATGTTGTTTTAAGTTAGCCTTTAGAATTGTAGTGATAGTCGTTTTTAACTTGGTTTTGATCACTGGTTTTGAATTTACGTTTATAAGAAGACTGTGGTTGGGCGTTAGGATAAGGCTGATACCCTGGTTGCACACCCGGATTAGTTGGATTAAATTCAGAATTATTTCGATTGTTAGAAGGGTAACCATTATTGTTGGAAGCTGTCAACGGTGTTTGTGGATTAGGTCCTTGATTAACAGCAGTCGGAGATTGAGGACCTTGCGTTGGTGGATAGTTATTAGTGTTTGGTTGTTGGTATGATTGATTAGCTGCAGGGTTTGCAGGATTGTTGGGCATTGGGGCAGATGGTTGTGGAGCTTGGTTATTCATGGGGCTATAATTAGTCGGATTATTGTAATTATTAGGCTGATTATTAGGATATTGTTGGGGATTATTGTAAGACGGATTGGGAGTATTGGTTACGGCTTGATTGTTGTTAAGTGGAACATTTGGATCGTTTGGATAAGGTTGCTGATAGTTATTAGTGTTTGGTTGTTGCTGAGGTATTTGTGGATTGGCGTTATAATTTTGTGGACCTGTTGGCTGTTGATTAGGCTGGTTATTCATGGAGCCATAGTTAGTTGGATTATTGTAATTATTTGATTGATTGTTAGGATACTGTTGGGAATTATTGTTATCATAGTAACTATTGCTATGAGCATTGCCATATTGATCGACTGCAGGTTCGAAGAAGTAGTCCATTACAATCGTTACAACTGCCATGACCAACCCAATAATAATGCCTGCCCATGACCACAGCATTAAGCCAGGGAAGCGGGCAGCGTTAAAAATCCCCATAACTCCCCCCAATGTTAAAATAATAAAGCTGATAATTGGTGGCAAGACACTAGTGCTGGAGTGACAAATAATATAAATAGCACCAGCTACGAGCAAGGCAATTGCTAAGAGAATACTTGCAGTAGCTCCTAAATCTGCATATCCTAAAAGTGCTTGGATAAAACTATCGAATTTAAACTGGAACATCACCACAATTGCCATGATGACTAAAATTCCACCCGTAATTAATTTAGTTATTTTCATATAAAGAAAACCCCCTGATACTTCATAAAATATATAAAAGATATTAATACGCTTCAAAATTACATTACTACTTAGCATTTTAACGCATTAATACTCATGAAACCAATAATTAATCAAATTTTAAAAAATAGCGGACAATATTTTTCGTTTAATGGGAAAAAGTGATAAATTGAAGATGATATAATTATACGATAAAAATAAATTTAAGAGGTGTTTTTAATGAAAGTTGGTTTTGTTGGTGCTGGCCAAATTGGTCAAGCCTTGATTCAAGGATTATTAACCGCTGGTATGAATAATAATGACATTATGGTTTTACAAAGCCAACATGCCACGGCACAAAAAGTGGCTGAAAAATACCAGTTGCAATTAGCTGATAGCTATAGTGATTTAAATTTTAGTGATATCTTAATTATAGCAGTTCCAGCCAAAGCATTAGCGGATGTAATGGATCATTTAAAAACATCATATCATGGCATTATTGTTTCTACTTCTGGTGGTGATTTGAAACAAATTAATGTGCAATTACCAGTTGATGCTACTTTTGTTAAAGCAGTCCCTAATACCCCGGTAAAATTAGATAGTGGTATTACGGCTGTAAGTTTTATCGAGACAGAATCGCAGGCTAATCAAGACTTGGTAACTGACCTATTTAAAAAATTAGGCCAAGTATATGTTGTTCCAGAAAATCTTTTGGGCATTTACGGAACTATCGCAGGCTGTACGCCAGCATTCATTGATATGTTGATGGAAGCTTTGAGTGATGCTGCTGTGATGAATGGGATTAATCGTGCACAATCTTATCAGATTATCACGCAAATGTTGTTAGGCACGGCGCAATTAGCACAAGCAAGTGGTAAGCATCCGGGTGAACTCAAAGATGAAGTAACTACTCCTGGTGGTTCGACAATTCGTGGCGTGGCAAAGTTAGAAGAAACTGGTTTTCGTAATGCCTTAATTCAAGCTGTGAAAGCCGCTAATGAATAAGCAGTTGCAGTAATTTAAAAGGAGTTGAGATAAGTTAATCTCAACTCCTTTTAATATGAAAACAATTATTCTGACCGTAAAGCAATAGCAGCATTTTTTCGAGCAGCCATACGTGCAGGGATATGTCCGCCCAAAACAGTTAAAACAGTACTAATAACTACTAAAATAATTGCGTGTAATGGATTCAATTGCGCCACATTATTAAGGTTAGTCATATTATACAAAATACTGTTGGCTGGAAAAGTTAAGAGCCAGGCAATAATAATACCTAAAATGCCAGATCCTAAACCTAAAATGGCTGTTTCTGCATCAAAAACACGGGTGATATCTTTTTTGCGTGCTCCTAGTGCCTTAAGAACACCAATTTCTTTAGTTCTTTCAATCACTGAGGTGTAGGTAATAATAGCAATCATAATCATAGAAGTAACTAGTGAAATTGCCGCAAAGCCGACGAGAACATAAGTGATAGCATTCATCAAGCCACCAGTAATACTAGTAATATTGCCCGCTAAATCCATATATAAAATTTTATTCTTCTTATTTTGACCATGATTATATTGATCTAGATAGTGGGTGATATGGTCTTTTTCTTGAAAACTATTAGGATAAATTTGAATCGAACTAGCAGTATTATCAGCTCCTAAAGCGGTCAATAACATAACGCGTTCTTGCTTACTCAATTTAGCTCCAGTCAGCACATTATGAGTGCTGTTTTTTTGAGCTTGAGCAATTTGGGAATTTTGATTAGAATGTACAATTTGCTGTGTTAATTGGTCACTATAAGCGACGCCGTTGGCTAGTATGCCATCAGAATTTTTGGACTTTGTGCGCAGAATAGCAACAATATGCAAAGTCTTCGTAGTTGGAGCTTGGGCCATTTGTTCATAGTTATTGTTAGGAATAAAGTTACCTGTGGGTAGTTTTTGATAATAACTATCATTGGCAACGACTTTAATCGATGTACCAAGCAGTTTTTGCGGTTGTAGCTGTTGCTTGTTTTTGATGTCCAAGCCGAGATTAGTTAAAGCATTTAAGTTGATATGATTACGCTTATCAGCAATTAAGACAATATCGGTAGCCTTTTTAGGATAATGACCATGTAAAACGCGATAGTTTTTCTTCAAAAAATTTTGCTTACCTTGATTATGAGCGGGATATATACTGCCGCCAACACCCAGATTAGAAGTCATCATACTTTGGGCATTATTGGCATCGGTACTGTTGTTCGCAGTAGTGGAAAAAGTAACTGGTTGATATTGACCATTTACTTTACGTAATAAGTTGAGACTTGTAGTTGATGCAAAAGAGATATTTTGAGCATCGGTTTTTTTGATTTTTTTGAGATAGTTAATATATTGAGGAGTGATGTTATTAATATGTTGGGCAGCATTTACAGGGTTAACCTGCGCAAAAACAGCCTTGCTATGAATGAATTTTTGTTTACTATTGCTACTATTATCGCCTTTTTGCAATTCCTTTTGATCGGCGGTTACTTGTGAAATAGTAATCGGAAATTGTGCTAAAGCTTCCGATTGCGTTGCATCAATTTGTTTTTGAAAACCATTAGATAATGCTAAGACAATGCCAATACTGATAATACCAATACTAGAAGCTAAAATCGTTAAAAATGTACGGCCTTTTTTAGTAGCAATATTGGTAAAAGAAAGTTTGAGCGCGGTGGCAAAACTCATTTTTGTTTGGCGGGGATGAAAATTTTCTGCTGGAATCGGTTCATTATCGGGGTTAGAATCAGATAAAATTTTTCCATCAGCAAAGTTAATAATACGATCAGCATATTGCTGAGCTAATTCAGGGTTATGTGTAACCATGATAACTAAGCGTTCCTGGGCTAATTCTTTAATTAAATCCATAATTTCCTTGCTGGTTGTGGTATCTAAAGCACCAGTAGGTTCATCAGCCAATAAAATTTCCGGATCATTAGCTAAAGCTCGGGCAATAGCAACTCGCTGTAATTGCCCACCAGATAATTGACTAGGTTTTTTATGGATATGCTTTTTAAGCCCAACGCGTTCTAAAGCTTCTTTAGCACGTTGCTTTTTAGTAGAATTATCGACGCCACTTAACGTCATTCCTAAAGTAACATTATCCAAAATACTTAAATGACTAATAATGTTATAATCTTGAAAAATAAAACCCACAGTATTATTTCGATAAGCATCCCAATCTTGTTCTTGAAAATTTTGGGTGGATTTACCGTTAATGATTAAATTACCCGAATCATAACGATCTAAACCACCAATGATGTTTAAAAGTGTAGTTTTACCTGAGCCCGAAGTCCCCAAAATAGCTACAAATTCTTGATTTCGAAAGTTAACACTGACATCATCTAAGGCTTTAGTAGTGGTATCGCCGACTTGATAATATTTTTTTAAATGTTGCAAATTTAACATATAATTTCACATCCCTTATTATTGCTGTTGCTATCATACCAGAAAGATAGTCAAAATACTGTAATTATGGAATTTAATATGTATTCTGAATAAGGGCAAGAAATTATATAATTTAAAGGTTAAATTTTTTGACAATGAAGCACAAATACACAAAAAAGACGAGGAAATTTTCCTCGTCTTTTAATTAAGCCCACCATAGCTTTACTAGTGCTTGGGTGCCTAAATCGCCTAAATTTTTTTCATCTACTAGTTGCTCATATAACTTTTTAGCTTGTTGAGTAGCTGGCAAATCAATCTCCATTTCTTGGGCTGTATCCAAAGCAATCCGTAAATCTTTCAAAAAATGCTTACTAAAAAATCCCGGTGTATAATCGTTTTTTAAAATGCGAGGACCATAGTTGGTTAAACTCCAATTAGCAGCACTGCCAGCACCGACAGTTTCTAACACTTTCTGTAAATCTAAGTGCGCTGCTTTAGCATAGACTAACATCTCGCTTAACCCGGTCATGGTACCTGCAATCATAATTTGGTTGGCCATCTTGGTGTTTTGTCCAGCTCCAGCAGCACCGAAAAGTTGAGCTTGCGAGCTAATTGCTGCAAACAATGGCTGACAAGATGTAAAGACATCTTGCTGGCCACCAACCATGATAGTTAAGGTGCCATTTTTTGCTCCAATATCGCCTCCAGAAACAGGAGCATCTAATACGTTAGCTCCCATTTCTTGACCAGTATGGGCAATTTTTTGGGCCAATTGTGGTTTAGAAGTAGTCATATCAATTAAAGTTTTTTGACGAACATTAGCTTGAAAAATACCATTATCGCCATAGTAAACTTGTTCAACATCTTTAGGAAAGCCTAACATTGTAAAGATTACATCAGAATTTTCAACCACGGTTTGAGGGTTAGCACACCAAGTGGCACCTAAGGCGACAAGGTTATCTGTCTTAGCCTTGGTCCGGTTATAAACCCATAAGTTATGACCAGCCTTGATTAAGTTGTGAGCGATTGCATTGCCCATCACACCAGTTCCAATAAATCCCAGTTTCAATTTTAGAGCCTCCTTAAATGAAATGATTAATTGGGCCATACTTATGGCCAACTTGAATTTCATGAGCGATGGCTTGATGAGTATAATCTTCTGCAATTTTGATACTATCTTTTAAAGAATTTCCTAAAGCCAATTGGGCTGCAATAGCAGCTGATAAGGTATCACCAGTTCCATTAACTCTTTGCGTGGGAATTAGCTCAGATTCTAACCATAAGTGGCTGCCATCAGCAAATAGTGCATAATCACGAACTACTTTTTGTTGTGGATTATCATGAGCTCCTTTGATTAAAACATTTTGTGCACCTAATTGCTGCAATTTCTGGGCAGCTTGTTGAATTTCAGTATCATTCTTCAAAGACAAGCCCGACAATTTTTGTGCTTCAAAAAAATTAGGAGTTACAATTAAAGCCAATGGTAACAACTCAGTAACTAGCGTTTGATAAGCATCTGCTGCTAAAAGTAATGCTTGGTGTTTCGTGATAATTACAGGATCCAAGACTAAATTAGGCCAATTATATTTACGTAAGTTGGAGACTACACATTTAATAGTAGCCTGATCGGTTAACATACCTGTTTTCACAGCTTTAATCTGGAAATCAGATGCAAGAGCTTGAAATTGAGCATCAATAAAGTCAGCAGATAAAGCTATAGAATTGGAAATGCCATAGGAATTACCAGCGACAGCAGCGGTGAGAATCGACATACCATAAGTTTTTTGGGCTTGAAAAGTTTTTAAATCAGCCTGCAAACCGGCACTGCCATCACAATCAGAACCAGCAATAGTCACTACTTGTGGAAATGAATTAGACATAACATCCCTCCTCTTAATTACTTGCACGTTTTTGAATTTGAGTAACTACTAGTACTATGATAATAATAGCACTTAAAACAATCATGGCGATGAAAGTTCCAATTAAATTATTAGTACTAAAAAGAGGTGCAGTGTACTTAAAGAACCAAGCTGAGAAAGCAAATCCAAGACTAGTTAGTGCTGAGAAAGTTCCCATAACAATAGGATATACTTTGGCAGAGGCTAGGTTAGATAATAAAAAGGGAATAGTAATTAAAGCAACAGAACCACCGGTACCAATCAAAAAGGCGGCTAAAGCACTAGTCCAAAAAGTGTGTACATAAATTAAAATTAAAGCACCAATAATAATTGAGCCAAATCCAGCAGCTAACAAATAGTTGCCAAAAGCTTTACGATAAAAACTAATAAATATACCCGCAACAATAGAAGCAGCGCGAACAAAGAGTAATGCTTGACCAGCTGTGCTAGGTCCGCCAATGTGGTAATAATTTAAATAAAGAGCCATTTTATTAGTCATGACTGCTACTAAAACTTCAACTAACATTGAAATTACCACGAGTGCAATAATAAAACCCCATTGATCTTTTTGTTGATTAGTATCGACGGCATTAGTAGCACTATTGTCTGTGGGTTGGATATTAGGAACAAAGAAAATTGCCAAAACTAAAGCGACAAGGGTAATTGCGTAAACATAATAATTATGAATCCAGCTAATCGTGGCTAAGTATCCGCCTAAAACAATCCAGACCATCGCGAACCCATCTTCTAAAGCTACATTAAAACCGAATTGATTAGAACGCCGTTCACCTTGATAAGCTGCGGCTGACAAACTAGGCAAAATAGTAGTAATTGCACCACTGCCTAAACCTACAATCAAAGCAAAGAAGATTAATTGCGCGACACTTTTATGAATGAAGATCGGTAATAAACCACCAGCAGCTAACAAAGTTAATCCTAAAATAGCTGCATGCTTGTAAGTAATTCTAGTCAAAATAAAACCAAAAATAAAAGAAGCAACCATTGAAGCTACATCACCAATAGAGGCAATGGACTCCACTTGAGTAGGATCCGCATTGGGAAAAGCTTGTTGAATTTTTACAATTGATGGCGCCATCACTGAATCTAAACGAGTAACAGTGGTTAACGCGATAATTCCAATTAAAGTTTCCCAGCGTTGAAATTTATGTGCCAAAATAATTCCTCCTAAAAATAAAAAACTGCTCCTCTAAAAGGAGCAGCGATATAATTTGATCTTAATTGTCATTATTACCAAAGATAGACAAAAGACTGAGCAAAAGATTAATAAAATCGAGCACCAAATTGATGGAAGCAATTAAAGCAATTGCACCTAAATTGGCTCCTTGATTTTGTTGATAAATTTGTTTCAGATTTTGTGAATCAAAAGCAATAAATCCAAGAAATAAAATCATGGTAATCGCATTAATAATTAGCATTGCTAGTGAACTTTTAAATAAAATTAAATTTAAAATAGAAACCACAATCACTGCAATCAGGCCAATCATTAAGGTTTTACTCCAAGTCATCAAGTTTGTCCTTGTAAAGTAGCCATATCCTGCCATTACTATGAAAGCAATTGCCGTCATGCTTGTTGCTTGTACAATACTTTTAGCAGAATAAGCAAAGAAAATCGGCATACCTGTAATGGAAAAGGACGCTAAGAAAGCTATATAACAGACAAATGTTAAAAAATAAGAACGTTGGGCTAAGGACTGACACAAATAGAGTAAACCGATTGGGATAGCAATTGCTAAAACCGTAGCTAATAAACGATGTTGGGCGCCCCACATTAAGATGGGCATAGAGAACGCTTGATTTTTAGCAAGAGCAAAAGCTGACAACAACCAAAAGGCAACGCCTAAACCTGTATACAAATAAACAAGGGATGTAAATTTAGCTAAGGCACCATCTTTGGTTTGTTCCATAACTGGCATATAATTACCTCCATATTAAACTAAGAAATCATTGATTTCATTAAATCATATTCTCATTAAATTACAAAGAAAAAGCCTTGCCAATTTAAGACAAGACCAGAAATTAATTATTAATTTAAGCTAATTTTTTCTTTTTAGGTGCTGTTTTAGGGTTGCCTGCGTCATCTTCACGATAGCCGAATAAGTACGTTAAAGTAAAGGCGGCAATGATAGTAACAACAGAAGCAATCCAAAAGTATAAGAGGTTATTAGGATTTCCTTGGCCAGCTTTAGGAACAAAAGATGGGAAACCAATTAAACTACCAGTAAAACCATACATATCAACTTTCAGTAAACCATTAACAAGACCACCAATAGCTGCTCCAATACTTGAAGTTAGAAAAACGCGACCATATTTCAGATTGACACCATACATTGCGGGTTCTGTAATTCCAACTGCAGCAGAAATTGCGGCACTAAGAGACAAACCCTTTAAGTCTGGATTTTTTTTGGTTTTAATCCATACAGCAAGGGCACCGGCTCCTTGGGCAATCATAGTAATTGAAACAATACCATTTAACACACTATGACCATGAGCAGCAATATCATTGGCAATCAGTGGTATAACGGCCCAATGCAATCCAAAAATGACTAAAACTTGATATAAACCACCAATAATAAGTCCTGATAAGGCACTATTAACTGTTAAAAGCCATTGCAAAACAGAAGCTATTCCTTCAGAAATAAATGAAATAATCGGTCCAACGATTACTAAAACAGTTATTCCAACTAAGAGAATTTCAACTAAAGGTGTAAAAATTAATCTTAGAGTAACAGGCATCCACTTTTTAATCCAAGGTTCAATTTTAGCGGCCATCCAAGCAGCAAAAATCATAGGGAAAATGGAATAAGTATATTGAGGAATATGAATTGGAATGCCAAAGAAGTTAGCATTAATTCCAACGCCTGCTATATAATAATTAAATTTTCCTGAAGATACAATCTTTACTAAATCAGGATAAATTAAAAAACACGCTATAAGAGCAACAACAATAGGATTAGAGCCTAATTTTTTTGCTGCAGTAAAGCCCACTATTACTGGTAAAAAATAAAATGCAGAATCCGCCATTGCATTAATAATAATGTAAGTGGAAGAGGTAGTAGACATATGACAAAAATTAGTTAAAATATTCAATACCCCTTTTAACATACCGCTAGCTGCTAATAATCCAATTACGGGCATCATAGAACCAGTAATAATACCAATCAATTGGGAAAATCCACGTTTAGTTTTTGCTAACAAAGAATTATCTACAGGCTTTTTTGTTGATTCACCTTGATCTTCAGATTGTTCAAAACCACTTCCCAATTGACTAATTACTTCGTCATAAACATCATCAACTGTTTGACCAATTACAACTTGATATTGATCATTAGCTCGAGCCACATCTAAAACTCCAGGGATGTCATTGACTATTTTATCTTGGGGAATTGTATCGTCTTTAAGGGAAAATCTTAAACGTGTAAAACAATGAATAACACTATTAATGTTTTTCTTTCCCCCAATTGCTTTAATTACTAAACGGGCAGTTTTATGAAATTTATTTTCGCCATTATCTGATTTTATCGATGAGGTTTTAGTGGTGGCTGATTTTAAGTTAGCGGTAGCTGCAAGATCTCCTGCAGTTACTATGCCTAAATTCAGGGTTAACTTGTCTAAAACATCATCAGTATTGGTAATAGTAACTATAATAGTGGTTAATTTGCCAGCTTTTTTAATGGCTTTTAAATCCATTAAACCAATTGTGTCACCTTTATGAACAGTGTTTCCTTGTTCGACAGAAATTTTAAAAGGTGCACCCTTGAGTTCTACAGTATCAATACCTAAATGAAGTAACAGTTCAACACCGTCAGTAGTTTTAATTCCTATTGCATGCTTTGTTTCAGCAATCATGACAATTTCCCCAGTGACTGGGGCTGTAATTTGTCCATCATTAGGTTCTAACCCAAATCCGTCACCAAGTGTTTTTTGAGAAAAAACCTGATCTTGAACTTTACTTAAGGGTATTATTTCACCACTTGTAGGAGCTAATAGTTGTAATTGCTTCTTCATTTTAATTCCCCCTTACTATTATAAGTAATCCAACAATTGTGTTACATCTGATATCGTTTTCAAATAAATAATACAGCTTGTATAGACAAGTGTCAACATAATGCTTGTAAATATTAATTTTATACAGTTTAATTGATGTTATTTTTGTACGTACAAGAATGGTATAATCTAGATTTAAAAGGCGTATAATAAATAGTAAATTTAAAAAATGGAGTTTACTGAATGGTAATTGCTAAATACTTACAAATTGCTCAAGATTTAACCGATAAAATTAAACATGGCCAATATCCAGCAGGTGATTTTTTGCCAAGTGAACCAGCGTTAGCACAGTTATATAGTTCTTCTCGGGAAACAATTCGTAAAGCACTGAATGAATTGATTGATGCTTGTTTAATTCAAAAAATAAAAGGCAAAGGTTCAATGGTGTTGGATATTAATCGGTTTGTATTTCCGGTGTCTGATATTACAACTTTTTCAGAGTTGAATCTGAGTCAAAAAATGAACGCCACTACTCAGGTATTGGCCTTAGAAAATCGTAATTTACCACAAGCAATTGCTCACCAGCTAGCTTTAACAGATCCTGCTGCTATCTTTGTACGGCGTTTGCGAACGGTTGATAGCGAACCTATTGTAATTGACGAAGATTATGTATTAAAAAAATATGTACCAGCGATTACTAAAGAGCAAGCACAGACGTCTTTATATTCTTATTTTGAAAAAGAATTAAATTTAGAAATTGCTTATGCTACTAAGACGATTACTGTAGAACCTGTTGATGAATTAATTGCGGAAAAATTGCATTTGCAACAGCCTAATTTAGCAGTTTTTGTGCGTAGTCTAACTTATTTAAAAGATACATCGTTTTTCCAATATACTGTTTCAATGCATCGGCCTGATAAATTTAAGTTTGTGGATTTTGCTCGCCGTAAATCAGCTCATGGAGGATTAGTTTTATGAATTTTAAAAATAAGGTTATTTATCAAATTTATCCAAAGTCGTTTTATGATAGCGATGGTGATGGTATTGGTGATTTAAAAGGAATAATAGCTAAAATTCCATATTTACAGCGATTGAATATTGATATGATTTGGTTCAATCCCTTTTTTGTTTCTCCACAAAATGATAATGGTTATGATATTGCTGATTATTATGCAATTGATCCCTTATTCGGTACCATGGCTGATTTTGATGAATTGGTTCAACAATTGGCTAAAAATAATATTGGTGTGATGTTGGATATGGTCTTGAATCATTGTTCCACCCAACACGAATGGTTTCAAAAGGCACTCGCAGGCGATGATAAATACCAAAAATTTTTTTATTTGCGCGATCCTAAACCTGATGGTAGTTTACCCAATAATTGGACTTCTAAATTTGGCGGTCCTGCTTGGTCTCCATTTGGGACTACTGGTAAATATTATTTACATCTATATGATCCATCTCAAGCAGATTTAAATTGGCATAATCCACAAGTCAGAAGTGAGTTATTTAAGGTTGTTAATTTTTGGCGTAATAAGGGCGTCAAAGGTTTTCGGTTTGATGTAATTAATGTGACCGGCAAAGATGAAGATTTGCGTGATGCACCTGAGGGTATGGATAGCAAGATGATGTATACTGATACTCCGATTGTTCAAGATTATTTGCAAGAGTTAAATCAGGCTACTTTTGGTCAAGACAAAGATATTATTACTGTAGGGGAAATGTCTTCTACGGATATTCAAAACTCAGTCTTATATACTCGGCCAGATCGCCATGAGTTAACCATGGTATTTACTTTTCATCATTTAAAAGTTGATTACCAAAATGGAGAAAAGTGGACACGCGTTCCTTTTGACTTTAAGCAGTTAAAACAATCATTAAACGAATGGCAAGTAGGAATGAATAATGGTGGTGGTTGGAATGCCTTGTTTTGGAATAATCATGATCAACCTTGGGCTTTAAATCGCTTTGGAGACCCTCAACATTATCGCGTTAAATCGGCAGAAATGTTAGCAACTAGCATGCATTTATTGCGAGGCACCCCTTATATTTATCAAGGCGAAGAAATTGGGATGATAAATCCCGATTACCAAAGTATTGATGACTATGTTGATATTGAAACAAAGAATGCTTATCAAAAAATGCTCGATAATGGCAAAACAGCAAAACAAGCTCTGACAATTATTCAAGCCAAGTCTAGAGATAATAGCCGTACACCCATGCACTGGAATAGCAGTACTAATTCAGGATTTACCACAGGGAAGCCGTGGCTGCGACCAACTAATCAAAAACAAATTAATGTTGCTGATGAGTTAGATCATGGTGAAATTTTTAATTACTACCAAAAATTAATTAAATTACGTAAAGCTTATGCTATCATTGCGCAGGGAGATTATGAACCACTAGATTTAACCCATCCGCAAGTCTTTGGCTATTTACGCAAATATCAAAAACAAATTTTAATAGTTTTAAATAATTATTACGGACAAACGACCAAATTTTTATTGCCGCAAAAATATCAAGAGCTATCAACGCAAGTGCTAATTAATAATTATCATCAAGTTATCTCGAAAGTTCCTAAATATGTTGAGTTACAGCCTTATGAAGCGATTGCGCTATTGATTAACAAATAAGTATAAAAAAATAACCACTTTCAATGAAGAGTGGTTATTTTTTTATACTTATTTTTCACTAGAAAGATCAATATCTTCTAGAGGAATAATCTTAGTATGGTGTTTGAATTTGTAACCAAAATACAAGATTAAAACTAGCGGTACACTAATATAAGTAACACCAATTTGTTGCCAATCCCAATTAATAAAGGCATCAATATTTTGGCCACCAATAACGATAATACATAAAATTAATGCAATAATCGGTCCCAATGGGAATAATTTGGCATGATATTTGAGTTCGCTTAAATCATGTCCTTGCTTAATAAAAGCTCTCCGAAAGCGGTAATGGCTCAAAGCAATACCTACCCAAGCAATAAATCCAGTTAATCCAGAAGCAGCAACCAACCACATATAAATTTTTTGACCAAAAATACTAGTCGTAAAGGTTAATAAGGAAACAATAATTGTAGCAAGCAGTGCATAAAAGGGAATCCCACTTTTAGTAGTTTTTGCGAAAATCTTGGGAGCGTAGTTATCCTTAGCTAGTGCATATAACATTCTGGTAGAAGCATAAGCACCAGAATTAGCGGAAGATAAAACTGATGTTAAAACAACTGTATTCATTAGACTAGCAGCAAAAGCTAAACCAGCACGTTTAAAGACCAAGGTAAATGGTGAAACAGCGATATTACCATCAGCAGCACTTAACAAATTAGGACTGGTATAAGGTATTAAAGCAGCAATAACAAAAATAGATAAAATATAAAATAATAAAATCCGCCAGAAAACATCATTGATAGCCTTTGGTACGGCTTCTTCAGGATTTTCAGATTCACCAGCAGTTACACCGATTAATTCTGTTCCCTGAAAAGAAAATCCAGCAATTAAAAAGACGTTAATAATAGCTGGTAAGCCACCCACAAAAGGGGCCTTTTTATAGGTGAAGTTTTTCAACCCCACTGCTGGACCAGTCATAATACCAAAAATCATAGCAAAACCAATAATCAAAAACACAATAACTGTAATTACTTTAATAATGGATAACCAGTACTCAGTCTCTCCAAAAGTAGAAACTGTTAAGGCATTAATCAAAAAAATAACAACTAAAACTAATAAACTCCAAATCCAACCGGGCGATTTAGGCAGCCAGTATTGAATTAGCAAAGCAGCCGTAGAAATATCAACAGCCACTGTAATGGCCCAATTAAACCAATAATTCCAGCCCATCGCAAATCCTAAAGCGGGGTCTACATATTTAGCATTGTAAGTAGCAAATGAACCAGAAACAGGCAAATTAGTTGCTAGTTCGCCTAAACTAGTCATTAAGAAGTAAACCATGATTCCCATAGCAATATAAGCTACCAGACCTCCACCAGGTCCGGCTTTAGAGATGGTAGAACCAGAAGTCATGAATAATCCAGTTCCAATACATCCCCCCAAAGCAATCATTGTTACGTGACGCGTTTTTAAATTCCGTTGGACAGTATCTTTTTCAGCCACAATAATTCTCCTTTACCTTGTAAGAAGAACTCTAAAAACGATTAAAAGCCTCTTAACAAAAAGCGCTAAGAGGCCTACGGGTATAATCGTAGATAGCGCTCCGCAACGATTGGGTTGCGACAGTCCTAGATTTATTAAATCTAGTCCCAACCGAATATTAAAACAGTAATAAACGATTTCGGCCAAAAATCCTTTCAACTTATATCTACAACGCTGTATCGTCTTCATAAGTTTACTGATAAGTTTGGCAACCTCTTCTTTGATTTATATTAAATAAGTTTAAATTAAATTAAGACAAAGTCAAGAAAAAACGCAAATTGATACAAATTATTAATAATTAGAGGATATTTTGTAATATAATAACAACAACACATTTATAGGATGAAAAAATGAGAAAACATAAAGCATATAAACTAGCAATTCGGGCTATTTTAATAGCGATTATTTTGGTTCAATCAATGACTCCCTTTCTGGGTTTTATTCCTTTAGGATTAGTCAATGTAACGATTATTCATTTAACCGTAATTGTAGCGGCAATTGTTTTAGGACCTGGAGATGGCGCATTAGTGGGCTTGATTTGGGGATTAGGGACGATGATTCGCGCTTATAGCGCGCCAACGAGTCCTTTGGATACAATGATCTTCACTAATCCAATCATTGCAGTATTACCACGGATTTTGGTGGGCTATTTAGCGGGGATTATTTATCGCAGCACTAAAAACAAAATCAAATCGCAAACAGTACGCATGGCTTTAGCGGCAGCGATTGGTTCTTTAACCAATACAATCACCGTTTTAGGCTTGATGCGCTTAATGTTTGCCGGTGCCATGGCGAGTGCTTATAAAGTGACTTCAGGAGCTTTAAATGGAGTCATTATGACCGTAGTGGCTACTAATGGCATTCCAGAATTAATTGCAGCTATAATTATTGTGCCCATGATTTGTTTGGCAGTGTTACGTGCAAATAAGTTTTTAGATAATTAAATTCCAAAAAAAAGACTGGAGCAAGTTTAATTGTTCCAGCCTTTTTAGACAGTTTTTAGTTTTCTTTAGCTAATAAACGCCAACCAGTTAAGACGGTAGCGATTAAACAAATAACAGCGGAAATAAAGAAGACAACATGCATACCATAAATAAAGACTTCTGGATGCTGAGGCAAGTAAGTGGTGACATGATGACCATAATTATGACTCATGGCCGCAAATAAAATCGTGGTAGCACTAGAAATACCAATTACCATACCCAAATTCCGTGATAGTGAATTAATACTGCCAGCAATACCTAAATCTTTGGTAGCAACTGAACTCATAACCAAAGAATTATTAGGAGAGCTAAAGATTCCGTTGCCTAGACCCATGAAAGCTACACTAACTATAAAGAGTCCCATTGAAGTGTGCAGGCCACATAGGACATATCCGATTTGACTTAACAAAATGAAAATTAAACCTATAAAAGTAATTAACTTAGGTCCAATTTTATCCGAGGCACTACCGGCTAAAGGAGCAGCAATTACCTGAATAATTGGGAAAATCATAAGGATATAGCCAGTTTGGCTAGGAGTTAACTGGCGGGCATTTTCCAGATAGAAAGGGGTAACTACATTGAAAAAGAAATTAGTGATAAAAATTAAAAGTGCACATAATAGACTTAATGAGAAATTGGGATTTTTAAAGAGAGAAAACGATAGTAATGGATTGTCATAACTTAATTCGGTTCGCACAAAGGTAATGACAGCAATAAGAGCGACGATGAATAATACCAACACGCCTATTTGTTTAAAGCCTACTTGCTGGCCCACAAAGACACCGCCAAATAAGGAAATCATCGTAACAGCAAAACTGCCAGCCCCCATTTTGTCAAGAGGTGCATGAGCTAAGGTAATATCTTTGGGAAAGACAAAATAGCCGACCACAATTGCAATTAAACCAATCGGGACATTAATCCAAAAAATATAACTCCAGCTGAATTTTGCTAACAACAAACCACCAATACCGGGTCCTGCAATCGAGCCCAAGGCGACAAAAGAGCCAATCAATCCTAAAGCTTGACCACGTTGGGTACTAGGGAAAATTTCCGTAATAATACCATTATTAGTGGCCATAGTCATTGCGGCACCTAAAGCTTGAATCGTCCGCGCAAATAATAAAAAGAACAAACTAATTCGAAAGCCTGCAAGTAATGAACCCAAAATAAAAAGGACAGTACCAAAACGAAAAACTTTAATCTTACCTAGATTGTCGCTTAACTTGCCAAAAAATAAAAGTAAAGCACAAATAATAATTAGATATAAGGAAACTACCCACTCCGCTTGATTCATCGGAATATGTAAATCCCGACTAATCACTGGCAAAGCAATATTGACAATACTACCATCGAGTGTTGACATAAAAGTAAATAAACCTACAGCAGTGAGAATTAACCACCGGTGTTTTTGCACTTGAGCATCATTTTGATAGCTGGCAATTTTATCGGCCATCAGCTCCATCTCCCTTGAATGATAAAGTTGTAGCCTATTATACACACAAGTTTGTATAAAAAAAACTATTTTGTTAGGAAAAAATTTAAAAAACTAATTATTAATTTAATACTTGCAGAAAGCGTTGAAAGGCCTCTTCTCCTACTGGATTATTTTTAAAGACGCCAGCATCTTCAAGAACCCGTGCAAAAATTTGGCCAACAGAATCTTTAATAATTTGCTCAACGTTAGAATCATTAATTGTGTGGCTCTTTTGCAAACTTTGAGCCCAAGTTAAATGATAATCGGCAATATGATTAGGTTCTTGTAATAAGTAATGTTTAACTTCCTGTAGTTCTTGTTGCAATCTACCTGGTAAAATTGCCCGACCCATAACTTCAATGAGGCCGATATTTTCTTTTTTGATGTGTTGAACATCTTGATGAGGATGAAAAATGCCATCAGGATACTGCTGAGAGGTTTGATTGTCGCGCAAGACTAAATCAATTATCCATTGTTGATTTTGGCGATAAACAATCGGGGTAATTGTATGATGCTGTTTGTCAGCAACAATTGCTCTAACGTTGACTGATTCGTCACTATAATGTTGCCAAGCAGTCAAAATTTCTTGGCTAGCTTGAATCAAATCAGTCGGATTATTACCTGCTAATCTAATAACCGACATCGGCCAATTTACGATACCAGCTGTAATTTGGGGGTGATTTTTTAACTGGAAGCTTGTTTTTAAAGGAGCTTTCATCATTGGAAAAAGATGACGACCGCCTTGATAATGATCGTGGCTTAATACTGAGCCACCAACAATAGGTAAATCAGCATTACTGCCAACAAAATAATGGGGAAAAAGGCGAACAATTTCAAACAAATTAGTAAAAGTTTCGCTGTCAATGTGCATGGGGCGCTGCTGATTTGAAAGAAAAATACAATGCTCATTAAAATAAGCATAAGGAGAATATTGAAAACCCCAAGTCTCGCCTCCCAAAGTCAGACGAATAATTCGATGATTAGTACGAGCTGGAAAATCTGCCCGTCCCAAATAACCTTCATTTTCCATGCTCAGTTTATCAGCAGGATAACCATTATTTTTTTGTAAACGTGCTGCTGCAATGGCTTTAGGATCTTTTTCTGGTTTGGCCAAGTTAATAGTGATTTCTAAATCACCATAAGCAGTTGAAGTTTGATAACTGATATTTTTAGCATTATCTTTAGTTTTGATGTAGTTGTTTTGCTCACAAATCTGATAAAAATAATCAGTTGCTGCTTGAGGACTTAATTGATATTGATTCCAAAAGTGTTGATTAATTTGACTTGGGGCGGGAGTATAAAGATCTGTTAGCTGGCAAGCCAAAATTTCGCGACTATTGGAATCAGCAGCAATTTGTTGGTTAGCAACTGCATTATCAACTAATAGTTGAACAATATCTAACATTTCAAGATTTTTCGTTGTTGGATAATCAATAACGAAATCGCCAACTAAAGCATAAACTTTATTAATCAGATAATTACGATCAAGTGGGTAAAAGGTTTTTTGTTGCGTAATAATTTTATCGGCAAATAAAGTAACTAAATTTTCTGACATTTTCTCTTCTTCTTTATTTAATTTTTTGGGGTCCACCAACTATTTCAGCAGGGTAAAAATCAGCAGCATAGCCAATACGAGTTTGATAATCCTGATTGACTGCTTGAATAAACTGGTCAAGATTATTTTTTTCAACTAAGGCTAAGGCACAACCGCCAAAACCTGCTCCTGTCATACGTGCGCCTAAAGCACCATGCTTCCAAGCACTGTGAACTAAGGTATCTAATTCTTTTCCAGTAACTTCATAATCATATTCTAATGAAACATGAGAAGCGTTCATTAAACGGCCGAAAATAGCTAGTTGATCATGTTTTAGTGCTTCGCCAGCTTTGATAGTACGCTGATTTTCAAACACTGCATGGCGAGCTCGTTTAATTAAAGTTTCATCAGCAATTGCGTAAGTATAAGTGTCAAAACTATCTTTATCTAAAGCTCCTAGATCGGATATATCGGAAATTTTTTGAATACGTTTTAATGCTTCTTCACACTCTTGCCGGCGCTCATTATATTTAGAATCAGCCAGGGTCCGCTTTTTATTAGTGTTCATAATAATGATTTGATAATCTTGTAAATTAACTGGAACCATTTCGAACTTTAAAGTGTTGGTATCTAACAAAATAGCTTGATTGGGTTGTCCCATACCTACAGCAAATTGATCCATAATTCCTGATTGGACATCAATAAATTTATTTTCTACTTCTTGACCCATTTTCACTAAGTCAATTTGAGCAATCTGGTCTTGATATTGATCTGCTAAAATCTTACCAAAAAGCATTTCAATTGATGCTGAAGACGATAAACCGCCTCCAGCAGGAATATTTCCTTGAACTAAAATATCTAAACCATGAGTACAAGCATGCCCGTGTTCTTGCCAATATTTGAACATTCCTTTAGGGTAATTAGTCCAACTATGAGCCACATATTCTAATTTAGTAAAATTAAAAGTAGTAATACCGTCTTCAGCAAAATTAACTGAATATAGGCGGATTTTTTGATCGTCGCGTGCTTTAACAGCAGCATATGTACCTAGACTAATGGCACAGGGGAAAACTTGACCACCATTATAATCAGTATGTTCACCAATTAAATTGATTCGACCTGGTGCAAAATAGTAATCTGTAGGCTCACTATGAAAAATTTTAGTAAATTCTGTTTTTAAAGAAGTAGTGTTAATTTGATTATCCATTAGCTAAAAATCCTCCTAATTATTTGTAATTACTGCAATTATTATAACGATTAAATGAATTAAAATCAGATAAAATTTGCAATTTTTAAAAGATTAAAAAGAATAATAATGTTATTGATGTAATACTAACGAATAGAGGCTACTTCGTGATAAAGTAATTGTGTAAGAATTCTCATTCAAAACATTTTGGAGGAATATAATGACTACTGTAACAGTAATTGGAAGTATTAATTTAGACCGTAATATTCGGGTTGTCCGTGCACCTCAAGCAGGAGAAACCATTCATACAAAAGAAATCTTTTCTGCTGCAGGAGGTAAAGGTGCTAATCAGGCAGTAGCTTCTCAAAGATCAGGTGCACAAACAAATTTTATTGGCGCTATAGGTGACGATGAAGCTGGTAAATCAATGTTCGATTTATTAAAACGAGAAAAAATGAATGTTAATGGAATAAAAATAATTTCTAATCAAACTACTGGTCAGGCATATATTATTGTAGATGATGCAGGTGAAAACCGCATTATGATTCACTCAGGAGCTAATATGTTATTTGAGCCTGATTATGTGCAGACTCAAGCGAGTTTGATTGAAGCTAGCGACTTTGTGATTGCACAATTTGAAAGTCCAGTAGATAGTACGATTAAAGCATTTGAAATTGCACGTCAATCTGGTGTCAAAACTATTTTAAATCCTGCCCCAGCAATGGAACATGTTCCTAACGAATTATTAGCAGTAACTGATTTGATTATCCCTAACGAAACGGAAACAGAAACTTTAACAGGGATTAAAGTAACCGATTTGGATAGTATGCAAAAATCAGCTCAATATTTCCATAATTTAGGAATTAAAGCGGTAATTATTACTATTGGAAGCAAAGGAGCCTTTTATGATGTTGACCATCAAGGAAGTGGGATTGTCCCAGCATTTAAAGTGAAAGCAGTTGATACTACCGCCGCAGGCGACACCTTCATTGGAGCTTTGTGCAGTGTCTTACAAAAAGACTTTAATAATTTGCCCGCCGCCATTAAATATGGAAATCGGGCATCTTCACTTACAGTACAACGTTTTGGCGCACAACCAGCGATTCCATTTAAACAAGAAATTATAGATGCAGAAAATTAATAATTGGTGATGGTTATACTGTTAACTATGCCCAAATAATTATAAAGAAAATTATTTCCCAGGAAATAGAGGTTTCGTGTACTTTATTGATGCCCCAATAACTATTTATGTCAAATTACAACAACACTGAAATAAACGCCATAATTCTGCCGAGTTTAAGTGAGTAAAAAATTTTGTGAAAGCTGTATCAGCAGCTGATTTTATTGTTTTAGATTCCGATATGAATCTCTGGCAGACTTATTTAAATGGTGAAGTTCGTTATCAAGTTAAATAAAATGTTAAAATACTCTTATCATGCGTTAAAATATGATAAGAGTATTTTAATTTAGATATTAAGGGGGGCAAGTACAGAGATCAAATCACGTTTGGTCTGTACTACACAAATAAATGAAAAAATTAAATAATCAAAAAAATTTGCAGCACTCATTTACTATTAAATTGGCCAATGGTGTGCAGGAACGCATTACTTTTACAGCTGCAAATATTGTGCATATTGTTGGCTATCAAGGTAGCTATCCCAAATCACAACCAACAACTATGAAATCTCAACAAGTCAATACTGGTGGAGATCCAACTATTGCTACTGGTAAAATAAATAAAAAACGCGCATTGCCTTTTGTAGAAAAGACTACCTTAATACCCTTTACAATATCGGTTAAAAAGAACTATTACTTATTACAAACAGCGCAAATCATTTTAAAAATTGACACTTATAATGGGCAGATTAGTTGTTATGAACGTCACGCAGAAAAGCCATTGTTCACTCAAGTGTTGCCCGTTTTTAAAAATGGCCGAGTGTCCACTACACTCAAAAATATTAATCCAACAGCCCGCTATTTTGGTGGCGGGATGCAAAATGGTCATTATGATCATACAGGTAAGATAATTAAAATTGAAAATACGAATGATTGGCTAGATCGGGGAGTAACCTCACCAGCACCGTTTATTTGGTCTAACAGTGGTTTTGGTATTGTCAACAATACGTATGGACAAGGCAATTATGATTGTCAAAATCCGCAACAAATTAACTTTAATTTTCAAGATTATAAAGCTGATAATTACTATTTAATTGGTTTTAAACCTGAGAAAATTTTACAGGCTTATTTTAAATTAACAGGTAAACCCTTATTGTTACCGAAGTTTGCCTGGTATCCAGCACATTTAAATGCTTATAATCGCGATACTTGGATTCAAGTCACTGCCGATTCTGCAGGAGCTCGTTTATTTGAAGATGGTAAATATTATAAAGAGTACCAACCAATTAATCCCAAGAGTTTTAATGTGCAACGTCCGGGTAAAATAACTTTAAATAACCAACAGTTTGTACCCGCAGTTCAGGGTAATGGGGACGTGACTTTTGAAAAAGACAAATCTAATAACCTGCAGGCAGTAAGAGAATCATTAAATGGTGAACAAAATAATTATCAATTTTCTGCTCGCCAAATTATTGATCGCTATCAACAAGCTGATATGCCATTAGGCTGGTTTTTGCCCAATGATGGCTACGGTGCTGGCTATGGTCAAACTGCTGACTTAAAGCAAAATATTGCTAATTTAGCAGAATTTTCACAGTATGCCGCTAGTCATGGTATAAAAACTGGATTATGGACACAAGAAAATTTACTACCACAAAATCCGGCACATCCGCGCGCAGATGAAAGAGACTTTCCCCAAGAAGTTGCTCAAGCTCAAGTTGCAGCAATTAAAACTGACGTAGCATGGGTTGGTGACGGCTATCAAGCAGGAATTGGAGCGCTCCACGATGCTAGCTTTTATATGAGAAAATATGGCCATAATCAACGTCCCTTTGCAGTAACTGTTGACGGTTGGGCGGGCACGCAAAAATATGCAGCAGTTTGGACTGGAGATCAAGCTGGTGGCACTTGGGAAAATATTGGTTATCAAATACCTACGTATCTGAGTAGTTCGTTATCTGGTTTAGCGAATGTTGGTGGTGATATTGATGGGATTTACGGTGGCGGCAAGCCGATTATTCAAACTCGTGATTTGCAATGGAAGTCTTTTACCCCACTTCAATTAAATATGGATGGTTGGGGTTCAGAAAACAAAACTCCTTTTACTTTTGGTCAGCCTTATACTGCTATTAATCGATTTTATTTAAAACTTAAAAGTCAATTACTACCTTATTTTTACTCAGCAGCTTATCAAAATACTTTTCATGGCCAGCCTTTGTTGGCTCCGGTGGTCTATGATAGGAATTTACAATTAACAAAAACGCCAGATTTAGATCACGAATTTTTAGTTGGAGAGCATATTTTAGTAGCTCCTATTTATCAAGATGCGAAAATGGATGCGCAAGGTCAAGATTTTCGCGATGGCATCTATTTGCCAGGGAAAAATGATGTTTGGATTGATTATTTTACTGGAGAAGAATATCGAGGTCATCAAGTATTAAATAATTTTGTTGTGCCACTTTGGAAAACACCAGTTTTTATTAAGAAGGGTGCTATTATTCCAGAAAACAATCCCAATAATAATCCCACAGAAATTGATACACAGACACAAATGATTAGTATCTATCCGGCTAATCGAGAAACAACAACGCTAATTTATGATGATGATGGTGTTAGTGAAGCTTACTTACAAGGTAAAAGTGTCCAAACCTTGGTTAAATGCAAGCAAGATTTGCATAAAATTATAGTTGAAGTTGGTATGACAGAAGGAGACTATCAAGGATTTGAATCTCAAAAGCAAACAATTATTAAGGTAAAAACTGATCATTCACCACAACAAGTGTTAGTCAATGGGCAAAAGCTGGCGGTAACAGCGTATGAATTTCAAGTACAGCATCCATTGCCATTTCTTTCTCAAATAGAAGGATTAAAACATGTGACTAATGGTAGTTGGCTCACCATTAAAATTCCAATGCATGATGTGACAAAACAAGAATTAAAAATTGAAATAGATGAGTAGTATGAATGATAAATTAATTAGTATGTTAAATAAATCACAAGTTTTACTTGTGGGGAGTTAGAAGAGCTTTAGCGAGAAAAACTTCCTTTCGGTATAATAGTTTCGGCTACCAACCAAAGCTATCCGAAAGGAAGTTTTTGCATTGTCTAAAGACGATAATAGCTTAGCACATACACGCTGGAATTGTAAATATCATATCGTATTTACACCTAAATACCGAAGGAAAGTAATTTATGGGAAATTGAGACAAGATATCGGTCACATTTTGCGACGCTTATGCGAACTTAAAGAAGTAGAAATCATTGAAGCTCATGCAATGCCAGACCATATTCATATGCTGGTTAAGATTCCTCCAAAAATCAGTGTTGCCAGTTTTATGGGATATCTAAAAGGCAGAAGTGCTGTCATTATCCATGAGCGGCATGCGAATCTGAAATATAAATATGGCAATCGCAGTTTTTGGGCTAGAGGATATTATGCCAGTACCGTCGGGTTAAATCAAAAAACGATTGAAAAATATATTCGAGAACAGGAAGCAGAAGACCGCTTACAAGATACGATTAGTAAAAGAGAATATCTAGATCCCTTTAAGAAACATTAAATCTAAAAACAATTAGAATAGTCGCGGTTGGTAGGCTTTTGTTGGGCCCCTTCAAGGGGCTATTTGTCTAACAATTATGAGGCACTTCACTACGTTGGTGGATAGTTACTTATATACTCCAGTAAGAATTAATTTTTAATATTATAAGTAGTTATATATTATGATTCATATTAGGTGGCTAATGCAGTGGACAGATTATTGATAGCGCTTACTAATATTAAATCTATAATTAGAGCATGTAAGGGGGCGTAGAAAGATGTTAGCTCACAACGAAAAAGAAATTATTGATTTTTTGATAAATAGTAATTCCTATGTAACAGCTAAAGAAATTGCTAATCAATTATTATTATCTACCAAAACAGTTTATCGTACAATTAAACATCTAAATTCTACATACTCCTCTAACAAATTGATAGATAGCAAAAAAGGAAGGGGGTTTAGAATTAACTATTATAACTATTTAAAGGAGGTTAAAATTCATAAATTTTCTAAAAAATATACAGCTGATGATCGTAGAAAAGAAATTTTATTGAAACTATTAATGGTTTCGCCGCATTCAGTGAAATTAAGGTCACTTTTTGGACAATTTTATTTGAGCGATACTGTTATTAATCATGATTTAAAAGTAATAAAGTCGATACTAAAATCTTATTCTCTTTCGCTCTCAAGAAGAAATTATCGAATAAAAATTATTGGTAAAGAAATTAATATTAGAAAGGCATTACAAGATATTCTTATTAAGCAAAATACTTCTTATCTATATACTAAAAATGGAATAGATTTTAACACAATTAGATTTTGCGTTAAAGAACTAGAATTTATAAATAAAAAATTAAAAGAAGAAGTTCCTTATCCTTATAATGTTAACATATTATCACATTTATATATATTAATTATGCGTTATAACAGTGATTCAATTAAACATCCAAGTTTAAATAATTTAACTCAAGAAGATATAAATATTATAAAAAATAACAAAACTGCTTATGTTTTAGCAAAACAAGTAATTGAACATGTTGAAACTTTTTTAAAAGCCAGATTACCTAATAATGAAATTTATTTTCTTTTGCAATATCTTTTATCTTCCCATTTAGATATTATGGATAAAATTGAAGATTATGGTTTTAAATATGATTTGGTAAAAAGAGTCACCAATTTTTATATTAAGAATGTAATAAATAGTTTAGATTTGCATACGGTAGATAATGAATTTAAAAAAGATTTATCTAATCATATTAGACCTATGATTAATCGTCTTTATAATAGTATCAATATTCATAATATTTTATTACAAGATATTAAACGAGAATATTTACCACTTTTTAATATTATTGTTGAGACTTCTCGTCAATTAAGTAAAAAATACAAACTACCAAAAATTTCGGATGCAGAAAATGGATTTATTACATTATATTTTGCTCGTTATTTAGAACAAAATAGGCAATATATTCGTGCTTTAGTTGTGTGTACAACTGGAATAGCAACAGCACAATTAATTAAAACAAAAATTCAAGCATGTTTTAATAATATTATTGTTGTTGGTGATGCAGCAAGTGCTGATATAAAAAGGCAATTGATAAAGTATTCGCCTATTGATTTAATTATTTCTACAATTCCGTTAAATGAAAATTTAGGAATACCTATAGTAATAGTTGGAGCTTTACTGACTCAACAAGATAAAAAAAGAATTAACGACATGATTAGTCGCATTTTAGGAAGTGAAAAAATGTTAAGCGACATTACTAATGAATCATTAATTAACTTAAATATTAAAGCTACAGATTGGAAAGATGCTATTAGAAAAAGTTCCGCTTCCTTAGTAAGAGAAGGTTATGCTACTAAAGAGTATGTTGAGGGAATGATTAAAGCTTCTGAAGAATCTGGTCCTTATATTGTTATTAGCAAAGGGGTAGCCTTGCCACATGCTCGCCCAGAATTAGGGGCAAAAAAAATTGGTATAACAATTACAACTTTAAATACGCCAATTAATTTTGGAAATTATAATAATGATCCTGTGAAATTTGTTTTTTCTTTATGTGCAATTGATAATAAATCACATTTAAAGGCCATGTCAGAATTGGTTAATTTTATAAGTAATCGTATTTTTTTAAAAAAATTAGAAAAAGAGAATAATCCTAGTGATGTCTATAAACTTATTCAGGAATTTGAAATGAGGTATAACGAAAATGAGTAAAATATATTCAGCTTTGATTGCATGTAGAACAGGAATGGGTTCTTCTATGATGTTGAAAATTAAAGTAAATCAAGTTGTGCGTGAAAACAAATTTCCATTTGATGTAGCCCATGATGTTATTGATGCAGCTAAAGGGATTAATCCAGATTTATTAATAACAATGGAAGATCTTGTGCCAGATGTTAAGGGGGAAGTACGTAATATTATTGGTATTAAAGATTTGACTGATAAAGCAGAGATTAAAGAGAAGTTACAAAAGTTTTTAAACGATCAAAATGATAATTCTTAGAATCCTAAAAGGAGTTGAACTATTTTGAATGGTATTTTAGCGTTTATCGTAGATTTGCTTAGTACCGCTTCTATTATGATTGGCTTAATTTCTTTTGTTGGTTTAGTAGTCCAAAAGGAAACGCCTACAAAAGTAATTAATGGAACTATTAAAACTATTGTTGGATTTTTGGTTTTTAGCATTGGTAGCGCAGCAGCAACAACAGCATTAAATGATTTTCAAGCCTTATTTGCTAAAGGGTTTCACTTACAAGGTGTATTGCCTTTAGCAGAAGCTGTTACCGCATTAGCTCAACAACGATTTGGTACAGTAGTTGCTTTAGTTATGACTTTAGGTTTTGTCATTAATTTAGTTGTTGCTCGTCTAACTCCTATGAAATATATCTTTTTAACAGGACAACATAGTTTATATTTATCAGCTTTATGTACTATCATGCTTAAATCAGTTGGCTTAAGTAACACTTATATTATTATTATTGGTGGTTTAATTGTTGGATTTATGTCAGCAGCTATGCCTGCAATTGCGCAACCAGGGATGCGTAAAGTCACTGGTGGCGATGATATTGCTTTAGGGCACTACGTTTCATTAGGATACGCACTGTCTAGCTGGCTAGGAAAAAAATTTGGCGACTCAGAAAAAAGTACTGAAAAGATGAAGCTACCTGGCTGGTTAAGTATTTTTAAAGATTATGTTATTGGTGTGTCTATTACAATGGTTATATTTTATTATATAGCAGCTTTTTTTGCTGGACAATCTCAAGTAGAACATCTTTCTCATGGTGTTAATTGGCTTATATACCCATTGCTTCAAGGTTTACAGTTTTCAGCATCTTTATATGTAATTATTACTGGAGTTCGTCTTTTATTAGGCGAGATTGTTAATGCATTTGTAGGTATTTCAGAAAAAATTATTCCTAATGCTAAACCAGCTCTTGATGTTCCTGTTGTATTTCCGTATGCTCCTACAGCAACTGTTATTGGTTTCATTTCTGCTTATGCAGCAGGCTTATTAATGATGTTTGTATTTGCAGCTTTTCATATGCCAGTTATTATACCAGTTGCTGTTCCTTACTTTTTTATTGGTGCTACTGCAGGTGTATTTGGTAATGCTACTGGTGGCTGGAAAGGATGTATTATTGGATCCTTTGTTGTAGGTATTTTAATTGCTGTGGGTCCTTCTTTAGTTTATCCAGTTTTATCTTCAATTGGATTAAAAGGGACCGCCTTTCCAGAAACAGATTTCAATGCTGTTGCTTTAATTATTAAATATGTTGGTCAATTATTTCAAAGTATCTTTTAATTATGATTGGAGTTAAAAAATGAATACAAAATTAGACGAATTATCGATAAATACAATTAGGAATTTAACTTTAGATGCAGTACAAAAAGCTCAACATGGACATTTAGGTATGCCCTTAGGTGCTGCTGCCATGGGATATACATTATGGAGGTATCATTTAAAAGTAAATCCTAAAGATGCTAATTGGTTTGATCGTGACAGATTTATTCTCAGTGCTGGACATGGTTCTATGCTATTATACGCTTTATTAAATTTATCTGGCTTTCCTTTAACAGTTGATGATATAAAACAGTTTCGACAACTGCATAGTTTAACTCCAGGACATCCAGAATATGGTAAGACTATAGGTGTTGATGCCAGTACAGGACCTCTAGGTCAAGGATTTGCTATGGGAGTAGGAATGGCCATCGCTCAAGCTCACTTAGCAGATCGTTTTAATAAACCTGATTTTCCTATTATTAATCACTATACTTATGTAATTTCTGGAGACGGTGATTTAGAAGAAGGAGTTTGTCAAGAAGCAGCCTCTATTGCTGGTAATTTGGGACTTAATAAATTAATTGTTTTGTGGGATTCTAATAAAGTAACTTCGGATGCTGATTTGAGTTCTTCTAATACTGAGGATGAATTACAAAAGTTTCAATCAATGGGTTGGAATACAATAGAAGTTTTAGATGGTAATAATTGTCAACAAATAAGTTCAGCAATTTCTCAAGCTCAACAATGTTCAGATAAGCCTACTTTAATTAAAGTAAATACAATTATTGGATTTGGTTCTACTTTACAAGGTACTAGTTCTATTCATAGTGATCCTGTATCAGATGTTGAAGCGCAGTATATGAAAAAACAGTTTGGTTTTGTAAACCAGCCTCCTTTTTATATACCACAGGAAGTGAAAAAATGGTTTGAATCAGTTGGAAAAAATGGATCACAGGAAGAACAATCATGGTTTGATTTAAAGCAAAAATATATTCAAAAATATCCTGAATTAGGCCGTTTATTAGAAGACATTATACAAAAGCGGGTAGAAATACCGGATATTGACAAAATAACACTTACTGGTAATCAAGCAACTAGAGCAGCTTCAGAAAAAATTTTAAATACTATTTATTCTCAATATCCTATTTTAGTTGGTGGTAGTGGTGATTTAGGTTCGTCAAATAAAACAACTATTAAAAAAGAATTTTTTATGTCGAAACATCGTTATCAGGGTCCTAATATCTATTTTGGAGTTAGAGAGTTTTCTATGGGAGCAATTGCCAATGGATTAACACTTCATGGAGGACTAAAAGGATATGCAGGTACATTTTTAGTTTTTTCCGATTATATGAGAAATGCCATCAGGCAAGCTGCTATTATGAAAGTTCCTACTATTTTTATCTTTACACATGATAGTCTATATGTTGGTCAAGATGGACCTACACATCAACCTGTTGAACAATTAATGTCATTAAGGGCAATGCCTAATCTTACGGTGTTTAGGGCTGCTGATAATATAGAAGTGAAAGCAGCATGGGAAATAGCATTACAATCATCTACAACACCTACAGTTATAGTCTTAAATCGTCAATCTGTACCACAATTATCAAGTAGTAGTTTTGTCAAAGCTCAAAAGGGTGCTTATATTATATCTGAAGCTTCTAACAATCATCCTCAAGGTATTATAATAGCTAGTGGATCCGAAGTATCATTAGCTTTAAAAGCACAATCAATTTTATCAAAAAATAAGGTGTTCGTTAGAGTAGTATCAATGCCATCATGGGAAATTTTTGACTCACAATCATTAGAATATAAGCATGCGATTTTACCATCAGAGATACAAAATAGAATGTCTATTGAATTAGGTGCCACAATGGGATGGCAACAATATGTGGGAATCAATGGTGTTAGGATGGGCTATGACAAATTTGGAGAATCTGCACCAGCAGCAGATATTATAAAAATGATTGATTTTAATGCTGAACATGCAGCTAGCTTATATTTGAAATCTTTCTTAAAATAATAATGTAATTATTTTACAACTATAATCATTATTAAATATTACTTTTATTATTAAATAAATGAGGTGGTAATAAGTAACTTTAATTGCAGTAGCAATTAAGTGATTAATTAATAGTCATTGCCCATTGATGATTTATCAGTATCATATTTATTAAAGTTTTTAGAATTTGTTAAGATTAAACAATCTATCATCAATAATATATAAAATGTTTTGCTAAAACGCTCATTTAAAATAATCGCAAAGTAAAAATTTATTTTGCGGCTATTTTTAAGTTACCATGGCTTTTAACTGCAATTCAAAATCTATGAAGTGAATTGATATTAGCCAGCAACAGAGAGAGTTAAATGATTTGTCCCAAACATCTAGAAATCGCAAAAAAGCATTATGCCATTAGTTTTAGACTTTGGCATAATGCTTTTTTCGTTAGGGTGAAGGTTTGTCCCATCTCCCATTTTTGTTAATTTGATACCGTTGATTGTTGTTGATGCCAAGCGATGATATTTTTTGTAATTGCTTTTGCGACGTTTAAATTTTTCAGCAACGGTCCATGAGAATAGCTGCCAATGACATTCTTATACTGCATGCCCTCAACACCATCATCAGGATTGTTGCCATAGCCATTAATCATTTTTCCAAAGGGTTGTAATTTGTTTTTATCATCAAAAAAAGTTTGACCACTGTGATTTTCAAATGCAGTAACTTCACCATATTTAGTTGTGTATTTCGTATCACCAATCATTCTTTTTTGAGGATTAAAAACTGTATGCAATGGTAATAAGTTCAAACATTTGATAGTTTGACCACCACTAGTTTGATAATAGCTGCCTAAGAATTGATAACCACCACAGATGCAAAGCATGGGACCACCAGCTTCAATAAAATCTTGAATAGTTTGGCGATGACGGATAATATCATTTGCCACCACCGATTGTTCAAAGTCTTGACCACCACCAAAAAAGAGAAAGTCAAAATCAAAAGCATTAAAGTTATCACCTAAACTGATATTGGTAACGGTGCAGTCTAAACCTTGTTGTTTTAAGAGATATTTGATGATTTTAACATCACCACAGTCACCATAGGTATTCATTAAGTCTTCATAAAGATAAGCAATTTTGATTGTTGTCATGATTAAAATTTCCTCATTATAATGGTTTACTATCTATTGTTACTAGTTTAAACTGACTTATAATAAAAGTCTAGAGGAGTGATTTGTGTGTCTCATGCAATCAACGAAGAACAATTAAAAAAATTCCAACATCAATTTCATAGTCAAAAAGTCAACGAAGTGCTTGCTAATACCGTTCAAAATAATGGTATAAATCAAGTTGCCCAAAGTTTAACCGTTGAAACTCAATTGGATCCAACTTTTTCTATTGAAGTCAAAACCGGCGCGGTGTCTAATCAAAAACAGTCCGGACGCTGCTGGCTATTTGCAGCATTAACGACCCTGCGAACTAAATTTGCAACTGAATATCAAACCAAGGATTTTGAATTGTCACAAAACTATTTATCTTTTTATGATCGTTTGGAAAAAGCTAATTGGTTTTACCAACAAGTAATAGCAACAGCTAGTTTGCCACTTGAAGACCGCAAAGTGGCTCACTTACTGGCCAATCCAGATGATGATGGTGGTCAATGGTCTTATGCAGTTAATTTAATCAAGAAATATGGAGTAGTGCCTAAGTATGTAATGCCGGAAACTTATAATTCTGAACATACTAATGAATTTTCCACTATTTTAAAAACCAAACTGCGAAAAGATGCAATTGAACTACGACACCTGGTGAATGAAGGTTCTCATCACACAGATTTAGATAAAATAGTAGAGACCAAAATGGCTGATATTTATCGGATTTGTGTTTATGCCTTTGGTCAACCCCCAAAACAATTTAAGTTAGAATTACGCAATGATAATCACAATTTAATTCAGGAACGTTCGATTACTCCCCAAGAGTTTGCCCAAAAATATTGTGCATTTCCTTTAGACGATTTTGTGGGAATTTTAAATGCACCGCAGCCAAGTAAAGAATTTGGACAAACATACTGTTTAGAAGGCAATGGCAATATGGTGGGAGCACAGCAGGCTAAGGATTTGAATTTACCTATTGAACGTTTACAACAATTAGCTATTAAGCAATTGCAGGCTGGTGAAACTGTCTGGTTTGGTAATGATGTCTTAGAACAATTAAACCGCAAAAAAGGATTGCTAGCTTCCGAACTGTATGATTATAATCACTTATTTAATATCGATTTAAATATGGATAAGGGCGAACGATTGGATTTTGCCCAAGGACAAATGTCCCACGCCATGGTTTTGACGGGGGTAGACTTAGATGAAAATGGTCAGCCCTTGAAATGGAAAGTCGAGAATTCTTGGGGTGACAAAATCGGCACTAAAGGCTATTTTGTCATGAGTAATCAGTGGTTTAAGGATTATGTTTATGAAGTGATTATCAATAAAGAATATTTGACGGATACTGAACGAGCACAATTTAATCAAGAGCCAATTGTCTTGCCACCATGGGATGCTATTGGATAAAGGGAATATTTATGAAAATTTTAGTTACCGGATTTAATCCATTCGGCAAGGAACCGATTAATCCAGCTATTGAAGCTGTAAAATTGTTGCCGGAATCTATCAATAATGCGCACATTGTAAAATTAGAAATTCCTACTGAATTTAACAAGTGTGTGGCAGTTGTTAAAAAGGAAGTTGAACTGCAGCAACCTGATTATGTAATAAATATTGGACAAGCAGGTGGTCGAGCTGCAATTACGCCAGAACGAGTTGCAATTAATTTAGATGATGGTCGGATACCAGATAATGCAGGCTATCAGCCACATAATCAAACAATACAAGAATCGGGTCCGACAGCCTATTTTACCCAATTACCTTTGCAGGCAATGGTTGACGCCATTCATCAAGCGGGATTGCCAGCAGAAATTTCCAATACTGCTGGAACCTATGTTTGTAATCACATTTTTTATCAAATGCAATATTTACGAGAACATGAATTTCCTCAAATCAAAGCAGGCTTTATCCATATTCCATTTTTACCAGCACAGGTTATAAAACGTCCCAATGCTCCCTCTTTATCCTTGGCCGATAGTGTTCGGGGATTAACCGCAGCCTTGGTGGCTATCACAGAGGCTAATAATTAACAAATTAATTATTATGAGAAATTTATTAGAATAATGCTTGCAAAATGAAAATGATGTGATATGATAATTTCAATAAAAAATAAAAACCAACAAAAAGACCAGTAAGATGATGAGCACTGACAGTGAATTGAGAATAGTGAGAACTCAAACCAGTAAAGCTATCATGTGAAAAACACTTTTTGAAGTTGCTTAGCTGAACTTGACCGCAGTAAGCTAAGACGCAACCGGAGCGTTACTATCGGCAGTGTATGTATGTACACTAGTGAGGTGGTTTATCTTTGATAAACAACTTGGGTGGTACCGCGAAGTCTTTCGTCCCTTGAAGTTAGGGATGAAGGACTTTTTTTATTGAATTGAAGGAGGAAATGATAATGCATTTAACTATTCCCAAGGATTATGATCCTAAATTGACAGTACGGCAAACAGAAGAGGCAATTCGTTATATTCGTGAGACTTTTCAAGATGAAATTGGGCAAGAATTAAATCTAACACGTTTATCTGCACCAATGTTTGTGGAGCGTTCTACCGGATTAAATGACAATTTGAATGGTGTGGAACAACCAGTATCGTTTACTATGCAAGATTTACCGGATCAAACTTTAGAAATTGTCCACTCATTAGCAAAATGGAAACGAGTAGCTTTACAAAAATATGGCTTTGGTTTACACGAAGGTTTGTATACTAATATGAATGCCATTCGCAAAGATGAAGATTTAGACAACTTGCACTCTAGTTATGTTGATCAATGGGACTGGGAGAAAGTTATTACTAAAGATGAACGTAATGAAGCTACTTTAAAAGCTACAGTACGTCAAGTCTTCAAAGTAATTAAACATATGGAAGATGAAGTCTGGTATAAATATCCCGATGCGGTGTATCACTTGCCAGATGAGATTCATTTTGTCACTACTCAAGAGTTAGAAGACCGCTATCCCAAATTAGCACCATGGGAACGTGAAAAAGCTATCTGTCAAGAATTGGGCGCTGTATTTCTCATGAATATTGGGGGCCCATTGAAAAGCGGTCAACGCCACGACGGCCGAGCACCTGATTATGATGATTGGCAGTTGAATGGTGATATTATTTTCTGGTATGAGCCTCTGCAATGTGCTTTGGAGGTTTCTAGTATGGGAATTCGGGTAGATGCAGCTTCTCTAAAGTCCCAACTTAAAGCTGCCCATGCCGAAGATAGATTACAATTACCATATCATCAAATGATTTTGCATGAAGAAGTACCATATACCATTGGTGGTGGAATTGGTCAATCGCGTATTTGTATGTTGCTTTTGGGAAAGGCTCATATTGGAGAAGTACAAGCAAGTGCATGGCCTCAAGCAATGCTAGACGAATGTGCTCAACATCGCATTCAAATTCTATAATTATTACAAAGTAAATTTCTAAAGGCAAAAGTAAGTTTGGTAAAAACTTATTTTTGCCTTTTTTATAACAATTATAAATTCAATTCATAGGCTAAGCGTGGTTTTTTAGGATTTTTATTTAAACAGATGCTTCCACGATAAGTAAAGCCTGCCTCGTTGATGAGATGTTGCATCCGTAAATTATTAGGATGGGTATCAATGCGGAAGTTACAAAAACCTCGTTGATAACCTAACGTAATAAGATGTGAGAGTAACTGATTACCTAAATGTTGCCCTTGGTGTGTTTGTGCTATTGCAAAACGATGAATGGTAGCATAGACAGTTTGACTGTGCCAAGCTGTTTGCAGTTGCGAATAGTTAGGTTCTGGCTGTTGTAATAAAACTGCTGTACCACAAATGTGCTGCTTGCTTATTAAAACATAACTTTGCTGGTGCAATATGTCTTGTTGTAGCTGTGCCAAAGATGGTTGTCCATCTTGCCATTGATCGATATGTTCATTCTTTAAAAGGGTTTGAGCCTGTTTAATAATAGTAAAAACTGTCTGCAAATCCTTCATTTGAGTTGCTCGCAGATAAATTAAAGTCATAGTTTTTGCTCCTAGAGATATTGTTGGAGTTGTTGATAACCTGCTTGATTAGTAGAAACCTGTAAGGTATCACCGACTTGGATAATAGTATCACCATTGGGAACTAGTTGATGCTCACCACGTTGAATATTAATTAGCAAAGTTTGTGCAGTCCATTTAATATTTTTTACTTGTTGATTAGCAATCAAACTATCATTAAAAATCGGCAAGCTAAAAAGTTGATTTGTCGCTAAATGTGGTTAAAGTTCGTTTAAGTTGCATATTTTCTAAAAGTGAAGTATAAGTAGGGGCACCTCCCAAGAAATCTACAACCACATAGGCACTTAAAGCAGTTAAAGCCAGGGGCATGAGATGATTAAGTGAACCGACCATTTCGGTAATTAACAAAATTGCAGTAAACGGAGCCTTACTGATATAGGTAGTTGGCAGCCATTGCCAACTTACAAATAATAGGCCTAAGATAGCTCTTAAAGATAAAATAGTTAAAAAAATTCCTCCTGGTAAACCAGAGCCGTAATCAATCATTGAAACGATAAACCGGATTAAAAAAAGAGCAATAATCCCGATAATTGGCCAATGAATCGTTGCTAAGGGTAAAATTAACTTGTTGCCCCCGCCTAGTAAATCAGGATAAAAATAGCCTAAACAAAAAATTTCCCGCTAATGGAGCATTGAAAGCTGCTGCGAGACCAGCTGCCGCACCTGCAGCAAAGATAACTTTTTGATTAGGAAGATTATCTTCAAAATATTCGCCTAATCCCTGGCCTAAAGTAGCACCTAGCTGAATGGAGGGACCTTCACGACCTAAAATTAATCCAGAACCAATTGCCAAAGTTCCGGCTACAAATTTTCGCCAAAAAATTGGCCACCAAGCAAGCTGTAATTGATTGTTGATTTGGCCTTCGACTTCTGGTATGCCAGATCCCATAATATGGGGTTGCGATTGACTCAGGTATCCGATAAAGAGACCAATACCAAGATTAGCGATTAAAATAATTAAAATTAACGTAGGATTTGTTGAAGCTTGTTGATAGAGCAATTGCCAAAAAGATAAGATTTTTCAATCGACCAGCTAAAACAGCTAACCGCAATTTCTACTACCAGTCCGACGCATACAGATTTGAGAATAAATTGTAAGTGTATAATTTGTAAACGACTGTGCATAATTGCCTCGATTTCTTTCCTAAGTATCATGATAGCTGACGAGATAGCAAATTTAATTTATAATTAGTTTAACTTAAACTTTGAAAGTGGGGTCATTAATGGAGTTATTTTTTAGTATCTTATTATTAATTATAGCGACGGTAGGCGCTAATATTATCTACTCGTTTTACCCACGAATTCCTTTAGCCTTTTATCAAATTGGTACGGGTTTTATTTTATCATGGTTACCACAATTTAATCATTTTCAATTAGAACCGGAAGTTTTTTTTCTGATTATCTTAGCGCCATTAATGTTTTATGAAGGTAAAAATACTTCTTACTTGAGTTTGCGTCATAATTGGAAAGCCATTATCTCGCTAGCAATTGTTTTAGCATTAGTAACAATTGTAATAGCGGGTGGCTTGACTTCTTGGTTGTGGCCAGCATTGCCTTTGGCCTTAGCTTTAAGCTTAGCAGCCATTGTGACACCTACAGATGCAGTAGCAGTATCATCTATTACAGCTGGGGTTGAAGTGCCAGAGCCAGTGATGGAAACTTTGGAAAACGAATCTTTATTTAACGATGCTTCTGGTATCGTAGCTTTGAATTTAGCGGTAGTAGCTTTTAGTACAGGCCATTTTTCGCTATTTGGCAGCGTAGGTCGCTTTTTGGTTGTATTTGTCGGTGGCGTTATTATTGGTATTATTTTAGGCAGTTTATTAGTCTTGCTGCAATTGTTTTTTCAACGGCACTCTTTTAATGTGGCAGCAGTAATTTTACCAGTAAATATTTTAGCTCCCTTTTTAGTTTATTTAGCAGCGGAAGAATTACATTTGTCCGGTATTTTAGCGGTAGTGGCTGCAGGTATTATTCATGGTATTTATCAAAAACAATTACGACTAACATCTACGGGTAATCAAGTTGTTTTGACTACTAGTTGGGAAATTTTATCTCGTTTATTAAATGGATTTGTCTTTGTATTATTAGGTGTCACATTACCACGTAATATGATTGACCTGGCCGATTTTGGCAGTCAGCACTTCATCGTATTGATGGTGTTAGCAGTAGGTTTATATGTAGTAATGACTTTGTTACGTTTTTTGTGGGCTCAATTTGGATTAGTCAAAGTTCCAGCTGCCAATGATCGCGAACATCAAAAAAACAGCTGGGTCATTGCTTTTAGTGGAGTTCATGGAACAATTACTTTAGCTATGGCCTTTACGCTGCCGCTAGTAGTTAATAATCAGATATTACCATTTAGAACCGATTTGATTTTTATTGCAGAAACTATCATTGTGATTAGCTTAATTGTTCCTACTTTAGTACTGCCTAAATTATTACCCCCACAAAAAAAGGCTTTTACAATTAAGCAATTTAATCGTGTAGTAACCCAAATGGTTGATTATGCGATTCAAGAATTACAAGCGCATCATAATGAAGACTATCTTACTCTTAGTCGAGTGATTGACTTATTACACACTCAACGTGGCCACCGTGAGCACGCCAGTGCTAAAAAAATCTCGCATTTATTTCAACGCACCCAAAGTTTAGAAGCGGCGATTATTAATGATTACGCCCGCAATGGTGAAATTAGTTGGGAAAGTGCGCAACGTTATGAAATTAAGCAATTATTTTATTTGCGGAAAATTTTGTTAAAGCCATGGACACGTTTCAAATTAGCTTGGACCATTTTGCGGCTCTTGTTTTTTAATCAACGTCAATTATTAATTAAAGCTTATCAATTTAAGAAACATCCCACACCTGAATCAGAAAACTATCAAACTGATGTGCGGAAGATGGAAAATTGGGGTTATCATGCAGTTATAAAGTATTTACGCCGGATGCAACGTCCTGATAATAAAGCGGAAATCCGAATTTTAAGACACTATTATGAATTGCGGCATCAGCGAATTAATAATCCGGTTGATAATGCTGCCAATGAAAGTGAATTATTAATTGCTGCTTTTCAATATGAATATTCTTTTGTCCAACAAGCAGCACAAAAGCAAGAACTTTCAGAAGACTTGGTCCAAGCAATTAATGAAAAAATTTCTACTGACCAATTTGTTTATATGACATCTGATGATTAATAAGGAAGAAAAATGCTGAAATACAATCAAGATTTCTTAAAACGCTATTTAAAATGGGGCTGGCTAGCTTTTATAAGTATTACTGTTATTTTTGCTGGAATTACTGGCTATCTCGCACATGTTTATCCCACAGCGATTCATAACATGATTAAATTGCTGCGATCAATTCTGCCTACTAGTGGCAACAACACCCAAATGTTTTGGGGGATTTTGTTGAATAATGAAAAAGCGACCCTAATCATTTTATTGTTGGCACTGATTCCTATACCTGGTTTTTATTGGTTGACCTTTATTATGACTTCTTTATCTGTAGGATTTGTGTTAGGTGTTAGAGGGGCGCAGAGTGGCTGGCTGTTGGCAGTTAAAGCTTTTGTTTTAGGAATATTACCACATGGAATTTTTGAAATGTCTGCATTATTGTTAGTGGTAGCTTTGGCAGCACAATTAAATCGTGGTTGGCGAAATTTTTTATTTAGTCGGCAGTTGCAGCAGCCTATATCAGTCAAAGCTCTCTTATTACAATATTTATTAATAGTAGTGCCATTAATTGCTTTGGCGGCGTTAATAGAAGGCTTTATTACGCCTATTTTATTGCAATGGGCATAAATCTGGATAAAAACAGGGTCTTGTTGCCCTGTTTTTTTGTATAGAAAAATTTTGAAATAATTAAATATTGAAAAACTCTAACCAAAAAAAATTTAAAAAAAATGTATAATTACTAGTTAGATGATTGCGTTAAGTGCCAGTTTAGGTTAGGATTGACTGTGAAACATTATACTGTTTCACGTAAGGAGTTAAGATGAATCCACAAGAATTACAATTAAGTTTAGCGCACCAAAACATTAATTTATCTGATCAACAAATGGCTCAATTACAGCAATATTTCCAATTATTGGTTGAAACTAATAAAGTGATGAATTTAACCAATATTACTGAAGAATCCGCTGTTTATGTCAAACACTTTTATGATTCTTTGACACCAATGTTTTATGATCAGCAATTGACACAAGCAGTTTCAGTGGCTGATATCGGAACTGGAGCGGGTTTTCCAGGCATAGTTTTAAAAATTGCTAATCCCAAATTGCATTTAACTTTAGTTGATTCTTTGAATAAGCGTTTGAATTTTTTGCAACAGGTAGTGGATCAATTACAATTATCTAAAGTACAACTCGTTCATGCGCGGGCCGAAGAGTTTGGACAACAAGCACAATATCGTCAACAATATGATTATGTGGTGGCTCGAGCAGTTGCCAATTTGCCAGTTTTATTGGAGCTTTGCTTGCCAGTAGTAAAGCAAGGCGGTTATTTTATTGCTCTAAAGGGTGCTCAAGCCGAAACAGAAATGGCCGCAGCAAAGTCTGCATTATTTAAATTGGGGGGGCAGATTGAGCGCGTTGAAAAGTTGGAATTACCACAGGCGGCGGGGGAACGTCAGTTAATTTGGATTCAAAAGATTAAGTCAACACCTGCTAAATTCCCACGGAAGCCGGGTATACCAGCTCGTAATCCCCTTTAGGAGGAAAAGTTATGTCAATTTTTGATAGATTTGTGGATAGTAAACCAGTAGCTGAGGATGATGAAATTCAAGTTCAAGAATTGCCAGTTGAACAAATTATACCTAATACTTATCAGCCACGACATGATTTTAATGAAGTGCAAATTAATGAATTAGCTCAATCAATTCAAGCTAATGGCTTGTTGCAGCCGATTATTGTACGGCAAAACGATGAACAAAAGTATGAAATCATCGCGGGAGAACGGCGTTTTCGAGCTATCCAACGCTTGAATTGGACTAGTATTCCAGCAATTATTCGAGAATACACTAACCAAGAAAGTGCTGCTTTGGCTCTCATTGAAAACTTACAAAGGGAAGATTTAAATCCGATTGAAGAAGCACAAGCATATGCCAAATTAGAACAAATGGAACAATTACAGCAAAAAGATCTTGCTCGTAAATTAGGTAAAAGTCAGTCTTATGTTGCTAACAAATTGCGGTTATTAAAATTAGCTCCACAAGTTCAACAAGCAATTTCTAATGGTCAAATTTCACAACGGCATGGTCGGGCTTTGCTTAATTTGAATTTAGAACAACAACAAGCCTTATTACCACAAATAATTAATAAGAAGCTCACAGTCAAAGCTACTGAGGATTTAGTTGAAAAAACACTCCATCCACAAGTCAAAAAGCAAACAAAAGTAAGAGCTTTAACCTCAAACAATTCCAAATTGAGTATTAATACTCTTCATGATTCCATTAAACTAGCTCAAAAAAATGGTGCTCAATTTACTTATCAAGAAGTGGACACAGATCAAGAATATAAAATGATTATTACAGTTAAAAAGGAGGATCAACATGGCTAGAGTCATTTCCTTAGCCAATCAAAAGGGCGGAGTCGGTAAAACGACCACTACAATCAATTTAGGTGCTTGCTTATCAGAACTAGGCAAACAAGTATTGGTAATTGATATTGATCCTCAAGGTAACGCTACTAGTGGTTTGGGAATTAAAAAAGTTGATGTTACTCAAGATATTTATGATGTAATTATTAATGAGTTGCCGTTGCAAAAAACAATCATGAAAACTGAACGTTCTGGTCTGGATATTGTGCCCGCTACGATTCAATTAGCCGGGGCAGAAATGGAATTGACATCCATGATGGCCCGTGAAACTCGTTTGAAAGAGGCTATCATGACTATTCAGGATAATTACGATTATATTTTAATTGATTGTCCACCTTCTTTAGGCCAATTATCAATTAATGCTTTTACTGCCAGCAATTCTATTATTATTCCTGTTCAAAGTGAATACTATGCCTTGGAGGGATTAAGTCAATTATTAAATACTATTCGTTTGGTACAAAAACATTTTAATCCTAATTTAGCTATTGAAGGTGTTTTGTTAACCATGTTTGATGCTCGAACTAATTTAGGAACACAAGTAGTTAATGAAGTTCAAAGTTACTTTGGCGATCGAGTTTACAAGACCATTATTCCCCGCAATACTCGCTTAGCTGAAGCTCCTAGTTATGGCTTACCCATCATTGATTTTGATCGTAAATCGCGGGGAGCAGAAACCTACTTACAACTAGCTGAGGAGGTAGTGAAAAACGATGACTGAAAAAAAGCGTGGCGGCTTAGGCCGCGGAATTGATGCTATCTTTTCTGATTTTGAAGCAGATGAAATCAATTCCGAAAATATAGTAGAAATTAATTTAAATGAAATTCGTCCGAATCCTTATCAGCCTCGTAAAGAATTTGATGAAGCATCTTTAGATGAGTTAGCACAGTCGATTAGAGAAAACGGCGTTTTTCAACCAATTGTTGTACGAAAAAGTGTCAACGGCTACCAAATTGTAGTTGGTGAACGGCGTTTTCGTGCCAGCAAAATTGCCCAACGAAAAACTATTCCTGCCATTGTCCGTGACTTAGATGAAAGTCAAATGATGGAAATTGGCGTCTTAGAAAATTTGCAGCGCGAAGATTTGAATCCCATCGAAGAAGCGCAAGCGTATCAGACTTTAATTGAAAAATTACATTTGACCCAAGAACAGATATCTGAAAAGTTAGGTAAAAGTCGACCTTATATTGCTAATTATTTACGATTATTAACTTTGCCTCCGAAAACTAAACAATTGTTAACAGATTCCAAATTAACAATGGCGCAAGCTCGGACTTTATTAACATTTAAAGATCCTAATAAAATCGATCAAGTAGCGCAAATGGTAGTTGATCAAGGCTTAACGGTGCGACAACTGGAAAAAATGGTGGCACAGCCACAACCGAAAACATCCAAAAAAAATACTAATAAAAAATCCCCTTTTATCAAAGAAACAGAAGAACAACTAATTAATAAATTTGGTACCAGTGTTCGCGTTGTTGATACTAAGGGAGGCAAGGGAAAAATCCAAATTGATTTTTCTTCAACTAAAGATTTGAATCGTATCTTAGAATTGTTAAATATTTCGTTAAATTAATGGAGGGCTGCGGATGTATAATCTTGGAGATATTGTCATGATGAAAAAACCGCATGCTTGCGGTCAAAATCGCTGGGAAATTACGCGCCTCGGTGCAGATATTAAGTTGCGCTGTTTAGGCTGTGGTCATGCAGTAATGTTGAAACGGGCCTATTTTAATAAGCGTTTCAAAAAAATTATTACCCAAGCTCATGAAGTAAAACAAGATCAAGAGGAATTCTATCTTGATCCGCAAAAATTACAGTTACCCAATCTATTAAATTAAGGAGTTTGATTATGTCATTAACAGCAGGAATTGTTGGTTTACCTAATGTTGGTAAATCAACCTTATTTAACGCCATTACAAAGGCTGGTGCCGAAATGGCAAACTATCCATTTGCAACTATTGACCCTAATGTTGGGATGGTTGAGGTTCCTGATCCTCGACTGAAACGTATTGATGAGTTGATCCCCGCCAAAAAGATTGTGCATACCACTTTTGAATTTACTGATATTGCCGGCATTGTTAAGGGTGCTAGCAAAGGCGAAGGTTTAGGAAATAAGTTTTTAGAAAATATCCGTCAAGTTGATGCTATTGTCCATGTTGTTCGTGCTTTTGCGGATGATAATATTACTCATGTCAACGGCAAAATTGATCCAGTTGATGATATTGAAACGATTAATTTGGAATTAAGCATTGCCGATTTAGATAGCATCAACAAACGTTATGCGCGCGTGGAAAAAGTAGCACGGACTAAAGACAAAGAAGCACAAGCAGAACTAGCGGTCTTACAAAAGATTAAGCCTGTATTAGAAGCAGGAGGTGCAGTGCGAGAAATTGACTTTAATGAAGAAGAACAAAAAATTGTTCATAATCTCTTCTTGTTGACTTCTAAACCAGTTTTGTATGTAGCTAACATTGCAGAAGATGACATGGCGCATCCAGAACAGTCAGAGTATTACCAGCAGGTGAAAGCATATGCTGAACAAGCTGGCGCTGAAGTGATTGGCATCTCTGCTAAGACTGAAGAGGAAATTGCTGAACTAGATGACCAAGATCGTCAAGATTTCTTAGAAGCTGAAGGTGTTGAAGAATCAGGTTTAGATCGGTTAATTAGAGCTAGTTATCATCTTTTAGGCTTGGCAACATTTTTCACAGCTGGTGGTCCAGAAACCCGAGCTTGGACTTTCCATCAAGGAATGAAGGCTCCACAAGTCGCAGGAGTTATTCATTCAGATTTTGAACGGGGTTTTATTCGTGCGGAAACTATCTCATTTGCTGATCTTGACCAATATGGGAGCGTGCAAGCTGTTCGTGAAGCTGGCAAATTACGCTTAGAAGGCAAAGAATATGAAGTGCAAGACGGCGATATTATCGAATTTAGATTCAATGTTTAAGGGAGGATAAGATGGATCCACGCGAAAAAAATAAGCAAGCGCAAAGTAAACAGCAAGCTAAAGTTGCGAAAAAGCATGAACAAGCCAAAATTGCTCAAGAAGTTGCCCAAGCTACACCAGAACAATTACAGGCTAAATTAAGCAAGCGCAATGAAGATTATTTATTTAAGCTGCATAAAGCACTCGTTGAAAATGGACAAACTGACCAGGAAGCTCAAAAACAAGTTGATAATTTACTGCAAGAAGTAATTGATAATCAAATTAAAGGTATCCCGGCACGTCAACTTTATGGAACTGTTGCCACCAAGGTTGATGCAATTTTTCATAAAAAAATTGAAGCTAAAAACCATGTTGAATTTTGGAAATTAAGTGTCGATAGTTCGTTATTTATTGCAGCCCTGTTTTTGGTAATGTTTGGAATCATGGGCTTTTTTGTGAAGCATCCTAGCCGTGAAAATCAAATGGGAATTGTGACTACCATTTTAATTTGTATCTTCTGGGGGATTTTACTTTCCTGGTTTAACCAACAAATGATGCTTGATAAAAAGAAACGGAAACCAATGTGGCAAAGCGTTGTGATTCTAATAGTCGGCTTAATAGTTATGTATGTTGGTTCAATGCTTGTTCAATTATTACCAGCTGCAATTAATCCAATTTTGCCACCGATTGTCAATGTTATATTGGCGGCATTAGTCTATGGTATTCGTTGGCTTTTCCGGCATTATTATCACATCACCATCAATACTTTTTCGGGTAGATAAATAGGTAATTTTAAGCGTTGAGTTTATCAGCGCTTTTTTGCTAAATTTTAAAATAATTTGATACAAAAATGAGGATGAGTAATGGCAAATATTAGAAACATTGCAAAACTTTCCGGTGTATCTAAAGCAACAGTATCTAGGATTCTTAATCAAGATGAGTCTTTTTCAGTTTCAGATACTACAAGAAAAAGGGTATTAGAAACAGCTCGTCGCTTAAATTACATTCCAGCTAGTAATGCTAGTAAAGATAGTGTAGAAAGATTACACCTTGGAATTGTTAATTGTGTCAGTGCAGAAGATGAATTAAAAGACCCCTACTTTAGGGAAATAAAAATTGGTATTGAAGAACAAGCTGAATTATGGGGAATGATGTTATTTAAAGAAATTCATTTACCCAGTTATGATTATGATTTAAAAGATCTTTCGCTATGTGGAGCTGTTATTGTCATTGGAACATTAACAGAGGCTTTTTTAGCAAATATTTATCATTATAATCATAATATTATTATTATTGATGATTCACGGCATTTCTTAAATTACGATGTAATTCATAATGATTTTGATCAGCAAACTCAAAATGTATTAGATTTAATGAAGTCTAAAGGCCATCAAAAAATTGCTTTTATCGGTGGTCGTAAAAATCTGAGTGATAATAAAAGCATTAAACATAATGAATTATTAGATGTGCGCGAACAAAGTTATCTTAACTGGATGAAATTAAATGATTTAGAAAAGTATATTAATGTTCAAGTTACACAATGGTCTACTGAAGGTGCAATGAAAGCCGCAAAAAAAATTTTAGCTCTAGATCGACCTACAGCAATACTAACTGCTAGTGACCCACAGGCAATTGGTGTTTATCGTATCATTCAAGAATTTGGTCTGTCTATTCCGAAAGATATTGCTGTTGTTAGTTTTGATGATATTGAGATGGCTCAGTATCTTTATCCATCTTTAACTACTGTCAAGCCGGCAGCTAAAATTATGGGTAAAGAAGCTATTAATTTAGTAAGAGAAAGATTAGTAGATAATCGTAAAGTGTCTTTGGAAATTACAGTTAACTCAAATTTAATTATAAGAGAAAGTCTCTAAGATATGGCAAATAAAAAGCTGGAACAATAGTTCTGGCTTTTTATTTGTTTACTAAATTGTGGATTTACATTTTATATAAAAGACTTGCAAAAAAGGTGAAAAGCGGTTACACTAATTTTAGTAAACAAGTAAACGATAGCTTTGATATTGTTTACTAACTAAAATTTTGATTAGGAGTAAAAAATGGTAAATTCAACTGGTAATCCAAAATCTAGTAAATTAAAGAATATTATATCTAGGGTATCCTATGCTTTTGGGGCTTTTGGAAATGATATGTTTTATGGTGCTTTATCTACATATTTTATTATGTTTGTGACAACTCATTTATTTAACAGTGGTAATAAGACAGAAAATAATAGAATGATTGTGTATATTACTACAATTATTACAGTTTTAAGAATTGTTGAATTACTAATTGATCCTTTTATTGGTAATTGGATTGATCGAACTAAAACACGATTTGGACAGTTCAAACCATGGGTAGTAGTTGGTGGAACGATTACCTCCGTTATATTAATGTTCTTATTTACAGATTTAGGAGGCATTAATAAAACGCATCCTTTACTATATTTAATTGTTTTTGCTGTTCTTTATATAACGATGGATATTTTTTATTCTTTTAAAGATGTGGCTTTTTGGTCAATGGTGCCAGCGCTTTCATTTAGTTCAAAAGAGCGGGAACGAACTGCTTCATCAGCAAGAATTGGATCTACTCTTGGTGGAGGACTAGTTGGAGTAGTAGTAATGCCATTAGTACTATTTTTTTCTTTAAATAAAACTGGTGGTACAGGAGATGCACACGGCTGGTTTGCCTTTGGCTTAATGATAGCTATTGTAGGTATCATTACATCAATAGCTGTTGGTTTAGGAACACATGAAGTTCAATCAGATTTAAGAAAAAACAAAGAGAATACAGTTGGTTTTAAAAAAATTTTTCGGACTTTAACTCAAAATGATCAACTGATGTGGATTGCATTGACTTATGGTATTTACGCCGTTGGTATTAATATTTTAAATTCTTTAGTTCTCTATTACTTTACATTTATTATGGGTAAATCAACGTTATTTTCAGTTTTTCAAACCATAAATATTGTGATTAGTTTGGTGTCTGTGTCTATATTTCCTAAATTAGTGGATAAATTTAATAGAAGAAGAGTATTTGCTAGTTGTATTGGTATCATGTTGGCAGGAATATTATTATTTTCAGTAGCGGGAAAATCTTTGTTTTTAGTTTTAGTAGCTGCAGAAATGTTTCAAGTTCCGCAAGCAGTAATCTTTTTAGTAGTTTTAATGATTATTACTGATTCAGTTGAATATGGTCAATTAAAATTGGGACATCGTGATGAGTCATTAACTCTTTCCATTCGTCCTTTATTAGATAAATTAGGGGGAGCTATTTCTAATGGTGTTGTTGGTCAAGTAGCCGTAATAGCTGGTATGACTACTGGTGCTACCGCGGCATCTATCACATCCGATGGACAGTTTAAATTTAAAGTTATGATGTTTGCAGTCCCAGCAGTTTTCTTAATAATTGCTTTTCTAATTTTTTGGAAAAAATCTACTTTAACTGAAGAAAAACATGCTGAAATTATGGCACAGTTAGAAAAAACATGGGGCAAAGAAGTAAAGCCAGAGGCAAAAGAAGTGCAGCACAATTTCACAATGACTTTAGCATCACCCGTTTCTGGAGAAATAATTGCCTTAGATAAAGTGGCTGATGTGACATTTGCTTCTGGACAGGTAGGACAAGGATTTGCAGTTAAACCAACTGATGGACGAGTGTTAGCACCATTTAATGCCACGGTTAAAAGAATTTTTGAAACTAGACATGCTATTGGGTTGGTGGATGATCATGGCGTAGCTGTATTAATTCATATTGGATTTGATACTGTCAAAATGAAGGGTACAGGCTTTGTCAGTTACGTTCAAGAAGGACAATATGTCACTAAAGGAACAGAATTGATTGAATTTTGGGATCCGGCAATAAAAAAAGCTGGATTTGATGATACCATCACAGTCACTATAACCAATAGTGATAAATTCAGCACTCCTCAAATCCTAGCAAGACCGGGTGAGTTAGTGAGCGCCAATAAACAAGAAGTATTGAAATTACAATAATTTAATTGAAAACGAAGGAAGATATGAAATTGAAAAATTTGATTAATTTTGATGAACAGCAGCAAGTATTTCATCTTCATAATGGAAATATTTCTTATATTTTAGGAATTGATGAGGGTGGGGTACTTTCCCATTTATATTTTGGCCCACGAATTAAAAATTATCATGGGCAATTAAAAAATCCCCGTAAAGACCGTGGTTTTTCTGATAACTTGCCAGGAGCTCAAGAACGTACTTTTTCTTTAGATTTTGTGTTGCAGGAGTACAGTAGCCAGGGTGATGGCGATTTTAGAAATCCAGCTGCAATAATTAGACAAGCCAATGGCTCTTATTCAGCGCGTTTTGTTTACAAAGATTATAAGATAAGCTTTGGTAAACCCCAATTAGATGGACTTCCAGCAGCTTATGTTATTAAGAAAAATGAAGCTCAAACTTTAAAGATTATTTTAGAAGATCAAGTTAATCAATTGGAATTAATTTTGATATATACGATTTATCAAGATTATGACGTTATTGCGCGTTCAGTAGAATTGATTAATAAAAGTGATAAGTCTGTTCACATTGAAAAGCTGGCTTCTATGCAACTTGATCTACCTGCTGGTAAGAAACAGCAAGTTATTTCTTTACCAGGAGCACATGCTAATGAGCGTCAATTGCAAAGAGAAGATATTAACGCTGGGACTAAAGTATTTGAGAGTAGACGTGGCACTACAAGTCATCAAATGAATAATTTTATTGCCATTTGTGATTCTCAAACTGATGAATTTCAAGGAAATATTATCGGCTTGAGTTTTGTTTATTCAGGTAACCATAAAGAGGAAATTGAAAAAGACCAATATGGTGCAACACGAATTCTTGTTGGTATCAATGATGAACAGTTTGATTGGGAAGTTAAAAGTCAGCAGACATTTCAAACTCCAGAAGTCTTGATGACATACTCAGCACAAGGTATGAATAAAATGAGTGATAACTTGCATCGGTTAATGAGGGAACGAGTTGCACGTGGTAAATATAAATTTGCTCCACGACCAATCTTGGTTAATAATTGGGAAGCTACTTTTATGGACTTTGATGAAAACAAATTAAAACCAATTGTTGATGAGGCTAAAAAGTTAGGAGTTGAAATGTTTGTTTTAGATGATGGTTGGTTTGGACATCGTGATGATGACAACACTTCTCTGGGTGATTGGAAAGTGTTTGCCCGTAAGTTCCCACAGGGTTTAAAACGTTTTGTAGATTACATCCATGCTAACGGATTAAAATTCGGATTATGGTTTGAACCAGAAATGATTTCAATTGATTCAGAATTATATCAACAACATCCAGATTACATGTTAAAAGTTCCTGGAAGTAAACCAAGCCCTTCACGAAATCAATATGTTTTAGATATGGGAAGACAAGAAGTACGTGATAATATCTATAATCAGATGACAGCAATTTTAGATAGTTGTCAAATTGATTATGTTAAATGGGATATGAATCGCCATTTAACAGATATTTATTCACCAGTATTACCAGCTAATCGTCAGGGAGAAGTTTTACATCGCTATGTATTAGGTTTATACCAAATGTTAGAAAAAATAACCACAGAATATCCAGACATTTTATGGGAAGGCTGTTCGGGTGGTGGTGGTCGTTTTGATGCTGGATTTTTATATTATATGCCACAATCTTGGACAAGTGATAATACTGATGCTGTAGCTCGTATTAAAATTCAGTATGGAACTTCAATAGCTTATCCAATATCATCAATGACAGCTCATGTTTCAGCATCTCCAAATCAGCAAACTGGTCGCTTAACGTCTATGAAGACGCGTGGAGAGGTTGCTATGAGTGGTGTTTTAGGATATGAATTAGACTTAACTAAACTTAGTTCTGTTGATAAAAAAGAGGTTCAAGCACAAATTGCTTTTTATAAAAAAATTCGTTCACTAGTCCAATATGGTAAATTTATTCGATTAATTAGTCCTTATGATAATAATCGCTGCGCATGGATGTTTGTATCTGATGACAAAAATGAAGCTATTGTGTTTTCTTTTAAGATAATGTCAGAAGCGCAGCCAGCGTTTGAAATTTTAAAATTATCTGGTCTTGATGCTGATAAGACTTATAAAAATCTTGATACTGGTGCAGTTATTGGTGGAGATGAACTTATGAATACTGGTTTTTATGAACCAATTACTCAGGCCGATTTTAGCTCACAAGTTTATCATTTTAAAGCTTTAGCCGGTTAGTAGTTAAGTGAACTGAGACAAACCATTGTCTGAGTTCTTTTTTATTATGCAGATTTTGTGATTAGTTCTATTTTTACAATATATAATTTTCACTATTCATCAACTTTTGACTCTAGTTAACTTTCAATACTAGTTCTCAAAGAGATTATGAAGTTTCTTATTGCGAGTTATATTTGTATACTATACAATTAAGCATGTTTAATAAAATTTTAAAAAAATTCAATTTAATGACTCTTTACTCTTGCAAACTTTAATTAATCGTACTAAAATTACAACTTGTAGATTTATGATAAGAGATAAAGGGGGGAGAAAAATATGAGCAACCGTAGAATTAACCGCGAACAGATTATTCAGACAGCACAAACGATTATTTTTGAGCAAGGAGTTAAGGCTCTTACATTTCAAAGTTTATCTAAAGCATTAAATATTCGTTCCCAGTCATTATATAATTATTTCCGTAATATCAGTGATCTGATTGATCAAATTGGCACAATTTTTATGGATAACCTTTATCGTCGCGTGACTGATGGACTAGTAGGAATGGCGGGACAAGCAGCTTTTCGCCGTTATGCTGAAATTGCACATAACTATTTTGAAAGCCAGGGCAAAATGGTAGAATTAATTTACGATGTGCATAATTTTGACCATGACAGCAGTTTTTATCAGGCGACAGCTAAAGTGTTAGACTTATTAAATAAGTTAGTTGCAAGTGTTCATTTGCGGCATATGCAAGCAGACTCATATGTTCAAACCCTGATAAGTTCAGTGCTAGGTTTTACTGTCATTGAGATTATGGGATTTTTGCCAGTGGAACGGTCGGAGCGACAACGACAATTTGAAGAACTGTTAGATTTACAACTAAGTGAGATTAGTGAAACACCAAATACATTGTAAAGAAAGCGAGCATCATAATGATTAAAAAAGAATGGAAATTCATTGGCCGCAATCGGTTAATCTTGATTTCCGTAATTGTCATGACCATAATTCCTTTTTTATATTCAATTTTCTTCTTAAAGTCAGTTTGGGATCCTTATGGCAGTACGCAAGATTTGCCAGTGGCTGTAGTTAATGAAGACCGTCCTGTACACTATAATGGTAAAAAAATGAATGTCGGGCAGCAAACAATTAAAAAGTTGAAAAAAAATAAGCAATTAGATTGGCATATTGTAAGTAAAAAGCAGGCTGCTCAAGGACTAAAAGACAGAAAATATTATACTGTGATTACAATCCCAAGTAATTTTTCTAAGAATGCCGCCACAGTCTTATCTGCAAAGCCGAAAAAAATGCAATTAAAGTATGAAACTAATGATTCATTGAATTATATTGGTGAAGTTATTAGTCAAGTGGGAGCTAGCAGCCTAGAAAAAGAAATTCGTACGGCAGTCACCAATGCCTATGCTAGTGCGATGTTTGAACAATTGCACGTCTTAGGCTCTGGTATGAAACAAGCTGCCAGTGGTGCATCGCAGTTGAATAATGGAACTGCTACTTTAAGTGACGGTTTAAATCAATATACTGCGGGTGTGTCTCAAGTTAGCAATGGTATTCAAACTTTAAATGTGAAGGTTTCGCCACTGGCTGGTGGAATCCAACAATTGCAGCAAGGGGTTCAACCACTAGCTTCAGGTGTAGGACAACTAGCTAATGGTTCTAATCAATTAAGTAGTGGTTTACAACAGTTGCAGTCTGCTTTAGCTTCGAGTACTTCAGGCGATCAACAAGCGCAATTGAACCAATTAACTTCAGCATTGCCACAAATTAATAGTGGTATTCAACAGTTAAATCAACAGTTACAAGCAAGCAGTGGTAGTTTAGGTGGTATTGATCAATTAACTGGTCAGATTTCTGGTATTGGTACTCAAGCTCAAACTATTGGAGCTAACTTAAAAGAAGCCGGAGCAACTTTGCAAAATATTAGCCAAAGTGCTGGTGGAACAACATCTGATCCTAATGCTTCTGCTAATGGGATTGCCCAAGCTGTGATTGATGCTTTGGGACCAGATACACTTACTGCCGATCAACAAGCTACAATTACTAGTGCGGTTACTCAAGCAGTTGCTCAATCAGCAAGCCAGGGTGGTCAAGCTGATATTGCGGGTGCATTACAAAGCGTAGCGGCTAATTTACAAAATGCTAGTGCAGCTGATCAACAAATTGCTGCACATTTACAAGCAATTCAACAAGCAGCGCCACAATTACAGCAGATTAATACCCAAATTAATCAGTTACAGGCAAGTGTTGCTCAATTGGCTCAAGCTTCTAATGTTGCTTTGCCAGGAGCAAATCAAGCTATTACGCAACTTAATTCAGGTTTGAGCAATATTCAAGGTGCGGTTAATGGAAATGGTTCACAACCTGGTTTGCTTGGTGGTGCTAATCAATTATCTTCCGGGTTAAACCAAATGAATCAAATGGTACCAACTCTAACTAACGGTGTAAACCAACTTGGTTCTGGCAGTGGTCAGTTAACTAGTGGCATTCAACAATTAGCTAATGGTGCTTCAGCTTTACAAGCTAATTCAGGTATGTTAACTGGTGGGGCTCAACAATTAGCTAATGGTAGTGATCAATTAGGTTTGGCTTTAACTGATGGTGCTCAACAAGTTAATAGTATTAAAGCAGGACCGAAGAATGCAGATATGTTTGCTGCACCAACTAAGTTGAAACATACTAATTATAGTTATGTACCAAATTATGGACATGCTTTAGCACCCTATGTCTTATCAGTTGCTTTATATGTTGGTGCTTTGGTCTTCAATTTTGCTTATCCAATTCGTAAAGTGTCAGAAACTGGTAAATCTGCTACACAATGGTTCTTAAGTAAAGTAAGTGTAGGAGCAGTAGTGGCAGTTGCAATGGGTGTGTTAGAAGCTGGCTTGATTATGGTTGGCGGTTTGCAAATTGATCATGTTGCCCAATTCTTTGCAACTGCGGTGGTTTTCTCCTTATGTGCGATGTTTGTCATTATGTTCTTATCGATGACTTTTGATAATCCAGGTCGGTTTGTTGCGATGGTCCTCTTAATGTTGCAATTAGGTGGATCTGGTGGTACTTTCCCAATGGAAATTACCAATCACTTCTTTAATGTGATTCATCCTTATTTACCAATGACATATTCTATTTTAAGTTTCCGTCAATCAATTACTTCTGGATTAGGCACAACAATCTTTACTAGTTCTGTTTTGATTTTAGTAGCAATTACGATTGTAGCTCTTATACTGTTATGGTTGGCTATGATTGGATTGCAAAAAATTCATCTGAATGGAGTTTCACAACTAGATGATAATCAAAAATTACAAGCAGTAGAAGAATATGACACACCGAAGCATCTAGCTATTGATGATAAAGAAGATCGAATTGAAACTGGTAATGAAGAATAATTATTGAATAAATCTAAAAAAATCGCTCGCAAATTTGCGGGCGATTTTTTTATATGAATAAGCTTTATCCTTTTTCAATATCTTTGGAAATTTGTTGCATTCCCACTTCAATGTTATAAAGTTTTTGGGAATATTCTTGTAATTTAGCTGTATGTTGATCGGCCTTTTCTTTGCTAATAAAATTTTTATAGTGTAGTTTATGCTCGAGGCTGGACCACATTTCCATACCCACTGTCCGAATTTGAATTTCGACAGGAACATCTTTATGAGTGCCATTTGATAAAAAGACAGGGACAGTAACAACTAAATGGGCACTGCGATAACCATTAGGTTTAGGATGGTTAATATAATCTTTTCTTTTAACTAATTTGACATCGTCTTGTTCAATTAAAGTTTGTTCAATACGAAAGATGTCATCTAAATAATTAGTAATCACACGAATACCAGCAATATCTAAAATGTTTTTATTAATGCTTTCAATGGTATAATCTAAGTGCTTTCGCTCTAATTTTTCCATCAGACTAGCAGGGCTTTTAATTCTTTCCTCAATGAGATTAATGGGATTGTGTTGATGAACTAATGAAAATTCATCGTCGAGATTTTCTAATTTTGTACCAATTTCTTTAATAGCTGCGCGTCTTAACATGTACACGTAAGTTAGTTGTTTAAAATCTTGTAAATGATCGCGTAAGGGTGACTGCTGTAATTGAATTTCTAACTGACTAATATTAAATAAATTATTTCGTTCTAATATCATAAGTTAACCTCCAAGTATAGTGACTATTATATAGTATTTATCTTTAAAATGGAGGTGAAGTTTTGCTTAATTTGCTTGCCAAGCGGCGGTTCGTAATTGTGATACAGTATTTTGATAGTCAGAACTTTGAGTTAATAAAGAAATTACGGCTGCTCCCGCAGCTTGGGTCTGAGCTAAGGCAGGTAGATCATCAGTTTTAATACCACCAATAGCTACTACAGGACGAGTTGCAGCTTTTACTAGGCGAGTTAAACCAGAAATACCAATAACAGGACTAGCATCTGCTTTAGAAGTTGTAGCAAAGATAGGTCCACACCCATAATAATCGATGCCATCAATTTGATTAGCAGCTTGAACTTCAGCTAAATTGGAACAAGAATAGCCAATTATCATCTTTTGACCCACACTTTGAATAACCTGAGTGATTTTTTGATCTGATTGACCAACATGGATACCATCTGCTTGTACTTTTAAAGCTAGTTGAACGTCATCATCAATCAAGAAAGGAACATGATAGTCGTTACATAATGCTTTGAATTGGCGTGCTGCTTGCAAACGCTGATCAGGAGTAAAGTGCGAGTTAGGTCCTTTATCGCGAAATTGAAATGCAGTAATTCCTGCAGCTAAAGCTTTGTGGACTACTGTTAAAAGATTATCCTGCTTTAAATCCTGGCTGCCACAAATGAAATAAGCATTTAATATTTGCGGATTAAATTTTTTCATAAGCTAAACCTTCTTTCTGGGCGGCCCAATGATTTAAAGGACCATGTCCGTGACCGACTTGAATGGGATGTTCAATGGTTGCTGTTACATAATTTTTACCGCATCTAATTGCAGTAGCTAAATCAGCTCCATGGGCCAATTCAGCAGTAATGCATGCAGAAATAGTATCACCAGTACCATGAGTGCGATTGGTATGAGTACGCGGTTTGGTAAGCCAAAAATGAGTCTGATTAGCCAATAAAACATAGTCACTAACAGTGTCTGAATTCTGATGGCCACCTTTAATGAGCACATTTTGCGCACCCAAATTTTGCAATATTCGGGCTGTCTTTTGAAAATCTACTTTATTTTCAATATGTTGTCCGGTAAGTTTTTCTGCTTCAGGAATATTAGGCGTGATAAGTGTTGCTAAAGGCAATAGTTCTCTTTTGACCGTCACAATAGCTTCCTCACTTAATAACGCAGTTCCACCTTTAGCAATCATTACCGGATCAACAATTATAGGACCAAAATTATATTTTTTGAGATTTTGAACGACAGCGCGGACACGATTACTATCACCCAACATACCAGTTTTACAAGCTCTAATTTGAAAATCTTCTGCGATTGCGGCAAATTGAGCATTAATTAAACTTTGTGGCATTAACTTGCTAGCCTGCACATCTAGAGTATTTTGGGCTGTTACAGCTACAACTACTGCCGTACCAAAAACATGGCGGGCTTGAAAAGTTTTTAAATCGGCCATGATTCCAGCTCCTCCACCTGAATCCGTGCCAGCAATAGTTAAAACTTCTGGGAAAGAATTAATTGTATTAGACATTTATACAGCCTCGATTTCAAATTTTGCAGATTGTGTTAAATCACTAACTTGAATTTGAGCTAGTTTATCTAATAAGCATGCTGTAAAAGTTCCAGGTCCGATATTTGGTTGTGCATTGGCTGCTAATTCACCACTTAACCCCATAACTAAAGTAGCCATTTGTGCTGCTTCATACAAATTTTGGGAAGAAATCGCAGCAAAGGCAGCACTAATACTAGATAACATATCGCCAGATCCTACATGAACTTGTAGTAAAGAATTTCCATTATGCACTTTCGTTACTGCTTTACCGTCAGTAATAATATCTATAGCACCACTCATAATTACGACACAGTGATATTTTTGTGCTGTTTTTTGAGCAATCTCCACACGATTGCCTTGACCTTCACCTGAGTCAATTCCTTTTGCTTGCCATTCAAAACCTCCTAAAGCAGCAATTTCCCCAGTATTACCTCGAATAATATCTGCATGAAATTCTTGTAATAATTGTGGAATAATGCGATGACGATAAGCTACGGAACTAACAGCCACAGGATCAATAACTACTGGTAAATGATATTGATTGGCTAATTGTCCCATTTTTTGAATATGAGCCACTTGCTCTTTAGTAAAAGCGCCAAAATTCAATTGCACCGCTTGACTAATTTGAATCATATCTTCAGTTTCTGCAATTTCTTCAGACATAATTGGTGAAGCGCCTAAAGCACTCAAGCCATTAGCCACGTCTTGAACAGTAACAAAATTAGAAATATTCAAGACAACCGGATTGGCTTGGCGTAAATTATCTAAAAGTTGAAAATCCATCAAAAATCCTCCTTATATTTAAAAAGCCACCATCTCCTAAGAAACGGCGGCTAAAATTTATTGATTAGCTTAGTGCACACGTCCCTTCGCAAGTCTTAACTCGAACAGGTTCAAAGGGTCTCAAGTTTTTAATTTGATCTCAGCCAATATGGCACCCCTCGTGTATTAAAAAGTATACGCTTTCAGTGTAACGTATTTTACTTAAAATAGAAATAACCAATGAGTATATTTTTAAAAATTATAGTAAAAATTTTAATCTTTATTGATTTCATTACTATCAAAATATTTTCAAAAAATTTATTTTTATCTTTTAATTTTGAAAAAAATTGTTACAATAGTAATACGAACATTTTGTTAGAATATAAAAATTATAGTTCGCGATTGGAGGGATAGAGATTAATTTTACAACAGTAATTCAAGGAGCCTATTTTTCGGCTGCTGATCCAGATACAGTGACTTATCAAACTGATAATTTGATTTGTATTGACAACAGCGGTTATATTGCGGCAATTATAACGCCTCAAGATTCTGATTATGCAGCAATTTTGGCTACTGCTCAAAAACGAGATTGCTTGATACAACTGAGCACACAACAAGTGGTTTTACCTGGTTTTATTGATTTACATATTCATGCTCCTCAATGGCCTAATGCCGGAGTAGCGTTAGATCGGCCTTTGGAAGAATGGTTGAATGTTTATACCTTTCCTTTAGAAGCTCAATATCAGGATGCGAACTTTGCTCAACAAGTATATGCCGACTTAGTTCAGGAATTGTTAGCTCAAGGAACAACTACTGCTTTATACTTTGGTTCAGTTCACAATCAAGGTAATTTGGCTTTGGCGCAGGCTTGTTTAAAATATCAGCAACGGGGATTTATCGGGAAAGTGGTAATGGATAATCCCGAACAAACTCCCGCCAATTATCGTGATGAATCGGCTGCACAAGCACTACAAGCAACGCAAAGCTTTATTGAACAACTGCAGCAATTAAATCAAACTACAAGAATATCATTGACGCCAGTAATTACACCGCGCTTTTTACCGAGTTGCAGTGATGAGGCTTTGGCTGGCTTAGGTCAATTAGCCCATCAGTATAATTTGCCCATTCAATCCCATTGTAGTGAAAGTGATTGGGAAAATGGCTATGCTTTGCAGCATTATCACCAACGAGATGCGCAAGTCTTAAATCGTTTTGGGTTATTGACTAATAAAGCAGTTATGGCACATGGGACATTACTAAATGAAGATGATTTGAACTTATTTCAACAACAAGGTGTTGCGATTGCTCATTGTCCAATTTCCAATGTATATTTTGGTAATGCAATTTTACCAACAAAAACAATTTTGCAAAAACAGATTAAAATGGGCTTAGGTACTGATATTTCAGGTGGTTATAGTGAGAGTCTATATCAAAATATTCGCCAAGCAGTGATTTCAGCTCATCAACGTCATGATGGAGTAGATGGCCAAATTAACGCCTTAAATCGAGGTACCCAAGATGAGTTTTTAACAATTAAAAATGCTTTTTACTTAGCTACTCTTGGTGGTGCGCGCAGTTTGCAGCTACCCACTGGTCAAATTAAAGTGGGATGTTATGCGGATTTACAAATTGTGCATAATAATTGGACAACTTGGCAATCAGAAACACCAGCTATGCGATTTGAAAAATTAATGTACCATACTGATAAAAACAATATTGACCAAGTATTAGTTCAAGGACAAATTATTCAAAAAAAGGAGTAGCTGCGTGAAAACTCAAGATAATGGATTACTATATGGACCAGAAGACAAAATTCCGGTTTGGGAGTCGGGTTTATTAGGGTTACAGCATGTTTTAGCAATGGATGTTTATGTACCGCCACTGATTATTGCCGGTTTGTTGTCAATGGATGCCGCGCAAAAAACCGGATTTTTGCAAGTTGCCTTTTTAGCTTGTGGACTTGGGACTTTAATACAGACTATCTGGTTATTAAAGATGCCAATGTCTCAAGGTCCTTCTTATGTTCCAGTAGGAGCAGTAGCTGGCGTTTATTTGGCTAATGGTGCTTCCCATGGTGGTATGGCAACAGTGATTGGGTCTTGTCTAGTAGGGGCAATTTTATTAATTATTTTAGGATTAACTGGGATTTATCAAAAAATCATTAATAAATTAGTACCTCCGGTTGTAGGTGGGACCATTATTGCTTGTGTGGGTTTATCCCTTTTACCTTCAGCCTTGAACGATAATATTTTTCAAGCTCCAGGTAATATTTATCAAAATATGGAATTAGCAGCAATTACGATGGGAGCTTTGCTAATCACCATTGCTTTGAGTAATTATTTTCGGCGGACACGTAAAATTCTCAAGGCTGGCTCCATCGTTATTGCCATGTTTGTAGGAACTTTGGCTGCTGCCCATATGAAATTATTCAATTGGTCTCTAATACAACAAGCACCCTGGTTTTCTTGGCCGCAGTTTACTGCAGCTTATTATGGGATTCATTTTTCAGGGATGGCAATTTTCACGTTTGTTATTATTTATATTGTGCTCACAACTGAAACGATGGGTACTTGGTTTGCCATGAGTTCAGTTACTAATGAACCAATTACTGCACGCCAATGGAATCGAGGTTTAATTGGTGAAGGCCTAAGTTGTTTGTTAGCGGCTTTATTGGGGAGTACACCAATGACTGGTTATTCGACAAATGCTGGTGTAGTATCTATTACAGGAGTTGCTAGTCGTCGCGTCTTTATTGCTGTGGGTGTGTGGTTTATTATTTTAGGTTTTGTGGGCAAGCTATCTGCCTTTTTATCAGCAATTCCAGATGCTATTATTGGTGGGGTTTTCTCCATTATCTGTATGATTATTATGCTCAATGGTTTGAAATTAATTAAGACAATGACCGGTAATGAAATTTATATTGTTGGTGTTCCAATGGTATTAACCTTAGCATTAATTTTAGTGCCGGCCAAAGTTATTAGTCAAACACCGCCAATGTTGCAATACTTTTTGAAATCACCGATTACGATTGCAGCCTTAACTGCGATTATTTTGAATTTAGTTTTAAATTGGCAACCGCATTGGACAAAGGAAAAAACAGCTAAAATACTGAATTAGAAAAAGAGTTAAAGAAGGTCAAGATAAATTTTTTCTTGACCTTCTTTAAGTTTATAAAAATTTCAAGTTCAACTAATCTAATTTTGTAAAAATTTCAGGGGGAATAGAAGTGTCTTAATTTTTATTAAAAAATCTCTTTCATAAAAATTTATAAGTTGGAGCATAGTTTATATTTTTGATATTCTGTTGACAGAAATTATCCCTATTATATAATCAGAATATAAATAGATGTTTTGGATTTTTATAACATATTACATATATTGAAGGTGTTAGTGAAATTGGAAGAAGGGATTTTCTTTCCCAATTTTTGGTCTGATGACCAAGTTGATAATTGGATTACTACTTTTATTACTAATAAAATGAATACTTCTATAGATTTGGATAATTTTGATTCTGATAAAGCACTTTCAGTCGATTTATTGCGTAAGTTATACGTAAAAAATCGTTTATTTTTTAATGAAATAATTCAGCTTTTTAAATTGTTTGGAATTAAAGTACAAGTTAATCACGGACAAGGAATTTTTGGAGTTTTTAAATGGCAACACGATACTATCATTGTTAATGATACTCGTTTTGTGGATGTAAAAGATTTTATTAGCCGACACCCATTATTGAATTCATTAAATCTATTTCCATCCATATTAGCTTATAACAGTTTATTTGGACTAGTTCTTAATCAATTGATTTTTGTTAATCCAACTATTGAGATAGATAATTTGGTTCAACTTTTTAATGTTGATAAAATTAAAATATCTACATATAGCAAATTAACTAACTTTGAAATCCAAGAAAGTGGTGAAATTAATAATTCTCGACTTAGACTTGATCAACTCTTTGACAAAAAACAACAATCTTTAATTGTTAATAAGTTCATACAGTTAGGTATAGAATACGTTGATGAATTGACCTTAAGCAAGATTAAGCGAGTTTTTGCAGATAGTGAAATTGAAATAAAACAACAACAAGAAATAGAAAGTAAACTAACTAAAGTAACAGAGATTGATTTTAAAAAATTACATCCGGAAAACTTTTTGGATGTAGAAGATTTTGAATCAATGCCAGTCAACTTTGTATTTAACAAGAAAACAGATAATGTTATTTTGCGTTCTTTTCAAGCACATGGAGTAACTAAAATTTCACAAATAACTGTAGAAAAGTTACGTGTAATCTGTTTAACACCAGGTATTGGTAATAAAAAACTACGTAAAATTATAGATAATATTAAAGATATTCAACAAAAATATATAAAAACTAAAAATTTATCTTCATATTCGGTTTTTTTGCCAATGATTCCGTTATCGGCAGATGTTTTTGATAACGTGAAACATTTAAAAGAACCTCTTATCTTATCTATATTTTCTTATTTTGGGAGATAAATTATTTTATTGTAATAAAGCAATTAAACTGGGGAAAAAATCCTCTAATTAAAGAATTAATACAAAACTTACAATCGATTGTTCATGTGCCACAAGAAACCACAAATATTCCTTCAGTTAATATTTTACGTCAAGCTTTAATACTAGATTTGAATAAAGATCAGCAATGGGTAAATCAATATTCGGATAAGCTATTGAATTATAGTTGGTCTATTCAGCAAAGACTTTTACCGCATTCTATAGAATATTATTTAAATCAATATATTCAAACTATGGATGAACGAGCACGTGATATTTTTAAGAATCGAAAAATGATTAAAGAACCCTTGACTTTGGAAGCTTTAGGTCGTCGCTGGGGCATTACTCGCGAACGTGTTCGGCAAATGGAGACTAAATATTCTGTAAAATTCTATAATTGGTGGAAACAACAACGTTTCACCCTAAAATTATTGGTAACAACACAATGTAAACAAATAAAATTAAAAGATTACTTAAATTTGGAATATGAGTACTTAATTGAAAATATTGTCCTTGAAAATCAGCCTTTTTTAAAAAATATATGGCTTACAAGTGATGCTTATGTAAAACAGGCAACAGAAATTTTGAAATCTAAAATAAATGATGGCAAAGCACATTATTGGACAGAAATTGATAGTATATTTCATGAATATAATTTACAGTTGGACTCTCACGAAATAGAAGAGCTATTAACTAATCTGAATTATTCATTAGATGAACGACGTCAACGTATTATATCTAAAAAACATCTTAATAAATCAGAAATTATTCGGAGATACTGTCAAAAAAATAACTTTGCAAAAATAAAATGTGACGAAAGAAATTATCATCGGATAAATAATTGGACGCAGCAAGAATTTGGATATCAAATTAGTGAAACTTACAAGGGTTTTTGTGGAACATTTAATAATAATTTGGAAATAATCACTGTAGGTAAGGGATATTATAAGTTTTTTAATAAAAATGATTATAATTTAGAAGTATTTGAGACAGCGAAGGAAATGCTAAATAAACATTTTGCTGACGGATATCATTATTCACGTGATTTATGGTTATATAATCAAATTAAAGATCAATTACCTAAATCTATGACTAATGATGAATTTTATCAAATATTTCAAAGATTATACCCTAATGATTTTGTTTATTCTGATGGCCGTAATAATGATATTTTTGTGAATGGCAGTCAGCCGATTAAGATTTCAGAACAAATTGTAAGATATTTAAAAACTCAGCAATTGCCCATTGCTATACAAGATCTTAATAATGAATTTGGGTGGCAAGATTATACTATTAGGCAAGAAGCTTCTAATAATTCTGAAATTATTGTTGATGGTAATAAAGTTTTTTGGATTAATATTAAGGCTGCTGAAAAAGTACTAGCACCGAAGTTAATTGATTTTATTAATACTAATTTGAATAAACGACCTATCTTGTCTTTAGAAATTGTCTATGACTACTATAATAATGAACTGAATGATCAGATTGATACCACTCATATTTATAATAAAAGTGCGGTTACATCATTAATTAGATATCTTAACAATTTAAAACCTAATAGATTTATAAATAAAATTGATATTATTAATAATACTTTTATTGTGAATGTTGATATGTTACCGGATATAAAGAAGCAACCGGGTGAAATATGGCCTCTTTATTTATCATTACAAGTTTCAAATAAAATCACTGAAGATAAGTTGAAACAAATAGCATTAACAGCCGGTCTTAGCGAAAGTTCTTGGAATCAAAATTACCGTAGTTATATGGAAAAAGCTGATTTAGTGCCTGTTTCAGTTGACTATTATGCTAAAAGGAGTGATATAAAACGTTCTCCAGAAGCTGACAAAGCAGTAGCCAACACGTTAAATAATTTGTTTGGTACAAAAGATTTTCTAGTGCTGACCTTATTATCAGAAGCTATTTGGATGGACTTACCAGATGTAGGCTATCGCTGGACAAGAGAATTATTTGCAACTTATGCAACACTATTAGGCTATCATTTTTATGTTTGGCCCAAAAAAATGTTTAGATCTAATTGTTATGTCTTAACTCGTAATAATAGTAAATATCAATCTATGGAAGATATTGTTGCTCATCAGATTCGAATCTGGTTATCAGATAATTCTAATCAGGCACAAATTTATGATCAAGCTGCTGAAATGGGTCTCGTGCCTAAGCGATCAGATAAGATTAAAAAATGTTTTTCTAAAGAATTCTATCAAAATAATCATTTCCAAGTTGATGAGATTGGTAATATCAGTGAGGTCGATTCATGAAATTACGAAATTATCAGCAAACGGCAGTAACTAATTTTAAAAATAATGGACGTGTTGGTATTTTTAATATGGCTACTGGAACAGGTAAAACATATACTAGTATTGCTGCTGCACAAGATTATTATCAAGAATATCAGCGACAATTTTTAGTGATCATTGTTCCTTTTGTTCATTTAGTTAGTCAATGGGAATCTAGTTTAAAAGCTGCGGGAATTAATGTCGATTGTCATATTTTCGGTAATAGCCGTGAGTGGATCCACTCATTACATGATTTAGTATGGTTTTATAATCGTAACTTTAGATCACGAGTTGTGGTTATTGGTACCTATCAAAGCATTGTTTCTAATAAATTTGAAAACTGCATTCGAAATTTAGATTTTCAGCAATCATTTTTATTGGGGGATGAATGTCACTATTTAGGTGCTAACGATAAGCAACGAAATTTCTTATACAATTTTCCTAATCGATTAGGCTTATCAGCCACCCCTACTCGTTGGTGGGATATAACTGGGACTGATTTTGTTCGTAAAATATTCGGTGAAGATGTTTATGAATACTCATTAGAAACGGCTATTAAAAATCATTTTCTAACACAGTATGAATATGATCCCATTATTGCACCTTTTACAGAAGAGGAAATGGAAGAATTTGAATATTTAACTACTAAAGTCAAATCAATGATGCATCGTAAACAAAAGGATTCAAAAATACGTGATTCTCTGCAACTATTACTTTTAAAACGAGCGCGTTTAATTAAACAAGCCGCTGTTAAGCAATCATTGTTAGAACAAGTATTGTTAAGGCAAAAAGATCACCATTATACATTAATTTACTGTAGCGATAAACAGGAAATTCATCAAATAATGCAATTATTACATCGACATCAAATAACTTGTCATAATTTTGATTCTGATCTTAGTAAAATAAAACGTCAACAAGTATTAAGAAAATTTTCTAAGGGTGAAATTGAAGTTTTAGTAGCCGTAAAATGTTTAGATGAAGGGGTTGACATCCCAGCTACACGAGAGGCATTTTTTTTGGCTAGTACAACTAATCCGCGAGAGTTTGTGCAAAGACGAGGACGAATTTTGCGTTTATCCCCTGGAAAAAATAAAGCCATATTACACGATTTTGTGGTTTTTCCACCTAAAGATTATTTAGGTAAAGATACTGAAACTTTGATTAAACATGAATTACCTCGGGTATTTGACTTGAATGAATTTGCATTAAATAAATTTACAGCGCGAAAAAAATTAATTCCAATATTAAGAAAGTTAAAATTGGAGAGATATTTAGATAAATCACCACAAGAAATTTATCTAGAAGCACAAGAGGAGATGAAAAAATATGGCATTACAACAAGATATTAAAATGAGGATTGAAGAATTACCAATGAACGTAAAAGAACCTATTCAAGTGTTGCTAACAGCTATCACTCAACAAAAGCAAGATCAATTTACAGATAAAGAAATTGAGCAACGTTTAATACAGGTTTTAGAAAAAGTTATTAAGGAGGATAATTAATGAAATTAAAGCAATTAATAGTTAATAACTTTCGCCAATTTCGAGATAAGCAATATATCCATTTTGCTAGTGAAGATACTCAAAATGTAACTGTTATTCTCGGACAAAATGGTGCTGGTAAAACCGGTATTTTTCGAGCGGTTCTTTTTGCACTATTTGGCGCAGTTAAATTAAATCAAGATTCAGATAATGTAGATGTGCATTTAATTAATGAAGTAGCCTTACAGGAATCTATAGGAAAAATAGTAACAGCCACTGTAGAATTAGAATTTGAACATAATAAGATTAACTATCGTATTGTAAGAGCCATTCAAGGAAGATTTGATGGCGAACAATATTTACAATTGAATAATCAACAATGTCGTTTAGACATTAGTTCCGATAGTACTGAAAATAGTATCGACGATAAAGATATGATTACTGCAACTATTTCTTCTATTATGCGAGAGGATATTAGTGAATTTTTCTTTTTTGATGCGGAAAGCTTACAAATTGTGTCAGATTTAGATGAATCCTCAAACGCTAATAAAAAGATTCAAGAAGGTATCTATCAATTATTACAAGTTAAAGATTTAAATAAAGCAATTAGCATTGCTACAAAATTGAGTAATCGTATTCGTCGTAATGTGGTTGCCGAAAGTAAAGATAATAATTTACAAGTACTAGAGCAACAAAGAACAAAAAACGAAGAACAAATGCAACAAAGTCAACAAATAATAGCTACCAGCGAGCAAGAGATAATACAAGCTCAAAAAGAATTAGAAAATAAGAAGCAACTGTATCAATCTTCAGAAGATATGCGCGTTTTAGCACAAAAAATAAATAATTATACTGAGCAAAAGCAACAATTACAGTCAACTATCGACCAACAAATTATGTATATGACAGAATTAGTTAAACAAGGATCTAGTCAGCTATTTAGTGATCTTTTATCTGATATTAAGATTAATGTTGCCTCTTTACGAAAAGATAGTGATGATAATATCCCTCAAACAGTTTTAGAACAAACCATCAAAGATCAGATTTGTTATTTATGCGGTAATAAGTTGAATGAACATCCAGAAGCATATCAACACGTTCAAGAGTTGTTACAGAAATTTAAATATTCACATTCGACGGCTTATTTAAATCAGATAGAATCTGGTATTAATGAAGTTGAAAATAATCATGATAGTTATATTGAAACTCAAGCACAGACTTTTAAAAAATATAATGATAATTGTAAAAAACAAAAAGAAATTCAATATAAAATTGATACTCTCCAAGAACAATTAAAAGTTAATGATAATGATGTTAAAGAAGCAGAATCTTTAGGAAAATCTATTCAAAGAATTGAACAAAATATTAATGATTGCAAACTTCAAGTTCAAAAAGAACAAGAAAGAGTTAAAATTTTACAAAAAAAACAAGATAAATTAAATCATGACTGGCTTATTTCTCAAAATAAAGACAATACATTACGTGCTAAAAAGCAACAGTCCTACTTATTAGACAATATAGTAGATCAATTGAAAAATATTGTGGAAGATTACGGATATCAATGTCGGCAGAAAGTTCAGACATACACTAAAGAATTTTTTCAGCGATTTATTGCTGATAAAGATAAAACTTTAATTGATCATGTGGAAATTGATCGTAATTATAGATTTAAAATTTATAGATCAGCTTTTACAGGTAATTTATCTCAAGGACAATATCAAATATTATCTTTAGCTTTTGTTATAGCTTTAGCTAAAGTGGCTTCTGAGGGACGATCAGAAATGTTATTTCCATTATTTATGGACACTCCTTTTGCTCGAATTGATGGAGACAATCGAGACTGTCTTATTCAAGAAATACCACGAACTACCAGTCAATGGATTTTGCTTTTAACAGATACTGAGTTTACTGCAGCAGAAAGAGATTCTTTTGTCAAACAAAATACAGTCGGTAATATTTATCAATTAAATACTACAAGTAATCAAGGAACTACAAGTATAGAACCAATAAAAGATCTCAATTCAATAATACTACGAGGAGAAAATAATGGCTGATCTATTTGATGGTAAGCGCAATATCTCTTTAGATACTTCATATAATATGGATTATGAAGCTATGAATGCTGCAAATCTTGGGATTGCTAATATCTTTTTTTTGGCATTGATAATTGGTAAGCGTAATAACACTAAAATTGCAGTAAATGACCATAGAGGTAAGGAATTTAGACCTAGTTATTTTACACCATTGCAAAAAGATTTGATATATGGCTTAGTTTTAAATTTGACAGGTAGTATTCCTGTTGACGATAAAGAAATAACAAATATTTATGATGAGTTAATCGCATACGCTAATGGTGGTATTCAATGGATGCGAAATAATGTTTTTTTTGATTGTCTGAATGATAATGGTGCCATTAATATAGAACCACAAGAAATAATAGTACGATTCAATCAAATGATTTATGATGAGTTAAATCCACAACAATCACCGTTTTAATATCTTTTTTATTTATAAGGGCTGGAACATAATATTGTTCTAGCCTTTCTATAATTATAAATCAAAAAATATGACGTATATTTTAATTATTATTCAATTATTAAATTGATGAATGCGAGTCATCTTTATTATATAATTAAATTATTTATTGCTAATAGTATATAAAAGGAGGTGGATTTATTTGCAAGAAGGAATTTATTTTCCTAAATTTTGGCAACGAGCACAAATAGAACATTGGATTGATCATTTTCTTAATTCTAAATTAGCAACTCCTATTGTTTATCAGTTTGATTTTGCTAATGAGCAAGTTTTTTTACCAGTAGATTGGTTGCGCCAATTGTATACGTCACAGTATGCGGAATTTAGAGAAATAGTGAATCTTTTTAATTTATTTGGAATTAAAGTTCATACATCACATAATTTGGGATTATTTAGTGTTGATGATAGAGGGAATAGTTTTGTAATTGATACACAAGTGATTAATATTAGACAATTAGTAGATCAACATCCATTGCTTGATTTCTTGCAGTCCTTTGTTCCATTGCTTACATATGATAGCTTGTATGGTTTAGTGTTAGATCAATTAAACATACTGAATCCTGCTATTAAAATCAATGATATAGTGCAACTTTTTTCTGATTGTCAAATTAATGTTAAAACACCAATTGAGATAGTCTTCAAAAAGTCTTTATCATCTCATTCAGAACGTCATAAAATAATTGAGAATAATAAACCTAAATTAGAACACAGTTGGACTGAGCAGCAATTAAGCAAATATGATAAAGGTACTAATACAGAACTTATTTCTTCTATATTTTATAAAAAAAGTTATCGTTCATTTGTCCGTGCATTAAATGCAAAAGGAATTTTTAGAATAGATCAATTGACACACAAAATTATAGAACAAGTAGTAACTAATCTTAATTTTAGTAAGAAAAAGTTAAAAAAAATTGATTCAATATTAGAACAATTACCACAAAGTAATAATTGCAATGAATCTACACTTCAAGTTTCTAAAACAAAGGTAAACCAAGCGCTTTTAGCCAATCATAGAACACATATATCTACAAATATTAAGAAAGTATTTCTCCCCATGTTACCTTTTCCAAGTAATATTTTAAATAAATCTGAAACTATAGAAAATAAAGTTATTATAAGTTTATCTGAATATAAAGAAAAAGTTAGGACCTATATAGATAAGGATCACGAACAACAATATCATTATCCAGCTATCGATGTATTAACTACAAATTTAGCATCATTAACGGATAAAGATTGGCAACAATCAAAAGTGCCATCTCTTGATATTTTAAAATACGCAATTGAGATTGAATGGGGACAATCAACATATACTGATCAACAAATTGTGGAAAATTTACCATATACCTGGTATATTCAGCATCAATTGTTACCTAATTCAATTGAAAGTTATCTCCATATATTTTGGCAATCTATGAGTGAAGATGCTCAAAATGTTTTTAGAAATCGCTTTATGTCTGCCAATGATTCTGTGATATATCAAGATTCATTAACAAACGCAAATTATCTACGCAATTTAGAAAGAGAATGGACTGAAAGATTTAAAATCTGGTGGCAACAAATGAGTTTTACAAATAAATTATTGATTACCAGCGGATGTCAACAGTGCAAACTAAAAGATTATTTTAGTCCTGGATATGATTTATTAATTTATAACACTATTGTCCAATATAGTGAAAACGAAATGATCAAAAAATTATGGACAATATGATTTTTACGGAGGATTAGTATGCAACTACAACAGTTAGTTATAACCAATTTTCGCCAATTTGGTGAACGGCATAGTCTACATTTTGCCACTGAAGGACAACAAAATGTGACTTTAATCATCGGAAATCAGGAAATAGATAGAACTGATATTTGGCGGGCTATTTTATTTGCTTTTTTGGGTGATGCACGTATTGGTCAAGAAAGCGATGAAATTAATCAGCGTTTGATTAATTATTCAATATTACAAAGTGCACCTAATCAATGGCTTAAAGCTGAAGTAGAAATATTCTTTGAGCAAGATGGCATTCAGTATGACTTAATTCGGCGAGTTAAGGGATATTACGATGGTAAAAAATATAAACAATCACCACAAAAATGTTGGCTAGAAATCAAGAATCCTCATCAAGAAAAAGAACAATTTACAGCTGAAAAAATAGTAACTCAAAAAATCCAAAAAGCTCTTTCACCTAAATCAATGCTGTTTGGTGATGCTGAAAGTTTGGAATTGCTAACTGCTATTGATAATGCTTCAGCTTTTACTCAAAAATTACAAGCAATTATTTATCACTTATTGAATACTACGGATATAAAACAAGCTATCAAATTAAGTAGTAAATTAAAAAGTCAACTTCAGCTGGTAATGAGCGATAATGATTCTTCTGATTATTTCCAATCAATAAAGCATCAACAAACCAATTTAAGCACTAAAATCCAAACAATTAAACAAAATAAAGATCAACATCAGCAACAATATACGCAAGCTCAAGAGCAGTTAAAACTATTAACTCAGTTAAAACCAAGGATTACGGCCTCTTCTAATAAAAAGCCCATCATTGTTAACGAAAAACCACAGCTAAATAAAATGGCAGAATTTATCAAATTAGGTGCTAACCAATTATTTTATGATTATTGTTCAGACATTACTATGATAATTAATAATCTGCGTAATCATAGTGAGGAAAGTATTTCTGAAAAAATCTTGATAAATACTGCCAATAGTCAGAAGTGTTATCTATGTGGTCGAGAATTCACTTCTGATAGCGAAGCAAAGACTCACGTAAATGAATTACGGCAAAGTTTTAATCATACAAAGTCATTGGCTTGTCTTAATCAAATTGAGGCAGGAATTAATGAAGTAGAAAAAAATCATTATTATTTTCAGCAAGAGCAAACAAAAGCATTAGCTGAGTACAAAGAATTTTTGCAAACAATAACTGAAAATTATGATGAAAGTGATTCAGTTCATGATAATGATGGGATTACCACAATTATTGATCAATTACAAAATCAAATTCAAGAATTAGCAACTCAAAATCAACAGGAACAACTACAATTACGCAGCTTGAAACAAGAACACATTACTTTACAAACTGAAATTTTGGAATATCAACAAATGCTTCAACAATTGCCCACAAAAATCAAAAATTCTAACTTACTTCAGCAAATTATAGATTCAATAGATGAAATATATACAACGGCAACTTTAGAAAAGCTGCAAACGACTACTAAAGAAATTTTTCAAAATTTACAAGCTAAAACTAAACCAGATGTTGCAGCTAACTTGCTGACTAATGCTTATCAGAAAAATTTAACAGCCAGTCAAAAGCAATTATTAATAATCGCGTTTATATTGGCACTCTTACAGATTAATAATTTCAATGTTTTGTTAACGGAGCAGCCATTTTCTTATTTAAATACAGTAAATTATCGTTACTTAATTGCTGGTATGCCCCAATTGTTCAATCAGTGGATTGTTTATTTAACGGATACGGAATTGACAGCGGAATTGAAAACAGCCTTCTTGAAACAAGATAATGTCGGGCGTATTTATCAATTAAATAATCACATTATGTCCGGTGCCACAAATGTTGAGGCGTTGAGAAGTCTCACTGCAATACTATAAGGAGGGTAAATATGGCGGATTTATTTGATGGCAAGCGCAATCTTGTCTTAGGAGCAGAATACAATACAGATTACCAAACGCTCCAAAAAGCTCATTTGGAATTGAACGATAGCTTTTTTTTGGCAGTAATGATAGGCTATCGCAATCAACAAAAGATACCATCTAATATTAGACGAGGTCTAGAATTTAATTCATTAGCTTTTTCCCCTGTCCAAAAAGAACTTTTGTATGGCCTAATATTGAGTTGGAAAAATATGGATTTACAAACAATGGTTGATAATGAGAGTATTAATCAAATTTATGAAAAACTCATTGCATATGCTAACGGAGGTCTCCAATGGTTGCGGGGAAATATCTTTCCAGATTATTTGGATGCAGATGGAGCGATTGTTGCCGACCCATCAACCATACTTTTAAAATTAAACGAAATGATTGCTGAAGAAGTTAGCTCTAATAAAGCCCCATTTTGATAATGGTTATAGTAAGATAAGGATAAAACAATAATTGAGGTTTAACCAATGACATTATTAGTGGATTATCATAAATTAAAATTAGGAAAATACGATATTCCAACTTGGGATGGTCTTTGTTATCCTATTTTGTTATATTTACAAGATGAACAGGTGCATAGTGGCTTAGAGATTAAACACGCTGTAGCTGATGGAATTGGTTTAGCCAATAATTTACGTCACTTAACGTACGATAACAGTAAACAAACAACTAAAGTTATTGAAGATCGAATTGGTTGGGCATATTCAGAAATGTTCTTAGCAGGAATATTAAAGCGTCCTGAACGTAGTCATTATCAAATAACTTCTTTAGGATTACGATTATTAAAACAATATAATATAAAGATAGATCGACATATTGTTCATCAACAATCAGCTTATCGCCAGCATAACCAAGAGCTCTTAGCGCAAAAACAATCTGTTCAGCACCACAACACTAGTATTGACAATATAGCTGATATTAATCAAATGGTTCAAGAATTAAATAAACAAGTGGCATCAGAATTGTTAAATTTAATTTTGAGTAATGATCCTAGTTTTTTTGAAGGTTTAGTTGTTGAATTATTGAGTAAAATGGGCTACAAGGGTAAAAATGGTTCCTCATATGTCACACCTGCTAGTAATGATGCTGGTATTGATGGTGTTATCAATCAAGATCCATTAGGGACAAGGACAATTTATTTACAGGCTAAACGCTATGCAAAAGACCATACTGTAGAACGTCCTGAAATTCAAAGATTTCATGGAGCTTTAGACGAAAAAAGCGCCGATAAGGGCGTTTTTATTACTACATCTGATTTTTCTCAAGGAGCCCAAAATACAGCTGCAAAATTAGGAATTATTTTAGTTAATGGACGTATGTTAACAGATTTAATGATCAAGTATGCTGTGGGTGTCCGTGTAAAAAATCAATTTGTTATTTATGATATTGATCAAGATTATTTTGAGTAGTGGCATATGTTAAGTATTAAATGATTTAGCTTTATTGATATCGCTTTCTTTTTGATATATAATGATGCTGAAGATTAATGGAATTGTTACTGGTTTATTACTGGGCATAACCATAGTTAAACTTATAAAAAATAAGTTTAACTATGGTTTTTATTTTATACAAGGAGATGATAGTGAATGTGAAAGTAAAACGTAGAATTAATAATAATGTTGTGTTAGCAACAGACGTTGGTTCTAAAGGCTTAGAAGGTATTTTGATTGGTAAAGGAATTGGTTTTAATGTTCATCCAGGAAACTTTATAAATAAAGATAATATTCAAAATGTTTATTTGCCTAGTAAAAATTATAATATAACACAAATGGCTGCAGAGTTAACTGATGCAAGTAATGATGACATTAATCTTGTTATAAAAATTATCCAGTATATTGATAGTAAGATTGAAAAGAAAATTAACGGAGGTTTATTTTTTGGTTTATTAGATCATATATCTTTTACTTTACATCGCTATTATCAAGGAATGAATATTAAGAGCCCATTAGAATGGGAAATAAAGCATTTTTATCCAGTAATATATAAATTAGGATTAGATGTTGTTAATATTATTGATAAAGAAAAAAATGTTAAATTACCTAATTCTGAAGCAGCTTTTATTGCTTTACATGTTATAAATAATACCGAAAATTTAACTTCAGTTGATGAAACAATTGACTGGATAGAAGTTTCACGAGATGTTAATAAAATAATTAGTATTAGTAGTAACAATAAAATTGATCAGCAATCTATTGCATATCAACGATTTATAAATCATTTACGTTATTTGGTTTTAAGATTGTCAAGTAAAGAAAGAGTTAAAAACAATTCAACTAATCCACAAATGCTAAAAATGATTATGACTCAATATTCTAATGAGTACAGTATTAGTAAAAAAATAAGCGATTATCTTTCTAAAAGATATGGATCTCGTATTAGCAAAGATGAACAACTCTATTTAACATTGCACTTAATACGTTTACTAAATTAAATATTAAAATACAGGAATAGTTACAGTTTGGCTGGCATAACCTGTTCACAAATCGCAGTATTAATGCGTCTTGTGGACAGGCTTTTATATTTATGAAAGGATATGTAATGACAAATAATGACTTAGCAAAAGCAATAGTTAGTTATGTTGGCGGAGAAAACAATATTCAATCTTTAACACATTGTGTAACAAGATTAAGATTTCATTTAAAAAACGATGATAAGGCAAAAGATAATCAAATTGAAAATCTTGATGGTATTATGGGTGTTCAAAAAAGAAATGGGCAATATCAAGTAATTGTTGGTACTAATGTAAGTCAAGTATATAAAAAAATAATTGAAATTCTACCAAGATTAGCTGAATTTGATAATACTAAAAAAAATGAAAAAGATAAGAAAGATTCAATTATTAGCAGAATAATTAACGCATTATCTGAAATATTAGTGCCAAGTTTGGCACCAATTATTGGTGGTGGTATGCTAAAAGGTTTTTTATATATAGCAACTACATTAAAGCTAGCTGATCCAAAAAATGGAACAATGTTTGTTTTAAATATAGCCAGTGATGCTATGTTCTATTTCTTCCCTTTTCTTTTATCAATTAGTGCAGCAAGATATTTTAAAACTAATGAATATATGGCAGCTACATTAGCAGGTGTGCTTTTATATCCTACACTAGTTTCTGCAGCAACTGCTGGTAAAGTTGCACAAATTAAATTTTTGGGATTTTTACCAATACCGATGGTTGATTATAGTCAATCTGTAATTCCAATAATTCTTTCTGTCTGGTTTTTAAGCTATATTTACCGCTTTTTAGAAGATCACTTACCTAATATGATAACTGTAATTTTCACTCCTTTAATTTCTTTAGTTGTAGTTGTTCCAATTATGCTATTTGGGATTGCTCCTTTAGGATATTATTTGGGAGAATATATGGCTAAAGGACTTCAAATATTAATCAATTTTTCACCTTTATTGGCAGGAGCAATTATAGGTGGGTTAAGGCCTTTATTTGTTTTGACAGGAATGCATCATGCCATTAGACCCTTGACAATTCAACAAATTGCAACTTATGGTTATTCTACTTTAGGTGCCATGAATTTTATGAGCACAATGGCTCAAGCAACTGCAGCGTTGGCAGTTTACTTTATTGTGAAAAATTCAAAAATGAAACAAATTTCTCTATCAGCAACTATCTCGGGATTTTTAGGGATTACTGAGCCTGCATTGTATGGAGTACTAATTAAATACAAAGCTGCATTTATGGGAGCTACTTTAGGTGGAGCTCTAGGTGGTGGAATTGGGGCTGCTCTAGGTGCTAAAGCAATGGCTATGGTAATGCCCAGTGTTTTATCCATTCCAGTATTTTTAAATAGTACAACTACAGGATTCTTGATTGGTTTAGCAACTACTTTAATTAGTACGTTAGTTATAACATTTTTGTTATTTAAAACAATTTTTAAACCGGAAGATAATTCGGATATTAGATTTAAAAATAGTACTAAAAACAATAATAAAAATAAACTCAACATCTTTAGCCCTGTCGATGGTGATGTTTATTTAACCGAAGATGTCTCTGACGATACTTTTTCTAAACAATTAATGGGGAAAACTGTGGCTATAATGCCATCAAATGGTAATGTTGTTTCTCCTGTTTCTGGAAAAGTGAAAATGTTATTTCCTACAAAACATTCGATTGGTTTAATTTCTGATGATGGGGTGGAAGTAATGATTCATGTGGGTTTAGATACTGTTAATCTTAATGGTAAATACTTCAAAAGTTTTGTTAATGAAGGAGATCACGTTGAAATTGGGCAAAAAATATTACAATTTGATTTAAATGAGATCAAGAATGCAGGATATGATCCTACTACTATCATAATAATTAGTAATTCTAGTGACTATGCATCGTTATCATCACCATCTGATAATCAATCAATTAAGAATGGTCAATCTTTGATTGAAATTATTCCTAATTAGTTACAAGTTTTGAGATATTAATATTATTGGAGGGATATATATTATGAAAATTATAACAGTAAATAACAAACAGGAACTCAATGAATTAACAGGAGAAATGTTAATTGGATTAATGTTGAGTAAACAAAATAGAATTAATATAGCTATTACTGCTGGAAGCACACCTAAGGGAGTTTATTCATACATGGCACCACGTATAAGAAATAATGACGCTTTTAATAATGTTCATTATTATAATTTTGATGAAATACCATCTACTGATTCTAATTTTATAGGTATAACTATGAGAGATTTGGAAGATATGTATTTAAATCCTGCACAAATTTCTACAAGTCGGTTTCATCATTTAAATGGTGATAATTACAAAGAACAAGATGAAAAAATCAAATCAATAGGTGGTTTAGATGCGATTCTTTTAGGAATTGGGAAAGATAGTCATTATTGTGGTAACTTACCTGGTACAACTAAGTTTGAAGATGAGACTGTAAAGGTGGATGCTAAAGGTGAACTAAAGAAAAAAATTAGTGGCCATTTTGAAAATCAATCATTAGTTCCTGATTATTGGATTACTATGGGGCCAAGAAGTATTATGGCTGCTAAAAAATTAATTTTAATTGCAACAGGTTCTGAAAAAGCAGAAGCAATATGGCATCTTGTTAAGGGCCCTGTTGATAACCAATATCCAGCATCTGTTTTAAAATTACATCCTGATTTAACTGTTATAGCTGATAAAAAGGCTATGAAAGAAGTGAATAAATAATTATGAACAATTTTCCTAAAGATTTTTTATGGGGTGGAGCCATTTCAGCCTGTCAAGCAGAAGGTGCATTTAATGAAGATGGTAGGGGATTAGCTGTTTCAGATGTATCATTTTTTGATTCAGAATTAAGTAATAAATCTTTAACTATTAACAAAAAAATAACAAGTACAGATATTAATACTGCTTTACTTGATGAAAGTACAAAGCATTATCCTAAACGCCATGGAATAGATTTTTATCATCACTATGATGAAGATATTAAATTATGTTCACAAATGGGTTTTAATGTATTTAGATTTTCAATATCTTGGAGTAGGTTTTTCCCTACCGGAGAGGAAAAAAGCCCCAATAAAAAAGCTATAGAATTTTATGATAATGTTATTAATAAAATTATAGAAAATGGTATGCAACCATTAGTTACAATTTCACATTTTGATATGCCGTTGCAATTATCTTTGAAATATAACGGATGGTCAGATAGAAAATTAATAACATTATTTAGAAAATATGCAAATACTTTATTTGATTGTTATAGCAATCGTGTGAAATTATGGATAGGGTTTAATGAAATTAATGCAAGTAAATTTTCTGCTTTTAAATCCACGGGTGTAGTTGAAGATCAATCAAATAACTACCAACAAGATCTTTATCAAGCAGCTCATAATCAATTTGTTGCATCTGCACAAATTAAGAGTGATTTAAGTTTAAAAGATCCTAATAGTAAATTGGGATGCATGATTGCATATTTTGCAACTTATCCATTAACGCCTAGTCCTGATGACGTTTTAGCTGCTCAACAAAAAGATTATGAGGATAATTTATATTATACTGATACAATGATTAATGGAGAATATCCATATTATGCTCAACGTATATGGAAAAAGAACAATGTACACTTAGATATTACTAAAAACGATAGTCAACTATTAAAACAAAATAAACCTGATTTTTTATCTTTTAGTTATTATATGTCTAATATAGCAGCAAATAACACTATCAATAATAGTAAAACTAAGGGTAATTTAAGAGATACAATAGTTAATCCTTATTTAAAAAAATCTGAATGGGGATGGCAAATTGACCCATTAGGATTACGATATTCTTTGAATAAGTTATATGCACGCTATCATATACCTTTATTTATTGTAGAAAATGGGATAGGTGCCAATGATAAGATTACAATTGATTATAAGATACATGATGATTATCGTATTTCATATCTAAATGATCATATAGAAGCAGTATCAGAAGCAATTAAAGATGGAGTGGATTTGATGGGATACACTATGTGGTCGGCATTGGATATTATTTCATCTGGAACTTCTGAAATGTCTAAAAGATATGGACTTATTTACGTTGATCAGGATAACTATGGGAATGGTACTTTGTCTAGACATCCTAAAGATTCATTTTATTGGTATAAAAATTTAATCAGTAAATATAGTTAGTTTGAATAACAAATTTATTGCCAGCTAGATTAATTAGTCTAGCTGGTTTTGGTTTAGTTTATTGACATATGATGATTATAATTTTTAAATCTTCACTACTATATTCAAATTCTATAAAACTAGGTAATTTCTCTATTTTACAATGATTATTATCGCAACCAATTGGAAAATAATTTATTAAACACAACCTAACAGTTTATCGATAACCTTTTTTAAATTCAATAATCAGACAATAAGTCGGCAGAATTGCCAATTTATACGAAAAATAGTGTATGTTTATGATTATAGTGGATATAAATACGATAATTATATTGTGATAGCAAATGACAAGTTGAATCCAAACAGGCTCTAAAAACTTTAATGTCAGTGTGATAATTGTGCAGCTTTAAGAACCGATTATTAACCAGTTCCACAATTTCCAATACTTGATTGGTAGTAACTTTAATAAAGTTAGTTTTCTTGGAAAAAAACAATGCTACCCTATCTCCAAAGTGAATAGGAATAACAAAATAACTGGTGATTCCATAACGTTGTTCTAGTTTATGATATTGGGTAAGCTCTTTGCTATAATCAACGTTAATGCTTTGAATTGTACTAATAAAATACCGCATAAAGCTTTCAAAGGATATTAAACAAGCTTTGTTTTTTACTCACGGCTTGATAATAAAACTGTAATGAACTAACTCTTGTCGTTATTTAATCTCCATCTGACGTTATTTAATAATAGTACTTGTTTGATATCACCCACAAATTTCATGGGTACGATATCGACGGTGATTACAGTCTAGTAAGTCTTTACAATCAAAAAACAACTGACCTTGATATAGCCAGTTATAAATCAAAATTATCGCTAACTTAAATTTGGAAGCAATCGCTTGATGAGAGTAATTTAACCACAAATGATTTTTCAATTATTTGTTTGAGCGATGCATTCAAAATAGGTTTACGACCACAATGTTTTCTTTTCTGATTGGTATTCTTATGATTCAAAATCATCAAATCCTAATAGTTACAATTTCGTGTAAAAAGACGATTTAGCGACATTACTAGGATTGAAAATTTGTTGTTTGATTTTATTTTTTCAATAAAAGTGCTATCACTTTGTAGTCAAATTATTTTAAAGTAAAGATGCTCAAAGTAATCCTTCTTTTACAGTTTGTGTAATAACTACCATTATAAAAGAATTACTTTGGTTTTTTAGATTAATGCCTATTTGTATTAATTATATAATCTGCGATATATAAAAAATACTTATTTTACACAATAATAGTGTGTGTCATCACGTTAGAAAACTGTTGGCACACACTATTTTTAATAATTATACAATATATGCTTTTTTGTAATTAGCAGTTTATTAAAATTATATACTTGCTTGAGCTAAATCTATTAATTTGCTTTGCTAAAATATAAAGTTTGACAAAAAATATTAGATACGTATAATGAAGATATAAGGATTGTAATCGCATACAGCGAGCAAAACCAAAACAGAAGGACACACAGTGTCCAAAATGTTTTGGTTTTTTTTATCCTTAAATTTTAAATAGGGGGTAAAACAATGACAATAGTTGGAGCACGAATAGATAACCGATTACTTCACGGTATTGTAGCAACAACATGGGTTCCCGAGTCTAATGCAACTAGAGTCATGGTTATTGATGATGATGTGGCTAACAATGCTAATTTAAAGGAAGCGATGAAATTAGGAAGACCCAGTTGTGTAGCAGTTTCTATTATAAATAAAGAAACAGCATTAAAAAATTTCTCTAATCATAAATATGATCGACAGCGTGTGTATATTCTTTCTAAGACACCTCAAATATTTTTAGAATTAATAAAATTAGGAGAAAAAATTAATAAATTGATTTTAGGTGGAACTATTACTTATCCAAACAGTATAAAAATATCTAATAGAGCATACATTAAACCAACAGAAATTGAAATTTATAAAAATATTTATCGTAACAATACAGAAATTGTTTCAGCCTATACAACTAATGATAAACAAATAGATATTTTTTCTAAGATTGATGAAGAGAGGTAAATAATATGGGAATGTCATTTTTACAAGCTAGTAGTATTACACTTTTGGCCTATATATACAATCTTGATCGACATGCAACACAATTCTTTGGGAAAATGCCTATTCTTTATGGAGCTATCACAGGTATGATCTTAGGAGATGTTAAGACTGGTTTAATGGTAGGAGCTACTCTACAATTAATGTCTTTAGGTGTTGCAAATATTGGTGGTTCTTCTATGCCAGATTATATTGTTGCTGCAATTATATCAGCTGCAATATCAGTTACTACAGGTAAAGGTATAGCAGCTGGTATGGCAATAGGCCTTCCTGTAGGTATGCTAACAATGAATCTGGATGTTATTGTTAAGTTAATTAATTCGGCGATTGCTAAAAAAGCGCAAACATTTGCTAATCGTAAGCAATTTGGTAAAATGCAAAAAATGATTCCGATAGCGACTTTTATGTATCCTTTGGAAGCTGCTCTTCCAGTATTTTTAGCAGTTGTATTTGGTAAAACTGTAGTGGAATCTATTTTAAACTTTATGCCTCAATGGTTTACAGTTGGACTCAATGTGGCTGGAGGCATGTTACCTGCAGTTGGTATAGCTATGTTATTGGTTTATATGCCTATGAAAAGATATGGTTATTGGATAATAATAGGTTTTGTATTGTCGGCATTTTTAAAGATGCCAGTTTTAGGGGTTGCTTTATTAGGATGTGCAGCTGCAGTTAATCAATTTAAAAATGAAAATACACATAATACCAATGTAACTGCAACAATGGCAAATTTAAATAAGGAGGATATGGAAGATGAGTGAACCTTTAGGGAAATTAAACAAACGAGATTTAATTAAAACAGCTTTGCGTCACTACATTGGTGTCAGTACTTATAATTATGATACCGGTACAGCATCAGGCTTGGTTTGGGAAATGTTTCCAGCATTACGCAAAATTTATAAAAAAGATGATGATTTAGTGCAATCACTAAATAATCATTTTAAATTTTATAATTGTAATCCATGGCTCTCTCCTTTAATTACAGGTGCTACTTTAGCAATGGAAGAAAAAAATGGTATTCAGTCTTTAGAAGCAGTACAAAACTTAAAGGTAGGTCTAATGGGGCCATTATCCGGTATCGGAGATACGATTATTTGGGTTATGATTCCAACTATTTTAGGAGCTATTGCTGGTTCAATGGGGCAAAAAGGTGATCCAACAGGTTTATTTTTGTTTTTATTTCTATGGTTATTAATGTCGTTTACCCGACCATATCTATATATTATAGGTTATAAATCAGGAACTAATTTAATTAGTAATTTGGGTGATAGTCTTAAATCTTTTACTGATGCAATTTCTATTTTGGGTATTACTGTTATTGGATCTATTATTTCTACTACTGTTAAAGTTAACGTGGGATGGCAATTTGTTCGTTCGGGAGTCAAGGTTAATTTGCAAGATATTTTAAATAAATTGTGTCCGTCCTTATTACCAGCAATAGTAGTTTTGATATTGTATTTATTGTTAAAAAACAAAAAAGCCAAAATGGGCTGGCTAATTGTAGGAATTATTATAATTTCTATGGCTGGTGCTGCAGTTGGCTTATTTAAAGCATAATAACAAAGATGTGGGTAAATATGAAAAGAATTATAATTGTTACACATAAAAAATTAGCATTAGGTTTACAAGATAGTTTAAATTTTTTTACAAATATGAACGATCAGATTACGGCAATTCCAGCTTATGAACATGATGATAATCAATTTCCTGATGAAATTATAAAAAAGAAAATAGTGGAATTTAAAAATAATAATGATCAAATTTTTATTTTAACTGATTTATTAGGTGGGAGTGTTAATCAACATATTTTAAAATTCGTAGACAATAATACTTTTGTTATTACAGGAGTTAATTTGCCTTTGGCTTTATCTATTTTGTTGTCTCCTTATGAATATCTAACATTGAATCAAGTTCAAAAAGTAGTGTCTGAAGCTAAAGAACAAATAATTTTAATGAACACTTATAATTCTCCTAATTCTGAAGATGATGAGTAAAAGTTATTTTTGGTAATGTAGGTGTACAATTATGCGAATAGCCAGAGTATTTAATAATAATATAGTTTTAGCAATAGACGATAATAATCATACTGAAAAAATTCTTTGGGGAAAAGGAGTAGGATTCCAAAAAAAAAGTGGTGACCAAATTAATCCTGCTAATCAAGATAAAATTTTTGTTCAAAATACTACTTCAGAATGGCTACAATCTTTTATTAATCTAACAAATGAAATACCTATACTATATTTTGAACTTTCTAAAAAAATAGTGGATTATGCTTCCAGCAAACTTCAAGTCGAATTTAATCCTTTTTTAATTATATCGTTAGCTGATCATTTATACTTTGCCGCTAAACGAATCAATAATTCATTTTATAACATAGGTATGCTTAATGAAATTAAAAAAAATATTATCTAGAATATACAGTAGCAAAAGAGTGTTTACAAATAGTTAACAAAGCTCTTGCAGTGTCTTTTTCTATAAATGAGGCTGGTTTTTTAGCAATTCATTTTATTGAAAATGAACTATCTCTTAATTCAGAAAATAGAATAAATAATATAGAGATTAAAGATAATCAATCTATTAATCAAATAATCAAAATAATTTTGAATAATTTACAAATTAAAGATCAACATGCGAATATTAAATTAGATAGATTAATAACACATCTAAACTTTTTATTGAATCGTATACGTAAGCAACAACACTTCCAAGACAATCACGATGATAAAAAGCTAAATGATAGTTTACGTCGCCAATTTCCACAAATTTCCAAAATTTGTGATCAAATATCTACATTATTACTTTCAAAATATTATTATAAATTATCAAAGTCTGAAGAAATCTATTTAATTATGCACATTCAACAAGTAGCTAAACAATTGGATATTAGAAAGGACAAAAACAAATGAAAATCTCTGAAATTATTGAGATAATAAAGAAATTTTATAAAGGACCATCTGATGATATTGGCACTGTTACCAGAGATCAAGTTTTATATGGCGATATTAATCAGGATTGTACGGGAGTTGTTACTAGTCAGTGGGCTTCAATAAATGTAATAAAAAGGGCAATAGATTTAAATGCTAATTTAATTATTTCGCATGAAGCGCTTTTTTGGAATCATGAAGATCATCAAGATTGGTTACAAAATTCTAATAATCGAGTTTATCAATATAAAAAAGATTTATTAAATAAACATAATATAACTGTATGGCGTAATCATGACTTTATTCATTCAGGAATTCCGATAAAAGATGGATTATATCAAGATGGTATTTTTTATGCTTTTGCTCAAGCAATGGGATGGGGAAGCTATTTAAAAGGCAATATTGAAAAAGTTCGGACTTTTCAAATACCAGAAACGACGGTTATGGAAATCGCTAAAAAAATGATGAATGTTCTCAACATTGAAGGAATTAAGATAATTGGAAGTCCTAATAGTAAAGTGAAGAATGTTTGTATCCCACACCATATTTTAGGAGATGCCAAAGGATATATAACAGATACTGAGAAAAAGGATATAAACTTGTTTGTCGCTATGGAAGTAGTTGACTTTACACTAAGTGAATATATTCGTGATGCTGCACAAGCAGGTAAAAGTCGTGCAATAATTACAGCAGGACATTTTAATACTGAAGAAATAGGGATGAAGTATTTTGTTAAGCATTTGGAATACTTATTACCCCAAGAAATAAATTGTAATTTTGTGCAATCAGGAGATATGTATCATTATCTAGTCAAGTAATAATAAATAAAATATATGATTTTTATCAAATTTTGATACAGATCCAATAGTATTTTAAGATGTTTTTGTTATACCTTAATAAAACATTTATGAATCGTTTAAATATCTACTTTATAATAATTTTTGCGCCAAGGGCTCTATGCCTAGGCGCTTATTTTTATGTTTTTGGATTAATTAGAGTTCTAAGTGAAAAACGTATTTAAAATATCAAATTTATAAATACATATTTGCAAGTATAGTGCTTTAATTTTAAATTATTATTAAAGACAGATTGCAAGTTTAATCCGAGCAAGTTCTAAAAATTTCAATGACAGTGTGATAATGGTGCAATTTTAAAGGTCGCTTATTAATCATCTCCATATCTCCCCATAGCTTAAAGTTATTTTTCTTGGAAAAAACCAGTGTAGCTTTCGATTAAAATACTCATTGCTGCCCCGTTACCAAGGTGAATAGGGACGACAGAAATAAGTGGTTAGCCCATAACGCTGTTCTAATTCTTGATACTGGACAAACTCTTTGTCATGATCAACAGTAATGCTTTGAACCACGCTACCAAAGCGCTCAAAGGTTTGATTTAAGAACTGAGCTGTCCGATCTGGAGTTTTCATCACACAAAATAAGTGACTGTGTCGTTTCACAGAGGTAACCAAACAAGCTTTGCTTTGCCCTTGACTAGATAAAACAGTATCCACTTCCCAATGACCAAACTCTTGGCGTTGATTAATTGCTTTAGGACGTTGTTCAATACTTATCTCCACTTTGCTCTGGAGTCTCTTGGCTGCGTTTACGACGGCGATTACGATCTGGTAAATTTAACAATCAAAGTCCAATTGACCTTGATGCAACCAAGCATAAATTGAAGCTGTTGCTACCTTAAATTTAGCAGCAATTGCATGAGTAGGACAGGTTAAGCGCAAATGGTTTTCAATCAATTGCTTAAGAGACGCATTTAGAATAGTTTTGCGCCCACAATGCTTTCTTTTCTGTTTGGCATCCTGTTGTTTGGATTAATTTGAGAATCTGCGTAACTAATATAATTAAATTACTAGATAAATATAGAGCAATTTAAAAAAATCACGTATAAATATCATATTCTTTATTTTTTTCTTTGAAGTTTTCAGCATATTTACACATATCTATAAAAATTTGAAAATTTTTTGCATCAAAGCGTTTATATTTCTTCAATATTGAAATATATATAGAAAATCTGATATCAGGTTTCATTAATTTGTAACAATATTCATTTTTGTTTACATGAGAATAGGCCAGTGTAGGTAATATGGCTAAAGTTTTTTGGTTTTTACAAGTAGAAATTAATAAATTCAGATCAGATGATTGAAATGTAAATACAGGTGTGGATTTTATAGATTTAAATTTTTTAATAATTAATTTATTAATGTCGTAAGAATTATTTAAAGATGCTAGAGGATATATAAATAAATCTTTAGCAGTTATAAATTTATTTTTAGCTAAAGGGTGATTACGATCCATTATTACAACAAGATCACTATCGAATATTTTTTTAGAAAATAAATCATTGCAAGTGTTTGGATTTTCTGTGCTAATTGCAATATCTATCTCACCATTATTGAGCATGTATAATGCTTTTTGACTATTGCTTTCAATAATAGAAATCTTCAAATTTTGATATTCTAATTGTAATTTTTGGAAAAACTTTTCATAAACTAATTGTAAAGCTAAAATAGGTATACCAATAGTTATTTGCTTGTTAGTTGCATAAACATTTTGCAAAGTTTTTTTGGTTTCTTCATAAATATTAATAATAGACTGGGATTTTTGAAAAATATATTTTCCTGCTGGCGTTAAACCCACAAGATGTCCCTTATTACGTTTAAAAAAGGGGACATTGATTAAATTTTCATAATGATTAATTAACTGGCTTAATGCCGATTGACTAATATATAATTTTTTTGCAGCAACGGTTAAGTTATAGTTGGATTTAACAATTTCTACATAATATCTTAAATGTTCTATATTCATGAGTCAGCCTCCCAACTTGAAATAGATTTTATTTTCTGTTAATAATAATTTTATTTCAGATATTGTTAATAATTTCATAATCTTAATATGAACTTTAAAATTATTTTTGACAAGAGGATTTAATTAACAATTAAAGTTTAAATGTTATTGCTTCAATATTTTTGATAACGCTATTATTTTTTCTTATGCCAATATCAGTTTTATTAAGTGGTATTATTCACAATCGATGATATGCTCAATATGTAACAAGCAAAGCGATAATTGAATTATTGAACGTTAGGAGGATTTACAATGTATTATGATTTATTGAATGGCTTGAAAGTTGTGGATTTATCAACTTATATTGCTGCTCCAGTAGCTGCAGAAATGTTAGCAGATTTAGGAGCTGATGTTATAAAGATTGAAACACCCAAGGGTGACGTTATTAGATATCTAAATGCCACTTGTAAGATCGATGATGGACCTGAAGAAAGTAGTGCTTTTCAATGCTATAACGGAGGAAAAAAGAAAATAGTACTTAATTTAAAAACTTCTGAAGGTTTGGAGGTTATGCATAAATTATTAAGTCAAGCGGACGTGTTTATTACTAATAATCGTACTAAATCTCTAAAAAAGATGGGCCTTGATTATAATTCTATAAAAAGCAAATATCCGGAATTAGTTTATGGTCAAATTTTAGGTTATGGGGATAAAGGACCATTAAAGGATGCACCTGGTTTTGATTCTGTAGCATTTTGGACACGATCTGGTTTTTTGCAAGATGCTGGTACAGAAGGAGATTATCCAATTAATGCTCCTTATGGTTTTGGAGATATATCTACGGGTACAGCATTATTTGGTGCTGTTTGTGCAGCACTTGTCAAGCAACAACGCCAAGGTGAAGGATCACGTGTAGCAGTTTCCTTATATGGAACAAGTATTTGGTATAACGGTATTTTAATAGGATCAGCACAAAAAGCTCCTGGATTCCATGCTACCTATCCAATGAAGCGTGAAGATAACTCTCCATTGTTTACCTCTTATCAATCACAAGACCATAAATGGATTATGTTAACTATTTTGGATTATGATAAATATTTTAAATCTTTATGCAATGCTTTGAATTTATCAGAGATTCCTGATGATCCGAGATTTAATACGTATAACAATCTGAATAAGAATCGTAAAGAAATGATTCGAATTTTAGAAGAGGCTTTTGGTAAATTTACAGCTGATGAAATTAGTCAAAAACTTACAGAATTAGATATAACGCATGATATTATGCCACATTTTAAAGATGTCAATACTGATCCACAGGCTTTAGAAAATGGCTATATTGAAGATTTTACTTTTAAGACAGGTAAAACTGTTAAAGTAGCACGTCAACCAATTCATGTAACTGGACAACATCCACATAAATGGCAAGATGCACCAAAGATTGGTTGTGATACGGAAACAGTTTTGAAGTCGATTGGTTATGATGATGCTATGATTATGAAATTAAGAGAAAATAAAACAATTTAAAGAAAGTTATTAATTATTAGGAGGATATAATTATGACAGAAGAAAAAGGTTTATTTTTAGGCAAAAAATCAAAGGATTACAGTGTAAAAATTGATAGTGAAAAAATTCATCAATTTGCTGATTTATCAGGTGATCATAATCCATTACATTTAGATGAAGAATTTGCTAAAACTTCTCGTTTTGGCCAAAGAGTTGCTCATGGAATGCTATCAGCAATTTATATTAATAAGCCATTAGTTGATATGGGTGATGGTAGTGGTGTTATTCTAGATCAAAATTTGCGCTTTGTTAAACCTGTTTATTATGATGATGTCATTACAGTAAAATGTGAAGTTAAAGATGTTATAGACAAGAAAAAATTCACTATGGTTAAAATTGCAACTAATGTTTATAACCAAAATGATGAGTTAGTAATCGAGGGTGAAGCGACAGTTATTCCTGAAGCTTAAGCAGATATGTAATTATATCTATAGGAGTGAATTTAGGATGCAGTTCAACTTTAATTTATTCATCAAAACATTTATAGATTTTTTCACATATAGTATCGAAGATAATAATTGTAATTGGGAATGTTTTTTATTTAATAACTATATAGATCATAATTGTCGATAAGTAATAAATGTAGTTTTTTTATTATAGTGAATATTTAATTAGAGAGGAAACGATATATAATTAATCGAGTTAATCAACTTTTAGGTACTAAATATCCTATTATTCAAGGAGACATGGCTCAATTAGCTACCGCCCAACTAGCAGCAGCTGTTTCAAATGCTGGAGGTTTGGGAATTATTGCTGCAGGTGGTAAAACTCCTGACGAAGTGCGGGAACAAATTCACGAAGCTCGTCAATTAACTGATAACAATTTTGGCGTCAATCTTATGTTAATGGATCCTAATTCTCCTAAGATTGCTCAAGTAATTGTTGAAGAACAAGTTCCTATTATTACGACGGGTGCAGGAACACCTAAAAAATTAATGCCAGTTATGAAGGCTAATGGTATCAAAGTTATTCCAGTCATTCCCAATGTTGAATTAGCAGTTAAAATGGAACAATTGGGTGTTGACGCGGTAGTTGCCGAAGGAATGGAAGCAGGTGGTCATATTGGGCAATTAACTTCTCAAGTATTATGGCCTCAAGTAAGTGATGCAGTTTCTATTCCAGTAATTGCTGCAGGTGGGATTGCAGATGGACGTGGAATTGTTGATGCCTTTGTCGATGGCGCAGAAGGAGTGCAATTGGGAACATTATTCTCAATAGCCAAAGAAAGTCCTGTCGGACCTAAATGGCGCCAAGCAATTATTGAAGCAACAGATACTTCCACAATTATTACTGGCTTGTCTTTAGGCGCTCCAGTAAGATCCTTAAAAAATAAAATGACTTTGAAATTTAGTGAATTAGAAAGAAACGCCCAGAACCGTGAAGAGTTAGAAACTATTGCAGTTGGTGGCTTAAAGAAAGCAGTTTTTGATGATGATGTAGAAACTGGTTCTTTAATGGCCGGCCAAATTTCAGGGATGATTAAGGAAGCTAAAACTTGCAGAGAAATTATTGAAGATTTATTTAATGATGCCAATGCAGTCGCAAATAAAGTTCAATCGCCTTTATTTTAAACAATATAATTAACACTCAACAAGGCTGAGACAGATATTTGTCTCAGCTTTGGTTTTTATAGTAATCATCTTTAAAGGAATGGAAATTATGTTAAATACAGAAGCTGATTTTTTTAATAAATTGCTTGCTTTAACAAATAATTATTACACAGAATTTAAACCAATAGTTATTGGAATTTCTGGTAATATTGCTGTGGGCAAATCCACTTTTGCTAATAAATTATACCAATATTTAAATAAGCACTTATCTAATTTAAAAATACAATTAGTTTGTACTGATTGTTTTTTATATGCAAATACTTATTTAAAGCAAAAGCATCTTTTTGATCGTAAAGGCTTTCCTGAAAGTTATGATAAAAGCTTAATAGATAGATTTATTAGTAGTATAAATAATGATAACAAAATCGACTTGCCTGTATATGATCATCAAATTAACGATATTAATTTCAAATATTGCAAAAATATTTCTCAACCCGATATTCTAATTATTGAAGGTATTATTTCTTTGCAATTACCCTTACGTAATATTATTAATTATAGTATTTTTTTGGATGCAGTTAATCCGACTGTTTTCGAATGGTATTTACAGCGATGCAATAAAATATACGGTAATAAATTCCAACAATTTAAATCAGAAATTGATAATGCTTGGTCACAAATAAACATTCCTAATTATCAGCAAAATATAATTCCTACTAAAAAGTATGCTGATACTGTTTTGTACTTAAATAAAAATCATCAAATAATTAAAATTCAACATCGATGTAAACAAAACATGATAACGTATTGTAATAAGTTATCAATTGACGACTAAGGTAAAAAAATGAGAAAACATAAAGCATATAAACTAGCAATTCGGGCTATTTTAATAGCGATTATTTTAGTTCAATCAATGACTCCCTTTCTGGGTTTTATTCCTTTAGGATTAGTCAATGTAACGATTATTCATTTAACCGTAATTGTAGCGGCAATTGTTTTAGGACCTGGAGATGGCGCATTAGTGGGCTTAATTTGGGGATTAGGGACGATGATTCGCGCTTATAGCGCGCCAACGAGTCCTTTGGATACAATGGTCTTCACTAATCCAATCATTGCAGTATTACCACGGATTTTGGTGGGCTATTTAGCGGGGATTATTTATCGCAGCACTAAAAACAAAATCAAATCGCAAACAGTACGCATGGCTTTAGCGGCAGCGATTGGTTCTTTAACCAATACAATCACCGTTTTAGGCTTGATGCGCTTAATGTTTGCTGGCGCCATGGCGAGCGCTTATAAAGTGACTTCAGGAGCTTTAAATGGAGTCATTATGACCGTAGTGGCTACTAATGGCATTCCAGAATTAATTGCAGCTATAATTATTGTGCCCATGATTTATTTGGCAGTGTTACGTGCAAATAAGTTTTTAGATAATTAAATATTTTTTAGAAAATTATAAAAAAACGTTAAGATTAACTAATTATGAATGCAATAGAAAAGTTAAACTTTTTTAAATTTATTTAGATGCTAAGACTTGATTCCAGTATTTGATTGGAGTTAAGTCTTTTAGTTTATTGGCGTTTCGAACTTGATTACATGTTCTCTTAATACTTGCTACTGCTGAGCTAAAGAATCTATTGAATTTGCTTCAGTTTCATTACTTTATTAAATTAAAGATGGTTTACCTCAGTATATTGTCATGATATTTACCCTTCACAATATACTTTTAGTAACATTAACTTGTATAAGCTAGGTAAATGTAATTGTGATATTGAAATCTTCCATCTGAATGCAGAATTGAATTTATATTAACAGACGATTTTTGTATTAATTTATTAAATATAATATAAACAATTTCTATTTTATAGAATGGTTTGTAGAATAAGCCAATGTTTTACTATGAAGCTTCATCAATGACTATAGAAATATGAACTTTTACCAAAGTAAATCTATATTTATTAATATAGGCGTATAAAACGTGATAAAGTCGAGTCTTATCAATTGCTGTTCTAAAATATTTTTTTAATCGGTCCATATGTTCTGTCATACAAACTAGCATATGGTCTGTTTACTTTAAAGGTGAGTTTTAGCCCCAATTGATTCATAAATTTACATACAGTTTGTAGTGAATAATTATATAAACTTAATCGAGTAATGATTCATGTATTCTTCGTTAATCATATGTTTCATCGTTATCTTGATAAAAAATTTTCTTAATCGTTGCTTTAACATCAGAATATTTATTTGATCGTTTTAAGCAATTTTGAAGTTGAATTCCTATATTATTATCCAATTCTAATTTAATTTCAAAGTGTCTATTAATGATACTGCTTTATTTATATAATTGTTTTTGCATACTATCTTACATGCGTTATTATAGGAATATTAGATTTAAAAGTTGTTATGGATGGTGAAAATTGTGACAAAGAACTATTTAAGTATTGATATTGGCGGTACCAATATTAAATATGGCATTTTAAATATCCGCGGAGAAATGTTGCAACATGATCACATTAAAACTCCAAAAAGTGATTTGCCTGCTTTTATGACTATGATAAATAAATTGATAGCTACTGTTGCAGATAATCTTGCTGGAATTGCGATTAGTGCCCCTGGAAAAGTAGACCCACAAAGTGGTTGTATCTATGGCGGTGGCGCGTTGCCTTTTTTGGATGGGGTTAATTTTAAAGAGCAATTGCAGACTAAATATAATTGTCCAGTAGCAGTGGAAAACGATGGAAAAGCCGCTGCTTTGGCAGAATTATGGTTAGGTACTTTGCACAATATTAATACTGGTGCTGTTTTAGTTCTTGGAACTGGAATCGGCGGGGGAATTATTGTAGATGGTCAATTGTTGCGGGGAGCACATTGGCAAGCTGGTGAAGTGAGTTACATGATTTTATCGCCTTATGCAAATAAAGTCTCACAAATTGCGGGATATCATGGCTCTGCAGTGGCAATGATTGAACGCTGTGCACACAAATTGCAGTTATCTAATCAACAAGATGGTCTGACAGTATTTGAAGCAGTAAAGGCTCATGATGAACGCATAATGCCAATTTTTAATGAGTACTGTGATGCAATCGCAACGATTATTTTAAATTTACAAACCGTAATTGATGTTCAACGGATTGCTATTGGTGGTGGAATTAGTGCGCAGCCGTTATTAATCCAAGGAATTCAAAACGCTTATTTAAGCATTAATGAACGCATTCCTTTGATTGCAGAACAACTAGAACCTGTTGAAATTATGGCCACTCATTTTCATAATAATTCTAACTTATATGGTGCTTTGTATAATTTGATTTTGCAAAATAAAGTTCTAAAAAAATGAATTTTGCTTGGAACAGGGAATTATAGAATATTTAAGAAAAGATTTTGTTTAAATAAAGTAATATAATAGTCACAACTTACACAATTAATAGAGGGAAATATATGAAAAAAATTGCAGTTTATTGTGGTGCAGCATCAGGAAATGATACAAGATTTCAGCAAGCGACTATCGAATTAGCTCATTATTTAGTCGAACATAATTTGGCATTAGTATATGGTGGCGGTGGTGTTGGACTTATGGGTTTATTAGCAAAAACAGTTTTGCAAGCAGATGGTCAAGTTTATGGTATTATGACCAAAGAGCTAGTCGAACGTGGCGCGGCGTTATCAGAATTAACTAATTTACAGGTAGTAGCTGATATGTCAGAACGCAAACAGCAAATGATGGATTTATCAGATGGTTGCATCGCTTTGCCAGGTGGTCCAGGAACTTTAGAAGAGATTTCCCAATCTTTTTCATGGACACGTTTAGGAGATTATACGAAACCCTGCGTTTTATATAATGTAGCTGGATACTATAATACTTTGCAACAAATGTTTGAACAGATGGTTGCTAAAGGATTTTTAACAACTGCTGACTTTGAAAAATTATTATTTTCTGATTCTTTAGACGAAATTTTTGCTTTTATGGAGACTTATATACCGCCCCAAATAAGGACTTATCCAAAATAAAAGTTAATTATTATATATAATTTATATTCTTATTATTTTTCACGTACTTAATTATGTAGGATCTTTAATTTAAATTTGTTAAAAATTTAGAAATAGTAAAACACACCTATTGAATTTCTGTCAATAGGTGTGTTTTACATAAGTATTTATTGTATTCTATTTGGATATATGACTAATTTCAATAATAGTAGCTGCTACTGCTTGCATAGCTTCTACGGTCACAAATTCATATGGACCATGAAAATTATCACCACCATTAAATAGGTTTGGAGTTGGCATTCCTTGATAAGTAATCAATGAGCCATCAGTACCTCCACGGAATGCTTTGATTGTTGGAGTAATTCCCAAATTTATTAAAGCTTGTTTTGCTAAATCGATGGTGTATGGATTCTTTTTGATAATATCTGCCATGTTGTAATATTCATCTTCTATTTGGAGATTTATTCTTGGTCGATCTAATTGTTGATTAAGTAGATTAACTATATTGCGAATAAGTTGTTTACGTTTTTCGAAATTATTATGATCAAAATCACGAATAATATAGGTCAACTCAGCACTTTCAATTTTAGCATCAAAATTAAGCATTAAATAATATCCTTCACGATTATCAGTGAATTCTGCCCGTTCAAATTGAGGAATTATTGAGTCTATTTTTTCACCAATAGTAATAGCATTAACTAGTCCGCCCTCTTTTGCTTGTCCAGGATGTACGCTTTTTCCCTGAATAGTAATAACTGCTTGTGCTGCATTAAAAGTTTCGTATTCAATATCTCCAATATCACCGTTGTCCAATGTATATGCAAAATCCGCTTGAAAATCGGAAATATCAAAGTGTTTAGCTCCTTGACCAATCTCTTCATCAGGACCAAAGCCAATTTTAATTGGTCCATGGCTTATTTCTGGGTGATTTAATAGATAGGTAATAGCACTTATAATAGATGCAATTCCAGCTTTATCATCAACACCTAATAAAGTTTTTCCATCGGTAGTAATTAACGTTTGGCCTATAAATTTTTTTAAGTTAGGAAATTCAGTGGTAGTTAATTCTAAACCGTTGTCGAATTTAATAGGTTTACCATCGTAATTGTAGTGAACTTGAGGATTAACATTTTCTGATTCAAAGTCTGCAGTATCCAAGTGCGCAATAAAACCAATAGTAGGACGTGCTTCATCCGTGTTGCTAGGTAAAAGAGCAGTTAAATAACTATTTTTAGGATTAACTTTTACTTCTTGCAAATTCAACTCTTCCAACTGCTGCTTTAATATTTTTATTAAATCTAGTTGACAATTTGTGGAGGGAATTTGTTTTGAATTATTTGGATTAGATCTAGTATTTATTTTGGCATAAATTAAAAAGTTATTTAACAAATTATTATTATCTATTTTATATTTCATTTAGCAAACCTCATTATTTAATATATGCATATTTCCAATCGTAAGGGACTCCGGAGCCATTATAAATAATTCCTTTAACTTTTGTGTCTAATAATTGTGCTTGGGTTACTTGATAAAGTGGAATAGTTCCTTGGTCATTCATTAATTCATGCTCGGCTTTTTGTAATTGTGTCCATCTTTGAGCAGGATTAGTAGCATACCTGTTTTCAGATAATTCAGTATAATTATCAAATTTTTTATTACGCCACTTAGAATTATTATACGTGGAGTCTGATTCCCAAACGTCTAAAAAGTTAATGGGATCGGAAAAAGTTGATGTCCAAGTAGCTATTACCATGTCAAAATCACTTTTTCCTTCTTTTGTTATCCTCTGAACTTTTGGTAAGCTCTTGATATGAACTTTAACTTTTGGTAACTGCTCTAATTGGCCTTGAACAAATTCTCCAGTCTTTTTTGTGTTTGGACTATCATCAACCATAAGTTCTAAGTCTAGTTTCTTAGTGTTAGTAGCTTTTAATCCTTTAGCTAATAATTTTTTAGCTAGAGGCATATTTTTAGTTACTGCAGCTTTAACTTCTGTTTGTTTAGCGAAGTCTTTTCCAGTAGATGGATCTTGCTAATCCAACAGGAACAAAGCCTTTAGGCTCTAAAGAGCCATCTTGAAGAACTCTTTTAGTCAATTGCTTACGATTAATAGCTAATGATAAAGCTCGACGAACGTTTCGGTTCTTAAACGCTTTGATTTTTTCTTGGTTAAGATCCATTCTAATACCACTAGAAGCGTGGCGAAAAATAAGATCTTTTTGCCCTTTGAATTGTGGAACTTGTTCTCCTACAAGAACAGTTTCTTGTACTTTTTTGTTTTGATAAAGGTTTAAACCGGTTTGAGAATCTTTGACAACACTTTCGTTAATTTTATTTAAATGGACATGTTTTTTATCCCAGTAATATGGATTTTTCACTAACGACCAAGAGCCATTAGCACCATCCCAACCTTTAAGGACGAAAGGGCCACTAGAAACTGTTTTATTAGCAGTGGTTCCATAAGCTTTACCATATTTCTCAACAATTTTTTTGTTTTCTGGAGCGAATAGTGGCCATGATATCAAAGTTTTAAAATAAGATACAGGTCTAGCTAGATTAACTACAAATGTATAATTATCCGGAGCTGATACACCTAATTTATTAAGCGCCATTTTTCCAGAATTAATCTCTTTTGCATTTTTTATTTGGAAAAAGTTAAAAGCATTTTGAGCTCCTGTTTTAGGGTTTACAACTCTTTTCCAAGAATAAACAAAGTCTTTGGCCGTAATTGGATCACCATTTGACCATTTGGCATTAGGGCGTATCTTAAAAGTATAGGTTTTACCATCTTTAGATATTGTGGTTTTTTCAGCTAAGGCAGGCTGAGGTTTTCCTTTTTTGTCCAAACGGTATAAGTTTTCTTGAGTATTTAATAACACATTAAAACTTAAGGTGTCAGTAGCCTGGGCATTATCAATGGAAGAAATTTCTACATTTTCTGTCCAATTTAGCTCTTGCTTACTAGCTGCTTGCACTGGTTTTGAAAAAGTAAAGCCTCCACTAATTATAGTTATTATTAAAATTACTGATAATTTTCTAAATAATTTCATGTATACCTTCCTTAAAAACATAATATTATATAGTGTATGTAAATTTAAAATTAAATTATGATTAGAATCATATGATATAAATTAAGCAATGTCAATGTTTTGTTATTAGCTTAAATTTTTTATTGTTTTAAATTGAAAACACCCTCAAATTCCACCTATGAGAGTGTTTTTAATAATTTTAGTTTATTGCTTATGAAAAGAATCATTCTGTTAATATCCTTTGTTTAAATCTGCTCGATTAATTAAAACTGTTCCATTTTTCTTAAATTGTTGCAAATTTTTGCTGAATAAGTGGATGGCTTCTTCCGTATATTCAGAATAGATTCCTGAGATATGTGGTGTGATTAAAACATTATTCATTGCCCATAATGGATTATCATTAGGTAAAGGTTCAGGATCTGTGACATCAAGAGCTGCACCACTTAATTGATGCTGTTTTAAGGCAGTAATTAAGTCTTGGGTATTAGTGCTGGGTCCACGACCAACGCTAATAAATAAGGGTTGTTGTTTTAATTGGTTGAAAAATTTAGTATTGAAAAAATTTTTAGTAGTTGGTGTTAAAGGCATAGTGTTAATAATAATATCCGCAGTACTGGCTATTTTTGTAGAAGTATCGGTACTAAAAGTTTGAGAAAAATTAGTTGCTGGATGACCGCTATGATTAATTCCAATAATTTGGTTAGTAAAGACTTGTAATAATTGAGCCGTTCTACTGCCAATATTACCTGTGCCAAAGATAACTACTTTTTTATTTTTTATCATTTTTGAAACATGTTGCGGTTTTTGCCATTTTTGGTTTTGGACAGCAAAATTTAAGGCCCGATAATTATTTAAAATCATACCTAAAATTGTTTCTGCTATTGGTTCCGCGTGTAATCCTTTGAGAGTAGTTAATAAAATGTTTTTTTGTCTTAATTTTTGTAAGGGCAGATAGTCAATTCCAGCAGATAAAGCTTGCACCCAACGGAGTTGTGATGTGGATTGAGCTAAAATTGTATCCACCAAATTTTGATCATTACCAACAACAATGTCAATTATTTTTAAATCTTTTGCTGTGAGCAAGTCATTTGAATAATAAATCTGATCATTATAAAAATTGTCATCATGATTAATCAGCTGTTTAATTTTGCTTATATCAAAATTAGCGTTTGGTGCTGCTATCAAAATATTCATTAAAAGTCACCTCTAAATAAGCTTATCTTTTTATTTTTATCTTCGCAATTAATTTGGCTATCACTAACAGAGGAATAATCAAATAAATCTTTTAACTAAAAAACGCTAGTTGCCAATGCAGCTAGCGTTTTTTAGTTTTGCTTAATTAATTTGAATTTTATGGTTATTATTTGGTAAATCGTGAGCTTTTGGTAAGTTGATTTTTAAAGTTCCATCCTCATACTTAGCAGAAATCTGTTCACGATCAACATCTGGGAGTCGATATTGCCGGCTAAATCGTCCGTATGAACGTTCATTCATAATCAGATTACCATCTTTGTCACTTGCGTGATTCAATGAATGACGGTGAGCTGATACTGTCAAAATATCATGATCATAAGTGATGGAGATATCTTTTTTATCCATAGCGGGGAGGTCAATTACAACTTCATAAGCTTTTGGAGATTCAGAAACATCAGTTTTCATATTAGCAGCTGGAAAATCTGGACCCCAATTATTGAACCAGTGATCCATATTATTAAACATATCAAACATATCATTGTGACGATCCATTAAATTGTTTGCCATAACTGCTTACTTCCTTTCTTTCTTGGTACAACTATATATTAGTACCATTTAAGAAAAGGAGCAAGCAATTAGCACTCTTAATTGTTGAGTGCTAATTATTCTTTTTGAGACCTGTTGGTTGTAGCCATTTTTCTAAGAGATTTAAGACAGTGTCTGTAATTACTGCCATTAGTGCGGTAGGTAAGGCGCCTGCTAAAATCAAAGCTGCACCATTAGTTGCATTAATACCGCGGGTAATAATATCACCTAGACCACCAGCGCCAACAAATGAACCAATGGCTGTAATTCCAATAGCAATAACTAATGCACTTCGAATACCAGCCATAATAATGGAAAGTGATAAGGGCAAGCGAATCATGTATAAAATTTGCCATTTAGTCATTCCCATACCGCGACCGGAATCAATGATATTATCATCGACGTTATGCATACCTGTATAGGTATTTTTAATAATTGGCAGCAGTGAATATAAAAAAACGGTAACAATAACAGTATTAACTCCTAAACCTAATCCCAACATGATAATAGATAACAGGGCTAGAGAGGGGATAGTTTGAATAACATTTGCAATACTAATAATAAAGTCCGCTAAGTGATGATTACGAGAAATATAAATACCTAATGGAATTCCAATAATGGCAGCGAATAAAACACCATAAATAGATACTAAAAAGTGTCGGCTAAATTGTTCCCAGACATATATTCCATTGTGCTGATAATAATAAATTAATTGTTCCCACGTGTTTAAATGTGCCACTACTTTTCACCTCGAAAATAATTATTTTTAACTAAAAATTGATGAGCAGCTACTTGAGGTTCTAACAATTGATCATCTACTTGATAATTTAATTTTCGCATTGTGTGCAAATTGATTTTGCCATCTAAACGATGTAAAAGAAGCCTTAGTTGTGGATGTTCACGTAATAAATAGTTATTAACTACTAAAGAACATTGATAAGGTGGGAAAAAGCGCTTATCATCTTTTAATTGTTGCAAATGATAGCTATCAATACGCCCATCAGTCGAATAACCTAAGACCACATCCATCTTATTGGCCGCTAAAGCAGAATATACTAAACCGATTTGCATTGGATGAGCGCGTTTAAATTCAAAACCATAATAGTGCACAAAGTCTTTATAACCATCACCTTTATGATTGAGCCAAATAGAATCAACACCCACAGAAAATTGCTGTGCTACTTTACTTAAGTCAGAAACTTTTTGTAATTGATATTTTTGGGCAGTTTTTTGTTTGACCATGAAAGCATATGTGTCAGCAAAACCATACGTAGGATAATAAGTTTGATCATAACGTTTTTTAAGTTCACGGCGTACTTCATGGGTAGCTTTTTGGGGATCTTTGGTAGGGGACATCTGTAAAGTCCCAGTTAATTCAGTGCCGTTAAAAGATGTAGACTGAATATCAGCATTACGGCGCACTAATGCTTCATGCATCATAGAAGCAGAGCCCATATTATTGACAATCGAAGTGTGTAAGTTGGTTTCGTGCTCAATTAAATCCGAAATCATATAAGCTAAAATTTGCGATTCAGTACTGGTAGTAGCAGCTACACGTACGGAATTAGGATTTCTTTCAGCTGCTGATAATCCAGGCAGACTACAACTGGATAATAGAGAAAATAATGAAAGGAGGCCAATAATTTTAAATAATTTATGTGAGAATTTCGTCATACTTTATACCTCCTTATTGCTGATTCAAAGGCGACAATTTATGTTCCAACTTACCTAATAAATAGTCGGTTAAAATGGCCAAAATAATAATTGGAATTGTGCCACCTAAGATTAAATCTGTTTGAAATAAATCTAAGCCATTGAAGATAAAGTCACCTAAACCACCAGCACCAATATAAGACGCAAGAGTTGACCAAGAAATAACATAAACAGCCGATAAGCGAATTCCAGTCATAATTACAGACATTGCTAGCGGCAATTGCACTTTAAAAGTTAATTGCGTAGTTGTCATACCTAACCCCTTAGCCGAATCAATCACATTAGGGTCAACTCCCTGCATGCCAATATAAGTATTGCGTAAAATCGGCATTAAACTATAAATAAAAAGTGCAATAATAGCTGGAACAGCACCCACACCAAAAAGTGGAATCATTAAGGCCAATAAGGCTAACGCGGGGATAGTTTGTAACATGCTAGTGATCCCCATTACTATTTGTGCAACTCGAGGAAAATGAGCCAAAATTACTCCAGCGGGAACTGCCACGATAATTCCTAAGCCCAATGAAATTGCAGCAATGTAAATTTGTTGCCACGTTTTAAGAATTAATTCGGAACCATGCTCTGCTAAAAAATTACTCATGACTCTCATCACCCTCCTGTTCAGTAGTATCATGTCCCCAAATAGTGTCATAGACTAAGTTAACTAATGCAGAACGAGTTACAATCCCTACTAACTTTTGGTGGTGATCGACTACTGGAACATAGGTCATATTGCCTTGCAGAATTTTGCTGGCGTAATCACGCAAGTAAGAATCAGGATGTAATGTCGCGATATTGGTATCTAAAATATCACTGACACTATTAACATGCCGATAGCGTTTATCTAATTTACCAACGCTAATATAACCTTTGAGATGTTGTGCATCATCGGTTACTAATAAGGTATCGACATGACGTTTTTTCATAAGGGTTAAAGCTTCAGTTAAAGTTGCTCCTATGTTAATTTTAACTGGATTAGTAAGCATAATTTCACCAACTTTAACTGTGTCGTGGCGCGCTTCTTCTAAGCGATCTTCACCTAACAAATCTTCTACAAATTTATTAGCAGGGTGATGCAAAATATCATCAGGTGTGCCGACTTGAATAATTTTACCTTCATGCATAATTACGATTTGAGTAGCTAATTTTAAGGCTTCATCCATATCATGAGTTACGAAGATAATAGTTTTACCTAGTTTGCTTTGTAATTTTTTCACAAATTCTTGCAAAGTTTCACGAGTAATTGGATCCAAAGCCCCAAAGGGTTCATCCATTAAAATTAAATCTTGATCTGCAGCCAAGGCACGAATAACTCCGACACGTTGCTGCTGTCCACCAGAAAGTTCTGCGGGATAACGATTTAAAAATTCTTCTGGAAATTCAGCTAATTCAATTAATTCTTGTACTTTATGCTCGATTTTTGCGGCAGGCCATTTTAGCAATTTGGGGACAATAGTAATATTGTCTTTGATTGTCATATGAGGCATAAGACCATTATTTTGAATAACGTAACCGATATGCCGCCGTAAATTGACTGGATTTAATTGCTTAACATTTTGTCCATTAAGGTACACACTGCCTTTAGTAATGGGATTCATTCGATTAATCATCCGCATTAAAGTTGTCTTGCCAGAACCAGAAGTTCCTATTAAACAGCAAAATGCTCCTTGGGGAATAGTTAAATTAATATCACTTACAGCAGGAATTTTGGTTTTGTTATAAATTTTAGTCACATTTTTAAATTCAACATAAGTTGTATTTTTCGCCATAGAGGTCCTTCTTTCTTGAAAACGTTTTCTTAAAGATTTAAACTCAATTTGAGTTTAAATCGAGTTTTGAAAATAATACTTTCACTGGCTAGGGTCGATGACTCCGCCGCCAAAAATGGATAATAAAGGTAATGACAAAAGCAATTACCAAAACCAAAGTAAAGATACTATTAGGTATTTCAATATTGATAGCAGGGATTGTTAAGAAAAGCTTAATAGCAATAAAGAAAATCAATGCATATGCCATAGGTTCTAATTCTGGAATTTTATTCATTAAGCCCATGATTGCTTCAGCAACGCCTCTCATTGCAATAATACCAACAATACTACCAATCAAAATAATCACCGGATTATTAGAAATGGCAATCAGTGTTAAAACCGAATCTAAGGAGAACATAATGTCAGTAAATTCGATAGAAACTACAACTTGCCAAACAGGAGACAAGCCCTTAATCCGAAACATTTTGAAGTGCTTTTTTTTATGGGTTAATTTTTCGTAGAAAAAATGCAGCGCCATATAGATTAGATAAAGCGCTCCTAAAATCTTAATCCACCATAATTCAATTAAATAAGTTCCAATTCCAATCACTAAAAATCGGAAAATGAAAGCTCCCCAAATACCATAAAAAAGTGCTTCTTCTTGTTCTTTCTTCTGCGTTAAAGTGTGGGCCTGTGCTGCTAAAACAATTGAATTATCTACTGACAGCAGACATTCCATAATTACTAAAGATAATATTAACAACCAGTCATTGGGGGAAGTAATTACCGTTTGCCAATTATGAAGATCAAAAAAAGGTTTATAAAGATTAATTATAAAATTCACATAGTTCTCCTTTGATTCTAACTTTATTATAACAAATAATTAACAAGTGCGCTCAAATAGCCAAATTTAGGCTCCAATTCAATTATAACTAGAATTTAGTAATTGCCAATGCTTAAAATCGCTTGCAGTTTCAGTCAATTAATTGTATGTTAAGAGTATTAAAAATTGAATAGTCATCGCAAAGGGGAGCTATATGCTGAGAGTGATTAAGTTCAGACCCTTGGAACCTGTTTGTTAATACAAGCGTAGGAATTGTGATGGGTGGAAGACACTCTTTTTGCGGGACATTCAGACAAGGAGAGTGTTTTTATATGGGTAAAAATAAATTAGCAGTAACGGTAGAAGGTGCAATAATTGTTGCTTTAGCAATGGCTTTAACTTATATTCCTCATAGTTTAGGAATATCTTCTATTGAATTCCAATATGGAATTATTCCGTTAATTATTTATGCTTGGCGGCGTGGATTTAGTGCCGGAGTAACGGCCGGTGTAGTTTGGGGATTGCTAGATCTAATTTTAAGAGGGATGAGCAAAGGCTCAGTAATTAATCCTTGGCAAGGCATTTTAGAATACCCTGTTGCATTTGGTGTTTTAGGTTTAGCAGGTTTATGGGCACAACAAATCCAACATCATTTAAAAAATAATCAACAAGTTTATTGGCCAATGTTGCTTAGCGGAATGGTTGCTGTTTGCGCTAAATATTTGCTTCATTTTTTTGCTGGTGGAATTGTGTGGGCTGCATATGCTCCTAAAACTTTAAATCCCTGGGTTTATTCACTGATTATTAATGGAGGCAGCGCTCTAGCTAATATAATTATGGTGGCAATAGTTTTAGTTTTATTGAGACAAGTAATGGGAAAATTAGTTATTACCCGCTGATTTAAAGATTTTTTAATAAGCAAGCTATTTTATTATAAATAAAATTAAGGTATACTAATATCTGAAAGCGGTTTTAAATAAAAGGAGGAACTTGTCTGTGTATTATGTTGTAATGAATTCCAATGATATTCGTGACAATTTAGCGACAGAGCAATATCTCATGAACTATAAAAATTTTGATGAACCTTTAGTGTTGTTTTATATTGAGGGGCCTTGCATTATTGTTGGGCGTAATCAAAATACTATTGAAGAATTAAATAATGAATATGTTCGGGAGCATAATATAGTTGTTACACGGAGATTATCCGGTGGCGGCGCTGTTTACCAAGATTTAGGCAATTTGTGTTTTAGCTTTGTGGTAGATGCCGCTGATGAGAAATTTGGTGATTTCAAAAAAATTGTTCAACCAATTGTTGATGCACTACACAAGTTAGGCGCAACAGGAGCAGAAGTTTCTGGTCGTAATGATATTTTAGTTGATGGCAAAAAATTCTCGGGCAATGCGATGTATACCAAAAATGGCAAAACCTTCTCTCATGGAACTTTATCCTATGATGTTGATTTAGATGTTTTGACTAAAGCTTTACATGTTAATAAAGATAAGATTCAATCTAAAGGTATTAAATCTATCCGTAGTCGGGTAACTAATGTACGTCCATATTTAGCAGAAAAATATCAAAGCTTAACAACAGAACAATTTCGCGATGTATTATTGTTGAGCTTGTTTAATGCTGAGAATATTGATGAAATTAAAGAACATGAATATCAGGTAACTGCTGAGGATCAAAAGGAAATCGATAAAATTAAAGAACAATATTATTACAACTGGGAATGGGTTTATGGTCACTCTCCAGAGTTTACTGTTAAAAAACGGAAACATTTTGATATGGGAACAATTGATGCACGTTTCCAAGTGCAACATGGCAAGATTAGTGCTGCACGTTTTTATGGAGATTTCTTTGGTCCGCAGGATGTCAGTGAATTAGAGCAAAAATTAATTGGAATTAATTATGATTATGATAGTTTGAAACAAGTTTTTGCAGATAATGACTTGAATAATTACTTTACAGGAATTGAACCAGCTGATATTTTACAATTAGTGGAACCTTAATGATTAATATTTAATATTAAGTCTAAACAGAATTATTTCTTAATAGTTTTGTTTAGGCTTTTTTGATAAAAAAATTTTGATAACAAAAAATAGCAATGAGTTTGTTTTATTGTTAACTATCTTGTGCTTTTAGTTGAATATTGTATACTATTATTATCATTTTTATGAGGGGGTGAAACTTATGTCATGGATTAATATTGTGCAAGGTGCTTTAGCAATGGGTACAGGTATTTTACAAGATATCAGCGGCTTTTTTAACATTTTTAAATAATTATATTTAGTAATGTAAATTAAAGTTTTTGAAATCAAATAACGGCCCCAGTTAGCAATATAGCTAATTGAGGCCGTTATTTTAATTTAATATGTTAAATAAACCACAAGTTTTACTTGTGGGGGTTAGAAGAGCTTTAGCGAGAAAAACTTCCTTTCGGTATAATAGTTTCGGCTACCAACCAAAACTATCCGAAAGGAAGTTTTTGCATTGTCTAAAGACAATAATAGCTTAGCACATACACGCTGGAATTGTAAATATCACATCGTATTTACACCTAAATACCGAAGGAAAGTAATTTATGGGAAATTGAGACAAGATATCGGTCACATTTTGCGACGCTTATGCGAACTTAAAGAAGTAGAAATCATTGAAGCTCATGCAATGCCAGACCATATTCATATGCTGGTTAAGATTCCTCCAAAAATCAGTGTTGCCAGTTTTATGGGATATCTAAAAGGCAGAAGTGCTGTCATTATCCATGAGCGGCATGCGAATCTGAAATATAAATATGGCAATCGCAGTTTTTGGGCTAGAGGATATTATGCCAGTACCGTCGGGTTAAATCAAAAAACGATTGAAAAATATATTCGAGAACAGGAAGCAGAAGATCGCTTACAAGATACGATTAGTAAAAGAGAATATCTAGATCCCTTTAAGAAACATTAAATCTAAAAACAATTAGAATAGTCGCGGTTGGTAGGCTTTTGTTGGGCCCCTTCAAGGGGCTATTTGTGTGGGGCGAGCCCTTCTAGGGCTGATAAAAAGCCACCAGCTATGCTGGTGGATGATTACTTATTCTTCTACTAAGTTCTTAGTAGTACCTGTAGTTAAAACATCATTGAAATTATCATAACTAATAGTAATCATGTCACGTAAAGCTTCTTTGGTGTAAGAGCCAATGTGAGGTGTAATGATTGCTCGAGGATAAAGATCAATCAAAGCTTGCAAATTAGGATCATTGATTTGGTTAATTTTTTTGCCTAAATAATCCTTTTCATTATCAATAACATCAGTGGCAAATCCACCTAGTTTTTGATTTTGTAAAGCTTGTATTACGGCCTTAACATCTACGATTTCAGCACGAGCGGTATTAATAAGAACAGCTGTTGGTTTCATCAAAGAAATTAATTCTGCATTGACAAATCGATCATTTTTACCTGGGAAATAAGGAACATGCAAAGAAACAATATCAGCTTGTTGAAAAAGTTCTTCTTGGTCTACAAATTCAACAACTTCTTTAGCGGCATCTGATTGGAAAACATCATAACCTAGCACCTGAGCTCCTAAAGCTTGATAGTTCTGGGCTTCAGTTACACCAATACGGCCTGTACCAATAATACCAACTGTTAAATCATGAATTTCTTGACTAAACTCTTCAGTTTTAACTTGAAAATCTTTTTGCTGACTATTATAAGTAGCTAAACTAATATGGCGTTGTAAGGTTAGTCCCAGACTAAAAGCCAAATCTGCTACAGCATGGGGAGAATATGACGGTACTCGAGCTACTACTTGATTGTTGGCATGAGCTGCAGTTAAATCAATATGATTATAGCCAACAGTTCGGGTAAAGACATATTTAATACCCCAATCTTTTAATTGGTTTAAATTATCAGCATCAGCTACGCAATTAGCACGTAACAAAACTGCATCCATTCCTTGAGCAGTATCAATGTTTTCATGAGTCAATAACTCAGGGATTAATTTTAATTCATAATTATATTTGTTCAAATTTTTAAAATAATCAATCTCATTTTCGCGAACACCATATGCTGCGATTTTAAAAGTCATATCTTTTCCTCCTTAATATAATTTAGAAAATACCAGCAGATCCGACAATTGAAATAATTACAATCCAGATTGGAATCATAATCACTGCCCCTAAAGTTGATAAGAATGAGGCGTTAGATGTCATGACGGCTTCACGGTCAAATCCAATCGCATAAGAAGAAACAACTGCGGCTGTTGGAGTAGCCATCATAATAATCATGGTCGCTAAAGCAACTAAGTCAACAGGCATAATGTTGGTGATTTTTAGTACAAATAACAATACAAAGGTAATTAGCGGTACGATAACAGTCTTCATAAAGGTATAGTACCAAGAAGTTTTGTTTCTAGCAGCATCTTTAATACTGATCTCACCTAAGGTTGAACCAATAGCTAACCAAGCAAGTGGAGATGATAAACTGGCCAAGTATGTTAATGGTTTGAACAGCCACGGTGCAGTGACATCAATACGATAAAATGCTACATTAACAGCTGCTTTGGTAGTGGGATCAATACCGCCAATTTGAGGCATATAAGGCTGGATAATCCAAAGAATTAAACCTAAAAAAGTAGCCAATACTACGGGGTTTAAAAACATTTGTTTGACGTTCTTTTTATCCATTTTTAAACCGCTCATGACAATATAAGCGTATGAATATAAGAAAATACGATATCCAATATTAAAAATTGAAGCATACATTGTTCCTTTGGGTCCATAAATAGCAGAGACAATCGGAATACCAAAAAATGTTGTTGAACCAAAAGTGGTTAAAACACTTAAAACAGTTCGTTTATCACGATCTGAATAATTCAAATATAGTAACGGGGTTACTAAAATTAAAACAATATAAATGATAATTCCAAAAATTAAAACATTAATACCATGCTGCAGTGTTTTTTCATCGATGGGAACCATAAATGAATTAAACGCTAAAGCTGGCAATGAGACAGATAGTACTACTTTAGTCATCATTTTGCCAAATTTTCCATCAAAGATTCCCTTTTTTCGTAGGATAAACCCAAGTAAAATAATTAACAAAGTAGACGAAATAGCACTTATTATGTCCATATTGGTGAAAGTTTTTTGTAAAACTTTCGCTAAATTCATGATGCTCCTCCTTATATATTCCAATCTGTATTACAACTTAAGTATAACGAAATAACAATTTACTGGCAACCAATAACAATATTTGATAATCAGGTATGTGCCAACAGTGTAAACGATTTCTTTTATTAGTCAAAAGTTCATTAAATAACAATATATTATTGAAGTTGTCAGTGATTTTAAAGATTATTTTTAAATAAAAGTGTGCGGTTATATATTAATCATGTCCAGTTAGATAAACCATTATATTTTCTTTGTCATAGCGGTGGTGGGTTTCGGATAATTCAAAAGGAATATCATTTCCTAAAAATACTACTTGCTTTACTTTTAAAACTGGATCATCAATTTTACAATCTAAATACTTTTTGTCATCATTACTGGGTTTAGCGGCACTGATTTTCCTATAAGCAGCACCAATTTTTTGATGAAGTTGTCTTTCTATGTATTCATAGATAGATTCTTTTAGAACATTTTCATCAATACCTGGAATAACTTTGACAGGCATTTTCGTATACTCTAATGCATAAGATTCATTATCAACTATTCTTAATCTATGAATATCGTAAATCATATCGTGACTTTTTAAATTTAAATATTGCATATCGAGTTTATCAGGGTAATGAAAGCCAAAGCTAATAATTTTACTATTAATATTATGATTTTTACCCAATAGTTTAGTTGTTCCAACATATTGATCAATATTGGCATTAAACTGGGTCATTATTTGTGCATCAGCGCGAACAAATGTTCCAGAACCACGTTGTGTATAGACTAAACCAGTTTTAATTAGATGCTCTAAAGCTTTGCGAATAGTGACACGACTAGTGTTGAACTCCAAAGCTAATTTATTTTGCTGAGGAAAAGGAGAACCAGGGGGATAAACACCATCCTTTATTCTTTTTCTAAGGATATTTTCAATTTCCAAGTATTTAGGCAATAGACTCTCTTCATTTCACAGATATTTTGGAATTAATCCATTTAAATAATCCCAATTTAATATCATTATAAAAGAATTATATAAGCAAAACCAGTATTGATTTACAAATAAGTATTTACTTTTATAAATAAAAGTATATACTTATTTTTGTATAAAATAGCGTTTTCAAAGGAGTGTTTGCGAATGACAGTATTAAAATCTGATTTTTTCTGGGGTAATTCTACTTCCAGTATGCAAACGGAAGGAGCAATCAATGAAGGTGGAAAAGGTCAATCAGTGTATGATGTGCGACCATCTACAAAGAATGCATCTGATTGGAAAGTAGCAATTGATGAATATCATCGCTATCCAGAAGATATTTCCTTGATGAAAGATTTAGGTATGAATTTTTATCGATTTCAAATTTCTTGGAGTCGTGTGCAGCCTAAAGGTGAGGGTGAATTTAATCCTGAAGGAATTAAATTTTATCATGATTTGATTGATGAACTGTTAGCTAACAATATTCAGCCCATGATTTGTCTATATCATTTTGATATGCCGCTTTATCAAGCTCAACAATATAACGGTTTTATCAGTAAAAAGGTTATTAACCATTTTGTGACATATGGTAAAAAAATGATTGAGGAATTTGGTAATCAAGTCAAATATTGGATTACTTTTAATGAACAAAACTTGTACAGTACGCGCGAAGCCTTTAATTGTAGTGGGTACTTAACTGGTGAACAGTCAGTACATGATCTTTATCAAATTCAACATAATATTGTATTGGCACATGCACGGATTACAAATTATATTCATCAAAATTATCCTAATTTGTTAATTGGCGGAATGGAAGCGTTTCAGGAGATGTATCCAGCTACATCTAATCCGCAAGATGTTGCAGCAGTTCGTAAATGTAAAGAATTTAATGACTATAACTTATTGCGAATATTTACTGAAGGTCAATATTCTGATGAAGTTGTAGCCTTTATGAAGCAAAACTATCTAGCTGATATCTTACAAGTAGATGAATTAGCTGAAATTGCCCAAACTCGTAGCGATTTTATTAGTTTTAGTTACTATGCTACATCTTGTATTGATAGCAGTAAGATTCCTGTAGGGACAATTCCTAATGATTATAGCTACTTGGGACAAGCACATAATCATTATTTAGCAACTAATGAATGGAATTGGCAAATTGACTCTCAAGGGTTTTATGGTGTTTTAATGGATCTTTATAATCGGACACATTTACCAATTTTTCCAATTGAAAATGGTATTGGTGTACGTGAGAACTGGGATGGTCAACATCCAATTAATGACACTTATCGAATTCAATATCATCGCCATCATCTGCAAGCTCTCAAAAATGCAGTAGCTGATGGAGCTAATGTTATCGGGTATTTAGGTTGGGGTTTAATTGATATACCTAGTTCACAAGGAAATATGGACAAACGTTATGGTGTAGTTTATGTAAACCGCTCTAATCATGATTTAAAAGATTTAAAGCGAATACCTAAGCAAAGTTATTACTGGCTCCAACGTGTAATTAAATCTAATGGAGAAAGTTTATATTGAAAGTGTCTTGAAAGAAGGAAAATAAATGGCTACTCTAACTAAGAGTCGTGGGAAAAAATTTTTTGATAAATTTACTGCTGTATCTGTAAAGATTGGTAATGAAATACACTTGCGTTCTTTACGTGATTCATTTGCTGTTATTATGCCCTTGTTTATTTTAGCTGGCTTAGGAGTATTAATGAATAATGTGCTTTTCCCACAATTTGTTCATGGACAAAATTTAACTAACTTGCAATTATGGGGAAATAATATTACTAACGGAACTCTAAATATCGCAGGATTAGCTTTGGCTCCTGTAATTGGCTATACTTTAGCGATTAATAAACAATTTAAGAATGGAATACTTTCAGCAGTTATAGCATTAGCTAGTTTAATTATAATGATGCCTAGTTCAATTAAATTAACAACTTTAAAAGGTGCTAAAAATACATTAGTTACAGGTGGTCTATCTTATACTAATTTAGGTACAACAGGTATGTTTTCAGGAATTATTATTGGATTAGTAGCTACTGAATTGTTTATTTGGTTTTCTAAGATGAAGCATCTAAAAATTCATTTAGGAGAAAATATCCCTCCAGCAGTAGCAGCTTCTTTTAATGATTTAATTCCAGCAATTTTTACGTTAAGTATTTTTGCATTAATTTCTACTTTATTAGTTATATATGGTAATACTAACTTAATTGATTTAATTACAAACTTAATTCAAGAACCATTACGAAAATTTAATACTAGCTTACCAGGAATGTTGTTTATTTATAGTGTTGGTAATTTTCTATTTACCTTAGGAATACATCAGACTGTAATTAATGGCACATTATTAGATCCAGTCTTATTAATTAATATGAACAAGAATATGGCGGCTTATGCTGCTCATAAACATATACCATATATTTTGACTTATACATTTCGTGATGTGTTTGGTATGGTAGGTGGGACTGGCTGTACATTATGCCTTTTGATTGCTATTTTCTTATTTTCAAAAATGAAATCTAGCAAGGATATTGCAAGTTTAGCTGTTGCTCCAGGACTATTTAATATTAATGAACCGGTAATTTTTGGATATCCAATTGTATTTAATATTCCAATGATGATTCCTTTTGTGTTGATGCCGGTCGTTGGAGATTTGATTGCTTATTTCTTTACATCCATTGGTTGGATGAATCGAGTAGTTGTGATGGTTCCTTGGACGACACCTCCGTTACTTAATGCATACTTGTGTACTGCTGGTGATTGGAGAGCAGTACTAGTCCAATTACTTATTATTGTTATTGGGGTTATCTTTTATATACCGTTTATGTTTATGAGTGAAAAAGTTATGCAAAAAACGGCTCAACTACAACAATAATTATTTTATAAAATCCATTTTACTAGTTAAGTTTTAATGACAGCATATGTTTACTTTTACTATATCCAATAATTTATTAATTAGATTAGCAATTAACATAATAATTGGCTCGTCAGTACCTGATTGCATTTTTCTTAGTATAATTAGCAGACTATTATTTACAATTACTATATAATGAAAGGGTAAACAAATAAAACTTGAGGTGACAATTTTATGCGGATGTTAGGCGTTTCGGTTTATCCTGAGCAATCTACTTTTGCTAAAGACAAGGAGTACTTAGATTTAGCTCATAAATATGGTTATCAACGTGTGTTCACGTCGCTATTGCAATTAGTAGGCGATGACGGTGAAGATATTCTGGGAAAATTTAAACAAGTAGTGAATCATGCCAATTCTTTAGGAATGAAAGTTATTGTTGATATTAATCCGAGTTTGTTTGAATCTTTAAACATTAAATACGATGATTTATCCTTTTTCCACGAGTTAAAAGTTTGGGGACTGCGTTTGGATGAAGGCTTTAGCGGTCTTGAGGAAGCACAAATGACTCGCAATCCTTATGGCTTGAAGATTGAACTAAATATGAGTCGTGGAACGCATTATTTACAACAAATTATGGATTATGCACCTAATCCAGACAATTTATTGGGATGTCATAACTTTTATCCACAATCTTACACAGGTTTAAGTGAAGAAATTTTTCTAGATTATTCCCAATTATATCGTAAATTTAATATTCATAGTGCTGCTTTTATTTCATCCCATGCAGCTACAACTGGTCCATGGCCAGTTAGTGAAGGGTTACCGACTCTTGAAAGTGATCGCCAACGTCCAGTGACTTCTCAAGTTAATCATTTAATTCTAACAAATATGGTTGATGATGTGATTATTGGTAATGCCTATGCTTCAGAAGAAGAACTTAAAGCAATTGCCAGTGCATTTAAAGCTCCAGAACCATTTTTGCAAGTAGAATTCAATGCCAACATAAATGGTACAGAACGTAAGATTGCTTTGGACGAACTGCAATTGTATCGAGGAGATGCTTCCGCTTATCTTTTGCGTTCCACAATGTCACGCATTAAATATAAAGACGAAATTATTCCAGCACATGATAATGAAGCTGACTTTCAGCGCGGAGATGTAATCGTAGTTAACGATAAGTATGCCCGCTATAAGGGTGAACTCCAAATTGCTTTGTGTTCTTTCCCTAATGATGGTCGACGCAATGTAATTGGTAAGATTGCTGAAAGTGATCTAGCATTATTAGACTACATTAAACCTTGGAGCAGCTTTAAATTAGTAGAAAAATAAACATTAATGTTAATCAATGTCATGATTAGATTGTCTCATAATTATTAGTTAAACACTAATGATTGTGAGATTTTTTTATTACAGAAAGAAAGTGTTTTAATGATACAATTATCAGGAATATTGAGTGCATTTATTTGGTAAAGTGTTTTTTTCTTTGAAACAGTTTTCGAGTTTAAGGAAGGTGACAAATTGAGTTATATTATTGGAATTGACGTTGGGACCACAAATACAAAAGCTATTTTATATAATTTGACTGGAAAAGCCTTAGGACAAGCAAGCGCCAGTTATCCAATGTATCAAGATAGTCCCGATATGGCGGAAGAGGATGCAGAAGAAATTTTTCAGGCCAGTTTAAAAGTGATTAACCAAGTGATTATTAATGCTCAAGTTGCAGGAAATGAAGTAATAGCACTTTCCTGGTCTGCTCAACAGCATAGCTTATTAGCTTTAGATACGGATTATCATCCTTTAATGCGAGTAATGACTTGGGCTGATAATCGTGCCGCTGCGATTACGCAAGAATTGAAAGAAACCGGTGTTGGATTAAAGATTTATCAACGTACCGGTTTACCAATTCATCCCATGGGACCAATTTACAAGTTATTATGGCTTCAAAAGCAGCAAGCTCAACTTTTTCAAAAAGCTTCTTATTGGGTTGGCATCAAAGAATATTTGATTTGGCGATATACTGGAAAATTACAAGAAGAACAGTCGATGGCAGCCTCAACAGGCTTAATGAATCTACAAACTCTGACCTGGGATCCAAAATTGTTAGCTATTGCTGGAGTTAAAGAAGAACAATTACCACCACTAGTACCAATTACCACGAAAATTACGGGTTTACGCTCTAAGTATGCTCAAGCTACAGGTTTGAGTACTAATGTTACAACAGTAATGGGAGCTACTGATGGAGCCTTATCAACCTTAGGATTAAGTGGCTTACAAACTGATACTTTAACAATTAATATTGGCACTTCGGCAGCAGTTCGAACGGTTAGTCCGCAGCCAATATTGGATCAAAAAGCACGTTTATTTTGTTATCCGATTTTGCGTGGCCAATATCTTATTGGTGGTCCTTTGAATAATGGCGGTATTATATTTGATTGGGCTAAAAATGCTTTATTTAAGGATCAACAAACAACAGCTCAACTTTTAAAAATTAATGATTTTGATTTGTTAAATAAGATTGCTGCCACTTCACCTGTGGGAGCGCGGGGATTATTATTTCATCCTTATTTAGGAGGAGAGCGAGCGCCTTTGTGGAATGCTGATGCTCGAGGCTCATTTTACGGTTTAAATCGACATCATACACGTGCTGATATGCTAAGAGCAGTGTTGGAAGGTATTGTCTTTAATATTTATACAGTAGCAACCACTTTGAAGCAAATAGTTCCTGCGCCTCAACAAATTTTAGTAACTGGAGGATTTGTTCAATCGACTTTAGGTGGACAAATCTTAGCAGATGTTTTTAATCAAAAAATTAGTATTCCTCAAATTCATGAAAGTGGTTGTTTAGCTGCGATGTTTTTAGCGAAAATTGCTTTGGGATTAGAAACTGATTGGTCTCATATTCAAAATAATATTAATTTACAACAGACTTTCATACCAAATTATGAAGCTGTTCAACGATATCAGGAATTATTCCCTATTTATCTCCGGTTAAATAAGCATTTGTCTAATGAATATCAAGCAATTGCTAAATACCAACGTAAATATCAAAATAATTAAACAAATATAAAAGTTCATTATTGATAATTTGTCAATAATGGACTTTTTATTAATGTTTTTTTAGATGAAACACTTTTTGCTCTACAGCCCTTTAAGCAGGGTTGTTTTAATTTCTGAGTATGATAAATTAGTTTTTGTGAAACCGGTATCACTAGATACAATGTTTTTCAGGAGGCTAATTAAGTGGTAAATAACAAAAAATTAAGATCTGATTTTCTCTGGGGTGGTGCAGTAGCTGCTCATCAATTAGAAGGAGGATGGCAAGAAGGGGGTAAAGGTGTTAGTGTTGCTGATGTTATGACTGCTGGTGCCAATGGCGTAGAACGCAAAATTACTGATGGAGTACAACCCGGACTTTATTATCCAAATCATGAAGGTATTGACTTTTATCATCGTTATCCCGAAGATATTAAATTATTTGCGGAAATGGGATTTAAATGCTTTCGGACTTCGATTGCTTGGACGCGAATCTTTCCTAAAGGCGATGAAATTGAACCTAACGAAGCAGGATTAAAATTTTATGATGATTTATTTGATGAATGTTTGAAATATAATATTGAACCTGTGATTACCTTGTCTCACTTTGAAATGCCGTATCACTTAGTTCAAGAATATGGTGGCTGGCGTAATCGAAAGCTGATCGATTTCTTTATGAATTTTGCAGAAGTAGTCTTTAAGCGCTATCAAAACAAAGTTAAATATTGGATGACTTTTAATGAAATCAATAATCAGACTGATTATGATAATGACTTTTCGCTAATGACTAATTCCGGTTTAAAACCACAAAATGGCGAAAACATGGAAAAAACCATGTATCAAGCAGCTCATTATGAACTAGTGGCTAGTGCTCAAGCAGTTAAACTAGGACATCAGATTAATCCTAATTTTCAGATTGGTTCAATGATTGCTATGGTTCCTTTATATCCCGCAACATCGAAACCTGCTGATGTAATGAAAGCAGAACGTGCGATGCAGGCTCGTTATTGGTTTGAAGATGTTCAGTCTAATGGACAATATCCACTGTGGTTGCAACAATATCAAGTCAATCAAGGTTGGAATTTAGATATTACTGCAGAAGATTTACAAATCTTACAACAAGGGACTGTCGATTATATCGGTTTTAGTTATTATATGTCTCGTTGTGTTCAAGCTCATGAGGATGAACCATTGAGTTATAGTTACAAAGAAGAAAAGGATGGCGTTCCTAATAAATATGTCAAAGCATCCGAATGGGGTTGGCAAATTGATCCGGAAGGTTTACGTTATGCCATGAATTGGATGGCTGATCGTTATGATAAGCCACAATTTATCGTAGAAAACGGTTTTGGAGCGATTGATCAAAAAGAATCCGATGGCCGTGTACATGATCAATATCGAATCGATTATTTGAAAGCCCACATTGAACAAATGAAGTTAGCAGTTACAGAAGATGGTGTGGACTTAATGGGTTATACACCATGGGGTTGCATTGATTTAGTTTCTGCAGGTACAGGACAAATGTCTAAACGTTATGGCTTTATTTATGTGGATAAGGATGATGAAGGTCATGGCAGCTTAGAGCGTTCTAAGAAGGACTCCTTTGCTTGGTATCAAAAAGTAATTAAATCTAATGGTGAAAATTTATAATTTAGGATGTGAAAATAATGTCTGAAAAATCAAGTGATTTTTTAAATACTAAGTTAATTCCTTTCTTTAATAAGCTAGCTGCATCACGTCATTTGGTAGCTTTACGGGATGGAATGACTGCAGCTGTACCAATGATTATTATCGGCTCAGTTTTTATGATTATTGCTCAATTTCCAATTCAAGGCTACCAAACTTTTATGGCACATACTTTTGGTGCTAATTGGGCTACGATTGTACAATATCCGACTAATGCCTCTTTTCATATTATGGGTCTTGTTGCCGTAGCAGGTATTTCGTATAATTTAGCTAAAAGCTATAAAATTGATGCCTTTTCTGCAATGATTGTAGGAATTGGTGCGTTTATTTTGACGATTCCCTTAAAAACGGATAAAGCAGGAGACTTATGGGTACCTTTAAAACAACTAGACTCATCAGGATTGTTTATTGCTTTAATTGTTGGATTATTTATTACAGATTTTTATGTTTGGTTAGTGCATAAAAATATTACTATTAAGATGCCAGATAGTGTTCCACCAGCGGTAAGCAATTCCTTTTCATCCTTAGTTCCTGGAGCAATTTCACTATTGCTAGTTTGGGTAATTAGATTGGCTGTTGAAGCTACCCCAATGAAGAGCATACCTAACATTATTACATTTTTCCTAGAAACTCCATTGAGTCACTTAAACAACACACTACCAGGAGCTTTGGCTTGTGAACTTTTAATTTGTATATTATGGATTTTTGGTATTCATGGATCTAATACTGTTAGCGGAGTTATGATGCCAATATGGTTAACCGCAATGGCTCAAAATGCTACTGCTTTAAAAGCAGGACAAGCTTTACCTAATATTGTTACAGAACAATTTTATGATAACTTTGTTCATATGGGTGGATCTGGTGCTACTATTGGATTAGCTTTACTAATCGCTTTTACCTCAAAGAGTCAAGAATACAAAACGTTAGGTGAACTTGTTGTTGGTCCAGCTATTTTCAATGTTAATGAGCCAATTATTTTTGGTTTACCAATCGTTTTAAATTATAAAATGATCATACCGTTTATTGCTGCTCCGTTGACTAATGTAACTACAACATATTTAGCTATGAAGTGGGGCTGGGTTGCTAAAACAATGGGTGTAATGGTGCCTTGGACAACTCCGCCAATTATGTCAGGATATTTAGCTACAGGTCATATATCAGGAGCAGTTATGCAAATTGTCGAAATTATTTTAGATACACTTATTTACATTGTATTCTTTAAGAGTATGGATAGAGATAAGTTTAAACAAGAACAATTAGCTGCTCAAGCAGATTAATATTATTTCTTTATTGTACATTGTTGTGATAAAATAAATTAGAAACTAAGTGTAAAACACTTTAACAGTATTATTAGCTTGACAAGATATTATTAAAGGAGAATTTATCATGAGTGAAAAAACGATTATGTTAGTCTGTGCAGCTGGTATGTCAACTAGTTTATTAGTTAGCAAAATGCAAAAAGCTGCTGAAGAAAAAAATATTGATGCCAAAATCTTTGCTACATCAGCAGCTGATGCTGATACAAAACTTGAAAGTGATCATCCAGACGTTTTGATGTTAGGACCTCAAGTTAGTTATATGTTAGACGATTTTAAGAAACGGGTTTCAATTCCTGTTCAAGTTATTAATATGCAGGACTACGGTATGATGAATGGTCCTAAAGTATTAGACCAAGCTTTAAGTCTAATTAAATAAATTACTGAAGGGAATATTGAAATGCCAGAAGAAGATGCTAATTTACAAACGGTTATGGGCTTGATTATGAATGGTGGTAATGCCAAAGGAGCTGCTTTTGAAGCTATTAAAGCTGCTAAAGCTGGCAATTTGGATCAAGCTGATGCTAAATTAAAAGAGTCAGATAAATTTTTGGCAGAAGCTCATAATGCTCAGACTGATATGTTAACTAAAGAGGCCAATGGAGAACATGCTCCAGTTACTTTGTTGATGGTGCATGCACAAGATCATATTATGAATGCAATAACTTTCCGTGATTTAGCTGGTGAGATGGTTGATTTATATAAAAAATTAGAAGATTAACTTAATTGAAAATATTTTAAATGGAAAGTAGTAGTTGTTGAAAAATGGCTGCTGCTTTTTCATTTTATAATGTATATTTTTGAAATTAAAATTTGTTGAGGTAGTCAAATGATGCCACCAGGACCCAAATTCACTCCTACTGAATGGAAAACATATCAATTTATTTTGGCTAATAAAGAAAAAATAACTACTTTTAGTTTGAGACAATTAGCTTTGAAGCTTAATGTTTCTCCGGCATCAGTTGTAAGAACTATCAAAAAAATGGGCTATGAGCATTATCAAGATCTAAGCGATAAAATAAAAAGTGAGTTAAATATACAATTGGTTGATGATATAACTTTTCAGGCAAATTATTATTTCCAACAAAAGGCATTAATAGATAGTTACTTGCCTAAAATAAAAAAATTTAAACAATTAACCAAGAAGTGTAAAGACTTTATTTTTTATGGTATCGGAACTTCACATTATTTGGCTGCCTACGGAGCAAGACAATTTGTTAATAATGGTAAAAGTGCCTTTGTTATTAATGATCCTTTTTACCCCATAGATAGATTAGAGAATATATATCACAATAAGGCAGTAATTGTATTGTCTGTCAGTGGTGAAACAACACCTACTGTAGAACAAGTTGTACATTTTAGAACTCATGGTGCTACAATAATAAGTATTACCAATAATGCTGATAATAGCATTGCTAACTTATCTGATATTAACTTTTGTTATTTATTGGAATCTAAAGTAGTAGGAGAAGAACATAATTTAACCAGTCAAATTCCGGTAGTCTATATTCTAGAACGATTATCTCGTTCCCTTCAAGATTAATATTGAAACAATAAAAAACCCAGATAACAACAATATTAATTGCTGTTATCTGGTTTTTTAAAATTTATCTAATAACTAAAACTGAAATAGGAGAATGCTTTGCCATTGAAGCGGCTTGACTGCCAAAAAGTTTCTTTGGACTTTTCACATCTAAAGAACCAATAATTAAAAGGTCCGGATGATATTTAGGGATAACATCTTCCACAATTACTTCACCAGGATTTCCTTCAGCAATCACACCTTGAACGTCTTGTACGCCAGCGTCCTCAGCAACTTTGACATATTCTTGTACGTGTTGTTCCACGTCTTCGCGCTTGCCATGAATAAAGTCATCATCTAATACTTCATAAACATTCATATCATGATCTTCTAAAACAGTGACAATGAATAATTTAGCTCCAGTAATTTTAGATAGCTTGATTGCATACTTAAATGCTTTTTGGGCATCATCAGAATTATCTACCCCAACTAAAATCTTTTTTAAATCAAAATTTGGTTCTTCCATAATGGTGCTACCTCTTTTCGATTAGTTCAAACTATTTTCTAGTTTCTCTTCTTGCGCTTGCTTGAAACGTTTATTGCCTTGATAGAGTTCAACAATTGTCCATACTAATAGTAATAAAACGACAGCAATTGCTATATAAGCAATAATATTAGCTTGTTGTAATTGAGCAGCACTTGGGTGATCACCATAGAAACTAGCAATTTGGTCAGGTAAATTTTTCAGATTTAAGATAGTTAAAGCTATAACAGAGATCCAGCCCAAAACCTTAACCCACAAAGAGTTAGAGAAACGTTTGCCCATTTCTACTTTACTATCAGTAAACATCAAGAGCGGCAACATAGAAAATGGTAAAGCAAAAGCTAAGAAAACTTGGGAATTATTCATTAAATCATTTAACGCTTCGTGTTCTTCTACTGGTGGCTTACCACTAGTTAAGGCAACACAAATCAAAACAGGAATAACGGATATTAAACGAGTAATTAAACGCCGTAACCATAGTGGAACTTTCATGTGAATGAAACCTTCCATAATAACTTGACCAGTTAAAGTACCTGTAATAGTGGAATTTTGACCAGAAGCTAATAAGGCTACTGCAAATAATGTTGATAAAACACCAGTTTTGGCAACACTAGCCAAAATACCATTACTTAAAGTGGAAGTGTCTGAAAGTGCATGATACAAACCAAAGAAGGATGGATCTTTAACAGCACCAGACTTGAAAACCGCAACCCCAGTAATTAACAAGAGAGCATTAACAAAGAATGCAAAAGTTAATTGAATGTTGGAATCCCAAGCGGAAAATTTCACTGCTTGGGCAACGTCTTCTTCATCGTTATGATCAATTTTACGAGTTTGTGAAATTGAAGAATGCAAGTATAAGTTATGAGGCATTACAGTAGCACCAATAATACCCAAAGCACCACTAATCGGTGTTTGTCCACCGATATGAGGACTACTGGACATGGTTTTAGCAGATGGAATCAACCCAGTCAAAACTGCTCCCCAATCAGGATTGGATAAAGCTACTTGATAAACGAAAATAAATAAAATAACTAAAATTAATGCTACAACAATAGCTTCGATTTTTCTGAAACCAATTTTTGTTAAAAGTAATAAGACCAAAACATCAAAAACAGTAATGAAAACTGCAATTATCAGCGGGATGTTGAACAAGAGATATAAAGCAATCGCTCCACCGATAACTTCTGCGATATCGGTTGCCATAATGGCTAACTCGGTTAAAATCCATAAGACAATTCCTAAAGTTCGACTTGTTCGTGCTCTAATTGCTTGCGCTAAATCCATTTGCGTCACAATGCCAAGTTTGGCTGCCATGTATTGTAGTAACATCGCAATCAAACTTGAAATTAAGATGATGGACATCAATAAATATTGAAAATTTTGACCACCGGTAATAGATGTTGACCAATTACCTGGATCCATATACCCAACAGCTACTAAAGCTCCTGGTCCAGAATAAGCAAACAATGTACGCCAAAAGCCTTTGCCTTTAGGAACTTCAACGGTACCGTTGATTTCTTCCAAAGAGGGGCCATTAGCATACTCTATCAAGTGGTGTTTTTTCGTGGTTTCTTTTTCGACCACTACAATCCCTCCTTCTCATTTCAAAACATATCATACTCCTTATTTCAGTAAAATTAAACAAAAAATTAGGCATGCTTAAATTTTTTGAAAAATATTTTGAAATTTAATCTTCAAAAAGGCTAATTAATTCCTGGTTTTACTGGAAACAAGCGGGTGTAAGAACAATGGAAAGAGACTATATCCAGTTAATTAATACAAGCATTATAATTTGAAAATAAAAAAAGAGAGCTGAAACAATATTCTATTTCAGCTCTTATATAATCTTAAAATTCTTCATACTCTGCGGGATCTTGGTTTTGTAAACGACCATCAGGTCGATCCAAATTAGTAATTGTCTGCATTTGCTCACCAGAAAGCTGAAAATCAAAAATATTTAGATTTTCTATTTGCCGTGAAGTATGGGTTGACTTTGGTATTGGTAAAACTCCTAATTGAATTTCCCAGCGCAAAATAACTTGACCGATACTGCGCTGGACATCGTCAGCGATGCCAGCGATAATTGGATCATTAAGTACTGAACTAGCTCTTCCTAAAGGACTCCAAGCCCAAGTTAAAATTTTGTTTTGTTGGTCAAAAACGCGTAATTCAGGCTCAGAGAAGTAAGGATGCAGTTCAATTTGATTGACTGCTGGTTTAACACCAGTTTCAGAAATGAGCCGATTGATGTGTGCTGGTAGAAAATTAGAAACACCAATTTCTCTAACTAATCCTAACTTTTGAGCTGTAATTAAGGCTTGCCAAGCTTCCACATAAAGATTTTCTTTGGGATTGGGCCAATGAATTAAATAAAGGTCATAATAGTCTAAACCAGCACGATATAATGATTCTTGAATGGTGGTCAAAGCTTCTTCATAATGATGATGACGTCCTGGTAATTTGGAAGAAATAATAATCTGTTCGCGAGCAATTCCACTGCGCCGGATAGCTTCACCGACGGTACCCTCATTTTCATAGTTAAATGCAGTATCAATTAAACGATAACCACAATTGAGGGCACTATTAATCGCATTCACCCCTAAAGCACCGTTGAGTTTATAAGTACCAAAACCTATTTGTGGGAGAGACATCCCATTAGCTGTTGTTAATGTAGGTATTTGCAATTTTAACCATCCTCCTTTTAATATCATTTTCTGGCAAACGATTGCAAAGTGCAATAATTATGTTTTATAAACTATTTGGGAGTCAGTTGGCAAAAAACATGATAGAATTTAGCTATGGAGGTCACTTATTATGACTGGCTTATTAATTTTTTTAGATATTATGTTTATAGCAGTTTTTGGATTTAACTTGTATTGGCAGTCGCAAATTATTGTACCTGCCAAGTATAAATCTTCTTGTTTAATTTTAGCAGCTATTTTTGCGGTATGGATTTTATCGGGTCCCATTAATTCTTGGGCTTATATTATTATGGCAGCTGCATTTTTGACAGTTACATTGATGCAAGGAACTGGTGGAATTGGGGCTAAGAGACTTGTAACTAATGGTTTTTTTGCAACTTTGATTAATTATAAAAGTATTTCCCATGTTACTTTGATTCCTGTGCAAGTATTGCATGCTAAACCACAAGTTATTTCTATTTTTACTACAATTAATCGGCAAAACATTCAAATGACATTTAACCGTTCTGTTGATGAATTAAAGCAAGAATTACGGCAAGTGATACCTCAAAATATTGAAATTGAAGTTTCGCAATTATAATAGTTAAAGGCAGGTTTTGTTTACCTAAAATATAGGTTTATAAAACCTGTTTTTTGTCTGTTGGAATATTAGTAAAATAATCTGGGAAAGTTTTAATAAGAGTATCTTCTTCATCCAGCATCAGATGCAAATGATTGGCAATTAAACGTCGGGCCTCTTCAGGTTCATGATTTTTAACTGCGTTTAAAATATTCATATGCTCAGTAATTAAATTATCCCAAGGTAATTCTTCTACTTTTAATCTTAACATGCGAAAACGATTAAGTTGCATATTAATCGTTTGTAACCAATCCCAAACTTGTTGGCGACCAGTCATTTGATAAAATTCTTGATGAAAAGCCTCATCTTCTGCGAAGAACTTTTCAAATTGTTTTTTTTGTGAAAAAAACTTTTGATTGGCAATAATTGTATTTAATTTAGCAATGGCGAATTCATCATTAGTAGCAGCAGCTTCTTTAATAACTCTAGTTTCAATACTTTCGCGAATAAAGCGGGCACTAGCAGCCACTTTAAGGTCAATTTTTGTAATGTAAGTTCCTGACTGCGGAATTGCATCAATCAATTGTTCTTGTCGTAGCCGCAGTTAAATTCAAATTAAATAGACAAACTCATAAAGTATTAAAAAATGAAATTGCTCGCTTAGAGAATGGTGGCAAAAAAGAAGATGTTACTCCCGAGGCCAAAGATATTGTTGAAACATTAACAGGTGAAGCATACGAAAAAGTGTGGCCCAATAATCCTGAACTATAAATTAGGAGATTAATTATATGATTATTAAAATTAAAAATAGTCATTATCAGGTTAATATTGATTCTCATGGTAGTCAAATGATAAAAATTATTAATAAAGATTATCATTTTAATTATTTGTGGGATGGATTAGAATGGCCCAAACACGCTCCGATACTTTTCCCAGCTATTGGACGTTCAAATAATGACAGTTATATGTTAAATGGAAAAAAGTATTCAATGCCACAACATGTTTTTGCTGCTGATCAGGAATTCTCTATAATTAGTCATACTGAAGATCGGGCTATTTTAGAATTACAAAGTAAACAAGAAACAAAAAGCCAGTATCCATTTAATTTTAGATTACAGGTTATTTTTAATTTGTTGAGTAGTGGATTATCAATTAGCTTTATTGTTAAAAATTTAAATCAAGATGATATGCCATTTTCATTAGGCTCGCATCCAGCTTTTAAGGTTCCTATTGCAAATCAGGGTAGATTTGATAATTATTATGTAGATTTTGTAGGAAATAAAGAACCCTTAAAAGTCTATGAAATAATTAAAAAACCATATCCTTATCGAACAGGTAAGCTGGAGTCAATTAATACCGAAGGACTTCATACTATCAAATTGAATCATCAAATTTTTAAATCAGGATTAAGAATTATTCTAAATCATGATATCAATGAAGTGATTGTGCATTCGTTAAAAAATAAACATTCAATTTCATTAATGGTTTCAGATTTTGATAATGTTTGTCTTTGAACAAAAGAAGATAGTAATTTACCATTTTTATGTATTGAACCTTTTAATGTCTTGCCAGATATTTATGGAAATACGGTTGATTGGTATAAAAAAGAAGGTAACTTGATAATTAAACCTCAGCAAGAAGAACATATTCAATATGAAATAAAATTATCATAGATATAAAAACAGAGAGCTAGTGATTAACCATTACTAACTCTCTGTTTTTATATATTACAATATTGGTGACAATAATCTAGAAAATAATTGTTTAAATCTCAACCAATGAGACTGTTCGGCAATCATTTCCTTAGTTAAAAGAGTGCTTTGTTGCATATCTTCTTGAAAAATTTTGGTCATTTGGCGGCTAACATTTTTATCATAGAAAAAGGCGTTAGCCTCAAAGTTTAAACTATAACTGCGATAATCTTGATTCATTGAACCAATTGAACAAACTTCATTATCAAACACTGCCGTTTTAGCGTGCAAAAAACCATTGTTATAGATATAGACTTCAATTCCCTGCCGAGTAAACAAATTAGCATAAAATTGAGTTGCTCGATAAATAAAGGGATGATCAGGCATACTAGGAATCATAATCTTAATTTTGACACCAGAACGAGCAGCCACTAATAAAGCGTCAATCATAGAATCATCAGGAATAAGATAAGGAGTTTGTAAAAGAATGCTTTTGCGGGCATTCATGATTAAACTCATGAAACCACCTTTTAAAGTGTCAAATTCACTATCTGGACCATCAGCGACAATTTGAATAGGTGTAATGCCAGTTGATTTTTTTAAAGAAGTAGGGAAATATTTATCTTGAAAAAGGATTTTTTGATGATGTTTATCGACTGAAGCATTCCAATCTAAGATAAAACGTTCTTGCAAAGATAACGAGGCATAACCAAAAATGCGAACGTGAGTATCACGCCAATAGCCAAACTTAGGTTTAAGGCCAAGATATTGTTCTCCAATATTAAAGCCTCCTGTCCAACCAATGCAACCGTCAATGACAACTATTTTACGGTGCAAATGGTAATTAAGGCGGTTTTTAGTAACTGCATTTTGTGAAGTAATAAAAGGCATAACTTGCCCACCAGCTTCAGTTAAGGGCGCAAAGAATTTCTTATTAGCACCTGGGGATCCCCAACGATCATAAATAACTCGTACTTCGACGCCTTCTTGAGCTTTTTTGGTTAGTAACTGAACAGTCTTCTTACCTAAACTATCATTAATAAAAGAATAATATTCAATATGGATTGTTTCTTGTGCTTGCTCAATATCTTGGAACAACGCTGCAAATTTGGCTTTTCCATCAGTAAATATTTGGGTATTATTGTGAGTAGTAATGGGAGCATCTGCGTGGCTGTCAAAGAATTCTGCTTGGCGTTTGACCAGGTTAGTGGTTTCGTGTTCTGTATGGGGTCTTTTGCGCGCAACGTCATTTTGGACCATATTTTTAAGATGATCCAGCCCAATATGTTCTACGTGACTAATTGCAAACAGATTATCTTGTGCAATTCCACGGCCCAAAAATGCAAAAATAAAAAATCCCACGATAGGCAGCAGCATGAGTACAATCAGCCATGCTAAAGTAGCGGGAATGCTCCGTTGTCGGTGAAAAACAGTAATAATAGCAGCAATTGTGTTTAAAAGAATAACTATTAAAAAAATCCCGATAATCCAATTCATAAATAACTCCACAAATAAGTATTGATATTAGTTTACTGCAATTTACATAGTATAGCAGTATTTTAAGCAAAAAAATCTTGCCACTCCTGTTGATTTTTGGCATCAGGATTAAAATAGACCTTTTGAATATTTAATTGTTGTTTAATAAAGTAACGTAAACGAATTAAAATTTCTTGGGGTACCGATTGTTGAAAGTTTAAGTTTAATAGCAAACTTTTATTGGTGATATTTTGTAATTCAATGATACCAATCAAATTGGTCTTTTGTTTAGGGATGACTCCCCAAATTAATCCTTTATTAGCCATGATTTGTTGCATAGCTTGATTAGCATAACGGGCTGAAGTAGGAATGTCAGTTTTTAAAAATTCTTGAAGTGCTTTACCAGTTAAATTACTCAAAAATTCCCACTGGTAATTTTCTGTAAAAATTGGATGATATCGCTGTAATTGTTCCATTTAATCGCCCTCATCATTATAAATAAATTTATTAATTACTTGTAAGACACTCTTGTCATCATGCAATTGCGAGTGTTCACCGCTAGTTCCAACTGCATTGTATTCTACAAAACGTTGCACTTGGGGTTTTAAAATATACTTAATAGAACGTGCAGAGCTCACGGAAACATATTTATCGGTATTTGATGAATCATTCACATTGCCATAAATATTTAAAACTTCAGCATTTGCTGGAAATTTAATGCGATTAATATATGTCCAAAGATATTTTGGAGTCATAAAAGCTGGTTTACCTTCAGGACTTAAGGGATTAATATTAGGCAAATCGCCAAATGCTACGACGCCGTCAAAGGGACCAGCCACGAGTGCCAAATGGTTAATCTTGGGCAACGGCTTATTATAAGTGTTAATTAAAAACGAAACTAAAGCTACAGCACCTAAGGAATGTCCGACCGCATTATAAGTTTTAAAATGATAACGCTGGTATAAATCATTCAATATTTGATTAAACCAACGTTCAATAGTACCGGAAGGAATCCAACGATCTTTAAAAATTAACTGGATAATGGGAAATTTAGAGGTGGACCAATAGCCAGAATAGTGGATTTTACTGCTCCAATCGACAGTAGCTCGCAAAAATACGGGCGATTGAGTGAATTTTTGTGCTGAGGTTACCATTTCGTGAGTAGTATAATCGCCACCACGAAAGCCGTGAACATAAAAAGTTGGAATTTGATCTTCACTAGAGGTTACAGAAATTTCAGTGGGTAATTTACAAGTGGGTATGTAGGCAGAATGCTGCTGTCGAAATTTCCTTTGATTCCACATCCCCATGTTTGCGTCTCCTTGCTATTCTATCTTATAGAAGTTATCATACAGTTATTCAAGATTTAATTCTAGCGCAAGGTGACAAAATGAAAAAGTATTATGCAGTGAAAAAGGGGCGCCACCCAGGGATATATTCAACCTGGCCGGAAGCGCAACAACAAGTACAAGGTTTTAAAGGTGCAATATTTAAAGGTTTTACAGAATTAAGTGCTGCTCAATCCTTTATAAAAAACAATAAATCTTCATTAAAAGCTCCCGAAACGCCTGAGGTTTTACTTTACACTGATGGTGGCACTCGCAACACAGGTAATTATGCTGGGGGTCATGTAAAATCAACTGATAAGGCCGCTTGGGCTTATTTAATTAAAAGTCAAAATAAACATTATCAAGCTAGTGCTGGTCAATTAGGGGCAACTAATAATCAAATGGAGTTGCTGGCAGTTGTTAAGGGCCTCGAAAAATTAAATACTCTTAATTGGACACACAAAAATATTCTTTTAGTATCAGACTCACAATATGTTTTGAATGCTTTAACTAAGGGATGGTTAGCAGGTTGGCAAAAGCGAGGCTGGAAAAAAGCTGACGGTCAACCAGTTTTAAACAAAGATTTATGGCAACAAATATATAATCAATTATCAGCATTTACCAATTTACAATTTGCTTGGACTAAAGGACATGCTGCTAATGTAGATAATAATTTTGTGGATCAGCTTTTGAATCAAACAATGGATCAAATGTAACAATCCTTATCATTTCCGTTTTAGGGAGATTAATTAATAGTTTTGTCTAGTAGTCAATGATGATAAAATAAACTTCAGAGGGAGTGTGAAAGTTATGTGTTGGAAACACTATTTGACTTTAACGACAGCTACTTTGGCGTTAGTTTTAGGATTTCAAATGACTAACAGCACTAGTCAAGCCGCTACGTATAATTATCCAGTAGTGACAGTGACTAAAGCGCCTTATGCTAGTCTATATAATAGTGAAGGCGAAAGAGTTGTGGACCGTGTTTTACTAGCCAATACTGATTGGCGCGTAGGCGTTGTCCGCTATTTTGATGGAGGACCTGAAAATTTTCAACATCAATTGATGTATCAAGTATCCACTTCAGAATGGCTGCGGGCCGATCAAAGCCAAGCTAATTTTAATCCGCAAACAGGTCAGTTGTTACCAGTAGCGAATGTCAATGCTGATCAAAGTGCTTTAATTAATGCTATGTTGACTGAATTAAATCGGTTGCGGGCTCAAAATGGTTTACACCCACTAACCAATAATGCAGAATTGAGCGCTTTTTCGCAACGTCGAGCCGAAGATTTACGACAAAAAGGGTATTTGAGTCATGCAGGATGGTGGTTTGAAAGTCATCCAGTAGGCTATGCTGCTGAAAATATTGAAACGGCTTTTGATTTACATGACATCAATAAAACTGCCATTAACGCTATTGGTGAATTTTACGATGATCCTGGTAATCCTAATTTAGGTCACCGTAAAAGTATGCTGAATCCTTATTTTACGCAAGTAGGAATGGGGATTGTCGCTGATGGATACGGGCGTTTCTATGTTGTTCAAACTTTTTTGAAGCCAGATATTCAAGAAAGTGATGCCGCAGGAATTAAAGCGTATGAAAATTATGTAAACGAAAAAGGTGAACGAGCACCATATAATTCTCATTATGATCGTGCTGGTCAGGCCATTATTAAAAGACAAGATTTTAAATGAAAGTAAATAAGAGGCGGAACATATTGTTCCGCCTCTTATTTGTCGTTATCATTTAAAAGAGTAAGTCTTATTTTTCCTATTAATTAATGGAATAGGTTACTAAAAAAGTTGACGATACTAGTCCATAATTGCTGGAAAAAATTTTGATTTTGTGGAGTGTTAATTTTATTGAAGATGCCTTGAGCTTTACTTTTAATGGTATCACTTAATTTACCAGCTTGATTCTTGAAGTCGCCATTTTTTAATGCTCCTGAATTGCGGACCTGGATTAAAATGTTAATAATTTGTTGTTTTTGATTATCGGAAAGAACATTTTGCAGGTTATTGTCTTTAATAGTGTTATTGACGATATTGGTAATCTGGTTGACTGTAATATTAGGTCCAACTTTGGCCATTTCATTTTTAGCTTGCGCCACAGCGTTGTTTAATTGAGCGTCACTATAACCTTTTTGACCTTCATTTTGTTGGGTGATTTTACTGAGAGTTCCCATTTCATTTTGAGCAGCAGTAACTTGATCTTGGTTGAGCGAGTTGCCATTTTGGCTGAAAGCGGCATACACTCCGGCTAAAGCACCCGAGCCATCAATAGGAGTAGCTGATGTCACATAAATATTAGCATCAGTTACACCAGCAGTTAATGCGGCATTACGATATTGATTAGCCGTGATGGTTGTAATGTTATTTTTGCCATTGTAAGGGACAATTTCGACATTAATTCCAGAACCATGGCCTGTTTTTTCAATAAGTGCTGAAGACCAAACTCCTGAATTACTCGTAAAGTTATCCCCTGCTGGATTGAGATACTTAACTAAAGTATCACCATTAACAGTGATTTGCTGAGAATTATTATTATGAATTTTTTCTGATAAAACATCAACTGTACCTTGGTGTTGTTCTGGAGTTAGAGAAGAGCCCAATGTCATAATCGGAGTGTCCCAATTATCAGCCTTAACTGTTGATTCTAGTCCGAAAACACCTATAAAAGCCAATAGCATGGCTGTTAGTATACCTAATAATTTTTTCATTCAAAATCTCCTTCATAATTTCATCGCTTCAAGATAATTATAGCAGTCAGTGGTTCAAAGCACTATTAAGATACTGCAATTTAGGTAAAAGAGCATAAAAAGTTCTGAATTTGTTCAAGAATTAATTAAATCCAAAATGTTTTTAAAAAGGCAGAGCGTAGCTTTTGAACTAGCTTTTATGGTACACTTAAAGTTCTAGAAGTATAGATAAATTGGATTTTAATTAAGGAGAAAATCTATGAAGATTGTAGTTTTAGCTGGGGGCCGTAGTACTGAGCGTAACGTTTCTTTATCTTCCGGTGTGAAGATTACTAATGCTTTGCGTTCTAAGGGTTATAAAGTCGCTTTGGTGGATTTATTTTTAGGTAAAGATGTTCAAGATACTGAGATTGATGAGCTATTTACCACTGAACCTGAACAAGAGGACCCAACAAAAATCAGTGATGAGATTCTGACAGATGAAAAAATTAATGCCTTACGTCCAGGAAAAAGTAAAGCCTTGTTCGGCCCCAATGTTTTGAAGATTTGTCAAGCAGCAGATATGGTTTATTTAGGTTTGCATGGCGAAGATGGGGAAAATGGTAAGGTTCAAGCAGTATTAGATTTATTTGAAATTCGTTACACTGGTAGTGGCACTTTAGCATCAGGTTTGGCGATGAATAAGAAATTTTCTAAAGAAATTTTCCAACAAAATCAAATCCCAACAGCTCAATATATTGTTGCTGATCAAGTAGAATTATCTGCTTCTGAAATTCCATTTGATTTTCCAGTGGTTGTTAAGCCAGCTAATGGTGGCTCCAGCGTTGGGACTCACATTGTTAGTCGTGAATTAGATTTAGCTGCAGCATTAAAGGATGCCTTAAAGTTTGATAATGAAGCCTTAATTGAAGAATATATTCAAGGACGGGAGTTTTCAGTAGCTATTGTCGATGGGCAAGTTTTGCCACCTGTCGAAATTGTGGTAACTAGCGGCTGGTATGACTTCGAACATAAATTCCAAGATAATTCGGTGACTCATTTTATTACACCACCAGAATTAGATGATTCCATTCAAAAGCAAATGCAACGGTTAACTAAAGAAACCTTTGCTGCATTAGGCATGCAGAACTATGGCCGCATTGATTTTCTCGTGGCAGATGATACAGCTTATGTGATAGAAGCTAACTCTTTGCCTGGAATGACACCACGGTCTTTGATACCGCGCGAAGCAGCAGTTGTGGGCATTAGCTATGAAGATTTATGTGAGAAAATTGTTCAAAGTAAGTTAAGAATTTATGAACAACAAAATAATAATTAATTATTTCCAGAAAGAGCGAAATTAATTCGCTCTTTTTTATTATCAAAAATTGATTGTCATTGAAGGCGAGAGCGCGTACAATTTAATTGGAATATACCAATTGGGAGGAAAACTAATGAAATATTTGCATGCGGCAAAATTCTTTTTGCATAATACGACAGAAAATGGCGGTTATTTAGAAATAACTGATGATGGTAAATTTGGACATTATTTGCCAGAATCACAGCAGCCTACTGGTGAAATTTTAGATTATGGTCACGACTGGATTGCTCCGGGGTTAATTGATACTCACATTCATGGATTATTAGGTCATGATGTCATGGACAATGATGCGGCGGGCATTGATGCTATGGCCCAAGGGTTATTAAAGTGTGGTGTCACCTCCTGGTTGCCAACAACAGTTACAGGATCCAAAGAACAATTGCGCGATATTTGTGCTACTATCGCCCAAAATCAATCCCAATTTACTGGTGCTAAGGTAGCAGGTATTAATTTTGAGGGTCCTTTCTTTACACCTGAACATAAAGGAGCTCAAAATCCAAAATATTTTGGGGATCCTGATGTGGATACTTTTAATGAGTGGCAAGAAGCTGCTCAAGGTTTGTTGCGTCAAATTACTATTGCACCAGAACGTGATGGTGCTGTCGAATTTACACAAAAAGTGAGTGCAACAGGCGTTGTTGTTTGCTTAGGTCATAGTTCTGCTACTTTTGAACAAGCTAAAGCTTGTGTGGAGGCAGGAGCAACCACCTTTACTCATACATTTAATGCGATGAGTCCTCTAAATCATCGTGCACCGGGGATGGTGGGTGCAGCGATGAGTTTAACAGGTGTGAATGATGAACTGATTTGCGATGGTCATCATGTTAATCCTTATGCAGCCCGGATTTTAATTAATGTTAAAAGTCCAGAGCATATTGTTTTAGTGACAGATTGTATGTCTGCAGGTATGATGCCAGATGGAGATTATATGTTAGGTGAATTGCCAGTCGTAGTTGGTAATGGCACTGCACGCCTAAAAGATGAGACTCATAACTTAGCTGGTAGTATTTTAAAACTAAATGATGCTATTAAGAATTTAGTTGACTGGAATATTGCCACTCCAGAGCAGGCTGTCAAAATGGCTACTGCTACTCCAGCTCAAAGTGCTGGAATTGCCAATCATGCAGGGGCAATTTTACCTGGTCGCGCAGCTGACTTTATTGTCTTAGATCCACAAATGAATCTGCAAGCAACTTATTTAGATGGTGTTAGTCGCTATCAAGCTTAAATTAACAAGAGTTCAATTCTAATTTTAAAGGAATTGGACTTTTTTTAAAATATTTATGACAACCGGTTGACATATAAATGTAAAACGCTATAATAAATTATTGTAAGCGTTTAAAGAAAGCGCTATGCTAACCGGTTAGTCTAAATTAAAGAAATCGAGGCAGTCAAGATGAATTCAACAAAACAGCTGACCAAAACATTAAAAAATCCGTCCTATTTGCAAAGTTCATTAACGTTATTGTTATTCTTTGCATCTTGGGGTGTCTGGTGGTCATTTTTTCAATTATGGCTCACTTCCACGAAAAATGGCTTAGGATTATCAGGTAGTGCCGTTGGAACAATTTATTCGGCTAATTCAGTTGTCACATTAATTTTGATGTTTGTGTATGGTACTTTACAAGATAAGTTGATTATTAAGCGTTATTTATTGATTTTTTGTGCAACGCTTGATGCTTTAATTGGACCATTTTTTGTCTGGATATATGCACCATTATTGCACCATAACTTTGCTTTGGGAATTATTGCTGGTTCGTTTATGTTATCAGCAGGTTTTTTGTCAGCTTCTGGTATTTTTGAAGCTGTTTCAGAAAAGTTAAGCCGGCGGTTTAATTTTGAATATGGCCAAGCACGGGCCTGGGGCTCCTTTGGATATGCTGCAGTAGCACTGTTAGCTGGATTTTTGTTTCCAATTAATCCGCAATTAAATTTTTGGGCAGGGTCTATTTTTGGCGTCTTATTATTGTTAGAATTATTGCTATGGGTTCCTAAGATTGAAAGAAATGCCGATATATCTGATGATGCGGATACGGGTAATAAAACACCTAAGCTGAAAGATATGTTAAGTTTATTAAAAATCAAAGACTTATGGCTAATTATTATTTTTATTATGTTTACGAATACTTTTTATACTGTTTTTGACCAGCAGATGTTTCCAGATTTTTATACTAAGTTGTTTGCTACAGCAGCTTTAGGACAACATATGTATGGGATTTTAAATTCAGTGCAAGTGTTTTTTGAAGCTTTAATAATGAGTCTGGTACCTATTTTAATGAAAAAAATTGGCGTTCGTAATGCGCTATTACTTGGTGTAACCGTAATGTTTATTCGTATTGGTGGTTGTGGCTTGTTCCATGATCCTATAATAATATCATGTATTAAAATGTTACATTCCATTGAAGTGCCTTTATTTTCTTTGCCAATTTTCCGTTACTTTACGCTACATTTTGATACTAAATTATCGGCCACTTTATATATGATTGGGTTTCAAGTAGCTTCACAGATTGGGCAAGCGCTATTGTCTAATCCGTTAGGTTCTTTACGAGATAATATTGGTTATAGCAGTACCTTCCATATTATTGCATTGACTGTTTTAGTAGCTGGCATTTATGCTTTCTTTGTTTTGAAAAAAGATAATCAAGACGTTAATGGTGAACCCTTTATTCGTTCTTAAATAAAAAGAAGTGAGGTTTTATAATGACACAGAATCCAATTCAACTAACTAATTCGCGTTATCGACTGGGATATCACTTGATGGCACCAGCTGGCTGGATTAATGATCCCAATGGCTTTTGTTATTTTAAAGGATATTATCATATCTTTTATCAATATCATCCTTATTCGGCAGAATGGGGGCCCATGCATTGGGGACATGCCCGCAGCAAGGATTTAATCCATTGGCAGACTTTACCTACAGCCTTAATACCTGGAGATTCCGAAGATAAAGATGGCTGTTTCTCCGGAAGTGCGATTGTCAAAGATGATACACTGTATTTAATTTATACGGGTAATAATTATTATGACGATGGCGATCCTGATCATTATTGGCAAAATCAAAACTTAGCCTATAGTCAAGATGGGATTCATTTTACTAAATACGACAAGAATCCAATTATTGCAACACCACCAACAGATAATACTCAAAACTTTCGTGATCCGAAAGTTTGGGAACATGATGGCCATTACTATGTGGCTTTGGGCAGTCAAGATCAAGCCAAGTTAGGACGTTTATTATTATATAAATCAGATGATTTAAAACAGTGGCAATATTTAGGACCAATTGCACATTCTCAAAGTGTTGAACAAGAAGGTTACATGTGGGAATGTCCCGATTTATTCCATCTCAATGGACAAGATATATTGGTAACATCTCCTCAAGGAATTGCAGCGCAAGAACAGCAATATTTGAATTTGCATCAAACCGGTTATTTTGTGGGTGAATTAGACTATCAAGCACCAAAATTTAAGCGGGGTGATTTTCATGAACTGGATCAAGGACATGATTTTTATGCTGCCCAAACGATGCTAACGCCAGATGGTCGACGCGTTTTGATTGGTTGGTTAAATATGTGGGAAAGTGAAATGCCTGAACAAGTTGATGGCTGGGCAGGAGCTTTAACTTTACCTAGAGAATTAATTTATCAAAATAACCACCTTTATCAAATGCCTGTCGCAGAAACAAAGTCTTTACGGCAACAAAAACTGCGCGATGAACAACTTATGGTTCAATCTGAAACAGAATTAGTGAATAACCAATCTCAAGTTGAAATTAATTTGCAGTTAGACTCAACTAAAACAACTGCTCAGCATTTTGTTGTTCAATTTACCGATCCGCAAACGCACGCCAATGTTCAATTAGAATATGATTTTGCACAACAATTATTTACTCTCAAACGAAGTGATCGCTCTGATGCACGTTTTGCTCAATTACGTTCCAATGAAAAATTACAAATCCAGATTTTTGTGGATACCAGTTCATTAGAAATTTTCTTGAATCAAGGCGAATCTACCATCACGGAACGTTATTATTTTGACCATGCACCACAGATTAGTTTAACTAGTGACCAAGATCTGGCATTCAATTGCCAAATATATCAATTAGAAAAGCAATCGAATAATTATCAGATTAATGAATAATTGGGTATATAATTAAACTAACTATTCATTTAATGAGGGAAAAAATTGCCAAAGTTAGAAGATGTTGCTAAACGCGCTAATTTATCAAAAACCACTGTATCCAGAGTTCTCAATAAGCGAGGATATTTAAGCCAAAAAACGATTGATAAAGTTTATCAAGCAATGGAAGAATTGGATTATCATCCTAACGTTGTTGCTCGCCAACTTTATAAAAATAAAACTGATTTAATTGGGATTTTATTGCCCACCGTGGCAAATCCTTTTTTTGGTGAATTAACGGCTGCCTTGGAAGATCGCTTGTATCAGCAAGGTTTTAAAGTGATTATTGGTAATTCAATGAATAATCCACAAAAAGAAGCTGACTATTTGCAACAACTGTTAATTAAGCAAGTGGATGGTTTGATTGTGGGTTCTCATAATCAAGGCATTCAACAATATCGTCACGCAGGCTTACCAGTAGTATCAATTGATCGGATTATGAATCAAGATATTCCAGTGATTGCTTCTGATAATTATCGTGGAGGACAATTGGCCACTGAACGATTAATTGCTCAAGGCGTCCGAAAAATTATTCATACTAATGGACCGCATGATCTGGCTACTCCAGCCCAAAGAAGACGCCTTGCCTATGAAGATAGTATGAAAGAGCATAATTTACAGCCGATTACTTATGAATTGGATTTTAATATTAGCACTGTTGATAAAGATAAAGTATTTCAACGTATCTTTGTGGAGCATCCGGATGTAGAAGCAATTTTTGCCTCTAATGATACTGATGCTGTCCAAATTATCCAATTAGCGCAAGCAAGTGGCCGGCAAGTACCGCGCGATTTGTTAGTGATTGGCTATGATGGCACGCAATTGGTTCGCGAACTCGTACCACAATTAACAACAATTATTCAACCGATAGCACAAATTGCCCAAACAGCAGTGGAGGTTTTGCAACGGCGTTTGGCTAAGCAAACAACACAAAAAGAATATTTATTGCCTGTAAGCCTTTGGGCAGGCACGACAAGTTAGTTAAAAGTTTATAATAATTAATATACAAAAAGAGGACTTTTGTCCTTTTTTTAGTGTTTAAATATTGTCGGTAATTGGAGCAGTATACAAACTACGTAATTTTTGATAATCCGTGGCAGATAAACCTAAAACTTTTTCTTGAAAGTTATCCCACGATTGATAAATATCCAAAATGGCTACTTGAATAGCTTCAACTGCTGATTGGTCAGCCTTTGTAAAATTCATTTTTTTAATGGTGGCGTCATCAGGATTATTAAGAGCATTCAAATCAATTTTATTTTGATACATGAGATTAGAAAGAAGATAATCTTGTGTAATATATTCAGTAGGTACCTGCATTATTAATAAAAATAAAATTGCCATAATTCCTGTTCGATCTTTGCCAGCAGAACAATGAAAAACTACCGATTGTCCCGGTTGCTCATTACGTAATAAAATCGCAAAAAATTGGCGAAAGACTTGTTGGGCATGATGATCGAGGACAACTTGCTGATAAATACCTGGTAAGTCAGAATATTGATCTTTAGCTGGTAAGGCATAATAAAGCTTATCACTAATTCCATTAGCGGCGTACAGGGGAAGATGAATTGAAGTTAAAAAGTCAACTGGTGGATCGGGCCATTGTTGTCGCTCATAATCTGAACGTAAATCAATGCTATAACGTAAACCGTAATCTTTTAATTGTTGTAACTCAACGGGCGTTAATTTTGATAAGTAAGCGGCCCGCATAACTTTATGACTCCGAATTTGCCGCTGATCTTTCGTAGGGTAACCACCTAGTTCACGAAAATTATAAGTTTGGGAAAAGTCAAATATACGTTGCATGGAAAACCTCCTCAAAATATTTGTTTTAATCTTTAAGTTACGTTATGGTTACTTATAGTAATTTTAGAAAATTGTCGTTTTTGATAATAATTTTGGGTGATTATATGCTGCTTTTGTCCATTGTGATGCCTCTTTATAATGAAGAACGCTTATTGTCTCGCTGTTTAGAGAGTATTGAAAAACAAATTAATCCTAATTTTGAAGTCATTATGGTAAATGATGCTTCAACTGATAATACCGTTGCGGTTGCGCAGTCTTTTATTAAAAATAATCCTAACTTTAGACTTGTGAATCAACCCAAGAATCAGGGTATTTCAGCTGCGCGTAATCGCGGTATTAAAGAAGCTCGGGGACAGTTAATTACATTTTTAGACGGTGATGATTGGCTGGAGCCACAATATACGGACTATTTTTTGCAAAGTTTTAAAAACTATTCCATAGATATGGCTGTGTGTGGTTACTTTAAAGAATCTCAACATGGAACTATCAAAGTCTGGGGTAAACACGTCCAAGGTTTGATTAATCGAACTGAAATAATTCGGCATATCACAAAAATTTCTGGTCAAGTGATGGGTTATACATGGAATAAAGTATATCGCCTAGCATTAATTAAACAGAATAATTTAAAATTTGAAAGTGATCTTTCACTGATGGAAGACCAAGTTTTCAATGTTCAATATGCTACTGTTGCACAAAATTTTTATGTTCAACCACAGCCATTGTATCATTATTGGCAACATGTAAGAAGTGCTACTCATACTTATGATTTAGAAAATGCTAAAAGTATTGGCTTAGCCAATTATCGAATTGTCAAGACACTTTTGGATGTCAAAACCAATACCTCAGAAAAGGAGGAACAGGCCAATGACTGATATTGAAGAATATCTGAAACAAAATGTCTTTGGTAAACCCCAGTTAAAGCCAAATGAAAAAAGAAAATTTTTAGGTAATTTTCAAGAGCGGGTAGCTTTAGCTTTAACAGTGGCTCAAGTTCGTAATTTGAATAATTTAGTGGTAGTAGAACGTGTCATTAAGCAGTATCCTCAGTATCATCTCTTTATTAATGGGCGTTTATCGAGTACTTATCGTGTACAATTAATGACATTAGCTGTCAATAATAATTATCAGTTTACCATTATTGAACAAGCTCATATGCGCAGCGATACTAAGCCATTGGCAGAAAATGATATGGGGTTGGTAATTGCTGATGATCGGCATTCAATCGACCGACCAGTTTTGATTTAGCTAAAGGAAAAATAAGCATATATTACTGATGAAAGACAGGATCGTTGATGATTCTGTCTTTTTTGCATAGCAGCATGTAATAGCGATTTTAGAGGCTATTAGATTGGAATGTGAGCAAATTTATTGCTGTTTATTAGAATAAAGGTTGATTTGCTAATTATATTCAAGTAATATTCTAATTAAATATTAATTTTTTATTAATTTGTGGAGGAATGATTTTGAAAACTAAAACCAAAAGCGCCGGCTTAGTGGTGGCGATTGCGCTCTCTTTAATAATGATTAACAGCACTCCAAATTCTAATGCTCAAGCAGTCAATACTAAACAAGAAATTAGTTTATATTCTAATTCTGATATTTCTTCTTTAGATGTTTCTAAAGTTACAGATTCTAATACATTTACCCAATTAGATAATGTAGATGAAGGACTTTATCAATATGATAAAAATGGCAAACCAAAACCAGCTTTAGCAACTAAAACAATAATTTCTAATGATAAAAAGACTTATACAATTAATCTTAGAAAAAATGCCCACTGGAGTAATGGCGATCCTGTGACTGCTCATGATTTTGTTTATTCTTGGCGTCGTGCAGTTAATCCCGACACTGCTAGTGAATATATCTATCTATTAAGCAATTTAAAAAATGCTGAGGAAATTACTGCAGGTAAAAAACCAATTAATCAATTAGGAGTTGAAGCCACAGGTAAATATCAACTGAAAATCCAATTAAATAAACCTCAAGCTTATTTTAAGATGATTTTAGCGCGAGAAACTTTATTTCCATTAAACAAGAAAGTTGTAGAGAAATATGGCAAAAGCTATGGCACTTCTTCTAATAAAGCGGTTTATAATGGACCGTTTGTTAATACAGGATGGAATGGTAGTAATAGTAGCTGGAAATTAAAACCTAACCCTTACTATTGGGATAAAAAGCATGTTAAATTACAACAAATCAACTATTCAGTAGTAAAAGAACCATCAACTGCTTATAACTTATACCAAACTAATAAATTAGATCAAATGACTTTAGTTGGGGAACAGGCTAAACAAATGGCAGGTGATAAAGATATTGTACGCCGTCCATTAGCAGCTACTCAGTATTTGCAAAGTAATCTTAAAAAAGGTAATGGCTTAGAGAATAAGAATATTCGAACAGCAATTTCTTTATCTATTAACCGTAAACAAATTACTAAAAGAATTTTGGCTAATGGTTCCACTCCAGCATCAGGGTTTGTATCTCAAGGCTTAGCTAAAAATCCTAAAACCGGTAAGGATTTTTATAAAGAAACTTATGTTAAAAATACTGCTGATTATAATCCTAAATTAGCAAGAAAATTATTTAAAAAAGGATTACAACAAACTGGAAAAAAGAAAATAGAAATCACTTTATTGACAACTGATATCGACACATCTAAACAAGTTGCAGAATTCATTCAGGGACAAATTCAATCTAATCTGTCTAAGATTAAAGTAACAATGAAAGCTGTGCCTGCTAATAATAGAATTGCTGCTGTCTCTAAGGGAGATTATGACATAGTATTCCAGGGCTGGTCTGCTGATTTTGCTGATCCGTATACCTTCTTACAAATGTTTACTACCAAGAGTCCTCAAAATCATTCAGGTTGGTCTAATACAACTTATGATCAAGCAATTGCAGATTCTAATAATAAAGATGCCGCAAATAAACAATCTCGCTGGAATGATATGGTACTAGCCGAAAAAACATTATTAAAGAATCAAGGAGTGACACCACTTTACCGAATGAATAATGAAGATTTAGTTAATCCTAAACTCAAAGGAATTTTATATAACCAAGTTAATGGACATTATGTTTATAAAAATGCATATTTAACTAAATAATTGTGGAGGAATGAAGAACATGCAAGAAATAGAGGAAATTAAATTAGTACAACAATTTTCTAATTTGAATGGTGCTCCAGGATTTGAAATGGAAGTGGCTAAGTTTTTTCAACAGCAAGTAAAAAATTATGGTACTACCAAAATAGATGGGATGTTTAATAGCTATGTATCACGTCATGGCAATACTGGACATAGACCAGTGGTACAAATGGACGCTCATGCAGATTCAGTAGGTTTTATTACTCAAGCAGTTCGACCGAATGGATTATTGAAGTTTGTTCCTTTAGGCGGATGGGCACCAACCAATATTCCAGCTATGAGAGTTCGTGTTCGTAATCGTGATGGTCAATATATTAAAGGAGTAGTAGCTACTAAGCCGCCTCATTTTATGTCAGCTGCAGAAAAAAATTCAGTTCCACAAATTGAAAATCTATCTATTGATGTAGGATCAACTAGTCGTGCAGAAACTATTAATGATTTTAAAATTGATACTGGCTGCCCCATTGTTGTAGATGCAGAGTGTGAATATTTTTCTAACACTAGAATGTTTTTTGGGAAAGATTTTGATAATCGGGTAGGAGCTGCCGCTTTGGTAGATACTTTAAATCAATTAGAAGGAAAAAATCTAAATGTAGATTTAAAAGTAGCGTTGTCGACACAAGAAGAAGTGGGAACTCGAGGTGCGCAAGTAACTGTTAGAAATATTGATCCTGATTTAGCTATTGTTTTTGAAGGTTGTCCTTGTGATGATACTTTTAGTCCTGATTGGCTAGCTCAAACAGGCTTAAAACGTGGCCCCATGTTACGCGATATGGATACATCGTTTATTGCAAATCCATTATTTGAACAATACGCTGATAATATAGCTACGCAAAATCAGATTCCGCATACACGCTCGGTTCGTACCGGAGGTGGGGTAAATGGGGCTCCAATTTTATATTATCGTGGAGCACCGACAATTGTAATTGGCATTCCTGTTCGATATGAGCACACAGCATTTAATTGGTCATCTTTAGATGATTTTCAAAATGCTGTCCAACTAGCTGTAAAAATTATTTCATCTCTTGACACTGAAGTCATTAATAGCTTTAATGGAGCAGAATAATGATTTAGGAGATAAAATAATGAGTCGCGCACGCTTAATTACCTTAACAAATATGTGTATGATTACCAATTTTGCAGGTGAAATTTTAGTTCAGGATAGAAATAAGCCTACTTGGCCCGGAATTACCTTTCCTGGTGGACATGTAGAAGTAGGTGAATCTTTACAAGCAGCTATGATTCGTGAAGTTCAAGAAGAAACTGGCCTAGTTATTTCACACCCGCGACTTTGCGGTATTATGGATTTTACTACAGAAACTCAGGAAGGATATTTAGTCCTACTGTATAAAACGCAATCTTTTAGTGGTAAAATTCGGTCATCCAATGAAGGTGAAATTTTCTGGATTAATCCCCAAGATTTGCCCAAATATCATTTAGCACCTGATTTTTGGGAAATGTATCAAGTAATTATTAATGATAATTTGTCAGAATTATATGGTACTGGCAGTGGCAATACTTGGCAAACACAATCTTTGTAAAAACAATATAAAAAAGTTAGGGTAATTAAATATTATCCTAACTTTTTTTATTTTTTAAAAAATAACGAACGATAATTTCCCGTGATATTAAATATAGTGGATAAAAAAGAATTAAAATTATTAAACTATCTAACCAGATTGATCCTTGGAAAATATTGAGTATTTTAAAAGGTTTCCCCCAAACAGTGAAAATGAGAAGGTTTAATGCAAATAAGGTTATAAATATTAATAAAGTTCCACGATTGATAGGACGAGCAATAATCCAAAGGGCTGCAAAACCAATCAAACTAATGGTTAAAACCGCAAGAGTAGACGTTTGACTAAAAATTAAATGCTGCCAATGACCGTAACCAACTAAGGCAGTAACGACGAGAGTAATATCAATCGCGGCTGGTAAGGCTACTTGCATAACATTGCGAAAAAAACGACCAGCCGGTGGGGAAAAGTCGGGGCGCAAAGCTAAGAAGAACGTAGGAATACCAACAGTTAAAGCGTTAATGGGAGTCATTTGAGCCGGATAGAAGGGATAGCCGGTATGCAAAAAGATAAAAAGAATGGTTAACATGACTGAATACATAGTCTTAATTAAATATAAAGCGGCAACACGTTCGATATTATTAATAACACGGCGACCTTCATTTAAGACGTTAATTAAAGAATCAAAATTTTTATTTAATAAAACAAAATCAGCAGCATTTTCAGCAGCATCACTATTGCCAGCAATGGCAATACCGCAATCAGATTGACGCATTGCTAAGACATCATTGACACCATCACCGGTCATAGCGACTTTATGGTTTTGTGCTTGCAAGGCCTGAATCAATTTTTGTTTTTGCTCTGGTAAAGTGCGCCCAAAGATAGTATATTTTGCGGCTATTTTTTGCCAATCAACATGTTCATCTATGGTTGACATATCTATGGCCTTTTGACTATTAGGTAAGGCAACTTTTTGAGCAATGTTTTGGACAGTCGCAGGATCATCACCAGAAATTACCTTAATATTAATACCTTGTTGTCTTAGATATTCAAAGGTGTTAGTGGCAGTTGAACGGACTTCATCATTAATCAAAAGAAAACCTAGTAATTCTGGCTGAGAGATGGTTTCTGTAATCACTTGTTGAGATTGAATTACGGCTAAGACACGATATCCCTGTTGGGCAAAAGAATGGGCTGTAGCTATTTGTTGGGCATCTTGAAGCAAAAAAGAAGGTGCGCCAATGGCGTAATGCTGACCGTTACTCCAGTTAACAGCTGACCATTTACGAGCAGATGAAAAAGCTACAATACTAGCGATTGGGGGTAAATCTTGATTAAGTTCCTGAGCCGTTAAAATGGCTTGGGCAGTTTCGTTATGCTCATTAGTTGCTTGCATAATTTGTTGGCTAATAGTTAAAATCTGTTTTTCGTCTAACTCAGAAGGAATAATCTTACTTAATTGCAAATTACCAGTAGTGATAGTACCTGTTTTATCCAGACACAAAGTATCAACTCGAGCTAAGGCTTCTAGCGCAGTGAGAGATTTAACGAGGACCTTTTTTCGCGTTAAATGCATAGCTCCAACTGCTAATGCGACAGATGTTAAAAGGACTAATCCTTGAGGAATCATCCCAATAATTGAGGCAGAAGTTCCCAAAATTGCTTGATTGAGATTTTGATGTTTATAAAAAGTAACCGCAAATAAAATCAAACCTAAAGGAATAATAATATAAGTTAAAATTTTTATAATCCGATTGATAATATCCATTAATTGAGAAATATTATGGGTTTGTTGACGGGCATCATGAGCTAACTTGTTAGCAAAACTGTTAGCACCTACAGCCGTTAACTCCACCAATGCTTGTCCGCTCAAGACTAAGCTGCCAGAAAGCACTGATTCTGTGGGCTTTTTACTAATAGAATTCGATTCACCAGTAATATTGGATTCGTCAACTTCAATTTGTGCACTTTGACGAATGACACCGTCAGCAGGTAATTGGTCACCACGCTGCACAATAATTAAATCATGTAAAACTAATTCATCTTGAAATATTTTTTGAACTTGACCATTACGTAAAACTTGAATGGTTTGCCGATTTAAAAAGGTCAAGCGGTCTAATTGTTTTTTAGCCTTAATTTCTTGATAAGAGCCAATTAAAAAATTTGCCACTACTGGTCCTAAAAAGAAGAGATTCTCATAACTGCCAGTCGAAAAAATAATAATTGCCAAAATCAAATTAATAAAATTAAACAAAGTAAAAAGGTTTTTTGATAAAATCATAGTTACTGATATAGAATGATTAGCAACTTGATTAGTGTTACCATATTTAATTTGTTCTTGTACTTGAAGATCAGTTAGACCAGTATTCACATCAGTTGCTTTCATGCTGCACCTCAGTTCGATAGAATGATTAATAGCTTAATTTTAAGCTTAGATTATAATTTTTTTATGAAGAGGAAGAGAAATTGCTGCAAAATATTTTGTTTGATTTAGATGGAACTATTGTCGATAGCGGTGAAGGAATTATGAATGCTCTCCGCTATTCTTACCAAAAAGAAAACTTACCAGTGCCTTTGGAAAATGTGTTGCGTAAATTTATTGGCCCGCCGTTGGTTGAGAGTTTTCAAAAGTATAGTGATATTATACCAAACAGTGATTTATCACAAAGTTTATTAGCTGATTTTCAAGAATTTTATAATGAAAAAGGTTGGCAGCAATTAAGTCTTTACCCGCAGATTATTGAATTACTGACTAAATTACAGCAAAAAGGATGCAAAGCCTATATTGCTACTGCCAAACCCGAACCATTTGCGAAGAAAATCATTAATCATCTACAGTTGGATAATTATTTTCAAGGCATTTATGGAGCTGATTTAAGTGAGACTATGCATAAAAGTGACGTTATCGCAACTGCTATACGCCAAGCACAATTGATTGACTTACAGACCACAGTGATGATTGGTGATCGGGATACTGATGTAATTGGAGCTGCAGCTAATAATCTGAAAACGATTGGCGTTTTATACGGTTTTGGAACTCAAGAAGAATTAGAAAATGCTGGCGTCATTGCGACAATTAAGCAACCATTAGATTTACTATCGCAGATTGGAGTAAACAAGGATGAAAAAATTTTTTAAACGTCTACTAATCTTTTTAGTAATTGTTCTTATTTTAGCAGATTTCGGCGGTGCATATTACCTATTTAACTTTGCGTTTTCTAAAACTGGCTTTAGTGCTAAAAATAATAATAGACCTTTGACTAACTCTGAAGTTTGGGCAAAAAATCAACAGCAAACTACTTGGAACCAGACTAGTTCACAAGATGGCTTGCATTTAAAAGCTCGTTATTATCCAGCAGCTTCACCGACTAACAAGACCATGGTGATGATTCATGGCTTCGGTGATAATAGTATAACTTTGGGACCTTATATCCGTTTATTTCATCAAGCGGGTTATAATGTATTAGCTCCAGATAATCGTGCTCATGGTCGAAGCGAAGGTAAATATATTGGCTTTGGCTGGCTAGATCGACAAGATGTTCAAGATTGGATGCACCAACTAATTCAACGTCAAGGGCCCCACACCCAGATTGGTTTATTTGGTGTGAGCATGGGGGCTTCAACTGTTATGTATTATTTGGGGATGAAAGTTCCTCACCAAGTAAAAGTTGCTATCGCTGATTGTGGTTATGCTTCAATTAATGGGGAATTGACTTATGAATTAAAAACGATGTTTAATTTGCCAAGTGTACCGCTGATTCCGACGGCTAATCTATATGCTAAAACTTTAGCCCATTATAGTCTTTATGATGGTGACACCGCTAAAACTTTGAAACATAACCGAGTGCCATTATTTATCATTCATGGTGCTAATGATCATTTTGTACCGACCAAAAATGGCCGTTTGAATTATCAAAATGATGCTGGTCCCAAAAAATTATGGCTAGTTAAAGGTGCTAAACATGCACAATCCTATCAAAAGCAGCCACATCAATATCAACAAAAGGTATTAACTTGGACAGCTAAATATATAAATTAAGCTAGAATCTAATTATTTTTAAACAAAATCGTTTACATCATGTGATTTGGTGTTCAAATATTAGGATTTGCGGTAAAATAAGACTTGTATAAAAATGTTTCTTTTGTAGGAGGACAAAAATGGCGTTAGTAAACGGCAATGAAATTTTCAATAAAGCACGTGAAGGTAAGTATGCTGTTGGTGCATTCAACACTAATAACTTGGAATGGACTCGGGCAATCTTGGGTGCAGCTCAAGAAACCAACACTCCAATTCTAATCCAAACTTCAATGGGTGCTGCTAAATACATGGGCGGCTACGAATTATGTTTACACTTAGTGCAAGACACAATTAAGTCCATGGGTATTACTGTTCCAGTTGTTATGCACTTGGATCATGGTAACTATGAAGCTGCTAAAGAATGTATCGAAGTTGGTTATAACTCTGTAATGTTTGATGGTCATGATTTACCATTTGATGAAAACTTAGAAAAGACTAAAGAAATTGTTAAATTAGCTCATGCTAAAGGTATTTCTGTAGAAGCTGAAGTTGGTTCAATTGGTGGTACTGAAGATGGTATTACTGGTGCTGGTGAATTAGCTAGTGTTGACGAAGCTAAGACTTTGGCAGCAACTGGTGTTGATTACTTGGCTTGTGGTATTGGAAACATTCACGGCGTTTACCCAGAAAATTGGCAAGGCTTGAACTTTGATCGTTTGGAAGAAATTGCTGCCGAAGTTAAAACTCCATTAGTATTACATGGTGGTTCTGGTATTCCTAAGGAACAAATTGTTAAAGCTATTTCATTAGGTATCTCCAAGGTTAACGTTAATACTGAATGTCAATTAGCTTTTGCTAAAGCAACTCGTGAATATATTGAAGCTGGTCATGACGAAGATGTTGATGCTAAAGGATATGACCCACGTAAATTGATGGCTCCTGGTACAGAAGCTATTAAAGAAACTGTCAAATCACGTATTGGCTGGTTTGGTACACCATCTCTATAATTATAAATTTAAACTCAAATGCTCTGACAATTTTGTCAGGGCATTTTTTATTTTTCGAAAAAAGTTAAAATAATTGATCTCCACTTTGGAAATCTAATCCGGGATGATTATCAAAGCGAACGACACCGATTGCAATCTCATTTGGAACAGCTTCTTTGATTTTGGCAGTTCTCAAAATACCAAATCCTCCACAAAGTTCAATGGCCTTAATTCCTTGAGAAACTAAAAATTTAGCTGCTTTGACAGCATCGTCATAATTTTTAGCACCAATAGCCGTTAAATTAACAGTATCTGTATGAACTGTTTTGTAGTCATGAATAAAATCAGCACCGTCAGCCAAAAAAATAAAACCAGCTTCTAATTTCATAAGATCCTTCCTCAAAAATAATTATAGCATAATTGTTATCGGTTTCACTTGACTGGAATAATATTGGAAACTTAATTGCCAAACTCAAGATATTAATGCTGAACCAACTTTTGCAAAATATCTTTTATGAAAATAAATCTAGTATTTTCTTTTTAGAGTAATGGAATAATTTATACACTTCAATTCCTCCTTTTTTTTATAATTATTGAAAATAATTTTACTCAAGAAGATATTTCATTTATACTAAATCAAAATCTTCAGTTAGGAGATAGCACCTATGCTTAAAATGATTGTATTGCAATTAAGTATTTTTGTGTTAATTTATATCATTTCATGTGCTTTATTTGCAGCCATTGTGGCCATATGGATATCTTTGAGAAAGCACGGACACTTTATTGCCACATTCTGGGAAATATTTTTTGAAAAATTCGTAGAAATAATTAATCCTTTGAATTGGTGGGATTTGTTTTAGCATATAGAAATTCTTTCTAAAAGAATTATGACAAGAGTATTGAGATACAAAAATAGCTACTCTGCAGTTATTATTTCATTACTGTAAAGTAGCTATTATTTAGTTAAAATAAAATATATGGGTCAAATATAATTGATTACTTGCTAATTGGGATTATATATCAGATTTTGTTCCAGAATCTTTATTAATCAGCGACTGATTCAAGTGTCTGATTTTTTTTCTTAGGTGCATTTTTGTCCACTGTCACTTTAAATTTATTAACATAAGAATGTTCAAAATCAGTTACTTCTAAAGTATATTTGTCGAGATGGATAATACTTCCAAGATGCAGATTGGGATATTTATCAATAAAATATCCTGCTAAGGTGACAATATCAGTTTCTTTGAATTCATCAATATCAGTTTTAAAATAGCGCTCAAAATCGTATAAAGTAGTTTTACCACTAACTGCGTATGAACCATCTTCGTTTTTCACGATATACTCTTCTGAAACATTATCAACTTCATCTTTAACGGTGCCAAACAATTCTTCATAAATATCTTTGTCAGTAACAATACCGCTAGTACCACCGTATTCATCAACAACGACGACAATGGGCGTTTGTTTAGCGATCATTTGGTGCAAGATGCTGTGAATTGGCATCGTCTCAGGAACAGTAACGATTGAACGCAATAAACGGCTAATGGGCAACTTGCCATTGACTTGTTTTTGGCGAACTAAGTCATAGACGTAAACATAACCGAGAATTTTATCTTTATCATTATCCGCTACTACTGGAAAACGCGAGAATCCTTGTTGTAAATAATCTTTGACGACGTCATCAACAGTATCGGTAATATCAACCACATATAGGCGTGTGCGATCAATCATAATATCTTTGGCAACTTTATCGTTCAAGTCAAAGGCTCTTTGCATATACAGCAAATCATTTTTGTCTAATTGTCCACTAGATACAGAAGCTTGCGACAAACGTAAGATTTCTGATTGGGTAAAGACTTCACTTTCAGAATCTGCTGGTTTCATACCTAACATTTTGACAATACCAGTAGCTGAAATATTAAGCAGCCAAACAAAAGGATAGGCTAAAGTATGAAAAGCATGTAATGGTGTGACTGTTAACATCAAGATTTTCATCGGAAAATCAATCGCAATATTTTTAGGAACGATTTCTGTAATTACGACTTGGAGATAAGTTAAAAGCAATAAGGCAATAACTGAACTAATCGCATGCATGGAGGTAGAAGACTTTAAAGACATTCCTAAGACATTGTTAAAAAAGGCTTGTAAAGTATCTTCACCAATCCAACCTAAAATTAAGCTAGTTACAGTGGTTCCCACTTGGGTAGTAGAAAGATATTCATTAAGATTATTGACCATATATAAAGCACGTTTTAATTTTTTAGTATTGCCTTCTTTTTGTTCTAAAGCATCTTCAATTTGACTAGTACGAGTAGAAACTAAGGCAAATTCTGCCAAAATAAAGAAGAACGCTAAAATAAAAATTATAATGATCCAAATTAAATTAATAAATATCTGAGAGTCAGACAACTATTATTCCCCATTTCTAAAATTGGTTTTACTTCTATTATACCAGTGATTAAAGTTTTAGCCTATGCGGGTAATCAATATTTGTCAAGAGAACTAAGCAATTATTTAAAAAATTTAATTGTGAAGTTTTGATATTAAAAAAGACTGGAATTTTTCCAGTCTCCCTTCGATATTTAATAATAATTATTTAATAACTGCAACATAGCAAGTTGCTCCAGATTTGGTTTGGTAGTAAAGCCAAGTATAACCATCACCTACAACTTTGCCATTATAAAATACTTGTTGACCAGCGCTATAATAGCCAACGATTTTTCCTTTTAAACTAGGGCTGGTTCGGATATTAGTAGTTGTCGTAAAAGTATAAGTACCATAAGCAGCTGTTGGCGCAGTTGCCTTAGGAGTGGAAATCTTGGCAGGTGAATCTTGTTTAGTATTATTGAGAGGCACATAACAGATACTGCCTGAGTAAGAAATATAACGTAGCCAAGTAGCATTGTTAGCAGTGATTTTGCCATTATATACTACTTGTTGACCTACTTGATATTGGCCAATAACTTTACCATTCACATTAGTGTCACTATAAATATTAGTTGGCGTTTTAAAAGTGTAAGTGCCGGTCTCATTGGTAATATTATTTGTTGGTAATGATACTGAAGTTTTGGGTTTGGATGATACAGCATTAGAAGAATTATCAGACATTGGAACATAACATACAGTCCCAGAATACGAAGTATAACGTAGCCAAGTAGTCCCTTTTTCTTGGACTTTACCATTATAAACAACTTTTTGACCAGCTTGGTATTGTCCTACAACTTTACCTTGAGTGCTAGCATTGGTGTAGATATTGGTGGCATTTTTAAAAGTATAAATGCCACTTTCGGTGTTGCTTGCTGTGGTATCATGAGGTTTGGTCTTTGAGCTAGACTTAGTAGTTTGAACTGGATTAACAACAGGAGTAGTCATAGGTACATAACACACAGTCCCAGAATACGAAGTATAACGTAGCCAAGTAGTTCCTTCTGCTTGGACTTTACCATTATAAACAACCTTTTGACCCGCTTGGTACTGTCCCACAACTTTGCCATGAGCGCTAGCACTGGTGTAGATGTTAGTAGCATTTTTAAAAGTATAAGTACCACTTTCAATGTTGTTTGCTTGGGCCTCAATATGAGGAACTGGAGTAGGAACACTAGTGTTATTGCCTAAAACTTCTTGATCCCAAGCTTGTAAATTATTACTTTCAATAATTCTAATTAGCGCTTGCGCATAGTTTGAAGCAGTAGCATAACCATCTTGTTGTAATAGTTGAGCTACTTGGCGATAATCTTGAATACCTAACAAATTATGATAGCGAGAATTATTATTTAAAAAGATTCCGTGATCAGCCATACTTTCATCCCAGCTAGCATATACACGGAATTGAGAATCAATAGTGATATTAGTACCATTAACTTCTTCGCCGGTAGGTAAAACAATTGCTTGGCCATTATTGGAACCTTTGATACCAAAGAGATTATTATATTTTTGTGCTAATTGGGAATTGCCCCATCCTGATTCTAAAATGGCTTGTGCTGCTGTGATTGAGGGTAAAATCTGATATTGTTGCCAGCTATTAATTGAGCCCGCTTTGATTCGCTTTAAAAATTCAACTTGAGAAATACTACTATTAGTTGAAAATAAAGTAGCATTGTCCGTTGGTGTTATCGGTGTGGCATTAGTTTGACTGGCAGTCAAAGTTGCTGGAGATGGTTGGTTATTGCTAGCAATTGTACTATAAGTTGCAGAATCGTCTGTTTTATTATGTAAGTTAGAGTCAATTGATTGATTCGTAGTTTGGTTGGCACTTTGTTGCTCAGTTTCTGCTTTAACGTTTTGAATTGGCAAAGTGGCCAAAATGGTTGCAGAAGTAAGAACGGCTGACCACAGTAAATTGTTTTTTTTCATGATAGAAGTTGTTCCCTCCGAGAACTCGAATTACAAAATGTTATAAATATATCTGTTAAAATAATAGAGAAGCGTTATAAAATCTTAATATTATCTTAAGAATTAGTTTACCATATTAAACAATTTAGTTCTACATGAGTTAGATTAGACAATTAATTTATTATTGGAGAATAGAATTTAATGAAAAAGCCATTATATGTATCTTTAGCAAGTACTATTAAAAATAATATATCTAAACATCAATATCAAACGATGAAACTACCTGATGAACGCACTTTAGCTGAAGAATTTGCGGTCAGTCGCAGCTCAATTAAGCGAGCTATTCAATTATTAGCTGATCAAGGAATTATTTTTAAAAAACAGGGCTCAGGTAATTTTATTAATCCTTTATTTTTGAAAAATAAAACTGCTTTAGACTACACTGGCGATAATGTTGGCTTAACAACTTCAATTGTAACTAATGGCAAGCAGCAACAGATTGAAGTTTTGAACTTGGATGTTGTTAAGCCGGATGCTGCAATTAAAGAAAATCTCTTTTTAACAGCTGATGATTTTGTTTATAGTTTTAAAAGATTACGCAAATTAGATGAAGTACCTATTTTGATTGAGCAAAGCTATATTCCGGTTAAAGTATTTCCTCAATTATCTAAAAAATTGTTAGAACATTCTTTGTTCAATTACTTAGAAGATCAAGAAAACACAATCATTAATCGCGCCTATTTAGATGTCACTACAGAACCGTCGTCAGTGGAAGATCAAGATCTGTTACATTTAAAAACTACTGAGCCTGTAGGAATTATGGCAGGGATATTTTTTGTGGATGATGGCACGCCGTTTGAGTATTCGAGCATGCGATTACATTATCGTTATTTAAATTTTTCGACTTTTGTTAACTTAGGTAAATAAAATTGGAACGCACCAATTTTTTAAATGGTTGACAAATGATGAAGAACGGTTTATAAATAATGTGTAAGACAAATTATGGGAGGTCATTACATGACAGATTACAATAGCCCTGAATATTTTAGTCTCATGCATAAATATTTTAATGCGGCTAATTATATTTCCGTAGGTCAATTATATTTAAAAGATAATCCATTGTTGAAACGGCCCTTAAAAGCCAGTGACGTTAAAGTTCATCCAATTGGTCATTGGGGTACAATTGCGGGTCAAAACTTTATTTATAGTCATTTAAACCGTGTTATTAATAAGTACAATTTAAATATGTTTTATATCGAAGGACCAGGTCATGGTGGTCAAGTAATGGTTTCTAACTCCTATCTTGATGGAAGTTATAGTGAAATCTATCCTGAAATTACGCAAGATGAATCTGGTTTACAAAAACTCTTTAAGCAATTCTCTTTCCCAGGTGGTGTTGCTTCACATGCTGCTCCTGAGACACCTGGTTCAATTCATGAAGGTGGAGAATTAGGATATTCCCTTTCTCATGGTGTGGGTGCTATTTTGGATAATCCAGATGTGATTAGTGCTGTTGTTGTGGGTGATGGAGAAGCTGAAACTGGACCTTTAGCAACTTCTTGGTTCTCCAATGTCTTTATTAATCCCGTTAATGATGGTGCTGTATTACCAATTTTGAATTTGAATGGATTTAAAATTTCTAATCCAACTATTTTGTCTCGTAAAACAGATGAAGAATTGACTAAGTATTTTGAAGGTATGGGTTGGGAGCCAATTTTTGTTGAAGGCGACGATCCAGTCAAATTAAATCCTGTGATGGCTCAGGCTATGGATCAGGCTATTGAAAAAATCAAAGATATTCAAACTAAGGCTCGCCAAAATACTGCCGCTGAGGCTACACGTCCAGTTTGGCCGATGTTGATTTTCCGCGCTCCTAAAGGTTGGACTGGTCCTAAGGAATGGGATGGCGAACCGATTGAAAATTCCTTTAGAGCTCATCAAATTCCAATTCCAGTTGACCAAAATGATATGGAACACGCCGATGCTTTAACTGCTTGGCTAAAATCTTATCATCCAGAAGACTTATTTGATGACAATGGAACTTTGAAATCAGAAATTCAAGCATTGACGCCTAAAGGTAATCAACGAATGGCTAAGAATCCAATTACCAATGGTGGTATTGATCCAAAACCATTAGAATTACCAGACTATCGTGATTATCAATTGAAATTAGATCATCCGGGCAGTCAAGATGCACAAGATATGATTGAATTTGGTAAATATTTACGCGATTTGATTAAAAAGAACCCAACTACTTTCAGAATGTTTGGTCCTGATGAAACAATGTCTAATCGTTTGAATCATATTTTTGAGGTAACCGATCGGCAATGGATGGAGCCAGTTAAAAAGCCTAATGATCAATTTGAAGCTCCAGCTGGTCGAGTATTAGATGCACAATTGTCAGAACATCAATCTGAAGGCTGGTTAGAAGGGTATACATTGACTGGTCGTCATGGTATTTTTACTAGTTATGAAGCTTTCTTACGGGTCATTGATTCAATGTTGACACAGCACTTTAAATGGTTACGTAAAGCAGATGAACAATCTTGGCGTAATAAATATCCAGCCTTGAATGTTATTTCAACTTCAACATCTTTCCAACAAGATCACAATGGTTATACACACCAAGATCCAGGTATTTTAACTCATTTAGCAGAAAAGAAATCCAAGTATATTCGCGAGTATTTACCAGCTGATACTAACACTTTGTTAGCTTTAGCTGATCGGATTTTAAATGATGAAGAAGTTATTAATCTGATTATTGCATCCAAACAGCCGCGGCCACAATTTTATTCTATGGCTGAAGCTGAAGAGTTAGTAGACAATGGTTTGAAAGTAATTGACTGGGCAAGTAATGATCATGGTCAAAAGCCTGATATTGTCTTTGCTGCAGCTGGTACTGAGCCAAATATGGAAACTTTAGCTGCAATTGATATCTTGCACCAAAACTTCCCTGAAATGAAGATTAGATTTATTAACGTTGTAGATTTACTAAAATTACAAGCACCTAAGCATAATGAACGTGGTCTTAGTGATGCTGAATTTGATGGTTTCTTCACTAAAGATACTCCAATTATCTTTGCTTTCCATGGTTATGAAGATTTGTTGCGTGATATCTTCTTTGACCGTCATAATCATAATATGTATCCACATGGTTATCGTGAAAATGGTGATATTACGACTCCATTTGATATGCGAGTATTGAATTCTATGGACCGCTTCCATTTAGCACAACACGCTAGTGAGTTGGTTTATGGCGATAAAGCCAGTGATTTTAGTCAACAAATGGATCAAAAGATTCAAGAACATCATGATTATATTCGTGAAACTGGTGAAGATTTGCCAGAAGTTCAATCATGGAAATTCAAGGGATTTAATGATTAAATAATATAACTTTAGTTACTTCTTAGGCTCTTTAAAAGTTGATTATTCAGACTTTTAAAGAGCCTTTTTATGTTACAATACAATTTTTATGAATTAAAAACTTATTAAAAGTTTATATAGTAATAAAAACCGTAAAAGAGACATAAAGAAACGTAAAAAAGTTCAATAGTTCATAACCATTGATTGAAATCGATTGCAAATAGGCTTAATCTTAATAGTGAAATAAATACTAAACGTTGGAGGAATTATTATGGCTGATAAAAATATTAATAACGTAACTCGTGAAAGTTGGATAATGGATACTTTTCCTGAATGGGGTACATGGCTCAACGAAGAAATTGCAAATACTAAGGTTAAACCTAATACTTTTTCAATGTGGTGGTTAGGCTGTACAGGTATTTGGTTAAAAACAGCTGAAGATACTAATATTTTAGTTGATATGTGGTGTGGTACAGGTAAGCGCTCACACGGTACTGGCAAAATGAGAAAAGGTCATCAGATGCAAAGAATGAGTGGAGTGCAAAATCTTCAACCTAATTTGCGCAATAAACCATTTGTTATTGATCCATTTGCGATTAAAGATGTTGATGCTTTGTTTGTAAGTCATATTCATTCTGATCATTTAGACGTTAATACAGCTGCTGCTGTAAATAGTAACTGTCCACAAGCTAAATTTTATGGACCAGAACAAGTTTGCCAAATCTGGCAAAGTTGGGGCGTACCTGCCGAAAAAACTGTAGTAGTAAAACCTGGTGATGAAGTAACAATCGGTAAAACCAAAGTCAAAGTTTTAGAAGGATTTGATCGGACTGCCTTAGTTACTGAAGATGATCCTAACGTTCAACTCAAAGGTAAAATGCCTCAAGATATGAATAAAATTGCTGTCAATTACTTATTTGAAACAACAGGTGGCAACCTTTATCATGCTGCTGATTCGCATTATTCTAATATGCTAGCTAAGCATGGTAATGAAAATAAAATTGATGTTGCTTTAGGGGCATATGGTGAAAATCCTCGTGGTATCACTGATAAAGTTACATCAGTAGATATTTTACGGATGGCAGAATCTTTAAATACTAAAGTTATCATTCCTGTACATTATGATATTTGGACAAACTTTATGGCAGATCCAAAAGAAATTACAATGTTATGGAACTTTAAGAAAGATCGTTTGCAATACAAATTTAAACCATTTATTTGGCAAGTTGGTGGCCAATTTACTTATCCAAATGATAAGGACCGTTTGGAATTTAATTTTGATCGTGGTTTTCACGATGTATTCTCCATTGACAACGATACACCATTCCCATCATTCCTATAAGGTTGTGAAGACATGTTATTAGAAGATATGATCGAAAGAGATTTAGTGGATGTTAAAACCTCATCCCCAAAAGATTGGAAAGAGGCTTTAAAACAAGCTAGCGATAAGTTAATTGAGCATGGGTATATTAAGCCGGGATACACTGATGAGATAATAAACAATGTAGTTACTAATGGGCCATATATTGTAATTGTTCCAGGAGTTGCAATGCCCCATGCAATGGCCGAAAGCGAAAATGTGCTGGGAACAGCGATTGGATTTACCAAATTTCCTCAACCAGTAGTTTTTGATGAAAATAATCCAGATTCACATGCACAACTGTTTTTTACTTTGGCTGCACGTGATCCCAAAATACATTTAAAAAATATCAGTGATTTGTCAGAAGTATTGATGGCTGACGGTTTTATAGAAAAGTTATTGAATATCCAAAATGTTGAAGATTTTAAAAAAATAGTCAAAGAATACCAAGAATAAGTGAGGTGAACTAATATGCAGCAGTTTGTAAATATTCTGATTAAAATTTGGGAATATTTTGCGGCTAACATCTTAACACAGCCAGCATATATGATTGGTTTTATTGTTTTGCTAGGTTATATTTTAGAGAAAAAGCCCATTTATGAATCTATTGCCGGTTTTTTAAAAGCAGTTATTGGTTATATGATATTAATTGTTGGTTCTAATGGTTTAGTTAGCAGCTTTAGACCAATTTTAGCCGGCTTAAAAACAAGATTTCATTTAACAGCAACCGTTATTGATCCGTATTTTGGTCAAAATGCAGTTACTGAAGGTGTAGTTAAAACTTTTGGAAGAACTTTTGGTGACGTAATGTTACTCTTACTTTTTGCTTTTGTTTTTAATATTTTATTAGTTAGATTTCAAAAATATACTAAACTAAGAGCAGTTTTTACTACAGGTAACGTTCAAGTTCAACAATCAGCTACAGCTTTTTGGATTTTGCTATTTTGTTTCCCTAAAATGGGACGAATTGAAGTATTAGTAGTTATGGGCATTATTCTCGGATTGTATTGGGCAGTTGGTTCCAATTTAACAATTCGTTATACTCAAGATTTAACTGATGGTGGTGGCTTTGCAGTCGCTCATCAACAGGGATTTGGGATTGCATTTGTTTCGTGGTTAGCAGACAAATTTAAGGCACACGAAAAGAAAGTTCAAAAAGAAACTAAGGGCTTAGAAGATATTGAATTACCAGGTTTTTTAAAGATTTTTAACGAAAATATGGTTGCTACTGGTATTTTGATGTTGTTCTTCTTTGGAATTATTATGTTGGTATTAGGCCGTCCATATTTCAATCAATTGTATGTGTCTACCAAAGGTGCTTCTGGATTGGCTCCTAATGGAAGCTTTCTATTTTATATCTTAACTACTTCGTTGAGTTTTGCAGTTAACTTGGCTATTTTGCAGTTAGGTGTGCGGACTTTCGTGGGTGAACTAACAGAAAGCTTTACCGGAATTTCTGATCGTTTATTGCCAGGTTCTGTTCCTGGAATCGATGTGGCTGCGACCTTTGCTTTTGGGGAACCTAATGCAGTTACCATTGGCTTTTTATTCGGCGCTTTGGGGCAATTCTTAGCTATAGCTGCTTTATTAGTTCTACATTCCCCTACAATTATTATTGCTGGTTTTATTCCCCTATTCTTTGATAATGCAGCTTTTGGTGTTTATGCTAATAAGCGTGCCGGGGCTAAAGCAGCGATGTTACTACCATTTATCAGTGGGTTAATTCAAGTATTTGGAGCTGCATTTATTTCTAGCTGGATTGGTTTGTCTAAATTCGGTGGTTACTTAGGAATGTTTGATTGGGATACTGTTTGGCCATTCTTTACTATTTTGATGAAGTTCCTAGGTGTAGTAGGTATTATTGCAGTTATTGTAATTTTAATTGCTATTCCGCAATTAGAATATCGTCACGATCCCGACAATTACTTTTTAATGGTTACTGATTATGATAAATATAAAGAAAATATGGCAAAAAAGACTAAATAAATTTGGAGGACAAAATAATGAATGTTTTAGTATCTTGTGCTAATGGATCAGGAACTAGTTTAATGATGATGAAGAGTGTACAAAAAGCTTTTAAGCGACTCGGTATTGCCATTACTAAAATTGAACATACTAGTATTGCTGAAGGTAAAAGTACAGCAAAACAATATGATATTGTCTTTACACCTACGAACTTTTTAAATATGTTTGATGACGCTAAAGCTAGTGGTATTACGGTTATTGGTGTGAAAAATGTTTTAAATGATAAAGAAATTGAACAACATATTCGTGAAGAAACAGACTTAGTAAAATAACTTTGGAGGAAACTTATGACTAAACCAAATTTACAGGTTGCACTAGACAATAATACACTGGCAAGCGCTTTAGCAGATGTCCGTGAAGTGGGCGATATTGTCGATATAGTAGAAGCTGGTACAATTTTGATTCTTCAAGAAGGTACACAAGCTGTTAAAGCATTACGAGCATTATTCCCTAAAAAAACAGTAATTGCAGATACTAAATGTGCAGATGCTGGGACTACTGTAGCCAAAAATATGGCAGATGCTGGTGCAGATTGGATGACTTGTATTTGTTCAGCAACAATTCCCACTATGAAGGCTGCAAATAAAGAAATTTCAGAAATTCAAGTTGAATTATATGGAAATTGGACCCAAGAAGATGCTCAATCTTGGTTGGATGCAGGCATTTCACAAGCAATATATCATCAAAGTCGTGACGCTCTGCTGTCTGGTGGTTCCTGGGGTGAAAAAGATTTAAAAAAGGTTAAAATGTTAGTTGATATGGGCTTTAGAGTATCTGTTACGGGTGGATTGAATGTTGATACATTAAAGTTGTTCGAAGGAGTAGATGTATACACATTTATTGCTGGACGTGCAATCACTCAAGCTGATAACCCCGCAAAAGCAGCTCAGGATTTGCAAAATGAAATAAAAAGAATTTGGGGCAATTAAATTGTACACGAATAATTATATTATTGATTGTTTATATAATATGTCTTTTAATGTGCTTCACGTAAAAAGTTAAAGTATTCTAAGAATAGGACTGGGGCAATATAATTGTCCTAGTCTTTTCTTCTAAATTATAATAACGGCGGTTAATATTATGAAAAATTCAATTGCTAATGTGGATGCTCGTAGAGAAAGTATAGTATCTAAACTGCAACAAAACGAGCAAATGTCTGTAAAAAATCTTGCTCATGAATTTGCTGTATCTTTAGTGACTATTCGTCGTGATTTAAAAGCTTTACAACAAATGGGACAAATTACTTGGACTCATGGTCGTGTACAAGCCGTTCTCCAGCCGGATGCTGATGAGCTGCTAAACGATAAAAGTAGTATGAACCATATTAAAGATTGTATTGCCCAGGCTGTACCTGAATATATCAAAGAAAATAGCACTTTGTTTGTTAATTCGAGCTCGCTTTGTTGGCGAATGATTAATCAATTAGCTATTAAACCGTTAACAATTATTACTAATAATTTACGAGTTACTGAATGTGCGCGCCATCCCGAAACATCTATTATTATGACTGGAGGCGAAGTACGCTATCCTAAAGAGTCATTAGTAGGTACGATAGCAGTACAGTTTTTGGAGACAATGCAATCTGACTATACACTGATTGGTTGCGATGGTATTAGTTTGGATGAAGGCTTGACGACTCATAATATTTATGAATCACAAGTTAATAGTACGATGGTGCAAAGAACCAAACAAAAGGTGATTTGTGTAGCAGATTATCGTAAAGTTGGAGTGTCTAGCAATTATCATGTCGCTGATTTAGATCAAATTGATGTATTAATTACTGATACCTTTGCTAATGAACGGGTAGTACGTTCATTGAGAAAATCTGGAATTGAAGTGATTCAAGTATCAGTCTAAGTCAACCTGCGTGGCAAGTGGTTTTAATTAGAGTTAGGACAATTTTTTGTTCTAACTCTTTTTGGTCTTGATTCGGGTTTTGCTCATCTTTTTGAGCCGTTTATATTTATAAAGATTTTAATTTATATAAACACGAACAATTATCAAATTTATTTAAAAAATGTATTGATTTTAAAAAAGAAGCTTGCTATACTTAATTCCTAAATAATTATATTTACTGGAGGATTACATACTATGAAAAGGGCAGCCACTTTAACTGCAATAGTTTTAACATTCGGGTTAGTATTTGGAGGATGTAGCAATCAGAATAGTAATTCAAATACAAAAGAGCACCACACTGCGGCTTTGGTGACAGATGGTGGTGGAATTGATGATAAATCATTTAATCAATCAGCTTGGGAAGGATTAAAGGATTGGGGCAAACAACACGGATTGAAAAAAGGTGTTGATGGATATAATTATGCCCAATCAACCTCCGATGCAGATTTTATGCCTAATATTAATAAGTTAGTAAAAGCTCAATATCAAACTATTTTTGCCATTGGTTATAAATTAAATTCAGCAGTTGATACAGCTGCCAAGCAAAACCCTAAAACTAATTTTGCAATTATTGATTCAGTAGTACCTAATCATAAAAATGTTGCTTCAGTACAATTCAAATCCGAACAATCCTCTTATTTGGCTGGCGTAGCAGCTGCAAAAACTACGCAAACTAATAAAGTAGGTTTTGTGGGTGGTATTAAAAGTGATGTTGTAACTACCTTTGAAAAAGGTTTTATACAAGGAGTACATGCGGTTAATCCCAATATTAAAGTTGATGTTAAATATGTAGGAGCATTTACTAAAGCTGATGTGGGAAAATCTTTAGCAAGTGCGATGTTCAATAATAAGGAAGATGTAATTTTTCAAGCGGCTGGAGGTTCTGGAGCAGGTGTATTTAGTGCTGCTAAAGATAACCGCAAAAATGGTAAGAAAGTTTGGGTTATTGGTGTAGATCAAGATCAAAAAGCTGATGGAAAATATAATGGAGGTAATGTGACTTTAGCTTCAGCTGTCAAAAAAGTGGATACTGCTGTCTATGATTTGTCCAATAAATCAATGAAAGGTGAATTCCCAGGTAATAAGATTGTAACTTATGATTTAAAAGGTAAGGGTGTAGATTTAATTGATGATAATTTAACAACTACTGCTCAAAAAGCCGTTAACGAATATCGCCAAAAAATAATTAAAGGTGACATCACTGTCAAAGCCAAATAAAAGGAGTTCATCATGCCCAAAACAGTTGTTGAAATGCGACATATTACAAAAAAGTTTGGGAAATTAGCAGCGAATAATGATATTTCTCTTAGTGTACATGAAGGAGAAATTTTATCATTGTTAGGTGAAAATGGTGCCGGAAAGTCTACCCTTATGGGAATACTTTCTGGATTAATTCAGCCCACATCAGGACAAATTTTAATTAATGACAAGATTGTACAAATTAATGGGCCTAAAACTGCTAAAGATTTGGGAATCGGCATGGTACACCAGCATTTTATGTTAATTCCAGCCTTTAGTGTCTTAGAAAATATAATTTTAGGTGATGAGCCAAAACAACATTTTGGCAGAGTGGATTATGCAGGCGCTACTAAAAAAATTCAGCAATTAGCTCAAAGATATCAACTAGAAATAGATTTACAAGCTAAGGTAGCAGATATTTCAGTTGGTATGCAACAAAGAGTAGAGATAATGAAGGCACTTTATCGACAAGCTAATATCTTTATTTTTGATGAACCAACTGCTGCTTTAACACCACAAGAAATTCAGCAACTAATGAGAATATTTCGGGCTTTGGCAGATGAAAATAAAGCAATTATTTTTATTACTCATAAATTGAAAGAAATTAAAGAAATTGCCAATCGTTGTGTGGTTATCAGATCAGGAAAAGTAATTAATACTGTTGAAGTTAATAACACTTCAGAAGAGAAGTTAGCTGAGATGATGGTAGGGCGTAAATTAAGAAGTTCAATGGAAAAGATTACTATCAATAATCATCAGTTAATATTAGATATTCATGGTGTAAATGTTAGCTCTAAAGGACGAAAAAAAGTTAATAATCTGAATTTGCAAGTTCATAGCGGTGAAATTGTTGGAATTGCCGGGGTAGATGGTAATGGCCAAAGTGAATTAATTGCGGCTTTAACCGGTATGAAAAAAGTCACTGCAGGTTCAATTAAAATTAATGGGAATAATTTTGAAAATAAACCAGTCAGAAATTTTATTAAAGCTAAGGTTGGCTATATTCCAGAAGATCGACAATCTGAGGGACTAATTTTGCCGATGACGGTAGCAGAAAATTTGGTTTTAAAAGAGTATTATCATCCACCAGTCAGTCATTATGGCATACTAGATTATCGTTATTTAAATCGTTTTGCTCAAGAGATAATTCATGACTATGATATACGGACACAAAGTGAGCAAAGTAAAGCAGCTTCTTTGTCTGGCGGTAATCAACAAAAAATTGTTGTTGCACGTGAAATTAGTAGTAATCCGGATCTTTTAATTGCTGCTAATCCAACACGTGGAGTTGATATTGGAGCTATCGAGTATATTCATGAAAAGATTGTTCAAGAACGTAATTTAGGTAAGGCAGTATTATTAATAAGTTTTGAATTAGATGAAATTTTAAAATTATCTGATCGAGTGTTAGTAATGCATAATGGGGAAATTGTTGGTGAAGTTGCTCCTCAAAAGACTAATGCTCAAGAGTTAGGACTAATGATGGCTGGTCAAAAAACTCCAACTTCAACGGAGGTAAATAATTGAAAGTAAAAGAGCAAAAAACATGGATATTTCCTATAATAGCAGTATTAGCAGGCTTTTTGGTCGGCGCAATTGTAATGTTACTATTCGGATATAATCCTTTACAGAATTATTGGAATTTATTTGTAGGTGCTTTTGGAGGTTCTTACTCTATTGGTGAAACTTTACGTAATATGACGCCATTAATTTTAACTGCTTTAGGATTTGCCGTGGCTAGTAAGGCGGGATTTTTTAATATTGGAGGCTCTGGTCAATATCTTATGGGCTGGTTTGGCGCCATCATTGTTGCTCTTAAATTATCTTGGCTTCCAGGTTGGGTATTAATTTTTGTATCTGTTATAGCTGGGGCTTTATTAGGCGGACTGTGGTCAGCTATTGCCGGTATTTTGCGAGCCTATTGTGGCACTAGTGAAGTGATCACAACAATTATGTTGAATTATATAGCTCTTTACTTTGTTAATTATATGGTTAAGAATTGGTTAGCAACTAAAGGACAAGATAGTTCTGCAACTATTGTAGCTAAAGCCAGTTTACGCAGTAACTTTCTTGCGCAATTGACAGCTAATTCTACTTTACATTGGGGGTTCTTTCTAGCGATATTGGCCTGTATAGTAATTTGGATTTATTTTAATCGTACGAAGGCTGGCTTGGAGTTACGCAGCATTGGCTATAATTCTCGGGCTGCCAAGTATGCTGGTATGAATGTACGTAAAACAATTATTGTATCGATGCTAATTTCGGGAATTTTAGCAGGCTTAGGTGGAGCTTTAGATGGATTGGGTAATTTTCAAAATATTTCAGTGTCTAATTCTTTACCTCAAGTAGGATATGATGGGATGGCAGTAGCACTTTTGGCAGCTTATAATCCATTAGGTATTATATTATCTGCTTTATTATTTTCTGCTTTACAAATTGGTGGAATGAGTATTTCAGTTTATTCTAGTACTCCTACTGAAATTGTGAATATCGTTACTGCGGCTATTATTTTCTTTATAGCGATTAAATATGCCTTCGAAATTATAATGAACAAATATAAATTTTCCCATTCAAAAAACAAAAATAAACGGAGAGTAGGGCAAATATGAATTTAACAACGATTTTAATGACAATTTTTTCTACTACTTTGGTTTATTCTGCGCCCCTCATCTTTACTGCGCTAGGTGGTACATTTTCTGAACGTAGTGGCGTGGTTAATGTTGGCTTAGAAGGTATGATGATTGTAGGTGCTTTTTGTAGTACTATTTTCACTTTGAATTGGACTTCAAAATTAGGCGCTGAAACTGTTTGGATAGCATTATTAATTGGTGGGATGTCCGGATGTTTATTCTCGTTACTACATGCGGTAGCTACTATTACCTTTAGAGCAGATCATATCATTTCAGGAACAGTACTAAATATGATTGCTCCTGCGCTTTGTGTGTTTTTAACGCGAATATTGTATGGTGGCAAAGGTCAGACTCCAATTATTAGTCAAGGATTAGGAACAATGACAATTGCTGGTTTAGCTAAGATTCCAATTTTGGGTAAAATTTTTTTTACACAAACTTCATTAATTGCTTGGCTAGCAATAATTATAGCGGTCATTTGTTGGTATGTTCTATATCGTACTTCTTTTGGCTTGCGACTTCGCTCAGTTGGTGAAAACCCTGCAGCAGCTGACACACTAGGAATTAATGTTAGTCGTTATCGTTATTTAGGAGTATTGATCTCTGGTTTTTTAGGAGGATTAGGTGGGGCTGTTATGGCTCAATCTATCACGTTGAATTTTTCTGTGAGCACAATTTCAGGACAAGGTTTTATGGCATTAGCTGCCATGATTTTTGGTAACTGGAATCCGCTGGGAGCTATGGGAGCTGCAATTTTCTTTGGCTTAGCACAAAGTTTGCCTATTATTGGTGCTTATATTCCTGGTTTAAATCATGTTAATTCTGTTTGGTTTCAAGTGGCGCCATATTTAATTACAATTATTGTCTTGGCAATTTTCTTTGGTAAGTCAGTAGGCCCTGCAGCAGATGGCAAAAATTATATTAAAAATTAATTAGGATATAAAATTAAAAACTTCCGCTGTATTCAATAACGGAAGTTTTTATTTTTATTGTAAATAGATTTTCTTTAAATCAGCAATTTCTTGGTCAGTAACTTTGATTTGTGTTTGCAAATAATTTATCCAACTGCCAGCTTCTTTTTTAACTTCTTCATCTGCAGCTTTAAGATAATCAGGACTCACTTGCATTAATGCTTTTACGGAATCATACATTAACGGATTATTAGTAAAAGGTTGTAGTTGTTCCTCGACAAAATCCTTAGTAACTTCATTAGTCATTAAATAATCGTTAAGAATAGTTTGGCGATCCACACCTAAAGCAGTCATAAAAAAGACTGCGCCCATACCGGTGCGATCCTTACCGGCTGTGCAATGAAAAAGTAGCACTTGGTCTGCTTGGTTGTTTTCTAGTAATTTATCGAAGAAAATCCGATAAGCCTTTTTGGCGCTATCTAAATGGATTAATTCGCGATAAGTATTGCACATATTTTCATGTCCATCACTAGGTATATCCGTTAAACCTTCGATATTGTGATCAGGAGTTGCGGCCTTTTCTTGGTCATCAAATTTTGATGCTTGCGTCAAATCCACTCCAAATACAGGATCGAAAAGATATTCAACATGTTCAGGTACTCGATCTGGTACTTTTTGTTGTTCGTCAGCCGAACGAAAATCGATATCATATTTCAGACCATAATCAGTTAAGAAGTTTAAATCATGGTCAGTTAATTGTCCTAAACTAGCTGAGCGTATGATTTTGTGATACTTAATAGTATTTCCATCTTTGGTTTGATATCCTCCTAACTCCCGAAAATTCCTGCCGGCTTCTAAGTTTAAAAGACGATTGTTTTTCATATAATTTCCTGCCTCTACTAAGATATTTACTTCATTCTATCAAATATTTTCCAGAAAATAACTAATTTGTTTTTAGCCTAAAATGATTGAAATTTCTAGCTAATAGACGTATTCTGATAGTATATGGAAAGGGTGAAGCCAATGTTACAAGAATACAAAAGAATCTTAGCTCCAGTTGATGGTTCAGATGAAGCTGAAATTGCTTTGAAAAAGGCGACCCAAATTGCGATTCGTAATCATGCAACTTTAGATGTATTAGATGTCTTAGATACGCGGCAATTTGTTGGTGCTTACGGTGGAATGCTAACAAGTGATGTTATTTATCAAATTACAGAAGATACACAAGATTATTTATCAGGACTACAAGAAGAACTTATAAAAGCGGGATTACCTAAAGAACAAATCAAAATTCATATTCGTTTTGGTGATCCTAAAACGATTATTTCTTTAGATTTTCTAAAAGATTATCATGACGATTTAATTATTTTGGGTTCTACTGGTTTGAATGCTGTAGAGCGTTTGTTAGTTGGGTCGGTATCCTCTTATGTAACCCGCAATGCTTTAACTGATGTTATTGTGGTTCGGACTGATTTGAATAATCAAGCTATTAAAAAAAGTAATAAAAAAAATAATAAGAAATAATCATTTAGACAAGCAATTTCAGTAGGTATTGATGCTGATATTGCTTGTTTTTTTAGGAGATATGATGAATAAAATTCAAAAACTGCCAACTCGCGCTGAAGTTCCAGTCGAATTAACTTGGGATTTAACTAAAATTTTTATTAATGATCAAGAATTTGAAGACAATTTGCAACAGGCAATAGATTCTAACCAGAAAATCACCCGCATTGCTGGAACTTTAGCACAATCAGCGTCAGCTCTAAAGAAAGGGATAGATGCAGTATTAGCTTTATATCGGCAAGTAGAAAAATTAGCCGTTTATGCAAGTATGAAAAGTGATCAAGACACTGCTAATAATCATTACCAAGCTTATCAAGCTCAAGTTAATAGCTTATTAGCCCAAGTAGATGCCAATGTAGCGTTTTTAGAGCCAGAAATTTTGGAGATTCCACCAGAAAAATTAAATAAGTTTAAACAAGATTTTCAATTGCAGAGCTATCAACATTTTTTAGATATGATTACAATTAATCGCAATCACGTTTTAGATGCTCAAAGTGAGGCATTACTTTCAGCGGCTGGTGATGTTATGCAGACCGCTAGTAACACTTTTAATGTGTTAGATAATTCGGATTTAAAATTTCCAGTGGTCACAGATGAAAAAGGGCAACAATATCAATTATCAGACGGTGTTTACAGTCGATTATTAGAGTCTGGAGATCAAAGTGTTCGCCAAAAAGCATTTATGGCTTTGTATCAAGTGTACGGTCAATTTAAAAATACTTTTGCCACGACTTTAGCCGGAGAAGTTAAAAAGAATAATTATTTAGCACAAGTACATCATTATTCCAGCGCGCGTGAACAAGCAATGTCCCAAAATTATATTCCGACTACAGTTTACGACACTCTGATTACAGAAGTTAATCAACACTTAGATTTACTCCATCGTTATGTTGCTTTACGCAAACAAATTTTGAATGTTTCAGAGTTGCATATGTATGATATGTATACCCCCTTAGTTGGTCAACCTCCTTTAACTTATACTTTTAGTAGTGCTAAACAAACGGCTAAACAGGCTTTAGCCGTGTTGGGTGCAGACTATTTGGAGCATGTCGATGAAATTTTTAATAATCGCGATATTGATGTGGTAGAGAATCAAGGTAAAGTTTCAGGAGCTTATTCAGGTGGTTCTTATGATACTGCACCCTATGAATTATTAAATTGGCAGGATAATTTGGACAATTTATATACATTAGTTCATGAAACCGGACATAGTGTGCATAGCTGGTATACTCGTCACTATCAACCTTATATGTATGGTGATTATCCGATTTTTATCGCAGAAATTGCTTCCACAACAAATGAAAATATTTTGACAGAATATTTATTACAGACGCAAACAGATCCCAAAGTTCGCGCCTATGTTTTAAATTATTATTTAGATGGTTTTAAAGGTACTATTTATCGACAAACCCAATTTGCCCAATTTGAACATTTTATTCATCAGGCAGATGCTCAAGGTAAAGCCTTAACAGCAGATTATATGTCTAGTTATTATGAGCAGTTAAATGCACGTTATTATGGTAATGATGTGATTAATGATCCGCAAATTGCGTTCGAATGGACACGGATCCCACATTTTTATATGAATTATTATGTTTATCAATATGCGACTGGTTTTGCGGCCGCTTCATATCTTAGTTCCCAGATTATGCAACAAAAGCCCCATGCACGTGACAAGTATCTCCATTATTTACAAACAGGAAGCTCAGAATATCCAATTCAAATTATGCAACAAGCAGGAGTAGATATGACGAAACCGGATTATTTAGAAGCTGCTTTTGCCACTTTTGCCCAAAGATTAGATGAATTAGAAAAGTTACTTAGCAAATAAAGAGACTATTTTGCTTAATTAATGAATCATTAAGGAAGTAAGAAATTGCAATCTATAGAAAAAATTGAAGTTATCGGCGGTCGCGTCCATAATTTAAAAAACATCAATGTCCAAATTCCCTTGAATAAGTTTGTCGCTATTTCAGGTTTGTCGGGATCGGGTAAGAGTTCTTTGGCAATGGGTATTTTATATGCTGAAGGTTCACGGCGATATTTAGAAGCATTGTCGACTTATACTAGACGCAGAATTAATCAAGCTAAACGTTCTCAAGTGCAAGAAGTTCGCCATATCCCAGCAGCAATAGCTTTGCGTCAACGCCCAACTGTGCCTTCAGAACGCTCCACAGTTGGTTCTATGAGTGAAATTTTTAATGTAGTGCGGTTGATTTTTTCTCGCTTAGGTTCGCCAGTTTGTCCTAATGGACATCGACTAAAACCCAATATTAAAATTGCCCAGGTGATGGATTTGCCAGATGAACGTATGGGACAATTGACTTGCCCTGTTTGTGGAATTAATTTTATGGCTAAATCTGCCGAAGATTTTGCGTTTAATGCTAGTGGTGCTTGTCCAACTTGTCACGGAAGTGGTCATGTTCAAGAAATTAATCCCGATAAATTGATTGGTGATCCTAATCTGAGTTTACAAGAAGGAGCTGTGGCTTCATGGCACTTACCAGGGCGTAATTTTATGCCGAAGGTAGTTCAAACTTTAGGGGTACGCATTGATGTTCCATATAAGGACTTGACTGCGCAAGAACAAGATATTGTCTTGCATGGAGCCAAAAAACAATACCCGATAGATTTGAATACATCCACGGGGCGAGTGTTTCATATGGAAAAAGCCCTTTATGAAAATGCTTATGAAGCAGTATATGACACAGCCAAAAAATCTTTAAGTGAGCGGGCTCAAAAACAATTAAATCAATTTTTTCATTTTTCTATTTGTCCAACCTGCCATGGCTCACGCTTAAATCCGCAATTATTGACGCAACTTAGTGGAAAATTAAATATTGCTCAAGTATCGGAATTGGATTTAGGACAATTACCACAATGGTTACAATCTGTTAAACAAGAATTACCTTCAAATATGCAAGCAATGGCAAAAATTCTATTTGAAGATTTGCAGGATAACTTGCGGCCCTTATTAGAATTAGGATTGGATTATCTTACTTTAGCTCGCAGTGGTAATACCTTATCAACGGGTGAATTGCAACGCATTCAATTAGCCAAAACATTGCGGACGCAAACGACAGGGGTGTTGTATGTTTTAGATGAGCCATCGATTGGTTTACATCCGGATAATGTCCAAGGCTTAATTAAAATTTTGCGCAGTTTGATTGCTCAAGGAAACTCATTAGTGGTAGTAGATCATGATGTTGATATTATTGCTGCAGCTGATTGGGTTATTGAAATGGGACCAGGTTCTGGTGCTGCTGGTGGTCAAGTGATTTGTCAAGGACCTCCCCAAGATTTAGTACATGATAAAAACTCATTAATTGGACCTTTTATTGCAGGTACTGCTAATATTTGGCATGAAAAAGAAGCTTCACCCGCTCAGCAAACAATAACTACAGATTTTACAGTTGAAAATTATTTTAATTTAAAAAATGTTCAAGTTAAGCTGCCTGAACAGCAAATTACAGCAGTTACAGGTTTTTCTGGAGCGGGTAAAACTAGTTTGATTTTAGATAGTTTGGTGCCGGCAATTAAGCAAGCGTCGCTGCCCAAACAGGTTACTCAATTACAAACGAATTTACAACAAGTTATTAGTGTTGATGCTGCTCCTATTGGCAAGAATGCACGTTCTACAGTAGCTACTTATACAAATATTATGGATAATTTACGGCAATTATTCGCTCAAGTATCATTAGCTAAGCAAAAGCATTATGGACGAGCTTATTTTTCTTACAATAATAAACAAGGTGCTTGTCCTAATTGTGGCGGATTAGGTACGATTACTTTAGACATTCAGTACTTACCTGATATGGAAGAAATTTGTCCAGTCTGCCATGGACAACGTTTTAATCCCGAAGTGCAGCAAATTAAATGGCACAATTTTAGTATTGTTGACCTCTTAGGCTTGTCAGTTCAAGAAGCATTACCGATATTTGTCTCAGTTCCAGCAATTGAGCGCCAATTAGTTTTGTTACAGCAGGTAGGATTAAGTTATTTACATTTGGGAGAAAGTACGCCCAGTTTATCCGGTGGAGAAGCACAACGGTTAAAGCTAGTAAAACATTTAAATAAACAACAGGCACACACACTTTTTGTTTTTGATGAGCCGTCGGTTGGCTTACATCCACTAGATGTTCAAACTTTATTAGGTGTGATTAATCGTTTAAAAGCTCAAGGAGCAACAGTAATTATTATTACGCATGATTTAGATATTATGGCTAATGCGGACTATTTGATTGATTTAGGTCCCAAGGGTGGTAATCAAGGTGGCCAAATCATGGCTGCTGGCCAGCCGAAAAAATTAATCAAGCATCCAAATAGTTTGACTTTGCAATATTTAAAAAAGCATTGGTATAAATATCAACGTTAACTTTCATAGATAGTTATGATACTGCTTTAAAAAAAGATATTCCGCAAGTATTTTCTAAAAAATAACGAGACTATTAATATGAGTTGGTTTCCTCAAGATTAATTACCACCATTAACCTTAAAACTAACTACTTATCAGCAATTAAAACAATTATTTATCCCGGATAGTTTGCAGGTTGATTAATTGGGCCAGTAATTACAGTGCAATTGCAAAATAAAAAACGATAGAAACTGGAAAGTAAGTACTAAAACAGTTATAATTTGCTAGTAAAGATTTTGGGGAGGCAATTATTATGCAAGCAGAAGCAGTGAGTCAAATGGCCGATTGGCTGGAAGATCATGTTTCCGAAATTGTAGCACACAAGACACAACTTGACGTCCAAAAAATTAATGAAATCATTGATGATTTGGCCATTTTGCGACACCCAGTCCAAGAATATCTAACAATGACTGAAGAACAATATTATGAAAATGAATCTGATCATCAATTAACGCTGCAAAACGATAAACAACCATTAAGTAAATTACAAGATCGAGTTTTGGTGAACCATGTTGATGGCAGTTTTGCTAAGAGTGAAATAAACTTCACTTATAATCATGAGCATCCCTTTGCTGGTGGACAATACGATGTTACTAACGATTTGCATACAATTGAATATGCATTAGAAGTGATTGGCGCAGTGGTAGCTAACACAATTATGGCGGATGTGCGTAATAATTTATCTCAAGATGCAGTTTTATCAATTGCTCTGGCTGCAGCTGCTGTAGATAATTGGCAGAAAAATAATTAACGAGTCTTTTTATTTGCAAAATAAAATTTAATTCGCTAATATATCCCGGTGTTTGTTTTTAGGAGGGATGTATTATGCCAGTAACATATTTACGTAAAGTACAAGCTGATGAATTAGATCAAGTAGTAGAAATTATTGAAGAAGCCAAGCAAGTTTTAAAAGGACGGGGCGTAGATCTTTGGCAAGATGGATATCCCGACCAAAAGATTTTGCGTAGTGATATTCAGCGTGGAATTGCTTATTTTTTGATTAAAGATGATAAAATAGCTGGTGTAGCTGCTTTGGAAGACCAAGGCGAATCAAGCTATGATCAAATTGAAGATGGCAGTTGGAGTCCTAAGTCACAAGAACGCTATGCTATTTTTCATCGGGTTGCTATTGCTCAAGGTCATCAAGGTGAAGGTCTAGCTTCTGTTTTTATTCAACATTTACTATCTATTACAGCTTCGTTGAATATTCATGATGTGCGAATTGATACTCATTTTGATAATTTAGCAATGCAGCATGTAATTGAAAAGAATGGTTTTCAAAAGTGCGGAACTATTCGGGATGCACAGCAACGTCCATTAGTTGCTTATCAACGTTTTATTCGCTGAGATAATCGTATGCTTAATATGGGGGGATTAGGACATGATTGTGTTCCAATCCCCTTATTTATAAAGAGGCTCAAAAATGAGATTTTGGGAATATTGTTTACAAACTATCTTATTTGCACCCTTACAAAAATTAGGTGTTTATCGAGTTAACTATTTACAACAACCATATTTATTACAGGTCAAAAAGCACCAACAAATTTTATGGCCACAAAATAGTACTGCAATTTATTATCGTAAACAGCATCAAGCACATTTTTTGCCAGTACCGGTGCAGATTCGCTTTTTTGTACAAGACTATTTGCGTAGTTTTAGCCAGTTTGTCAATACTTTAGTCGCAGACGAGGACTTGACCTTTGGTGTCATTACAGATACACATATTAAATTTGCAGATAGTCATAGTTATTATGGATTTAATGGTTTGCAACATGTTGGAGAATTTTTAACCTTACCTAACTTGATAAACTTAGACTTTGTGGCTCATCTTGGTGATATCATTGATGGCAGTGATGATGCTGTGACTGATCGGCAATTATTAGCTCAAGTGAGTCGTTATTTTTCCCAGCAAACTGGCCCATACTTTATTACTAAGGGTAATCATGATGACAATGATAAATATGATGAACATACTCTGAGTAAAAAGGCAACTTTTGCATCCCAGACTTTTGCAGATTTAATTTGGCAAACAATGTATCAACAACGTTCGGTAAAGAAGTTATCGACAAATTATGGTGTTAGTTATTTTGATAAAAATAATTTGCGAGTTGTATTTATTAATACAACTGACGTTCCGTATCACTTGGATGCTCAAGGTCGTAAAATTTATGACAGTAAGTTGACTTTAGCTGTTCGTAATGGACAACTAAAAGAAATTGTTCAAATCTTACAACAGTCAGCAAATAAAAAAATTATTGTTTGTGGTCATGGTAATTTAATGACAGTAAAGGGCAATAATGGATTACAATATAATGGTAAAGCTGTTCATGACTTGTTCAAAGCCTTCAATCAAGGATTAAGCGGTAGTCTGCAACATCAAGATAAAGATAATAATTTCTCCTTAGCGTTTGATTTTGATTTTACGAATAATCTTTCTGGGCAAGTAGTGGCTTATATTTGTGGTCATCGCCATGTAGAAGATCAATTTAAAATTGACGGTATTCAATATATTTTATTAAATGTTTCAGCCTTAATGGGTAAAAAGCACAGTTTAACTACTAAATATAATCGTTCTTGGGATCGAAAAAAAGATGAAGTCAGTGAATTTGCTGGATATGTTATCAATCTTAATCAAGCTGGTGATTCTTTAAAAGTTTTTGGCTATGGTGCTGCTACACCATTAAGAAAGTTTAAGATTTAGTAGAGTTTGTGGAATTTATTTCGTCATTAATAAACATTTGTTATAATAAGCACGGGATGCGAAGACCATTGTAAAGGAATGTGAACTCTTATCGATAATCAGAAAGTACCCCAATTTACTCCCATTTTGCTAGGTAGCGATATTAATGCTTATGGATTTGCTAGATCATTTTATGAATTAACCCATCAACCTGTTCAAGCTTATGCAGAAATGCCTTTGGCTCCTACTAAATATTCGCGTATTATTAATGTAAGTCTGCATGATGGTTTTGCGGAGGATCCTACTTTTATTGAAACTATGCGCTCCATTGCGCAAAAGTATACTAACCATCCAGAGCCAGTGATTTTATTAGCAATGGGTGACGGTTATGCAGAGTTAATTGCTAAACACAAAGAAGAACTATCGCAAACTTTTATTTGTCCTTACGTAGACTATGAATTATTACGCCGTTTGAATAATAAAGAATCTTTTTACCAAATTTGTAATGAATATCATTTACCGCATCCCCAAACTAAGATTATTACTCGTAAGATGTATCAAGAACAAACTAATTTAACTGTGCCTTTCGACTATCCAGTAGCTTTAAAACCAGCTAATAGTGTAGAATGGCTCGATATTCATTTTGAAGGTCGTAAGAAGGCTTTTACTATCCATTCACAAGCCGAATTTTTAGATATTGTTGGTAAAATTTATGATCATGGTTATAAATCTGATTTAATTTTGCAAGAATTTATTCCAGGTGATGATTCTCATATGCGGGTCTTAAATGCTTATGTTGATCAAAATCATCACGTCAAAATGCTATGTTTAGGACATCCTTTATTAGAAGATCCTACACCGGCATCTATTGGGAATTACGTAGCTATTTTGCCTGAGTATGACCAAAAATTATATGACTTAATTCAGAAATTTTTAGAAGATATTGAATTTACTGGTTTTGCCAACTTTGATATGAAATATGATGATCGTGATCATGAATTTAAGTTGTTTGAAATCAATTTACGTCAGGGTCGTAGTAGCTTTTTTGTAACGCTTAATGGTTATAATTTAGCCAAATATGTTATTGATGATTATGTTACAGGAACTCTAGAAGCACAATCAACCGTTTATGGTAATAAGAATAAAGCTCAACATCAATTATGGCTTGGTGTGCCTGTCCATGTGTTTAAAAAATATGCCTTAGAAAATCAATATAAAGAAGTAGCATTAGAATTATTACGTCAAGATCGGTATGGCACAACGGTTTTCTTTAAAGGTGATTTGGGGTTTAAGCGGTTCTTATTAATGAGTTATATGTTTTATCGCTATCGTGGCCGCTTTAAGCGCTATTTTGAAGAGAATAAAGGTCAAGATTTCAAATAGTTAAAGGAGGTTGATATAATGGAACCTGTTCAAGAACTAAAGGATTACCATGTTAATGAAATACATTTGCACAGAGTATTAGTAGCAATTGATGTTGATGACTTTACGTCTTCGGATCAAGCATTTGACTTTGCCTGCACCGTTGTCAAAAAGTCTAACGCAACATTAGGCATTGTTACAGTTGTAGAAAGTAAAGACATTAATGTGTTTGAGAGCTTGTCGCCAGCATCAATGGATGATAAGCGCTTAGAAGCATCACATGATTTATTAACTTATGTCAAAAAAGCCAAGGAATTTGGCGTGGAAAATGTCAAACCAATCTTGACTGAAGGTACACCTAACAAGGCAATTTTAGAAGAAGTTATCCCAGATTTTAAACCTGATTTGGTAGTTGTGGGTTCTGAAACTAAAAAAGTTTTAGGAAAAACTATCGGTTCTCAAGCTGAAGGTATCATTGAAAAATCACCTGTTAGTGTAATTGTTGCTAGATAATCTATTTTAATTATAAATTAAAGAAGCAGGACATTTTGTCCTGCTTCTTGTATATCGTTTAGAGCTTTAATCAGTTTTAAACTAAGTAAAATGATAAAATATCTTCAATGAGACAATTAGGAGGCAAGATTATGCAGCATAGAAATGCAAAGATTGTTGGTGGTACGGGTGATACAACTCAAGGAGCAACTGCTAGCTATCAAGATAACCTATATTTAGCAGTAAATGGCAAATGGTTAAAAACGGCACAAATTCCAGCAGATAAATCCCGCACAGGTGGTTTTTCTGATTTAGCTTTAGAAATTGAAGAGCAGTTAATGCAAGATTTTGCGGACTTTGCAGCTGGTAAGAAAGAACCGAACAATGAGCTGATGTCTGTTGCAGTTAGTTTTTATCAAGTAGCCGCGAATTTTGAGCGTCGGAACCAAGATGGTTTTGCTCCAGCAACGGCCGGTTATACCGAGATTAAACAGCTTACGAACTTTGCTGATTTTATCCAACAAATTCCACAATGGCTGCAGAAAGGGTATCCATTACCATTTGGTATAGGTGTAGACGCAGATATGAAAGACACTAGTAAAAATGTTGTCTATGCTGCTGCTCCTGGTTTAATTTTACCTGATACGAGTTATTATCAAGATAATCCTAGTGGTGAGCAACTATTGCAAATTTATCAGCAAGTGGCTGTCCAATTATTAGAAAAAATTGGTGAATCACAAGAACAAGCTCAACAAATTGTCCACGGAGCTTTGGCTTTTGATCGTTCTTTAGTTGATTATGTTAAAAGTGCTGAAGAACAAGCAGATTATGTCAAAATGTATAATCCCCAACTAATGGCTGACTTTGCTAGTCAAGGTGGTCAAATTGATTTTGCTAAATTGATTAATCAAGCAGTTGACGACCAAGTTGAACAGGTAATTGTCACAGAGCCACGTTATTATCAAAACTTTACTAAAATTGTAAATGCTGAGACTTTTGCCAACTTGAAAGACTGGTCTTTGGTTCAATATGTTTACAGTGCTAGTTCACTTTTAAGCCAGCAATTGCGTGAACTTGCTGGTCAATATAGCTTAGCATTAAATGGTAGCCAAGAATTGTCAGCACCAATTAAGCAAGCGTATAATCTGACGAGTTCGACTTTTAGTGAAGTAGTTGGTAAATATTATGGAGAAAAATATTTTGGAGCAAAAGCTAAATCTGATGTGGAACAGATGATTCACAAAATGATTAGTATTTATCAACAACGAATCAACAATAATACATGGTTAAGTACTGCTACGAAGCAAAAAGCAATTGTAAAATTAGATAAAATGGTACTGAAAATTGGCTATCCTGATCAGGTGAATCCCATTTATCAAAAATTTACAGTAGATAGTGATCAATCTTTATTTAGTAATGTCCAAGCTATTAATCAAATCATAATTGCGGATAATTTTGCTAAATATCATCGGCCGGTGGATCGTGATGAATGGGCAATGCCGGGCCATTTAGTTAATGCTTGTTATGATCCTTCACGTAACGATATCACTTTTCCAGCAGCAATTTTACAAGCTCCATTTTATAGCTTAGAACAATCAGCTAGTGCGAACTATGGTGGTATTGGAGCTGTGATAGCACATGAAATTTCGCACGGCTTTGATAATAATGGTGCACAATTTGATGAGTTTGGTAATATGAATAATTGGTGGACAGACGAAGATTATGCAACTTTTAAAGAGCTAACGCAGGCAATGATTGATGAATTTGAAGGTGTTGAATTTGCTGGTGGTAAAGTTAATGGCAAATTAGTTGTTAGTGAGAATGTTGCTGATGCCGGTGGATTAAGTTGTGCTCTAGAAGCAGCTAAGTCTGAAGCTGATGTTGATTTGAAAGAATTTTTTATTAATTGGGCACGGATTTGGCGGACTAAATCGACGCAACAATTGATGGAAATGTTTTTAAGTATTGATGTGCATGCACCATCACCTCTTAGAGCTAATGTGCAAGCACAAAATATGGATGACTTTTATACCACTTTTAATATTACTGAAAAAGATGGTATGTGGTTAGATCCCGATAAACGTGTTAATATTTGGTAATTAGTTTAAATGTATATTGCTATTCAAAATAAAACTGGTCGTATAAAATGAATACGGCCAGTTTTTTATTATGAAAGGGGAGAATAATTATGTTACCAGCTAATTTTTTATGGGGAGCTTCTTTGTCTGCTCATCAGACTGAAGGAGCAGCTACAGAGGATGGAAAGTCACAATCAGTTCAAGACGTGCGCCAGCGCAATCCAAAGATTGCAGATTTCAGCGTAGCGGCTGACCACTATCATCGTTATGCAGAAGATATTAATTTACTAGCAAAAGCTGGAATTAAAGCTCTTCGAATTTCTATTCCGTGGACACGTATTATTCCTGACGGTCTTGGTGATGTTAATCCATTAGCAATCAAGCATTATCACCAAGTGTTCAATGAAATGCATAATCAAGGAATTGAACCAATGGTCACTACTTATCATTTTGATTTGCCCCAGATTTTGCAGGAGCAAGGTGGTTGGATTAAGCAATCGACGGTCACGGCTTATGAAAAGTATGTTAAGGTCTTATTTAAGGAATTTGGTTCGGAAGTTAAATATTGGTTAACTATTAACGAGCCTAATGTAATGTTGTTGGCGGATCGTAAAATTTTAGGCTTTTCCTATACTCATCAAGAACGTTATCAAGCTTTTTATAACTTAATGATTGCTGAAAAGAAGGCTTTTCAAGCGTGTCATCAATTATGTCCACAAGCTCAAATTGGCCCAGTACCCAATATTTCTTATGTTTATCCTGGAAGCGCTAAGCCACAGGATATTCGCGCAGCCGAATATTTCAATGCGATTCGTAATTGGGCTTATTTAGATTTCTCTGTGCGCGGAATTATCAATCCTATTTTTCAAAATTATCTACACCAAACAGGGATTGATTTAAAAATCAAAGCAGAGGATGAGGAATTAGTACAGCAGAACTTCCCGGATTTTTTGGGAATGAATTATTATACAAGTGTTACTGTTGAATATCCAAAAGCTGGTCAAAATCGTACCAGTGGCGTGAGTGATCAACAATCTGAAGATGTTTATGAAAAAGGATTTTATAAAGGCTTAACTAATCCATATTTATCTAAAAACGATTTTAACTGGACAGTGGATCCTTTAGGCTTGCAAACAACTTTGGAAGTAGTTAATGATCGTTATCACTTACCAATTTATATTACAGAAAATGGCTTAGGTGCTTATGATGAATTAACTGCTGATTATCAAGTTCATGATGATTATCGAATTAATTATCTATCAGCACATTTGCAAAGTATTCAACAAGCCGTTGATGCGGGGGTTCCAGTTCAAGGATACTTGCCTTGGTCAGCGATTGATTTAGTGAGTGTACATGAAGGCATGAAAAAACGTTACGGTCTAATTTATGTTGATCGCACAGAGCAAGATTTGAAAACTTTAGCGCGTTATCCGAAAGATAGTTACTTCTGGTATCAGCAAGTAATTAAAAACAATGGAGTGAATAAGGATGCAAAAACTGTTTGATTTTCTTAATAAATATTTATTGCCCCCGCTAAATAAGGTAGCTAACACTAAAGTGGTACGCAGTATTATGAATGCTAGTTTAGCAGCTGTACCCTTTACGATTGTGGCTTCTATTTTTTTAATTTTGAATAATTTACCACAAATATTTCCTTTTGCGGCACATTTTTTTCAGCACACAATTCTTAAGTTTAGTGCCTTTTATATGCTGGGAAACACGATGGCATTAGGTTCTCTTGCTTTGTATTACTCTTTATCAGTAGGATATTATTACATTGAAGAATATCGTCGTGCGGGTGAACAACAATTAAATTCTTTCACCGGCGCATTATTGTCGATGTTTGCTTTTCTATTGACTATTCCGTCAATTTCTTGGAGTCATGGAAGTGCTCAAGCTGTCAGCAAAACAATTGCTCCTAATAATTATTTGGTGAGTGGAGTTAGTTTTGTGAATGGTTGGCTCCAGCGTTTTGGTGGTGTAGGAATTTTTATTTCAATTATTACTGGAATTATTGCAGTTCAGCTTTATCGTTTATGTGTTAATAAAAATATTACGATAAAAATGCCTGCTGGGGTTCCAGAAGGAGTAAGTCGTTCGTTTGCGTCATTAATTCCTGCCATTTTGGTTAGTTTTGTGATGATTGGGTTAGATATTGTTTTAGGATTAATGCATACGGACTTGCACAATTTATTATCGGCACCATTTGGCTTTGTCAAAAATATGACAGGTTCGTGGCTAGGAATGATGGTGATTTTGTTACTAATTCACTTATTGTGGGTAGTTGGAGTGCATGGAACTGCCATTGTTAAAAATAGCTTTGTCAATCCAATTTTATTGGTTGCTTTAAGTGAAAATGCTAATGGTGCTCATAATATTTTTGCCGGTGATTTTATTAATATGTGGGTGTTTATTGGCGGTGCCGGTGGAACTTTAGGATTAGTTCTGTTAATGGTTTTTGCTGCTAGATCTGATCAATTAAAAACGTTGGGCAAAACAGCAATTTTACCTGCTATTTTTAATATTAATGAGCCAGTAATTTTCGGAGCACCGATTGTTTATAATCCATATTTGATTGTACCTTTTATTGTTAATCCTATGGTTTTAGCCTCAGTAGCTTACTTTGCTATTAAATTCCATTTAATTAGTTATGTGACTAGTGCAATTGCTTGGATATTGCCGGTAGGAATGGGAGCTTGGCTTGGAACAAGTGGTAATTTAGGCGCAGTGATTGTTGCTTTTTTGAATTTGTTCTTATCGGTGATAATTTATTATCCGTTTTTTAAACTATATGATAATAATTTGTATAAGCAAGAACAGTTACATGGTGAATAATTTTAGATTTGATATACAAAAGAGCTGAAAATATTTTCAGCTCTTTTTTTATATTATTAATGTTTATTTCTTTGGTGCCGCTGTGGAATCTCTGATTTTGAGTTGGGGTTGATGGGTAATAGAGTTGAAAGGTTTGCCATGAATCAAATCTAGTATTCCTCGACCAGCTTCTTGACCCACAGCATAAGTTTCATAGGTCATAGTTGTTAAACTAGGCGTTATATAATTGACACCGTCATAATCATCAAAACCGGTAACTGATATGTCTTCTGGTATACGATAATGTGCTTTTTTGAGTTTATCAACAATACGAATAGCTAATTGATCATTATAGCAAGTTATCGCTGTGGGTAATTGATTACTATTAAGATATAAATCTAATTTTTGGCTAATAACTTCAAAATTATCATGCGAACTGTACATAATAATACTAGAATTCGATAAATCAATATCATTTTTTTGATAAGCTTCTAAAAAACCGTTCAATCGATGGACGCCTTGTCGATCATCAATTTGAAAAATTCCAATTATACGCTTATGTCCCAAATTTAAGAGATAATGTGTAAGTTCACTTTCTGATTGTAGGTCAGTATTTTGAATAACTGGAAAATCAACTTCAGGATAACTGGCATTTAAAAATAATAATGGAATTTTATTTTGAGCAATTACTTGATAAATATCTAGATTAGGATTAGGTTTAGCACTTTCGCTCGGTTCGACTATTAGGCCGGCAACTTGTGAATCTAGCATATTAATTAAGCGCAAACGTTCTCTATTAGTATCATTATGTGTATTAGCTACTAATAATGAGTATCCCTCCTTTGCAAGAATAGAATCAATATGTGAAATTATTTTTGGGAAAATATAATCTGCAATATGGGTACATATAAGTCCAACAGTTTTACTTTCAGAATTTCGAAACCACTTTTTATTCCAATCTTGTACATACATACCACTTCCTTGAACACGATAAATTAAATTTTCCTGCTCTAATTGACCTAATGCTTTGCGAATTGCATAACGTGATATCTGAAAATATTTAATAAATTCATCTTCAGTAGGTAGTTTTTCATTTGCTTTAAATTTTCCAGAAGTAATAGCTTGTTTTAATTTCTCCTTAACTACGTTAAATGCATTTTTCATAAAAAGGCCTCATATTATTTATTAGAATGAATATCTATATTTATCATATTTTAACATAAATAATATTCTATTGTAATTAACAAAATATTCTACAAAAAAATAAATATTTATTATTTCACTTATATTAGATGATTGCACTAATAAAAGGCTGTAAATATTTATTCGAATGAATTTTATTTATCGTTGATTTATGCTGATTTATCTTATAATATGTAGACGGTGATGAAAACGTTTGTTGTTTAGCATCTATGAAATATGGGTTAGAAAGGATTGTGCAAAATTGGACATTAAAACTACTATTTCAGATATTAAAAAAGGCAAAATCTCTTTAGGAATTGAATTAGGATCAACTCAAATTAAAGCAGTTTTAATTGATAATAATGCTAATCCACTTGCTGAGGGAAGTTATGTTTGGGAGAACAGTTATGAAGATAATATTTGGACATACTCTTTAGAAGATGCTTGGAAGGGAATTCAGTCAAGTTATCAACAACTAGCAGCAAATGTTCAAAGCAAATATCACGTTCAACTGCAAAAAATTGGAGCTATCGGTGTAAGTGCAATGATGCATGGTTATTTAGCTTTTGACCAAGCAGGGAAACAATTAGTTCCTTTTAGAACGTGGCGTAATAATATTACCCAGGATGCTGCTGATGAGCTAACGAAGTTATTTGACTTTAATATTCCATTAAGATGGAGTATTGCCCACTTGTATCATGCCATTTTACAACAAGAAAAACATGTCAGTCAGATTGACTTCATTACAACTTTAGCCGGTTATGTACATTGGCAATTGTCTGGTGAAAAAGTCATTGGTGTCGGGGATGCTTCAGGGATGTTTCCGATTGAAGAACATAGTAAATTTAATCAGCGGATGATTGATCAATTTAATGGTTTACCCAAAGTGCAGGCTTATGATTGGCAGCTGCCTGATATTTTGCCTGAGATTAAAGTTGCAGGACAACCTGCAGGACATTTAACTGCTGATGGTGCTAAATTACTTAATCCAACTGGGCATTTACAAAGTGGCAGTATTATGGCGGCTCCTGAAGGAGATGCAGGCACAGGAATGATTAGTACCAATAGTGTGCGATTACGAACAGGTGACATTTCTGTGGGAACTTCAGCTTTCTCAATGGTAGTCTTGGATAAGCCGTTGGTAAAAGTCCATCGAGATATTGATTTAGTAACTACACCAGATGGTTTACCAGTAGCCATGGTTCATATCAATAATTGTTCATCAGATATTAATGCTTGGGCTCATCTTTTTGCAGAATTTGCTGCGCGTTTGGGATTAAACTTATCAGCTAATAAATTATATGAAACTTTATTTTTAGATGTGGTAAAAAGCGATACTAATGCTGGTGGATTAGTTAATTATAGTTATTTATCTGGAGAAAATATTACTAATATTCAAGCCGGTCGCCCCTTATTTGTGCGGACTCCAGAAAGTAAGTTTAATTTGGCTAATTTTATGTTGGCTCAATTATATTCTGCTTTTGCACCTTTAAAGATTGGTATGGATATTTTGACCAAAGAAGAAGGCATTCATCCTGGCGTTATGATTGCTCAAGGAGGATTGTTCAAAACTCCTGTTATGGCTCAACAAATTTTGGCCAATGCTTTGAATATTCCGATTGCAGTTATGAACAATGCTAGTGTTGGTGGTCCATGGGGGATGGCAGTTTTAGCGCAATATACCGCAGCAGATACTGATCTTAACTTAGCAGATTATTTAGATACTAAGATATTTGCAGATTCCGAAACAATGACTTTAGGACCAGAGCCAGATGGTGTTAAGGGTTATCAAGAATATATTGAAAGATATCAACAAGCTTTACCAATTGAGTCTCAAGCTAGTATTTTAAAAGATTAATTTTAAGGAGGTGAGAAACATTTGTTAGAAGCTTTAAAAAAAGAAGTTTATGAAGCAAATATGCAGTTGCCCAAGTTGGATTTAGTGACATTTACTTGGGGAAATGTTTCTGGAATTGATCGAGAAAAAGGCTTGTTTGTGATTAAACCTTCTGGTGTCGACTATGAAGATTTAAAACCTGAGGATTTGGTAGTTGTAAATCTGCAAGGGGAAGTAGTAGAAGGAAAGATGAATCCTTCTAGCGATACGCCAACGCATACGGTTTTGTATAATGCTTTTCCTAATATTGGAGGGATTGTGCATACTCATTCACCATGGGCAGTCTCGTTTGCCGCTGCTGGGTTAGATGTTCCCGCATTGAACACGACTCATGCGGACACCTTTTATACCGCAGTGCCAGCAGCCAGAGCATTAACTCAAGCAGAAATCGAAGCAGATTATGAAGGTAATACTGGAAAAGCGATTGTAGAGACTTTCAAAGAACGGCAGTTAGATTATGAAGCAACACCAGCAGCTTTAGTCAGTCAGCATGGACCGTTTGCCTGGGGAGCAACTGCAGCCAAGGCAGTTTATAATGCTAAGGTTTTAGAAGTAGTTGCTGAAGAAGATTACCATTCCCTGCAGCTAACCCGAAGCAATATTGAGTTACCACAGTATTTATTAGATAAACATTATTATCGTAAGCATGGACAGAATGCGTACTATGGACAAAATAATGCCCAATCGCAGACACATGCCCAACATGAAAAATAAAAATTAAGGAGTGTTAAATATGTTACAAGTACCTAATTATGAATTTTGGTTTGCTGCTGGTAGTCAGCATTTATATGGTGAAGAAACTCTAAAGAGTGTAGCTAAAGATGCTAAAGAAATTGTAGCTGGACTAAATGCTAGCGGTAAATTACCATATAAAATTGTTTTTAAAGAAGTTTTAACGACTGCAGATGAGATTACTAAATTTATGAAAGAAGCAAATTACAACGATCAAGTAGCGGGTGTGGTTACCTGGATGCATACATTTTCACCTGCTAAAAACTGGATTCGTGGTACCAAGCTTTTGCAAAAACCATTGTTACATTTTGCAACACAATATTTAGATAATATTCCATATGATACGATTGATTTTGATTATATGAACTTAAACCAAAGTGCTCATGGTGATCGTGAATATGGTTATATCAATGCACGCTTGCAAAAGCACAATAAGGTGATTTATGGACACTGGAATGATAGTGAAGTTCAACAAGAAATTGCTGATTGGGAAGATGTTGCAGTTGCTTATGAAGAATCATTTAATTTGAAAGTAGCTCGCTTTGGTGACAATATGCGTAATGTTGCCGTTACCGAGGGTGACAAAATTCAAGCACAAATTCAAATGGGTTGGACTGTTGACTACTTTGGTGTTGGCGATTTAGTAGCTGAAATGAAGCAAGTTTCTGATGATGATGTTGAAAAAGAATATCAAAAACTTCAATCAGATTATGAATTGGTAGTTGGCGACAATGATCCAAAGACTTTTGAACATGCAGTACGTTACCAATTAAAACAATATATTGCTATGACTCGTTTCTTTGAACGTGGTGGGTATAGTGCCTTTACTACCAACTTTGAAGACTTGTGGGGCTTAGAAGAATTACAAGGCTTAGCAGCACAATTATTGATGCGGGATGGTTACGGATTTGCTGGTGAAGGTGATTGGAAGACAGCAGCTTTGTTGCGGACTTTCAAGATTATGACACATAATAAACAAACTGCCTTTATGGAAGATTACACATTAGACTTACGTCCAGGACATCAAGCAATTTTAGGTTCACATATGTTGGAAGTTGACCCTTCGATTGCTTCTACTAAGCCATGTGTAGAAGTTCATCCATTAGACATTGGTGGTAAAGATGATCCTGCACGTTTAGTGTTTACTGGATCTGAAGGACCAGCAATTGATGTTACAATGGCTGATTTCCGTGATGGCTTCAAGTTAATTAGCTATGAAGTGGACGCACATAAGCCTGAAAAAGAAACACCACACTTGCCAGTTGCTAAACAAATGTGGACACCAAAAACAGGTCTTAAAAAAGGTGCTACTGAATGGATTGAAAATGGTGGCGGTCACCATACAGTCTTCTCCTTTGCAGCCACAGAACAACAAGTACAAGATTTGGCAACATTGTATGGAATTGAATTAGTTAATATTAAATAGCTAATATGATTATTAGGAGGAAACACTAATGAATAAAGATAATAATTACATTAATCCATTAATTATCCAAAGAGCTGATCCTTTTATTTATAAACATACGGATGGATATTATTATTTTACTGCTTCTGTGCCAGCTTATAATTTAATAGAAATTAGGCGTGCTAAAACGTTGGCAGGTTTAGCACATGCTGCTCCTAGAACAATATGGCGAAAGCATGATTCTGGTCCAATGAGTCAATTGATTTGGGCACCGGAAATTCACTATATTGATAGTAAATGGTTTATTTACTTTGCTGCTGCTGAAACCACTTCTTTTGACGAAAATGGAATGTTCCAGCATCGTATGTTTTGTATTGAATGCGATAATGAGAATCCAATGGAAAGTGAAGATAATTGGATTGAACGGGGTCAAATTAAAACTCATTTAGATAGTTTTTCGTTAGACGCTACATGTTTTGAAGTAAAAGATAAATTATATTATGTTTGGGCGCAAAAAGACCCGCAAATTAAAGGTAATTCGAATATTTATATAGCTGAAATGGAAAATCCATGGACACTAAAAACTTCTCCGGTTATGTTATCTAAACCAGAATTTGATTGGGAAACTCGTGGCTTTTGGGTAAATGAAGGCCCTGCAGTAATTCATCGTAATGGTCGTTTTTTCTTAACCTATTCTGCTAGTGCTACTGATGAAAATTATTGTATGGGAATGTTGAGCGTTTCTGATCAAGCTGATTTATTAGATAAAGATAATTGGACTAAAAGTAAAGAACCAGTATTTCAAAGTGATTTAGCACAACGTCAGTATGGACCAGGACATAACTCTTTTACTGTAACTGAAGATAATCAAACTGATATTTTAGTATATCATTGTCGTGATTATACCGAAATCAAAGGTGATCCTTTGTATGATCCTAATCGTCATACAAAAATTCAAGCGTTTACTTGGAATGATGATGGGACACCTAATTTTGGCAAGCCAGTTCCTTATAATTATCAATAAAAGGAGATAATACTGATGGATACAACAAACAAAACAAAAAACAAACACTTTTGGGGATTTCCATTTTCTCATTTTAGCTATTTCTTTATTTGGGCTACAATTTATGGGTATTTAACTCTTTGGATGGAACAAGTGGCTCATCTAAATGGTGCCCAATCAGGATTAGTATTTTCAATGATGGCGGGAGTTTCTTTAATATTTCAACCATTTTTTGGAGTGATTTCTGATAAACTTCTATTTAAGAAAACTTTGATATTAACAATTGCTGCAGTCGCAATCTTTATAGGACCATACTTTCAATGGATATTTATGCCGTTATTGCATATTAACTCCTTTTTAGTTGCTTTGGTTACAGGTATTTTCCTAAGTTTCATACTTAATGGTGGTGTTAGTGTTATTGAGCAATATGTTCAAAGAGCTAGTTTGGCTAATGGTTTTGAGTATTCACATTCTCGTTTAGGTGGCTCTTTAGCTGGTATTGTTGCTTCTTTAGTAGCAGGAAGATTGTTCCTTTGGAAACCTAATTCTATTTTTTGGATGTGTAGTGTAGCTGCAATTGTCTTAGTTTGTTTATTATTATTTAGTGATAAAGTTAATCTAGAAAATGCTGCAGCAGCGGGTGATACCTCTAATTCATTAGATTTAAAAACTGTTGGAGCTGTGTTTAAAAATATGAATTTCTGGGTTTTATCAATCTTTTATATGGGTGCTTCTGCGATATTTGATGTTTTTGATCAGCAATTTATTATTTTCTTTAAAACTTTTTTCCATACGGCAGCTCAAGGAACAATTGTTTATAGTTATATGTCATCTGGTCAAACAATTATTGAATTTATTTTGATGTTTCCTATGCCTTGGATTATTAATAAGATTGGTTCTAGAAATGGATTAATTGCTTATGGATTTTTAACCTGTATTCGAATCTTGGGATCAGCTTTGTCGCCTTCATGGGGTTGGGTAGTCTTCTTTAGATTGATTGCTGGATTAGAGATGCCATTACTCTTAACCTCAATTATGAAATATATTGCTGGAGCTTTTGATATCAGAATTTATGCAACTGTCTATGCTTTAGCTTCTAATTTTGCTAAGCAAATATCTGTCTTTATTTTCTCAACAGTAGCTGGGAATTTGTATGATAAAATTGGTTATCAACATACTTATATTATGATGGGAATCTTTGTCTTCTTGATTACATTGTTTGCTGCATTTACTTTAAAGAAAGAAGATCCAGTTCAAGCAGGAGAAGTAGAAAATAATCAAGAAAAGCAAAGTAGTACATCAACTTCAACAAATTAATCTTTTAGAAGGTGAAAAGTATGCTAAAGGTTAATCTATTTATTGATCGTGATAATGTAATTGGTGAAATTGATCCACGAATGTGGGGTTCATTTACTGAACAATTAGGAAGATCTATTTATACAGGTATTTACCAGCCAGACCACCCTCAAGCTGATGATAAAGGATTTCGAAAAGATGTTATCCAGGCAATTTCACAACTAAATGTTCCATTAATTCGTTACCCAGGAGGTAATTTTGTCTCGGGATATAATTGGGAAGATGGCATTGGTCCTAAAGAAAAACGTCCAACTAGATTAGACTTAGCTTGGAAAAGTATAGAAACTAATGAATTTGGATTACATGAGTTTATGCAATGGTGTAAATTAGTGAATGCCCAACCAGATATGGCTATTAATTTAGGCACGCGAGGAATTGATGCTGCACGTAACTTAATAGAATATTGTAATTTTCCTAAGGGAACTTATTGGAGTGACTTAAGGCGTAAAAATGGTGCGGAAAATCCTTTCAATATAAAATTGTGGTCATTAGGTAATGAAATGGATGGCGATTGGCAAATTGGACATAAAACAGCTCATGAATATGGAAGATTAGCACACGAAGCTGCTAAGGTTATGCGTCTAGTTGATCCTAGTATTGAGTTAGTTGCTAGTGGAAGTTCTTTACATGATATGGAAACGTTTGGAAATTGGGAAGAAACTATTTTAGACGATGTATATGATGATGTAGAATATTTATCTTTGCATCAATATTATGACAATTATGAGCATGATATTTCTAAATTTTTAGCTAGTTCTGAAGATTTTGATGCTTTTATTAATGATGTGATTGCAATTTGTGATGCTGTTAAAGCTCGTAAACATAGTAATAAAATAATGTATTTGGCTATGGATGAATGGAATGTTTGGTATCATTCTAAATCAGCAGATGAAAAACAAAAACCTTGGCAAATAGCACCACATTTGCTAGAAGACCACTACAATTTTGCTGACGCATTAGTTGTGGGGGCACTAGCTATAGTATTAATGAAACATGCCGATCGAGTGAAAATTGGATGTTTAGCACAATTAGTTAACGTTATTGCTCCTATTATGACTAGAACCCATGGTAATCCATCCGTCTGGTATCAATCGATTTTTTATCCATTTATGCAAGTTTCCAATTTTGGACAAGGAACTGCATTAACAGTAAAAAATGATGTTTCTACTTATCATGTAGATAATCATGAAGTTCCTTATGTTGATGTAGCTGCTGTTTATAATGATAAACAACAAGAATTGATTTTATTCATTGAAAATAAGGCGAATGTTTCTGCACAATTATGTAGTAAAATAAATAATTTAGTATTAAAAAATGTAATTTCAGCAACTAAGTTTAGCGGTTACGATTTTGAATTGACTAATGAGAAACAAATTATGAAATTCCAAAATCTAACTATTGAAGTTAATGATAATAATCAAATTCAAGTAGAATTAGATCCTTATTCGTGGAACGTAATTAGAATTGCTGCTCATGATTAAGTAATTATCAGAAAGGACTTTACTGAAATGAAATTAGAAAAGCAAATAAAAGTTACTTTTATTTTACTAGTAACAATACTGGCAATGGTCAATTTAGAACCAAAGATAACCTCTGCTGCAACTAATAACAAAATAGTTACAATTGCTGATAAATTTCAATTTTCTGATACTAAGAGCCCCAGTTTTCTATATGGTAGAGGATTGGTTACTACTCATACTGATAAGAGGCATTATGGTCGTTTATATGCTACTTCTGAACATTATGTCAAAGGTGTTCCTTCATATTTAATATTTGAAAGTGTTGATAATGGGAATACATGGAATAAAATTAGTGAAGTACAAGAGCAGCATAATTTTACTGATAATCAGCCTTGGGGTACTAGATATCAACCATTTTTGTACGAATTACCAGAAAAAGTAGGAAAGATGCCTGCAGGAACAATTATTTGTATAGGAAACTCTATACCAGGTGATTTAAGTCAAACATCAATAGATTTATATTATAGTAAAGATCATGCTCAACATTGGAAGTATTTAAGTACTGTTGCTAAAGGTGGACATGCCGATATTAATACTAAACATAATGGACCAGTATGGGAGCCATTTTTAAAAGTTATTAATCATCAACTAGTTTGCTTTTATTCAGATGAAAGAGATAAACCTAAACATAGTCAAAAGTTAGTTCACCAAGTTTCTAACGATGGCATTTATTGGGGAGAAAAGATTGATGACGTAGCTTTTAAATCACCTAATGCGCGCCCCGGAATGGTTACTATTGCGCAAATGGCTAATCAAAAATATATTATGACGTATGAAGTTGTCAATGCTGGTGAATGGCGCACAAATTATAAAATTTCTAATGATGGTTTAAATTGGGATGCCGGTAGTGAAGGCAATAGATTAGCTTATGGTGGAGCTCCTTATGTAGTAACTATGAATGATGGTACTATAGTAGCTAATACTGATGGTAGTGATTATCTATATATAAATAGGGATAATTTGAAATCAGGTCAATGGCAAATTGTTAAGTGTCCTATGCCATTAGCTTATTCTCGTTCAATAACTGTTTTACCTAATAATCAATTGCTATTTGTAAGTGGTGGACCCCTAAAAGCTCCAACAGCCACTGATGATAACCAATTAACGTCAATGATTTTTAATTTAAAATAAATTATAATTTTTGGTAGTTTAATATGTAAAATTATTCCTTAATTCAATAAATAAAAATACCACTTTGATTTCTGTGTTTTGAAATTAGGTGGTATTTTTGTCTTTTGATAAAAAAACTCATGTAGAAGTAATTTACCTTAAATTATTGATTTTTTAGAAGTATTCCTAAAGCCTTTAAGAATATTTATGATTGAAATTGCATATATAATAGTAAAAAAGAAGTTGAATTTTTAAGTATAATAAAATTAAATATTTACTATATAGTTCAATCATAATTTTATTTTAAAGATCAAGTCCAGAACAACGATGATTATTGCAGTTTAGCTGATGTTTGTTTGATCTTGAGTTTAGCTTCTTTGGTTAATCATTAAATTATTACTGATTATATTTGACATTCTAAAGATTTTATAGCTTCCATTTATAGAACAATTTGGTTTTATGATTTGGGAACACCATATAACTATGTAACACTCAATTTTTGGTTATTATTGTTTTTTATGTTTTTATCAAAATTGTTTTAATAATTACGGTGTTAAAAAAGTATCTGTAGTGGTTTTACAAAATGTTATGCAATTTATTTCTGTAATTATTTTGAATTTTCCAAAATTTTAAACCTGTTTTATTTATTAAGGCTGAGTTTTTTCCATCATCAAAAAAATTATTTTTTTAATTCACAATAATAAAAGCATTTATAAATTGGAAAATAATAGTAAATTAAATAATTTAAAAAATAATTTGTGAAATTTAGCTATTAATTAAGCGCTTGACAATAAATGGAAAACGTCTACAATAAAATTGTAATCTTTAGTTAACCGGTTAACTAAAGATTACAAAATCAAAAGTTGATTTTAAAAACTGTTACGAAGAATTTGTTTTGTAGGAATGAGTTTTAACTTAGGTAAGGTTGAAATTTTATTTTCAATTTTGTGGTGCAAGCTATTCATTGCAACTTGACCAATAGAAAAAGAATCCTGCCGAATGCAGCTGATAGGAGGTGTCATTACTTTCATCCAGTCAAACTCTTCATAAGTAGCAACACCATAATCTGTTGGATAAGCAAAATTTAATTTTTGCATGGCTTGTAGAAGCCTGAGCAAAACACGAGCATTCATACAGAAAAATCCAATTTTTTCATTGCCTTTTTTATTCATGATTGTTGCAATGTTTTGCGTGAATTGCTGATATTCGGCTAATTTTCCATGGTGAGGGACCGTGACTAAATAATCTAAGGTAGAGTATTTAGTAGCTTTAATGAATCCTTGATAGCGTTGAGTTCTAGTACTAATGTTTTGAAAGGGCCAAGTAACAAAATAGATTTTTTGATAATTTTGTTTTTTCATTTGTTCTACTAGTTCTTGTACAGATTTAACGTTATCAGTAGCGATGGTATCAATAATTAAATTGGCTGATTGACGGTCAACCATTACAGTATTGGAATTTGATAAGGATTGGTAAATAGGGCTATCAGGATTAACAGGATCAACAATAATACCTGCTACTTTCTCGTTTTGTAAGCGTGTAATATTATCGATTTCTTTTTGTTCACTGTTGTTCGCGTTTGTGAATAAAACACGATAATTATAAGTATCACAACGTTCATAAATACCTGAAAGAACTTGAGAAGTAAATGGATTAGTAATGTCAGCAATGGAAACACCAATAGTTTTGTTTTCGTGTTTAGCCAGATTACGAGCTGTAGTATTGGGAATATAATTAGTATTATTAATGATATTAGCTAAATTTTGGCGTGTTTCTAAGGACATCCGTTCATAATTACCATTTAAGTAATTAGAAACTGTTGCTGTTGAAACATTAGCCATAACAGCGATATCACGGATAGTTAGTTTTTCCATAATTTTTCCTTGTTAATATATATTTACTATATTTATTATAACTTATTTTATTATTAACAATTGGGATATTTTTGATTTTTGGTTAACCGGTTAATATTGTAAATATATGAACAATGAAATGGGGTGGTAGTGTGAGTAAGACATTTATTATTAATACAGCAGCTTTTAAAACACCTGATTGTCAAAGTCTTAATCAACTGTCAAAAATTTCAGAAGCAAAACAATTAGGATATTCTGCAATTGAAATTAGAAACGAATTATTAACTGGTGATAATCAAGAATTAATAGCGATTGCTACCAAAGCCAAAGAATTAAACATAGAGGTTTATTTTAGTGTGGGTGATGTGTTATTCAGTAACAATGAATTAAATCCTAAATTAAGTAGATATATAGAACAAATGCATCTTTTAGACTCTAGAAATCTGAAAATTAATTTAGGAATATTTGATAGTACAAATCAAAACAATTTGGTAGAACAACTATCTCAAATAATAGATAATTCTTATTCGATATATATTGAAAATAATCAAACTCCTATAGAAAGCGATTTACAACAAACTATTGAATTTTTTAGAATTATTCCTAAAACTTTTAATATTAGTTATTGTTTTGATATTGCTAATTGGGAATGGCTTAATACAAATGTATATAATGCAGCCAAGGAACTAGCACCAGTGACAAGATATGTGCATTTGAAAAATATTAGCGATAAAAATGGTAAAAAAGAAGTTACATCTTTAAGCCAAGGAATTTTAGATTGGCAGCGGCTTATTCAGATTTTAAATATGACTGATAAATTTGGCTTTGAATATTATGCTGAACCAGATATTTTGAAATCAGATCTTGCCTTGGTTAAACACAGTTTATTATAAGAAACAGGAGGAACTGACAATTGTTAGAAACTGTCAATCATATTTTTCAAATTTTTGGTGCTAGTGTAGTTGTTCCAATCATGATTTTTATTGTAGCTTTATTTTTGAAGGTTAAGCCTAAAACAGCGATGATGAGTGCATTTTATGCTGGTGTTGGTTTAACGGGATTTGGTTGGGTGATTCAAGCTTTTACTCCAACTATTACTAAAATTATTAAGCAAATGGTTGATAATACAGGAATCAAATTACCAATTGTGGATATTGGTTGGCAAGCTGGATCTTTAGCCTCTTTTGGTTCTACTGTAGGTTTGAGTTTCTTTGTTTTTGGTTTAATTGCTGAATTATTATTATTTGCATTTGGTGTTACAAAAATTTTTATGGCTTCTAATCTATGGAATAATTTTGGTTTTATGATTTGGGGAACACTATGTTATTATGTAACACATAATTTTTGGCTATCATTAGGTTTATCGTTTTTCATGCTTTTATATGCTCTTGCTTTAGCAGAAATTCAGGCTGATCGTTGGTCTAATTATTATGGTGTTAAAAACGCATCAGTGGCCTCTCTGCACAATATTGAGCAAGTTATTCCTGCAATTATTTTGGATCCTTTATGGAATTTATTAGGATTTAATAAAATTAAAATGACTCCAGAATATTTCAAAAATAAATTAGGAGTGTTTGGTGAACCTACAACTCTGGGTGCTTTGTTGGGATTATTAATAGGAATTTTAGGAAATTTGAACTCTTTAGGTACTCTAAAAGCATGGGGACAAATTTTAACAGTTGCTGTCCAATTATCAGCAATTATGACTATTTTCCCATTGATTACTGACGTATTTTCAAAGGCTTTTACACCTTTAGCTGAAGAAATTGATAAAAATACTAAAAGTAAACATACGGGTTCTAATGAAAATGTTAATGAAGTTAAGAATAAAAAACGCTGGTTCTTAGGAGTTGATGATGGAGTCGGTTATGGTGAACCTGCAACAATCATTTCTGGTGTAATTCTTATTCCAATTATGGTATTGGTGGCATTTATCTTACCTGGAAATAAAACTTTACCTATTGTTGATTTAATATCATTACCTTTTATGGTTGAATCAATTGTGGCGATTACACGCGGAAATATTTTAAAAGTAATTGCTAATGGTGTAGTGTGGTTTAGTCTAGGATTGTATGCATCTAGTTGGCTTGGTACATTCTACACGGGTGCTGTATCACATTATGGAGTTGCATTACCTGCTGGCATTGTTTTAATTACTAGTTTTAACTTAATGGCACGACCATTAAATGCGCTGGTATTTGCTGCTTTTGTTTCGCAAAATCCAATTTTTATAGGCTTAGCTATTTTAGTATATTTGGTATTACTTATAGTATTGCGTCGTTATCGTCCACAAATTTGGGAATATTTAAATAATATGGCTGATAAAAATGCAGGCTATTCCGGTAGTAATGAAAAAATAACTTATTAATTAAAGGAGTAAAATATTATGAAAAAAATTGATGGACATTTACATTTAGTACGTTCAGTTGCTGGTTTAAATGGCAAAGGTAGAATGACACCTTTAGGCAATGGTCAAACGATTTGGGATGATGGTACGTTAATTAAATTGATTCCTGATGGTTGGGGCGATGATAATTTTTTGGCTGAATCAGCCTTAAACGTAATGGACGAAAATGGAATTAATAAAGCGGTCTTGCTACAGGGAAGTTTAAATGGTTATCAAAATTATTATTCTTATCAAACAGTAAAAAAGTATCCGGATAAATTTATTGCTGCTTTTTCAGTGGATCCGTTTGCAGATAATGCAATGCAGATTGTTCAACGACATGTAGAAGATTTGGGATTTCGAGCAATTAAATTTGAAATCAGCCAAGGTGGAGGTTTGCACGGTTACCATCAACCTTTCCGATTAGATACAACACCAGAATTAGGAAAGATTTTTCATTTTATTGCTGATTATCCAGGTTTTGTTGTGACTGTGGATTATGGAGATTATACACAATTTAGTTATGAACCAGAAGCTATTGCTAATTTGGCTCAGCGTTATCCAAAATTAGATTTTGTAGTTTGTCATTTATCATTTCCAAATGCTGATCATTTAGATCGTTTAGAAAATGCTTTGCAACAATGGCAACCATTTGCCAATATTTACACTGAAATATCGGCTATTCAAGATATCGAAGGTGAGACTGAATTCCCGTTTCCACGTTGTCAAAAAGATGTTGCTTTAGCTAAAAAAGTTTTAGGAGCTAAACGTATTTTTTGGGGAACTGATTCTCCTTGGTCTTCAACTTTTAATTCATATCACGATTTATCAACGTGGTTGGAAGCTACTGACATTTTTACTGAATCAGAACTAGAAGATGTTATGTATAATAATGCTGAACGGATTTATTTTAAGCCAGAAAATGTTCAAGCAATGAAAGACAGCGAAGACCCTGTATTTAAAAATAAATAATCTAAAGGAGATAATTATTAATGAAAAAAGCAAAAGTATTAGTTACAGGAATTATTCCAGAAGCAGGTTTGTCAGAATTAAAGAAGAATTTTGATGTGACTTATGATCCTGAAAAAGAAACGCGTTCATGGGTGTTAGAACATTTATCTGAATACGATGGTTTGTTAATTATGGGTATGAAAGGAGACCGCGAACTAATTGACGCAGGAACTAATTTAAAAATTATCACTGCTAATGGCGTAGGATTTGATCATATTGATATTGAATATGCTAAAAGCAAGGGTATTGTAGTTTCTAACTGTCCTCAAGGAGTACGAGTTCCTACAGCAGAAATGACTTTTACGCTTTTGCTAGCCACTGTTCGGCATCTACATTTTTACGATAAAGTTGTTCGCTCTGGTAATTGGATTGATGTTTCAGAACCCCAATACATGGGTATGAGTTTGCAAGATAAGATTTTAGGTGTTTATGGCATGGGCCGTATTGGTTCACAAGTTGCAAAATTTGCACAAGTATTTGGTATGAAAGTTATCTATAATGATGCACATCGTTTGGATTCTGATTTGGAACAACAACTGGATGTTAAATATGTAGATTTTGATACTTTAGTTAAAACTGCTGATGTTATTACGCTCCATGCCCCAGCTTTACCATCAACAGAGGGTATTTTTAATGCTGATATTTTTGATAAAATGAAAGATACAGCCTATATTATTAATGCTGCTAGAGGAGTGTTAATTAAGCAAGATGATTTAATTGAAGCTTTAAAAAATGGCAAAATTGCTGGTGCCGGTTTGGATGTTTTTGAAACAGAACCTAATATTCCACAAGCATTACGTGATTTAGATAATGTAGTTATGACTCCACATGCAGGAACGGGCACTTTAGAAGCACGGACTGCTATTGCTGCTGAGGCTTCTCAAAACTTAATATCTTATTTACGAGATAATCAACCGCGCAATCAAGTTAATAAATAATTGTTATAATTTGGAATTTTTATAATTCAAAGTGATCCCCATCGGGTTAAGCAACCTAGCGGGGATTTCTTTGTTCAAAAATAATAAATAATTTTGAGGTGTGCAAAATGCAGTTTAAACAAATTTTTAGTGATCAATTGGATCATTGCTATGCTATTATGAGATTAAAGGCACAAGGACATGATTTTATTATTGTAGCGTCAGAAGAGAATCAACCTTGCTATGCCTATGATTTGAATAATAATTATCAACGAATAACAGTTTGGCCTGACATTGGTGGAACTATGACAATGGTAGCAATTCCGGGTACTTTGAATTTTCTAGCAACACAACGTTTTTATCCTGGATTTAATTCTTCTCGGTGTCGAATTGTTAAAGAAACTTTTAACGGAAATGGCTGGGATCAAAGCGTTATTGGTGATTTTCCTTATATACATCGCTTTGATATTATTCCACAAAATCAAGGTCATAACTTTTGGTATGTAGGTTGTTCAATTGCTAATTCTAAAAAGAATACCGATGATTGGTCTGATCCAGGCAAAGTTTGGGTTGGAGAATATGATGATTCTCAAGAAAAAATTTATGATTTACATTCTTTATCTACTAGAATTACTAAAAACCATGGTTATCGTCGGATGAAGGACTATTCATTAATTACTGGAGCAGAAGGTGTTTATAAGTTAACGTATCCAGACAATCATCAAGACTGGGTACTTACACAATTATCTAGTTTTGAAACTTCTGATATCGCGGCAGCAGATATTAATCATGATGGTCAAAATGAATATTTAGCTATTGAAGGCTTTCACGGCACGAATTTAAGAATTTATGATACTAATTTTAAGACTTTAGCACAAAGTAGTACTGTAACACCCTTTGGACATGCAATTTGGGGTGGCAAGATTGGTGATCGTGAATACTTTTTGTTTGGTTGGCGTGCTGGCCAACAAGGTTTAGAATTAATTGAAGATAGTAATTTATCAGTACAATTAATTGCCGAACATATTGGTCCTAGCAATGTTACTGTTTACGAAAAAGATGGTCAATTATATTTACTATCTGCCAATCGTGAAGCTAATGAAGTGGCTATTTATACTGTTAGTGACTAAAAAGTGGGTGAAATGATGCATTATTTTTTAACTATTGATAATGGTGGAACTAATACTAAGGCTGTTATTTGCACTGACAATGGGCAACAAGTAGGAATGGCGTCTTTTCCAACCAAAAGAATAGAGCCGCAGCCAGGTTTTCAAGAAATTAAGCTATCCAATTTATTAAGTGATATTGGTCAAGTTATTCAACAAGCATTGAAAAAAGCTAATTTAAAAGCTGATTTGATTGAAGCAATAACAGTCGTTGGACATGGTAAGGGATTATATACTTTAGATCAAACAGGCAAAATTTTCATGAATGGTATTTTATCGACCGATAATCGTGCACAAAATATCGCTACTACATTACAATCACAGGTTAGTCGTATTTACTCGATTAGTCATCAACAAATTATGGCTAGTCAAGCTCCTGTCATTTTACGCTGGTTGAAAGAAAACCAGCACGAACAATATGATCGAATTGGATATATTTTGTCAAATAAGGATTTTATTCGTTATTTGTTAACAGATGAGATTAAACAAGAAATCGGAGATGCTTCCGGCAATAATTTAATTAATTTAGATACAGGAAAATACGATCAAAATTTGTATGATTTTTTTGGGGTTCCAGAAATTTATAATAAGTTACCACCTTTAATTAAAGCAACAGACTTAGCAGGTCATGTTACAAGCAAAGCAGCACAAGTAACAGGTCTGAAAAGTGGAACCCCAGTATATGCAGGTATGTTTGATATTGATGCTTGTGCTATTGCAACTGGAGTATTGAATGAACAAAAGTTTAGTATGATAGCTGGAACCTGGAATATGAATATCTTTCCTAGCTTACAGCGAGCACCGCAGTCTGCTGGTTTGATGAATTCAATATTTCCTACTGATTTAAATCTTATTGAAGCTTCTAGCCCTACATCGGCTGGTAATTTGGAACTTATGATTAAGATGTTGTTAGCAGAAGAGGTTCATAATGCCAATTTACATCAGAAATCTATTTATGATTATTTAGAGATGATGCTAGATAGTACGGATGCTGCCTATACACAGTTGTTATTCTTTCCTTTTCTATATGGAAGTAATTCAGATCCAGCAGCTGAAGGTGCATTTATTGGCTTACGTAGTTCGACCACGAAATCCGAAATGATTAGATCAGTTTATGAAGGAATTTGTTTTGCCCATCGGGATCATATAGAACAATTACTTAAGGTTTTAGGACATCGACCTGAAGTTATTCGGATGTCAGGAGGGGCTTGCAACTCTAAACATTGGGTACAAATGTTTGCGGATGTTTTAAATTTGCCAATAGAATTAACTGCTGCCAGTGAATTAGGTGGCTTGGGGGGCGCAATAACTTGTGCAGTTGGTGAAGGACTATATCCTGATTTTTCTAGCGCAGTTGCACAAATGACTCAAGTTATAGAGCGGTATGAACCTATTGCAGATCAAGTAGAAATTTATGAAAAAAAATATCAAATTTATGATTCACTACTACGAACTTTAGAGGGAAAATGGGAGAAGTTAAAAAATTTACAAAAGGAGTTGAATAAGCAAAATGACCATTAATGCTTTAGGTATTTATGAAAAAGCTTTACCGCCTAAGTTAAATTGGGAGCAAAAATTTAATTTAGTGCATGATTTGGGATTTAATTTTTTAGAATTTTCAATAGATGAAAGTGATGAACGTTTACAGCGACTTGATTGGTCCAAAGCGCAACGTTCTGAATTTCGTCAAGCAATGTGGAAAACTAATAGTCGAATTAACACACTCATGTTGTCAGGACATCGACGTTTTCCTTTGGGCTCTGCTGATGAACATGTTCGGGAACAATCTTTGGAAATTATGCAAAAGGCAATTGATTTAGCTGTTGATTTGGGTATTAGAAATATTCAATTGGCAGGTTATGATGTTTACTATGAGCCTAAGACTGTCCAAAGTCATGAACTTTTTTTAGAGAATCTACAAAAATGTGTCGATATGGCTGCTAAAAAATTAGTCATGTTATCAATTGAAACGATGGATGATCCCTTTTTGAATTCATTAACTAAAATTTCACAAGTTAAAACACAAATTAAAAGTCCTTGGCTACAAGGTTATCCAGATTTAGGAAATATTTCAGCTTGGCCCGAAAATGATGTGATTGTAGATTTAGAAAATAATGTCGATAATATCGCGGCCATTCATTTAAAGGATACTAAAAAAGTCACTCCCACATTTAAAGGACAATTCAAAGAGGTTCCTTTTGGCGAAGGCGATGTTGACTTTTTGGGATGTTTAAAAGCTTTAGTCCGTTTAGGATATTCTGGTAGTTATACAGTGGAAATGTGGACTGAAAGTGCAGCGGATCCAACAACGGAAATTAAACAAGCAAAATTATTCTTTGATCAATTGTTTAAACAGGTTGGTATTCGCCAAGAGGCTCTTAATTAGGAGGATTAAAAATATGTTAGAAGCTTTAAAGCAAGAAGTTTATGAAGCAAATATGCAGTTGCCCAAGTTGGATTTAGTGACATTTACTTGGGGAAATGTTTCTGGAATTGATCGAGAAAAAGGCTTGTTTGTGATTAAACCTTCTGGTGTCGACTATGAAGATTTAAAACCTGAGGATTTGGTAGTTGTAAACCTGCAAGGGGAAGTAGTAGAAGGAAAAATGAATCCTTCTAGCGATACGCCAACGCATACGGTTTTGTATAATGCTTTTCCTAATATTGGAGGGATTGTGCATACTCATTCACCGTGGGCAGTCTCGTTTGCCGCTGCTGGGTTAGATGTTCCCGCATTGAACACGACTCATGCGGACACCTTTTATACCGCAGTGCCAGCAGCCAGAGCATTAACTCAAGCAGAAATCGAAGCAGATTATGAAGGTAATACTGGAAAAGCGATTGTAGAGACTTTCAAAGAGCGGCAGTTAGATTATGAAGCAACACCAGCAGCTTTAGTCAGTCAGCATGGACCATTTGCTTGGGGAGCAACTGCAGCCAAGGCGGTTTATAATGCTAAGGTTTTAGAAGTAGTTGCTGAAGAAGATTATCATTCCCTGCAGCTAACCCGAAGTAATATTGAGTTACCACAGTATTTACTAGATAAACATTATTATCGTAAGCATGGACAGAATGCGTATTATGGACAAAATAATGCCCAATCACAGACCCATGCCCAACATGAAAAATAAATAAAAATGTGAACTTGACTGTAATAGTCAAATTCACATTTTTTATTTATATAATCTAGTATTAATAAATTCCATAATTGCTAAGCCAATTAGGCCAACACCTAACAGCCGGAAAAATAAGCGCAGCATATCAAAAGGATTAAAAACTAGGGTAATCCCCAGTACAATTAACAAAATGGAGTACAAGTAATCTAACCAGGGTGTAACATTAATATATTTTCGATTAACCCGAGCGTTAAAAAATTGATTAACACCATTGATTAATAAGATAATACCTAAAAGTATGGGCAGCAGCGGGAATAAAACATGTGCAATTGGAAAGATTAATAGCGCCATAATAATTGAAATAACTGCTGTAGCATAAGGACCAGTATTATCACTATGGGTTTTAGCCAGCAACCAACCATCATGAAGGGCAATCAATGCTAAACCAATTAAATAAGCGGAAATTAAATAAAGAATTGCATCCAAACTTTTGTCAGGATTAATCAGAATAATAATACCTGCAATTGCTAAAAAAAGAATCCGCAACCAACGATACCAATGAAATTGGCGTGAATATTGTTTCATAAGAACTCACCATTAACAAGAATTTAAATAATCACTTAATTCTAATCCCAATAATGTCTTAAAGCAATTTAAACTTTAAAAATCTTAATTTGTTACGTTGTATTTTCCCACTACCAGTTCTAGGGAAATGGTCAATTTGGCGAAATTCGACTGGCACCTTATAATGGGCTAAGTTTTGTTGACCAAAAGCTCGCAAAGTGGCATTACTTAATGAGTGCTGGTTACTCGTCAAATAGGCAATTGGGACGGCTCCATATTTATCGTTGGGCAAACTTGTAACCACAATATCAGCAATTGCAGATAGTTGATGATAGACATTTTCGACTTCATTAGGGAAAATATTTTCTCCACCAGAAATAAACATATCATCTAAGCGCCCCTTGACAAATAAATAACCCTGCGAATCCAGATAACCCACATCACCAGTGCAATACCAACCATCTTTTGTAAATTTACTATGATAAAGTTCCATTTGTTGCCAATAGCCCACCGCCAGTGCCGGAGACTTCAGCTGAATTTCGCCTATAGTTTGTTTATCAGCAATTCTGATTTGATTAGTAAAAAGCGCTTGTCCAGATGAGCCGCTTTTGCGGACAGCATCTTCTGGTTTTAAAGCAACAACATTGGAGCAAGTTTCCGTCATCCCATAAGATTGAACAGTAGGGATGTGAAATTGTTGGCACAGTTTTAAAGTTTGAGGATCAATTGGTCCCCCACCCAAAAACATAATTCGAAATTGAGTGTTGTAAGGTTGTGTCGATTGATAACTTGTTAATAGCTGTTTGAGCATTGTCGGTACCACAGAAAAAATTGTAATAGGTTCATTAATTAATAAGTGTTGGCAACGTTGAACATCAAATTTTGGTTCTAAATAAATAGTAATACCAAAAATAAGTGAACGCAGTAAAATAGAAAATCCTGAAATATGAAAAAGCGGAACGGTGCATAACCAAGCATCATTTTCAGTAATTTGAAAATTTAACATCGTATTCATTGCAGAATGCCAGTGATTACTCCAAGTTTGTAAAACTCCTTTAGGATGGCCAGTAGTTCCAGAAGTATACATCATGCTAGCAATTTGCGAACTTTCAATGTCATGGACCTCATAAAAAGTAGGTTTGGCTTGTTGCAAATCTTGTTGAGTAATTATACGTAAATTATTTACTTGAGCAATCGCACTATTTTCTAAAGTGGAATCCACCAAACAAGCTTGTATTTGGGAATTATTAACTTGATATTGCAGTTCCACAGCAGCCAGGCGAATATTTAAAAAGACAATCGGCAAACTCAGTTGCTGTAAAGCTAAAATGTTATAATAAGTTTCAAGATTATTTCTACCAAAAATAGCTACGGGCTGCTTAGGTTTCAAACCTAGTCCTTTTAATCTTTGAGCAGTTTGTTGCACAGTTTGTAAAACTTGGGCAAAAGTAAATTTTTGGTTTTGATAAACAACTGCTATTTTATGAGGTGACAGTTGAGCGCGTTTATTTAACCAGTTTTCCATAAATAGTAACTCTTTTCATAATTAAGGAAATTTAGGGAATTTATCAAAATCGGGTTGGCGTTTTTGAAGATAAGCGTCCCGACCTTCTTGAGCTTCAGGAGATTCATAAAAGAGCATTGTTGAGTCCCCAGCAATTTGTTGTAATCCTGCTAAGCCATCCGTGTCAGCATTCATAGCAGCTTTAATAAAGCGCAATGCAGTTGGAGATTTTTGAAGAATTTCCCGACACCAAGCTAGAGTTTCTTTCTCGACATCTGCTAAGGGAACAACTTTATTCACCCAGCCCATTTGATAGGCCTCTTCGGCGGTATAAGGATGACATAAGAACCAAACTTCTTTGGCTCGTTTATGCCCAATGACTCGAGCTAAATAAGCAGAACCATAACCAGCATCAAAACTGCCAACTTTAGGTCCAGTTTGCATGAATTTGGCGTTATCAGCGGCAATAGTTAAATCACAAACTAATTGTAAGATATTGCCTCCGCCAACAGACCAGCCTCGAACCATCGCAATGACAGGTTTAGGAATAATGCGAATAAGATGTTGCAAATCTAAAACATTTAGGCGAGCGATATGGTCTTTGCCGACATAACCGCCATTACCCCGTACTTTTTGATCGCCACCAGAACAAAATGCTAAGTCGCCTTGGCCTGTTAAGATAATGACACCAATACTAGCATCATCACGGCAATAATTGAATGCGTCAATCATTTCTTGAATAGTATCAGGGGTAAAGGCATTGCGAACTTCTGGACGGTTAATGGTAATTTTGGCAATTTTATCCTGACGCTCAAATAAAATTTCACTATAAGTTTTAATAGTTTTCCAGTCAGACATTTAATTCTCTCCTTTGAGGTAAAAATATGAATTTAATTGATTATTTGGGTATTAAAGTTATTAATCAATCATCACAAAAAGTTGAATTACAGTTAACTGTAACAGCAAATATTATGCAACCTTACGGTCTTGTTCATGGGGGAATTAATAGTGTTCTTGCAGAAACGGCAGCCAGTATGGGAGCTAACTTGAATTTAACTGCTCATCAAATAGCTGTGGGAATGAACATTAACACACAGCATTTACGGGCTGTGAAAAGCGGAGTTTTGTTAGCCCAGGCAACACCCATTAAAATTGGTAAACAAACTCAAGTTTGGCAAGCAGTTACTTATCAAGACGAACTTAATAACCCTACTAGTTATAGTACCATTACTTTATTAAACCAAAAACAGAATTAAACTATTTATTGATTCATATGCAAAAAAGCATCTTCTGAGATAATAGTAATTTCACAATTGAATCGATAAAAGATAATTTTTGGTTATTGTATCTAGTTATGACTTTATACTTTAGTTTGTGATTTTTTCGTGGTAAAGTAGTTATGATAATTAAAGAATACGAGTCGGGGATGAAAGTTATATGACAAAAATTAATGCAGCAGATAAAATGGTCCAAGTAATGGAAGCTTGGGGTATTGATAACGTTTATGGCTTACCAGGTGATTCTGTTGACACGACAATTGAAGCGTTGTATCGCGAGCGTGCAAAAATTAAATTTACACAGGTGCGCCATGAAGAAGTAGCGGCTTTGGCCGCAGCTGCTTACGGCAAACTAACTGGGAGAGTTAGTGTTTGTCTATCTATTGGTGGACCCGGAGCAATTCACTTACTTAATGGATTATACGATGCCAAGATGGATCATGCACCAGTTGTTGCTATTTTGGGTCAAATTCAGTCACACTTATTAAATACAGGCTTTTTCCAAGAAGTAAATACACCTACTTTGTTTGAAGATGTAGCTGTTTATAATAAGTTAGTTACCAATCCCGCTACTTTACCTAACGTGATGGATGAAGCAATTCGAATGGCTTATACCCATAAGGGAGTTGCCGTATTAACGATTCCTGATGATGTGCCAGATCACAAAATTGCAGACACTTTTGTGCCGACAGCAGGTCAATTTCAATTAGAGCAACCACAAGCAAGAATTCAAGATGTTGATCGGGCTTTAGCAATGATTAAGAAAGCTAAAAATCCAGTTGCTCTCATTGGTAAAGGTGCTGAGAACGCGCAATTAGAAGCCAAAGAATTTGTTGAACGTTATGCTATTCCTTTTATTCAAACAATGCCTGCTAAAGGAACAATTGCCGACGATCATCCTAATGCTCTAGGTCAAATTGGAAAATTGGGAACTAAACCAGCTTATGAAGCAATGTTCAATGCAGATTTGTTAATTTTAATTGGAACAGATTATCCATATGCTCCATATATTAATCATAAAATTCCCGCTATTCAAATTGATGCTGATGCCAGTCATATCGGCCATCGTCATAATGTAGATTTAGCACTTGTTGCCGATTCGAAGTCAGCTTTAACTTTGCTAAATGCTCGTGGTGAAGTAGTAGCACAAAGAGCATTTTTAGAAGCTTGCCAACAAAATATGCGGATTTGGCGGGCTTGGATGAGTGATGTTCAATCGAAAAAACATACTGGTGTTTTACCATCCAAACTATTTTCAACAATGAGCCAAATGGCTCCTGAAGATGTTGTTTGGTCAATTGATGTCGGAACAGCAACCTCCTTCGGGGCTCGCTTTATTACTGCTAAGCCAACCCAAAAATATACAATTTCTGCTTGGTTAGGAACTATGGGTTGTGCTTTGCCTGGGGCAATTGCAGCTAAGAGTGCTTGGCCAAATCGTCCTGTATATGCAATTTGTGGTGATGGAGCTTTTGCTATGGTGATGCAAGACTTCGTGACAGCTGTTAAGTATGATTTACCTATGGTTTTGGTAGTATTAAATAATCAAATGTTGGCCTTTATTGAATATGAACAACAATCAGCTGGACAACAAAATTATGGTATTGATTTAGCTGATATTGATTATGCTAAATTTGCTGAAGCCTGTGGTGGTATTGGGGTCAATGTTAAAACGGATGCTGAATTTAAAGCAGCTATGGAACAATATCAAAATCCTACCAAGCCAGTCTTAATTAATGCTGCTGTGTATGATGAAGCACCATTACCTGGTAAGATTGTAATGGACGAAGCTAAAGGTTATATGAAATTTGGCTTTGAATACTTTAAAGATAAATTCCAAATTCCAAAGATGCCGCCATTAAAAGAAATTATGCGTCAATTTTTATAAAATAATGTAAAAAGTTGAGACATTGCGTCTCAACTTTTTGTTTACTTTTAATAAAAAAACAGCCAGCGAATTTTGCTGGCTATTTTGCAGTTATCTTTCAGGATCATTAATTTGAGCTTTTTGCGCGCGATACCAATTTTCCCAAGCTTGCGGAGTATCGAGTTGTTCCATATCTAAATGGGCGTTAGTAACTAAATCCTCCAATAAGTGATTAATGATCTCGTAGTGTTGCTTCATTAAAACTGGGATAATGTCTTTCATTCGAAAATTGCGATCATGTAAGATAAAAACATTTAATTCGGTAACGTGATGATCAAAATCATATTGAGAGACAATTTCTAAATCATTGTCACGTAAATGACGAACATAAAATGTTAAAAAAGCAGCAACTGACTTTTCACTGTAAGTTGTAGTAGACAATTTTACTCCTTCTTTCTTTAGCACATACACATTTATCATTGCATGATTCTCAGCAATTGTAAATCATTTTATCAAAACTTTTTTCAATTGGGAGCGATTAGCTGTAAGCAAAAGGATAATAGTCATCACTAAGGCAATTATAATTTGCAGTTGATAAGTTCCTTGTAAAATATGTTTACTAAAAATAGGGACTACATTGTTGAAAACTAAAGCTGAACTAGAAAAGCCCAAACTAGTAATTGCTGAAAAGAATCCCATAACTAATGGATAACGTTTGGCAGTGGCTAAAGTCGATAAAATATAAGGTACGGTTGTTAACATAGTGGCGCTCGCACCACCAATTATAAAAGTAGCAAGGCCAATACTCCAAGTATTGTGCCACACTAATAAGAGTATACCGCCAATAGTATTAGCTGCAAAACAAGCGGCCAATAAATACTGTTTAAAAAAGCGACGAATCCATTTTAAAGTAACACCGACTACAATGGCAGCTGCACCATCTAACATAATAATTTGTCCAGAAAGTGCTGGCGAACCTAAATGAAAATGTTGAATGTAAATGGCATTTTTATTATATAAGACAGCTTCTAAAAAGACCATCAAGCTAGCAGTAATTAAGTAAGCGATAATTGAGATAATAGTTTGTTTAGACATGACAGTTGGTTGTACTTGGGTGACATTATCTTCTTCTTGACCAGGATGTGTGCGTGGCAAAGCCCAAATCACAATTACTAAACTAATTAAAGCTAAAAAGAATAAATAATAGTTATGTAACCAGTATTGGCTGGCTAATAAGCCTCCCAAAAAGAGTAACACCATCGAAGAACCATTCTCTAAGGCAACTACACGTCCTAACATGTTGGCCAATGATTCGCCACTATAAATATAAGACTGCAGGCTAGGTAAAATTGTAGTGATTCCCCCAGCACCTAAACCAGCCATAAAACCAGCAATAAGCAGGTTAGTAATAGACGTATGCCAAATTAAAGGCGACAAGCCGCCAACTGCTAAAATAGTTACACTGATAATTGCTAGACGTTTAAAAGTCCAATGGTCCAATAATTTGCCAAAGATTAAGGCTGAAATCGCTGCTGCTAAATCACCAATAGTAGCAACAGACTCTACTTGAGTAGCGCTAGCATGAGGGAAAGCATGCCCAATGACCGCAATAGCTGGCGAAGTAGAAACAGTTAAGCGGGCAATAACAGCTAAAGCGATAATTCCAATGAGAATTTTATTTTTCGAGGTGTGTTGAGACATAGCGGACCTTCCTTTTCTAATATAAAATTAACTATGATTGCTACTGACTCATAATTTAACTACAATGAAGGTAGTTAAATGGAGGTAATTAATATGAATTTTGATCAGGTAAACCAACGTTATGGAACATACAGTATGAAATGGGATGGGGCTCAAAATGTTTATCAAAATCCAGATGTAATTCCAATGTGGATTGCTGATATGGACTTTCAGTCACCTCAACCAGTAATAGACGCCATAAAAAAGCAAGCTGCAACTGGCATTTATGGCTATACAACAGAACCGAATATGACGGCTATTCCCCAGATTATTGCCACTTGGTTACAACAACAAAATCATTGGACAATTAATCCCGATAATCTGGGATATAGTGCGGGAGTGGTTAATGGCTTGGGTTTAGCCATTAGAGCACTGACTCAAAAAGGAGACGCTATTATCACTCAAACTCCATTATATGGGCATTTTAAGATAGCTGTCGAAAATAGCAAACGGCAATTAATTAGTAATCCGCTCATTAAAAAGGATGGCACTTATAGTTTTGATTGGGATAATTTAGAAAAACAAATTAGCGATAATCAAGTGAAAATGGCAATTTTATGCAATCCCCATAATCCAACTGGTCGAGTATGGACTAGTGAGGAATTAAAGCGCTTTGCCCAAATTTGTCAACAACATCAAGTAATTATACTTTCAGATGATATTCATAGTGATTTAATTTTACCAGGAAATACTTACCAACCACTAGCTAAGATTTATCCTGAATACCAAGATCATATTATTACTTTTAAATCACCATCAAAAACTTTTAACTTAGCTGGATTACAGTTTGCATATTATTATACAACTAATCCTGATTATCAAAAGCAAATGCAATCGGCAGCCGCTTATGCTTCTAATCCAGATTTTCCGACCGCTTTTGCACTGCCGGCTTTAACTGCAGCATATCAAGATTCTCAAGATTGGTTACATGAACTATTGGCTTATTTAGCTGATAATCTGCAATGGTTAACCGAAGAAATTGAAACTCAAACGCCAGCGCAGGTTACACGCAGTCAAGCCACTTATTTATCTTGGATTGATGTTAGTTATTTGCGCTGTTCTGAAGATGAATTATTAACCGCGTTAGATGCTGGTGGCATTGGGGTACAGACTAATCGTGAATTTGGTTTAGATGAACAAGTTGGATTATTTATTCGTTTAAACTTTGCAACGCCACGAGAACTTTTAGAAACTGGGGTCATTCGACTGATTAAAGTTTTACAACAGTTAGAAAAAGATTAAGAAATTGAAAAATTACAATAATGGCTGAGATAATTATTTGTCTCAGTCATTTTTAGTTATAAATTAGTTATTTTTCAAGCTTATTATTTGTGCTGGAGGTAATAAGATGACCAATATTATCGAAACACATAATTTAACTAAACAGTTTAAACATGAAAAAATTTTAAATGAGGTTTCTTTACATGTGCCCGAAAATTCGGTTTATGGTTTATTAGGACCAAATGGAGCGGGTAAGTCGACATTACTAAAATTATTAACCGGTGTGTGGCATCCAAACTCAGGGGAAATCTTTTTTAAGAATCATCCTTTACAGACTAGTGATCTACAGCAAATGGGAGCTATGATTGAAGGACCAGCAATTTATTCGAATTTGACGGCTTATGAGAATTTGAAAGTCATGGCGTTGTTATTACACGCTAATGACCAAAGAATTGATCAGGTTTTAAAGATTGTTAACTTGACGAATACAGGTAATAAAATTGTGAAACAATTTTCCGTGGGGATGAAACAACGATTAGGTATTGGAATGGCTTTAATGAATAATCCCCAATTATTAATCTTGGATGAACCGACTAATGGTTTAGATCCTCTGGGGATTCAAGAATTGCGGGATTTTATTAGTTCTTTGCCCGCCCAAGGCATTACGGTTATCGTATCGAGTCATATCCTCAGTGAAGTTCAACAAATGGCAGATGTTGTGGGAATTATTGTTCAGGGTCGCCTTTCTTATGAACAAGCTAATGATAAGCAAGCTGAAAATTTAGAGCAAGTATTTATGCAAATTGTAGAACAGGAGCACAAAAATCATGCTAGCAATTATTAAAGCCGAATTTCTCAAAGAAAAGCGGGCTGCCAATGCTAAATTACTCTTAATTGCACCCGTGATTTTTATCGGGTTCATTTTATTGTTAAATCTGTTAATGGGTCCTAGTCCAAAGGGCAAAAGTTATCTAGTAGCTGCGGCCTTTAATTGGTGGCCAATGATTATTTTACCAGCTATGATTACCTTAATGGTTGCAAACATTTGCGATAAAGAAAAATCCGTCCAGCAAATTTTTTTGAAGTCTACCGGTATTCCAGCAAAAAGCTTGTTAATAGCTAAAAATTTAATAATTTTTATGGAGACATTAGTTATTTTAGTGATTTTGGGGTTGTTGGTTTTTTTCATTGGCAAAGTGATACTCCAACAAGATATTTTAGGCAAACAATTATTGAAAGCTACTATTTGTCTATTTGTAGGTAGTTTACCTATTATTGAAATGAGTTTTCTCGCGAAAAGATATTTTTACTTTTTAGTGATTATTATTGCAAATTTTGTTTTAAGTATTGTAGGCGCTGTTGTTGCCGTTAAAAGTTACTGGTGGTTATTTCCTTGGTCTTATAACTTGCGTATGATGGCTCCGCTTTTAGGTGTTCATCCTAATGGAACTTTTTTAAATACAGGGGATTCGTTATTAAATTTGACAGCTGTGCCGCAAGCAATTATTAGTGCTAGTATTTGGAGTATTTGTTTGTTGGCTTTACAATTAGCCCTGCAATGCAGAGGTGAAAAACATGATTCAATTAATTAATGCGCAATTTAAAAAAACTCACCGGACAGCGATTCAAGGGCTTAGTTGGAGCTTACCCTTTTTATATGCAGTAATAGTATTTTTTTATTTTGTAGGTCGTCATAGTCATCCACGAGTAATTTATTCGGCTTTTTTCCTAGGGTTTATTGTCTGTGCTGAATTTGCCTTGAGTATTTTGGTTCCAATGATTTATGCAGCTGAACGCAGTGCAGGTAATTTTGCTAATGAGTTACGTATTGGTGTTTCCCGTAAACGACTGTGGTATAGTCGTTTTGGGATGCTAGTATTGATGCTCATTGGTATCGAATTAGTTGCTGTAGTAACATTTATCGGTTTAGAAACAATCTTTGCCAGACACATATTAGGAATAAATGAATTAGTTTATGCCTGCTTAATGCCGTTTTTTTTAATACCTGTCATTGTAATTTATCAAGTTATGGCTTGTCTTTTTAGTTATACAGGTACTTTAATAACGGGTATTATCTTTACATTATCAGCTATTTTGTTAGGTACTACTGATTTAGGCAATCAAATTTGGTATTGGGTGCCTTGGACTTGGGCAGTTAAGTTGCTTTATCAAGGGTATGGGCAATTTAATATCGGATTTAGACATTTATACTGGTTAATGGCACTAGTAGCCGTGATTTTAACTCTTGGCGAATTGATTCTCTCCAGTGTTTGGTATAATCGCTGGGAAGGAATAAGTAAAATGGAGTAAGAAAATGAGCACAATTTTAGTGATTGATGACGATGATGATTTATTAAAATTAATCCAAAATATTTTAGCTGAGCAAAATACAATTATTACGCGCAATTCTGTTATTGGAATTAGTCAAACAGAATTAAATCAAGCTGATTTGATTATTTTAGATGTAATGATGCCCCAAATAGATGGCTTTCAATTTTTGCGGACGCATCGGCAATTTATTGATGTTCCAGTTCTGTTTTTAACTGCCAAAGATTTTGAACAGGATAAGTTGGAAGGCTTTGCTTCTGGTGCTGATGACTATATTACGAAGCCTTTTTCTATCCAAGAATTGCGCGCCCGCGTGGCAGCTAACTTGCGGCGCGAACAACGTAATAAGCATACGCGCTTAAGTGATCCACCGGTGACTTGCGATTTAATTCAGCGCCAGTTTTATGTACAGCAACAATTAATAACATTGACGGCTTCAGAATATGATATTTGTTTGTTTTTGTTGCAGCATGCACATCAAGTATTTTCGAGAGAAGATATTTATACGGCAGTTTACGGCTATGATGCTCCAGGAGATAGCAAATTCACAATTACTGAGCGGATCAAGAAAATCCGCGATAAATTTAATAAGGCACATGTTAGTCCAATTCAAACAGTTTGGGGTATTGGTTATAAATGGGAAATAAATCTTTAAAACAAATACTTATACTAATGTCTTTACTAGAAGTCGGTTATACAATTTTATTGGTGCTAGGATTAGTAGGTGTGTTTAACTTTTCTTTGCGCCAAGGTTGGGTTTATCCTGCTAATTATCCCGAACAGCAAGTATCTCAAGTTAAAAAAGATTTACAAAAATCCGATGGAAAACAGTTAACTATTCCTAATATTTATGAATATCGTTTGGAACAAAATGGACATTTAATTCACAATACGCTTCCTAAGCATTATTACCAAGAACTCACCGAAGCACGCCACAAGGGTTATGCTCAAGCGCATACCTTATTTGCACCGCGAATTTTTTGGTATTTGACGCAGCAAAAAACGCATTTGATTCTATCATATCGACTAACAGCTGATTTTACTTCTGCACGGCTGCGACATTATTTGCCCTCAGCAGAAATGGTAGGTCTATTGACTTTAGGAATTTTGTGGATTATCGGTTTAGTAGTAATTATTTCTTGGACAGTTACAATGGTGAATCAAGAATTGAAAAAAATAACTTTTGCTAACCAACAAATTCAAAACTTAAATTTGAATTTTACAGAACAACAAAGTGATATTAAAGAAATTGAACTAATTTTACAATCCATCAATCAAATGAAGTCAGCTTTACAAAAGTCACTGGAACAACAATGGTCCTCCCAACAGCAATTACAACAATTAGTCCAAGATGTGACCCATGATATTCGGACACCAATCACTTTAATTAAGGGCAATTTAGAGCTGTTGGAAGAAAGAGCTATTACTAATCAGCAACAGGCATTAATAAAGGATGCTAATAATGGAGTTCAACGACTAGAAGAATATGTTGCTTGGTTGAAAGTAAATAGTCATTTACAAACCAGCTCTCATACCACTGAAAAGATTACTCAAGACGTGATTAAGCATTGGTTAGATTGGGTTTCTAGTTTAGCACGGGCGAAACAATTAACAATTAAAGTAATACGAATGGATGAAAGTGACCTGCAAGTGAATTTGTTTCAAGTGGCGCAAGCCTTTCAAAATATTATTTTGAATAGTGTTGAGTTTTCTCAGCCGCAAGGTGTCTTAAAATTAGACTTTTGCAATCAATCAGATAGTTATCTCATTACGGTACTGGACAATGGGCCTGGCTTTAGTGAAGCAACTTTAACAGCTGCTACAAAGCGCTATTATACACAAAGGTCACAAAAAAATGAGCATATGGGCTTGGGTTTGACGATTGCACAACAAATTATGAGTCAAAATAATGGACGTCTAGTTTTAAAAAATGAATATTACAAACAACAAATAAGCGGTGGCAAAGTGCAATTAGTTTTTAATAAGTAAGCGCTTTGCTTAATTTTTTGGTACAATTGACCTTATGAGGAGGCCTTGAAATGGTAGTAACTAAAAAACAAATTGGTCGGACCAAAAATGGCAATATTGAACTGTTTACAATTACTAATAATCACCACACTCAAATTAATCTTTTGAGTTATGGTGCAACTTGGCAAAATTGGCAAGTTCAAGACAATAATCAACTGCAATCATTAATTACCCATTATGATGATTGGACAAAATATCAAGAAAGTACGTATTTTGCAGGTAGAACTGTAGCCCCAGTAGCAGGACGGATTACAAAGGCGCATTTTCAGTTGCAGGGACAAGATTATCAGATGCAACCTAATGAAAATGACGATTTATTACACAGTGGGACTACTGGTTTTCAACATCAAAATTTTGTAGGACAAGCAGTTGATGATCATACCGTAGAGTTTGCTTATACTTTGCAGGCTTCAGACAATTATTTTCCCGGAACTTTACAATTGCGAGTACAATATCAACTAACAGATAGTGATTGTGTGCAAATTACTTATTGGGGAACCAGTGATGTCACAACATTATTTAATCCAACTTGCCATGTGTATTTTAACTTAGATCAAAATACCAGCATTAATGAACAACAATTACAAATTAATGCAGACCAATACTTAGAATTAACTGCAGAAAAAGTTCCAACGGGTCAACTTTTACCAGTGGATGCAGCAACTGACTTTCGCCATAGTAAAACCTTGGCATCAGGATTAGAATCCATCCAACAACAAACGGGTAAAACAGAATTTGATCATGTTTATTACACACCTAACAAATTAGTAGCAACTCTGCAAACTACTCAACGAGCAGTAGATTTATATTCAGATCGTGATGCTTTGGTCATTTATACAGGTAGCCCAGAGGCAACAGAGTCTGATTGGCACCATTACACAGGATTAGCCATGGAAATGCAGAGTTTACCAGATGCTATTAATCATCCTGATTTTGGTGATATTATTTTGCCAGCAGGCAAAACCATCAGTTACAGCAGTAGTTACCAATATCGCAAACTATAAACAATAAAAGACAAAAATAAACCTTGAGGTTAGCTGTTTTAGCTATCTTGAGGTTTATTTTTTAAATTTGACATTGATCACAGATACCCCAAATTTCCACATGATAATTCTTAATTTTATAATTAGATAATTGCTGTTCAATTGCAGTAAAGTCGGGCAATGGCAATTCCAACGCACGGCCACATTGCTCACAAATGAAATGACTGTGTTCTTTTTTTGCAAAATCACATTGAAATTTAACACGTAAACCATTCGTAAACATTTTAGTTTCTAGAATACCAATTTGCTGCATTTCTTTGACATTCCGATAAATAGTATCATGGCTCATTTTAGGAAAAAAGGCGCGCATTTGTTGATCAAGTTGGGATAAGGCAATATAAAAATCGGCTTGCTGAGCCAAGTATTCTAATAAATATTGCCGCTGTTTGGTAATTTTAAAGTTATTTTGTTGCAAAATTTTTAAAGCTACGTCGATGGTAGACATGAAAATTCCTCCAGATATTTTCATAGACATCAGAAAACGGCTATGCTAAAATGTAAAACGTAACAATTACTATTTAGATTATAGAAGCTGATGGGAGAAGAGTCAATTGTTAACATTACGACGTCGCTTAGGACTAATAATCGGGGCTTTACTGTTGGTAATTACTCTGAGTGGTTGTCAGTCTGTACATAAACAAACTGCCAACTCCAAATTACAAATTGTAGCTTCTACTCCGACCTATGGACAAATGGCTACTCAAATAGCTGGCAAATATGCTCAGGTAACCACCATTATGGATAATCCCAACGTTGATCCCCACGATTTTGAACCGACAGTGCAAAATGCCAAACAAACCAGCCGAGCTCAAATTGCAATTTATAATGGCTTAGGCTATGACTCATGGATGAATCGGCTGTTAGTTAATAATCAACAAGCAACTAAAATTAATATTGGGCAATTGATGCATAAACAAGTAGGTGATAATCCACACTTGTGGTATCATCCCCAAACAATGCCTACAGCAGCACAACATTTGGCTGAGGTTTTAAGTCGCCAAGATCCTACCCATCGTGCTTATTACCAGCAACGTGCACAAAAATATCTCCAATCTTTACAACCATTACAGCAACAGATTCACCAAATTAAAATTCATCGTCAACAAAAGTTAGTAGCTGTCAGTGAGCCAGTTTTTGATTATTCATTACAGAAGATGGGCTATCAAATTGCCAATCCACATTTTGCACAAGCCATCGAAGAAGGTGCTGATCCAGCTCCACAAGATATTAATAAATTACAACAGTTAATTAAAACCAGGAAAATTGCTTTTTTGGTTGATAATCAACAAGCTGCCAATCCGGTAGTGGCTAACTTAGTTAAACTAGCTCAAAAATATCAAGTTCCAGTGGTTAAGGTAACTGAAACCCAACCAGCCAACCTTTCTTATCTTCAATGGATGGAGCGGCAATATCACAAAGTTTTGACAATCGAGGTTCAAAAATGAAGTCAACCCCTTTAATTAAAGCTCATGATCTAATGGTCAAATTCGATCAACAAGTTGTTTTTCAAAAATTGAATTTTTCTATCAATCGTGGCGATTTCTTTTGCATTGTGGGACCTAATGGCTCGGGTAAAACCACTTTACTACGAGTTATTTTAGAAGAATTAGCGCCCACTAGTGGTGAACTGCAACGTTATTTAACCAGCAAACAGATTGGTTACGTGCCCCAATTTCGCAATTTAGAAACAGATTTTCCTTTGTCTGCGCAAGCTTTTGTAGAGTTGAAACTGATTCAAAAGCCTTGGCCCTGGTTAACAACCACTGAAAAAACTCAAGTTCAACAAGCTTTATCCAAAACACATCTAACTGCCAAAAAAGATTGGCGGATTGGGCAAATGTCTGGTGGCGAAAAACAACGAGTCTACCTGGCACAAGCTATTGTGAACCAGCCACAATTATTAATCTTGGATGAACCCACAGCTAGTTTAGACGTTCAAGCTAAATACGAGATAATGGATGTGGTCCAGGAATTGAATCAGCAAGGAACAACAATTATTTTTATTACACATGATCCGCAATTATTAGAAAAATATGGCACCAAAACTTTACACTTAGGCGAGGAGGGGCAATAATGCTGCAATATGAATTTATGCAAAATGCGGCAATTGTCGCAACAGTTATTTCGATTTTATGTGGCGTGATTGGCGTTTTTATTACAGCTCGGCATTTGTCTTTTTTAACGCATACGATGTCAGAAATTGGTTTTTCTGGAGCTAGTTTTGGCTTGTGGATGGGGTGGACACCCTTAAATGGGATGTTACTTTTTACAATTTTAAGTGCTTTGGTAGCTGGTTCTTTTAATAAGAATAAGCCGTTAAAAAGTACGGTAATTAGCTTAATTTCGGCTTTTTTCATGGGATTGGGAGTTTTATTTTTATCGATTTCTCAAGCTAGTTCTTCTTATGCTACTAATATTTTATTTGGCAGCATCGTCGGTATTAGCCGAGGTGATGCGATTCAAATTAGTTTGATTGCCTTCATTGAATTAATAGTGATTGTTTTAATGTATCGCCAATTAAAATTTGATTTTTTTGATCCAGTAGGGGCCCAAGGCGGGATTCGCTTTAGTGGCACGATTAATTTGATTTTTTTAATGATGATGTCTTTAAGTGTTAGTATCGTTTCTCAAATTGTGGGCGCTTTGTTAGTTTTTGCCCTTTTGACTTTACCAGCCGCAGCGGCTCAGTTTTGGGGGAAAACAGTGCATTCGCTGATTATTTGGAGTATTATATTTGCTTTGATAGGTACTTGGTCAGGGTTGGCACTAGGATATTGGACTAATTTGCCGGTAACATTTTTTATTACCACCATTGAAACGTTGATTTATTTAGTAGCTTGGGGCAGTAGTAAAATTTTAAATTAATACATCAAAAAGCAGTCTTATATTAAGTTATAAGGCTGTTTTTATATTTATGAAACTTATTGTTCAGCGACATTCAGAGATTTGAGTTTGTAAATATAACTAGTAATGTATAAAATAATGATTAATAGCTGAATCTTTATTTATAGGAGAACTACGATTTTGAATCTTAGTAATTTAACTCTTGATGATGCATATAAATTAATAGCATATGAAAAAAATCCACATTACTTATTAGAATACAATGAAGTCTACAATCAAATCGTAAACACAATTACATATGATAATGAAACATATAAATGTCAAATAGATGATCATCGTAATAGTGTTTTTTATGCATTAAATGTTCATACAACACCTGTTGAAACCATTTTTTCTATTGGATTAAGAGATATTGAGAGTAATATACACTTAATAAGATTTGATTTTGGCAATCACTTAAGACATACGAACAATCAAGGAAAGAAAAACGAAAAAATCATTCATGGTTCACATGTCCATTTTATGTCTGTTCCAGATAAATATTCTGTTAAAAACGTTATAGCAGTTGGGTCTATAGAAGAGTTTAAAAATTTAAAACGTATTAAAGAGACTTTTCTAAAATTTATAGATTATACTAACATTAGATAATTGCTAAACAACAAAGGAGGTGATGATATTGGATAATGCTGAAAAGTTAAGAAATGTTTATATGGATTGGATAAAAGAAGATCTTGAATTTCAAAATTTAGATGAAAATTATGTTTCTATTAGTACTCCTTTTATTGATAATGATTACGATAATATTAATTTATATGCTTCTTTTGTCAACAAAAATATAGTCAAGGTTTCAGATTTTGGGTTCACTCTTTATAATTTGACAGAATTAGGAATTAACTTAACGCCAAAATTTAAAACTGGCTGGTATATTTTTAGGGAAATTCTGGATGATTTTGGCATAAGTAATGATAAGGGGACTTTATGTGTGCAAACACCTATTGAAAACTTTCCTATGGCAAAAACACGCTTGCTTCAAGCAGTTATGCGGGTTAATGATATTTTTTATCTAAGTAAGCATAACGTAGTAAGTTCTTTTAATGATATCATCGCTGAATTTTTTAATAAAAATAATATTTTATATACTCCTTCATTTGAAATACCTAATCCATTTGGCGCGTCTTCCCATTTTGATTTTGCCATTCCTAACCGTAAAGATGGAGAAAGGGTAGTTAAGACAGTTTCTCGGCCTAATGATATCAATCAGGCTAAAATATTCAACTTTGACGTGCATGCAACATCTAGAAGTAGGAATGCCAAATTTATTTTATTGGTTAATAATACAAAAGAAAAAAAGTTAAATGGTTCTTTAGTGGCTACAGCAATGAACGAGTTAAGCGATACGACAGCTTCAGTTTTAGGTTTTAAAGAAGTTCAGGAAAATAATACTGAATTAATTAATGCTTAATCTGATAAAAGAATCTCTATTTTGAAGTGTTGATAGAAAAGATATCAACGCTTTTTTAGATTGTTTAAGTACTATTATCGCTAATAATATAAAATTTCTTTTTGCTTACGTTCATAATATTAGGCTGGCTAACTTTTAACTATTTATTCATTTTATTTACGGTTGATTTTGCATTACAGTACACTCTAGGCTTTATAATCAATTTATCAAAAAGTGAGGAGATAATAATTTTGTCTGGAATGGAAAAAATGAACTTTGATTTACAAGCTGATGCAGCCAAAGCTGTCCAACTGCAACGAGATGATGCTGTATGGCAACATGGCCGTGGCAGTGTCTCTGATGGGCAGGATACCAATGCTGATGGTCAACCAACTTGTGTCTTGACTGATACTGCTAATGCAATTGTTATTTATTTTTCAAGATCGGGGAGTACCGAGCTATTGGCCCACATGATTGCTATGCAGGTGGCAGCTGATAGTTTGGAGATTGTCGTACAAAAGCCTTATAGCCAAAACTATCAACAAACACTAAATCGAGCGAATTATGAACGCTTAAATCAGCGTTATCCAGCATTAAATATGCAGGTACCTAATTTGGACCAATATCAAACTGTTTACCTAGGCTATCCCGTATGGGCAATGACTTTATCACATCCCATGACTGCGTTTTTGAAAAGTTATGGTTCACAATTGAATAATAAAAAGATTGTTCCTTTTATGACGCAAGGTGGTTATGGGGCTGGCGACAGTGTGCAGCAAATTCAAGCACTCTTGCACAATCAAGGTATTCATAATGAAATGGCTCCCTCTTTAGTTATTGATGGTAACAAAGTTAATCGGGCATCAAGTCAAATTAGTCAATGGTTGAATTTAGTTAACCGTTGATTAATGAAAAATTTGCTACTCAGCCAGAATTATCGTTTTAATAACAAATCCGTGATAATTATTTAAGCAGATATTATTTTTTGTAAAACTTTCAAAAAGGCTTCCGCAGCACTAGAAAGCGGCCGATTTTTGCGCCAAACAAAATTAATTTTGGTGGTTAATTGCGGTGCTAATGGGCGAAAAACTAAGTTAGGGATGTCTATGGCATTGATGAGGTGATCTAGACAATAAACTATGCCAACATCTGCTTGAACTAACATTGCTGCGTTAAATAACAAATTATAAGTACCAATTATGTTTTTTGAAGCAATAGCATGTCCAAACCAATTCTCTAATTGACCAAAAGTGTAAGGTTGCCTCGGAAAGATAGCAGGAGTGCCATCTACATCTTCTGGCGTAATGACTTGCTGTGTTGCCAGCTGATTAGTAGGATGCATTAAGATGCCCCAAGTATCTACATAGGGCAAAACCATAAAATTATACTCTTGCATATTAGTAGGATCTAACAACAGGGCAAAATCTAGAAAACCAGATTTCATTTTATAACGTAATTCTTCGCCACTACCGCTAAATAAGTGAATATGCACTTGGGGATACTGAACATTCATTATTTTAAGAGCTTGAGCTACAGGTTTTAAAGCTTGGGTCTCACCACAACCTATATATAAATCGCCACTTATAACTTGTTGATCAGTTAAGTCGCTTTTAGTTTTATCAATCATTGTGATAATTTCTTGGGCGCGTTGCAAAAGATAAGTGCCTTGTGCAGTAAGGCTAATATGTCGACTGCCACGCTGAGCTAATGTTACCCCGAGCTCAGCTTCTAATGCGCTTAGTTGACGAGATAATGCTGGTTGAGAAATATGTAAAACTTGTGCAGCCTTAGTAATATTCCCTGATTCAGCAATAACAATAAAATTTTTAAGTGTTTGTAATTCCATTATTAGCTCCTTACATGCATTTTAAACATAGTATAGATTAAATATAAGTATTTTACATTAAATAGCTATCAATATAAGATAAATACAGAGATGATATTAATGACACAAAATGAATTAATTATAGAATTGAACAACTTAACTGCCAACTGGCTTCAAGATGTTGATGAAAACTGCGCCCAACATTTAACGACGGATCGATTATTGATACCGATTATTGCCTGTACAACCCAAGGGACAACAACGAAGATCGAAGTTTTAACAAAAAAGGCTTTGAATTCCGCAATTAAACCAGAAATTATAGTGGAAGTAGTTCTACAATTGGCGCCAATTGTAGGTATTTTACGTGTTCAACAAGCGTTAGAGTGTCTGCAACAATGTTTTGATAAGGAACATATTATTTATCAAAGACCAACTGCTGAAGCTCATTCTAACTATGGCGCTCAAATACAGGCCAAATTATATGGCACAGAAATTAAAGATTTACTCAAGAATTTACCAGATAAAGCAGGTGAATTTATTCCTACAGCTTTAACAGAACATTTTTTTAACGATTTTTATGGTCGAATCCTACTTTCTGTTGCTGAACGTGAGCGCTATGAATTAATGGCACTCATAACTTTAAATGTAGAATTTCAAATTAAAGCTCATGCACTTGGGAGTCTTAAGGCTGGTAATCATGTTGGTGAATTAGTTTGGTCAACAATCCGATTGTTACCTTATATAGGATTTCCCCAAGTAATTAATGCAGTTCAACTAATACAACAAGCGTATCAAACACTACAAAATTCAAAATAGTTGGAACATAAGAGATTAGGATGAAAACACATCCTAATCTTTTTTGCTTATGAAATTTCTAAATCATATACTGAAGAGTATTTTATTTCCAGTTATCAACGAGCAAAAACTCAACATACTTAATAATTATTAGGAAAAAGAGCTCAAGCATTTGGATGAGTCCAAAATGTTAATGATTGTACATTTAAAAATAAGATAGTTGTGCTAAAAAGCGTAAGTTTCAACTTAGGCTTTTTTATTTTTGGGGTTTTTAATAAATCGCTATCTTTGGGGAGAATTAGCAATTAAAAAAGCATCGATATTTTAATTAATAAAACGTTATATATCTTAGGAAAACTATACATAAATATTAATAATTAAATAATTATTGTTAAAATAGCATTGAAAGTCATCCTTTTTTGCGGTATATTGCAAAAGGATGTTGAAATTGCCACTTGGATTTTTTTATGAAAAGTAAATATTATCATTTGCTGGTGATTTTATTCACTTATAGTCACATAAACTAATTTGAAGGGACTTTTTTAAGTATGGAAGAAGTAAATAATTTATTAGGATATCTCAAAGCACATCATATTTCGCAGGCACAAGTAGCCTCAATAATTAATCGCTCAATATCAGCAACTAATCGTAAAATTAATAACCATTCAGAATTTACGCGCAGTGAAATTCATAAACTACATTATGAACTTAATATACCATTGGAGATTTTAATATAAATTAATATGACAAGAAGAGATTGAATACTTTGCCAATGAACTAGGAGCAATAATTATGAAGATTTATCAAAAAAAGTGGTTGTTCACACAATTAATTTTTATATTAGGTACAGTGTTAGGCCTTATATACTTTAGCAGTTTTACTACTGTTCAAGCAGCTAGCACTAATAATCAATCAGCACTTTCAAATGTGTTGCAATTTACACAAGTTCCCCAATTATCTCAATCATCAGGGAATATAACTAATAGCGCTATACCTAGTCCGGGTTCAGAACCTCTTCCACCTGCAAGTGATAAGCTTGAAGACGCAGATAATCCTTATTATGATACCCAAGAACATAATTTAGATATGTACAAAGATGGTTCTGGAGGTTATATAGCAGTGGTTTATACTGCAAAAGGTTTCTTAGAAGCTGTTTTTGATCCTGCTTGTTATAATGATGCACCTCAATCAGATAACTATCATTCTGGTTGGACCATGAATAATACAAATCATGATGGCTGGAAAACTTATGCTAAAGCAGGAAGTCTATATAGTCAGATGAATGTCACACAAACTTATTTGCCGATTTCTAAAATTCATAAAGTTATCTTTGAAAACGATATTGATATGGATTATGTTGATAATACTACTGCTTTAAATTACTATATTAACGTAGTTAAGCCCGGAACAATTGGTAATGGTAATTATGGAGCTGGTGGGGGAGATTATAATTATGTAAGAATTAGACACGATAAATTTGATATTGATGGAAATGGATTTAGATTAAATATGGGCTGGAATAATTTGGCGTTGATCGGACGTAATGGAGGAGCTAGTCCTGCTGATATAGCTTATAAAGAAGATTGGACTTTGGAAAATATATCTGCTGCTTATGGTACAACTTATTTTGGAATAATAAGTTGCAATACTGGTGTATCTACTAATTATGATGATCCGAAAACTCGTGAAAGTGGTTTGAATGGGGGATATACGTGGGTTACTTATAAGAACATTAATTATATAGGTTCGCAATTTTCATGGACGCAAAATGGAACATCAGGTGCAACTATTGATGGCACTGTAACAGCTAATTCGGTTTTTTCTTATCGAGAACCTGGAAATCCCAATTTTCTTTGGCGTACAGAAACTAGCGGAAATCAGCAAATTTTTCAAGAAGATAGAATTATTTTTGGATCTAATTGTGATTTTTGGGGGTCTACGTATAATGGAAATGGATTACAGTTAACAGGATCGGCTGAATTTAAAGATGGTTCTAAAGTGCATATTTTTCCTCATGGACAAGGTGGAGAAGGTAACTTAGATGGTCTTAATTATGGAATTACATTTACAACTAACAATCCAAAACTAAGATTAGAAGGTGATGCACAATTACAAATTGTTTGTGATACTCATAACGGTAATGATACTATAGATTCTAGTGGGAATTATCACCCCGGTCCTTCTAGATCAGAATATAACTATACAGACTATACAAGCGTCACTGCTGGAGCTTTTAGGATGAATAGTGGATTAACTCCTCCTGATTTATCATATAAAGGAATTGCTGGAAAAGCGCCCGCAATAAATATAATAATTGATGGTCGGGTTTATAATGATATGGCACCTGTCCGAATGGATGCTGGAATAGCTAATTTGTCACATGGTGATTTTCATATTTTAGCAAAAAATTTAGGAAATTACACTGGTGCTAATGGCTTAATGCAAGTTGCTGGTAATGGTATGAAAATCCGAGTTAAACAGGGCGGAGATTTTAGTATTATTATTGGTGATAGTAATCGGACTAGTACTTCACCTTTAAGTTTGCTTTATGGGACAGGCATGGATATAGCTATTGATAGTCCTAAGAGTGTTATTTTGGATAAAAAACAAGATCCCCAATGTTCTAACGACTATTTGGTTAATGGTGGTAATTCTACTATTAAAGTCTATAATTCCAGAGTTGCTGCTTCTGGGGTTACACCGGATGCTAAGGGAAAACAGCCTGTATCAATAGGAATGAATGGTGAAGAACCATTAAGAGTTGAAGCACTAGAATTACCTTTTAGTGGGAACTATATCATGCTAGGTAATTATTTGACAGATGATTCTAATATTCAAGCTATGAAGCAAGGAAAATATGGAGCATTAGAGCCCTTAAAGACAATTATGGCTCAAATGCAGACTGGTGCTCCTGGTTCACTGGATCAAACAGCCAAGGAATTTGACTATATTCGTCTACAAGACTTGCCGGCACCAACATTAGATAATCAATTTACTGATTGGTCTTATCTAACACCACCAGCGACATCAACCACTGACAAGCTGCAAAGAATGGTTACTGGCAGTTATAGTGGTGATGAATGGGAAGATGACAAGGAAACTACTCCTGATAAATTCATTCCTGAAAAACCACTAATTGGAGTGCAAGTCAAACGGTTAAAGAAGGGCAAACAAGTTGGTAGTACCAATGATGCTGATTATGACTTTATTGATTTAGGTAATACGTTTAATACTGATCAAGCAGATCGAAAATACAATACTACAAGACCTGTTTCGGGAGTTGGTGATCCACTTATTGGTAGTATCACAGTCCCAGTCACGCCTAATAAAGTGAATACTGATGGCACAATATTTGATTCTAGTCAGAATATTAGTACAAACTTATTGGGTGTAAAAACTGATCCCAAAGATCCCTATAATGTAAATGCGTTAGCACAACAGGCTAGTGGTAAAGATCCTGGCACCATGCATAGTGATGGTGGTGGAACTCCACCAGTGCCGCGTTATATTGACCCTCAAGATATCACATGGGATGATCATAAATTTACATTTGATTTACAAAAAGTGTTAGATGATTATAACGATAGAATTAAGCAATATAACGACACCCAAACTAATCCAGCAAACAAGAAAAGTTACTTGTACCTTAAATCTTCCGATAAGATTGTGACTCATGCGGGTGACTAACTTCCAGCAGTCTTATGATAAGGAAACTAAGATAATCAGTTTAATGCTAGGTTTAGGTAAGATTAAACCGTATTATCTTTTAGGGGAAAAGATTAACTTGCCTCTGAATTATATGGAAGGTGATGGGGATGCAACCCAGATTAATCTTACGGGACATTTGACTTCTAAGGATAGTACTGGTAAATATGTAGACTATCCTGGAGCAGTGGACCAAAAAATAAATCATACTCTTGACAAAAAAGAACTCAATACGCAAGTCGATTTACCATGGCAATTGGATAACATTACACCAAAAGAGGGTTCCTATGATTTCTTTATTTCTGGATCTGATGATGCCAAAGATAGCAATAATCAAGGAAATGTTGCCCAATCTGTTGATAAGACTACTAATAAAGTCAATGAAAAAGGTCTCGACTTTAAGTATCAGGTCATTCCTTTCCCTGCTTATGAAGGTAAGCAATTGATTGGCAAAAGTACTACCCCTTATGATAAAAGTAATAAAGAGCATGCTCCCCAGGGTGTTCAAGATGTCACGACGACCTTTGTTCCAGATGCCAACCAAGAATTAGACGGGAAAATCTATATTTCACAAGCAGATTTAGATGCTGGAAATGGCGATTTAAGTGCTAATGCCTCAACTATCAGTCAAGGAGCTACTATTACTGCTACCTATAAAGACGGTAATAGAACTATAACTTCTGGTCCTAAAACGTTTGAATTCTATGACGCTTTGGATTCTAATAGTCAAAAAGAATATTCTGCAGCTGATTTTTGGAAGGGGAAAACTGTTTTTCCTGCAGGAACGACCTTTACTATTAAATATAAGATTAACTTCCATGGAAGTATTAGTGCAGTAACAAAAGCAGATGAGTTACATTTTAAACCAAATAATAATAATGATTATCACGATGTAACACTGTCTACTAGCAATCGCAATTACTTCAATGTTACAGGCTCTGTGATTTTGAGTACACCAGATGTGCTGGACTTTGGAACTCATAAAAATTATGAAATCTTGAAACAAGATAATAATTTATATCCAGATATTATTAAGAATCCCTATAAAAGAGATCGTAGTCCTTTGAGAATCATTAATACCAGCAATGTTGATCGGAAGGTATCTTTAGATGTTAACTTGAAGTATAACGGGGTTATTAATAGTAATAATCCGTTAGATTATCTGTATTATTATACTAATGGTACTTCGGGACAGCCTCTGATTGCAGGAGATATCTCGATTGTCAATGGTAAAACTCTCAAAAAATATCAACCAAATTCGCAAGCTTATTATGATGATATTTCAAAAACTTGGAATACAAGTATCGGACCAAGAATGAAGATACCAAAGAACACCTATATTAAAGCTGATAAATACAATGCTAAGTTAGAATGGACATTAACAGATAGTATAAATTAAAAGCAGCTAAATTAAATACCCCCCAATATCTAGATTCTAGATATTGGGGGGTATTTATATAACAAAATAGTTATTATTCACTGACAATTAATAAAGATTTAATAGCTTTTCGTTGATCCATAGCTTCATAGGCAGCCTGAATTTGGTCAAGCTTAAACCGTTTTGTGAAGACTTTTCCGGGATGAATTGTACCTTTTAAGACAGCATCTAATAAAACTTTTTGGTCATCAGTAGTTACAGAGGCGATACCACCACGCAGACCAATGTTTTTCCAGAATAGATTATTAGTATTCATTTCTGCCTTTTGCGGGATACCAACGCGACCGACGACTGCACCTGGGCGACCTACTTTGATGGCAGTATCAACTGATTGTTCTGTTCCCACACATTCCAAAATGGCATCAGCACCATTGCCACTGGTTAATTCCAGCACTCGTTGGACAGCTTGTTCTCCACGTTCTGGAACAATATCCGTAGCGCCAAATTCTTGAGCCAATTGTTGACGATCTTCATGCCGACTCATTGCAATAATTCTTTGAGCTCCTAACAACTTAGCCGCAATTACACCACATAAGCCCACGGCACCATCACCAAAGACTACGACTGTATCACCAGCTTTGACTTCTGCACTAGTAGCTGCGTGATAACCAGTTGCCATAACATCTGATAAAGTTAACAAATCATTAAGTTGGTCGTCAGTATAATCACTGGGAGTGCCAGGGATTTTAACCAAAGCCCAGTGTGCATTTTGAAATCTTAAGTATTCTCCTTGATAACCGCCGTTAGTTTCGTCACCTTCATTAAGACAGTTGCCGTCAAATCCAGCCAAACAAGCAGCACAATGACCACATCCATGTGTAAAAGGTACAATTACAAAGTCTCCTGGCTGGACGTTTTTAACTTGCGCTCCAACTTCCTCCACAATACCGATAGCTTCATGACCAACAGGAGTATTATGTGGCCGTTGTGAAATTCCTCGATACCACCATAAATCTGATCCGCAAACGCAGGCCCGCACAATTTTGATGATTGCATCAGTTTCGGATTGAATTTGAGGTTTAGGATATTCTCGAAGTTCCATTTTACCAGGTTCAATAAAAGTTGCAGTTTTCATTTAATATATCTCCTCAAGTTTTTGTGTTTATTATACTGCTTTAAAGGTTAGTTGTTTCCATAATAATAATTAGCCGTTGCGCCGCCATCAATTAAAAAGGTAGAGCCTGTAATAAAGCTACCCTGAGGACTCATTAATAATTGAGCAACATTGGCTACTTCATCAGCAATACCAGGACGACCAGCTGGGGATTGGGCAAACATTTTTTTGTAGAAATCACCGCGAATACCGTTAAATTCATCCAAAGCTAAAGGCGTAACAATAATTCCTGGAGCAATCGCATTAAGACGAGCATTTTGTTGAGACCAATTTAAAGCTTCAGCCATTACTCGCTTTTCATTGCAACGTTTGGCTAATTGATATGCGTGCAAGGTGTCTTTAATATTTTGTTCTTGTAAAAGTGCTAGGTCTAATAATTCTTCAGTTGGCGTAAGCGCTAATTGTTTATCTTCTTCTGGTGTCAAAGCTGGCATACGGTGTCCCGACTGGCTTGTAATAGTAACACCTACACCACCGGGAGCAATCACTTTGCCCACTTCTTCTAGCAAAACTGCAGTACCATAAAGGTCCACTTTTAAAATGGCAGCAATTGATGCTTGACTAGGTGACAAACCGGCACCATTGACCAAAGACATAATGGGACCGGATTGCTGGCCAATAGCAATCATATGCTGAATTGATTCACGTGAGGAAAGATCCATTATAATGGGTTCTACATCAAAGCCAGCTTCTTGCATTACTTGGCCAATTTTTTGTGCATTGTCAAAGTTTTTGTCACCTAAAATAATCTTTTGGTTGGTGCCCATTCTGCGGGCGATAGCCATACTAATTTGGCCTGCACCTACTACTAACATAACAGGTTTATCCATGAATTATAATGCTCCTTTTAATAGACAGGGCGTTTTGCGCCTTGTGTGTTAGGATCAGCAATCCCGATACTTTCATTGACAAAAAGATCAGGATTGTTAATTATTTGTAAAATCACGTCAGCAATACTTTGACGTGAGCCAGAAACTCCATTATAAGATTGATCTTTGGTAGTAATTGTATATTTAACTTCGTTGCGATCATTGAGCCAAGGCAAGCGCAGGGTAGTATATTGAAGTCCAGATTCAGCTAAGAGTTGATCAGAATTTATGGCTGCTGGTAGTCCAGATAGTACTTGTTCATGATTCCAACGGCCAAACTCTCCAGGAACTTCATTATACAATCCTAAAATATTAGTAAAAATAACACGTTGGACTTGGTGTTTTTTCATTGCTGCAATTACATTCTTCGTAATGACATTGTTAGAAGTATGATCAACCACACCGACGAAGACCAAATCTTGACCAGCTACTGCCTGCTCAACTTCTAAAATAGTTGCTTGCTTTTGTAAATTGGCTAAACGATTTTTATTACGTAATCCCAAAGTTAAATCGATATCTTGGAATGCTGGTTCATTTAATAAACGTTGTTCAACAATTTGTGCAATTTGGCCATTGGCTGCTAAAATGAGTAGTTTCATTATTGTCTCCTTTATCGATACTATTAGGCTCGATTAATCCCAAGACTCTCACGACTTCCGAGTTGAGAATCATGGGCTAAACGTAAAATTAAATCAGCAATACTCTTGCGAGAAACATCATGACCACCAAAAGGCTCGCCTTTTTGGGTTATTTGGTAATGTATGTCAGTACCATTGTCGAACCATCCAGGACGAATCACAGTATAATTCAAACTTGAAGCTTCAATAATATCTGCAGCTTGGCGATAATTCTTGAGAAGGGGATTATGCTGCAAATTACCTTCTTCGCCAATTGCAGCAGGAATTTCATTGTAAATTCCCATGGAACTGATAAAAATTAGACGTCGAATATTCATTTGGGTCATTTGCGTTACTAGAGATTGTGCCATTTGGGGTAAGTCACCACTTAAGGCGGCAACAACCACATCTTGTCCTTGTAAAGCTGCTTGTAGTTGCTGAGAATTAGTCACGTCACCAGTTACTAAATGTTCACGTTGCGGATTAATCTGGGTTTGTAATGGTGTTAGATTTCTTGCCATTAAGGTTAACTGATCATCTGAATTCTCTAAAAAATATTGTCGTGTAACTTGTCCAAGTGATCCAGTTGCACCAATAATTAAGACCTTAGTCATTGAGAATCTCCTTTCTATAAGCTACGATAATAGTGTATCCCCTTATACTTACTGTAATGCAAGCAAAATTGAAGCCAAAGATGATTCGATTATGATAGGATTAAGAACTATCATAATAATTTTTCCTTGATAAGGGTTTAGACTAGAATTAAAGGAGAACAAATAAATGACTTATACAATACAAGAAGCAGCTGATAAAATGGGGTTAACTGCCTATACTTTGCGTTATTATGACAATCATGGCATGTTACCTTATGTCAAACGGGATGAAAATAATAACCGGATCTTTGATGAAGTAGATTTAGAGTGGATTCATATTATTATTTGTATGCGTAAAACCGGTATGCCCTTAAAGAAGATTCAGCATTATTTACAATTAGTCGTCCAAGGAGAACAGACAGTTCCCGAACGTTATCAGATTATGTTGGAGCAGCAACAACGAACCCTAGCTGAAATTAATGAACTCAACCAACATTTAATGACAATAAATAAAAAAGTATCCCATTATGCAGATATCTTAATTAATCAAAAGCCTGACACATATGTGCCCTCAAACATTAGTTCTCTAAAATCTACCAATCATCAGCAAACAGCTAATTAAAAAAGGATGCCACCTCTAACGGTCGCATCCTTTTATTGAAATACACTATATAATAGAAGAAACTAGTTAACTACATGATCACAAGGTTGGTCTTGAATTAGCTGAACAGCATCATCCAGACTAATATCAACCATATTTTGCACTGCAATGTTGGTGTAAAAACCAATATGAGGTGTCAAAATCACATTGTCCATTGCCCGCAATTTTTTTAGTTGTTCACTAGGTAGTTCTTTACCACGTAAATCCACATTGAAAAAGTTCTCTTCACCAGTTAAGGTATCTAAGGCTGCACCAGCAATTTGTTGTTGTTCTAAAGCGTTAATTAAGGCAGCAGTATCAATAACTGGTCCACGACATTCATTAATAATATAAGCTGTTGGCTTCATTAAGCTCAAGGCTTTGGCGTCAATTAAATTTTTCGAGGTCTCGTTTAAGTCCACATGTAAACAAATAACATCGGATTCTTGTAAGACTTCTTCTTTGGTCTTAAAAGTTAAGATATCATCTAAGTCATGATTAGGCTTGGTATCGTTGGCGATGACATTTGCTCCTAAAGCATGAAAGATTTGCGCAGTAGTACTGCCAATACGGCCAGCACCAATAATTCCGATTGTCAGGGAATGAAGTTCAGTGGCTTGCAATCCTTGCCAACGAAAATCTTGCTGCTTCATGCGAGCATCAAAGAGTGGCAATTTACGAATTAAACGCATGGTATGTGTGAGTGCTAATTCAGCCACTGAATGGGGAGAATATGCAGGTACATTGCTGACTTTGAGATTATTTTCAGTAGCTAAGGGTAAGTTCACAACATCAAAACCAGCGGTTCGAGTAGTAAGCTGTTTGAAGCCCAGTTCTTGTAATTTGGGATAAACATCATCTTCAATTTGACTGCGCTGTTGTGTAACGACTCCATCAAAACCGGCTAAACGATCAACTGTATCAGAATGTAATTCCCAATCAGTGGTTTGAATTTCAATTTCAGGATGACGTGCTTGCCATTGCTTAATTGCAGGTAATTCATCATCACGAACAGTTAATAAGATAATTCTCATTTAATGACCTCCTTTTTGTTGGCGAATATTTTGGACGTATGCTTGCATTAATTGCATTCCCCGTTGAATCTCTTCCATGCTGGTAGCATAGCTTAATCTTAAATAACCACTGCCACCAGGTCCAAAGTATGATCCTGGGACTGCTGCCACTGGACCGTTTTGGGCTAAATCACGAGCAAAACGTTCATCATCTTGATCTAAATCTTCAGGAATTTGTGCAAAAATATAGAAAGCACCCCCTGGAGTTGCACACTTAAAGCCCATTTGCTCCATTTGTTCTACAATGTAATCACGGCGTTTTTGATATTGGGCGCGCATTGGTAATGCATCATCTATCCCATTTTTGAAAGCTTCTTCAGCTGCATCTTGAGTGACAGTGGCAGCACTTGTAATCGTGAATTGGTGAATTTTACCAAGCTCGTCTGTGATGGCTTGTGGAGCACACATTAAACCAATTCTCCAACCAGTCATAGCATGCGATTTTGACACACCAGTAATTAGAATTACTTGATCTTTGAGGCTCTTGGATAAGCTAGCGTGAGGTCCGTTGTAATTTAATTCGCTATAAATTTCGTCACAAAGAACGAAAATTGGTTGATCTCTTAAAACATCACCTAAAGCATCTAATTCACTTTGGGAATAAGTAACACCTGTAGGATTACTTGGATAATTTAAGATGACTAAGCGTACACCTTCGCCAGCTTTCTCGATGGTGTCTTGCAGCATTTGGGGAGTCAACTTAAAGCCGTTGCTGGAAGTATCAACTAAAATAGGTTCACCGCCTGCCAAGACAGTATCTGCAATGTATAACGGGAATGTTGGTGTCGGAATAATAACTTTATCACCAGGGTTTAAAACAGACATGACAGCAGTATAAATTCCTTCAGTTGCTCCTTCAGTCACAATGACTTCATCAGCAGTATAATGCTGGTCATATTTTTGAGCTAAGAAGTTAGCCGCTGCTTGGCGTAAACCGGCAGTCCCATTGCTAGGAGCATAGTGAGAATGGTTGGCTTGAATACTAGCGATGGCAGCTTCTTTGATATGTTCGGGAGTATTGAAGTCGGGTTCGCCTAAGGTGAAGTTAACGATGTTTGGAATTTGATTAGCGAATGTCGAAAAAGCTAAAATAGCTGACGGCTTCACTTGACTAAGTTGACGATTGAGATATTGATTCATTTGCATGATATTCATCCTTTCCTAAATAAAAAGACCCAACAGATTAATTGTGAAAATCTGTTGGGTCTTGGCCAAATTAGTTTATTAGGTGACCCATCAGATTTTCTAAAACCTGCTAGGTCGAATTCGCTCAAGTAAATAAGCTTTCGTTCCTACAGGTGTCAAACACTTGTTAGCGTGTTTGCACCCATAGATTCAGAGTACAAACACTATCTAAAGAAACGAAAGTAATAATAGGCATTCAATTGTCGAATTTGAAGTTTTAACATTATCTGGGCTCCTGACTTATTGAATAGTTATAATCTAATCCAACTACAGGGTAAATGTCAATACTTTTTTAATTTTAATTTAATTTTGTTAATAAAAACTTTTTAATTTTTTTAAAAAAAGTATGGTAAACTGCATTATAGCAAGGAGTTCTAGTCAAACAATTAAAAATTGCCTTTATTAGTAGATTTAATTTATTTGTAATGATGCCTTGTTGACAAGATTTAAATTTTAACTTATTCTACAAATTACAAATTAAACAAAGGAATGATGCTTGTGTCAATCTGGCAGAAAATTACACAAAAAGCCGATGTTCAACAATATTTGCAAGAAGACGTGCAATTCGAAAAAACACTGCGCGCGAAAGATTTGATGGCTCTGGGGATTGGGGCAGTAATTGGAACGGGAATCTTTATCTTGCCCGGCACAGTAGCTGCGACTGTCAGTGGTCCGGGAGTTATCTTAAGCTTTTTAATCGCAGCAATTGTGTGCGCGACTGCTGCAATGTGTTATGCAGAATTTGCGTCTGCTTTACCCGTGGCGGGGAGTGCGTATTCTTATGGAAATATTATCTTCGGTCAATTGATTGGTTGGATTATTGGCTGGGCGCTTATCTTAGAGTATATGCTGGCAGTAGCGACAGTATCAGTGGGATTTTCTGCTTATTTTAGTGCCTTTTTGAAGGGATTTGGGATTAGTTTACCGCAAGCAATTTCTGGTCCACTGAATTTACATCAACATACGTATATTAATTTAGTAGCAGTTGTAGTGGTTTTGTTAATTTCAGCCATGTTATCACGTGGAATGCAAACCTCTATGAAAATTAATGACTGGATGGTAGTTATTAAGATTGTAATTATTGCAATTTTTATTGCAGTGGGGATTTTTTATGTTAAACCCAAGAACTGGTCGCCATTTATGCCTTTCGGCACTTCTGGAGTATTAACGGGAGCTTCGACAGTGTTCTTCGCTTATCTTGGCTTTGATGCTGTTTCTTCTTCAGCGCCGGAAGTGAAAAATCCGCAACGCAATCTGCCAATTGGAATTATTGGGACATTGATTATTGCGACGATTCTTTACATGGCTGTAGCTACAGTGTTAACAGGGATGGTACCTTATACCAAGTTAAATGTAGCCGATCCTGTCGCTTTTGCCTTGCAGTTTTTCCACTTAAATACAGTTGCGGGTATTATTTCCTTAGGGGCTATGGCCGGGATGTTCACGATGATGGTTACCATGATTTATAGTAGTTCGCGCTTGGTCTATGCAATTGGGCGTGACGGCTTATTACCTAAGTTTTTAGGTAGCATCAATCAAAAGCACCTACCTAATAATAGTTTGGTAATTGTAACAATCATTATTGCTATTATGGGAGGATTTATTAATCTTAACCAATTAGCGGAATTAGTTAATATTGGGACTTTAATCGCATTTGCGTTTGTTTCTATTGGAGTTGTACCATTGCGTAAACGCCAGGATATTAAGAATGATGGTTTCAAAGTACCATTTTATCCAGTTTTGCCAATTATTTCGTTGATTTTGTGTCTGTATTTGATGACCAAATTAAAATTGGTAACTTGGATTGCATCAGCTATTTGGTTCACTATCGGGATTATTATTTATTTGACTTATAGTATTCATCATAGCAACTTAAATCAAAAGAAAAAAAGTGAATGAAAATAATTTTACAATCTTTGCAGAAAAATTAATATTGGGATAGCGTGAAATAGGGAATTTTAAGAACTGAATGGAATGAAATTCATTTTAAATAAATTATGAATTATCCTCCAATTAAAGGACATAAGGGTCTAATAATTGGAGGATTTTTAGTGTTTATACAATTAAAAATTAGTGTTTATTTATTAAAACTTTTTAAGTATAATGTCTTCAAAAGGAGGTTGAGCCAATGTTAGTAAAACCTAAACCATTACATATAGGAGATCAAGTGGCTGTTGTCAGTTTGTCGCAGGGAACTTTAGGAGAAGCATTTGCTGCTCATCAACGGCAATTAGGAATCCAACGATTACAAGAATTAGGCCTCAAGCCAGTGTTTATGCCCAATGCACTCAAAGGAATTGCTTATCTCAAAGAACACCCAAAAGCGCGCGCACAAGACTTAAAGCAAGCTTTTTCAGATCAACATATCAAAGGGATTTTTGCCGCAATAGGCGGTGAAGATACTTTTAAATTGTTGCCATACTTAATGGAAGATGAAGAATTTAAGCAAAATGTTCGTCAACATCCGAAGTTATTTAGTGGATTTTCAGATACGACCGTTGATCATTTAATGTTTTATCGTCTAGGAATGCAAAGTTTTTATGGACCAAACTTTTTAAATGATTTGGCAGAGTTAGACACTCAAATGTTGCCTTATACCCGCAAAACGGTTGAACATTATTTTACTAATCCTCAACAAACTGAAATAGAAGCTAGTCCAATTTGGTATGAAGAACGGACGGATTTTTCTGATGCTCAAGTCGGTACACCTAGACCGCAACATGCTGATAAGGATGGTTATCTCACTTTACGCGGAACTGGTCAGATTCAAGGTCAATTGTTGGGTGGCTGTTTGGAAAGTTTAACCGATTTAATAATTGGTTCGCGCTATTCTGAAGAAATAGCAATCAATACCCAATATCAAATCTTTCCATCAGCTGCTCAATGGCAAGATAAAATCCTGTTTATTGAAACTAGTGAAGGACAACCAACGCCTGCTAAATATCGCCAATTATTACAAGTATTAGATGAAAAAGGTGTATTATCAGCTGTCAAAGCTATTATTGTCGGTAAGCCGCAAAATAAAAAATACTATGACGAATATCAACAAGTGTTACTAGAGATGACAGCAGCTTATCAGACCCCAATTTTGTATAATTGCAATTTTGGTCATGCTTATCCGCGGACGGCGTTGCCCTATGGAGCTCAAACTCAAATTGATTTTGATCAAAAAACATTAACAATTGTGGAACCTTGGTTTGATTAATATAATATGTAAAAAAACAATGGCTTTGGCCATTGTTTTTTTATGGAAATAAGTAATTATTTATCGGATTTGCTGCCTCGAAGAAAACGACGAATAATTTCTAAGTCTTCATTTGAAACAGGTTGGCCTTTATAAGTAAGCGATAGATTATCATCATTTAAATCAACTTGCTCTATAGTATGTTTATCAGAATTTTTAGTTGCAGTTAAATTATCCATTGATACATTTAAAATATCGGCAATATTCTTAAGAGTTATTGAATTTGGTGTTGTATATCCACGTTCATAATTAGAAATAACTTGAGGTGATTGATGTATAAGTTGTCCCAATTCTTTTTGGGTGAGATTTTTTTGATTTCGATATTCTCTAATTCTTTCACCAATAGTCGCCATCAACTCATCTCCTTATTCTTGCACCTGATAATATATCAGCAATAACGTAATTTGTTATTAAAATAACGGATTTATTGAAAAAGCACTTTACATTAACGTATTTCGTTAGTAGAATGTAGTTAACTTATAGACAAAGGTGGTGAATAAAATGTGTGTCCAAAAAAATATTAAACGTATCAGACTTGCCAGAGGAATAAAGCAAAAAGCTATATCCAATTATTTGAATATTTCTGAAATGAAATATTCAAGAATAGAAAATTCTAATAAGAAAATAGATTCAAAGACTTTAGAAAAAATTGCTCAATTTTTGAATGTTAATGCAAATATTTTTTTTGACGATAAAATAACGGAATCCGTTATAAAAAGATATTTACATACGCCATGTGATTTAATGGATAAGATTGCAGAATAAATAAATTACTCAAAATTATGGTTGTAAATATTAATAATTAATTACAATTTTGCATATTTAATAGTTTACATTTTACTGAAAAGATTGTAATAGCAAGTTTATGATATATCGATATATATATAAATTGTTAGAAAGGATAGTTAATTTGAAAAAGTATCTTATTGCAAGTCATGGCAAATTTGCGAGCGGGTTAAAAAGCTCAGTTCAGATTTTAACTGGAAAAACTCAAAATATAACTACTATTGATGCATATTTAACTGATCAGGAAGTTGATGTAGGACAAAAAGTTGATGACTTTTTGAAGACAATTAAAGCCGAAGATTGGGGAATTATCTTTACCGATTTAGTTGGTGGCAGCGTTAATAGAGAAGTTTTGTTAAGAACGAATCAGCAATCTAATATTTTTGTCATTACTTCAGTGAATTTACCAACAGTCTTATCAATTATGCTGGACATTGCCCAGCCGACTAAGGAACATTTGCAAAATTTAATTAATGAGGCTCCGGTTCAACTAAGTGAACTAGATAAACAAAACATTAATGAATTAAGTGAAGACGAATTTTTATTATAAGAAAGAGATGCGAATAATGATTAAGATGTTACGGATAGATGAGCGTTTAATACACGGGCAAGTTGCTGTTGTCTGGTCCAAAGTTTTGCATATTACGCATATTCTCGTTGCTAATGATGATGTGATGAACAATGATACTCAACAAATGTCAATGAAAATGGCGGTGCCTGATAACATTAAGTTTTTGTGTAGAAATGTAAGCGATTCGATAAGCCTTTTGAAAAAACCGCAAGCTCAACAACTGGCAATGTTTGTGGTGGTACAAAACTTTAAAGACGCTAAAAAAATTGGTCAAGAGTTACAAAAGCAAATTGAAGTTATTAATGTTGGTAATTATGGCTTGTTACCTATTAATCAACATGGTACCCAACAAAGAAAAATCGATTCTGCAGTTCAAGTAGATGAAGCGGATTTATCAGAGATTAAAGCGATTGCTCAACTAGCACCAAATTTTGTATCACAATTAACTCCTGACGCCAAAACTAAAAATTTGAAAAAAATTTATGGAGGTGAATAATCGATGTTTTTAAAAGCTTTAGAAATTGCAATTCTCTATTATGTCATCGTCTGGCTAAGTAACATGGCTGGAGTATTTCACTTTAATCGACCGATTATAGTTGGACCATTAGTCGGCTTAATTTTAGGTGATTTACACACTGGAATTATTCTTGGAGCTACTTTTGAATCGGTGTTCTTAGGAGTGATTGCTGTGGGCGGCGCTGTACCTGCAGATGCCACAATTGGTTCGTTAATGGGAACTGCGATTGCCATTTTGACACATATTTCCGGAGCTAAAGCTCTCGCTGTTGCGGTTCCAGTATCTGCAGTCGGGGTTATTTTAATGCAGATTACTTATGCTTATATGCCTTTATTGCTGCCTAAAATGGATCAACTAGCAAAAAAAGGCGACGAAAAAGGTGTCGTCAAATATAACTTTATTATGTCAGCATTATTTCCTTTGTTGAATACGGTTATTATTTTCTTCTCTATTTTCTTAGGTGTTAATGCGGTTGGCAATTTACTCAAAATTATCCCTAAGTTTGTTCAAGATGGATTCACAGCTGCTGGAGCTATGTTGCCCGCTGTTGGATTTGCCATGTTATTAAATATGTTATTCAAGGGTAAATTAGTCAGTTACTTTTTCTTGGGGTTCGCGTTAGTTGTTTATCTCAAACTTCCTAATTTGGCTGTGGCAATTATTGCGATTGTTTTGGCAATTACAATTTACAATACTACTGCCAAAAATTCGAATCCAGTAGCTGAAAATGGTAACAATCAAGGCAAGAAGAAGACTGAAGAGGAGGAATTTTTGTCATGAGTAAAGATGATGGTAAGCAACAAGATCAAAAAGTTATTAGTAAAATGTTTAAACGCTCGTGGTTTCTTTTCAGCTCTTTTAATATGGTAAAGATGCAAGGTTATGGCTATGAATATGCAATGTTGCCTGCAATTGATGAATTTTACAAAGATGATCCGGAAGGCAAAAGAGCTGCTATTGAGCGTCATTCTAGTTTCTTTAACTGTACCTATGAAACTGCTCCCTTCATTATGGGGTTGAACGCAGCTATGGAAAAAGAAAATTCTCAAAATCCCGATTTTGATCCGGATTCTATTAACGCGATTAAAGCTGCTTTAATGGGACCACTATCAGGTATTGGAGATTCGATATTTTGGGGAACACTGCGTTTGATTGCTGCTGGAATTGGGATTCCTTTAGCAATGAAAGGCAATATATTGGGGCCGATTTTGTTTTTAATAATTTATCATATACCATCTATTTTTACTCGGTATAAATTATTACAAATTGGTTATACTTCCGGTGAAAAATTTATTAGCAGTGCCTTTAATTCGGGATTATTTGAATTAATAACTAATTGTGCAACTATTGTAGGTTTAATTATGGTGGGAGCCATGACTGCTAGTTCTGTCACAATTAAGACGGCTCTAAAATGGAATATGGCGGGTACAACTTTGAAATTGCAAAGTATTTTAAATAGTATTATGCCCGGTTTATTGCCGCTGTTATTAACTTTGGCCATTTTAGTGTTATTACGAAAGAAAGTTAAGGTTATTTACTTATTATTTGGAGTAATAATTCTAGGAATTATTGGAGCTTTCTTGGGAATTTTTTAAAAAGAAAGGATTTTTAAATTGACGAAAAAAGTAATTATTAATGCAGATGATTTTGGGATGTCGGAAGCTTTTAATTATGGTGTTGTGAAAGCGTTTAATGAAGGAGTGGTTTCTTCAACTACAATTATGATTAATCAGCCGGCAGCACCACATGCTGTTGCGCTTTTGAAAGAAGCACCACATTTATATGTGGGATTACATGTTAACTTAACTACTGGTTATCCAGTGTCTGATCCTCACAGTATTCCCAGCTTAGTAAAAGCTGATGGCAGCTATTTAGGATCTAAAGATTTTAAAACTCATAAAAAATCCTTTTCTTATACTGACGCTTTGAAAGAGACTAAGGCTCAAATTGAAAAATTTCGGGATTTGTTTGGCTTTTATCCCTCACATATTGAACCACATTCAGCATTAGATGATAATTCTGCACGAGCATTATTAGATGCAGCTAAAGAATATGGGTTGCATGCAGGAATCTTTTATCAAGATAAATATAATCAACCCAGTGCAAAGAGTTATGCACAACTGGAATCACCAATTAATGATGCCTATATGGAAATGTTAGATCGAGGTGTTAGACCAGAAGACTTCTTGCTAGATAAATTTCATATTTTGAAAAATCACGATAACGGGTTAGTCACTGAATTACATTTTCATCCAGGATATGTTGATCAATACATTTTAGATAATTCAACGCTAACTTTACCACGAGTAAAGGATTTAGAAACTCTTTGTTCACAAACATTAAAAGGTTGGATTAAAGATAATAATATTGAATTAATCAGTTTTGGTGATTTAAAAAAATAATTAAGAGAATGTAGGCTGTTGCTTAGGCAACAGCTTTTTTTATTTAAAAAATCTCAAAAAAGACTTTTATTTTAGCGGAGTTGTGGTATACTATCAACATAATACACAGGAACACGAGGAGGATACCAAAATGAGTTTACTCACAACCCAAGACATTGTGCGTACATATGGCAAAGGATCTTCGCAATTTCAAGCCTTACGCGGTGTTAGTTTACAGATTGAACAAGGAGAATCAGTGGCGATTGTTGGCAAAAGTGGTTCTGGTAAATCAACTTTAATGCATATTATGGCTTTATTAGATCAACCAACTTCAGGAACAATTACACTGAATGGCCAACCAACCCAAAATATTAAAGCAAAGGCACTCAATAAAATTCGTAATCAAACTTTTGGTTTTGTCTTTCAACAATTTTTCTTAAATGCGAAAGACTCTGTATTAGAAAATGTGATGTTACCACTTAAAATTGGTGGAGTAACTGGCCGCGAACGCAAAGCTAAAGCATTAGAAGCTATTGCAGCTGTTGGCTTAAGCGATAAGAAAAATAATCGGGCTAGTGACTTATCTGGCGGCCAAAAGCAACGCGTTTGCATCGCGCGGGCTTTGGTTAATAATCCACAGATTATTTTTGCAGATGAACCAACTGGTAACTTGGATTCCAACACTGGCACCATGATTGAAGATATTTTATTCAATCTTCATCAAAAGCATAATATTACTTTAATTATTGTGACCCATGACGATGACTTGGCAGCTAAATGTCAACGCCAAATTCAAATCAAAGACGGCCAAATCGTGGCAGCAGAAGGAGCAAACTAATGAAATTTTTTGACATTTTAAAATCAGCTAATACTAATCTTTGGCACAATAAAGGCCGGACCATTTTGACTGTGATTGCTGTGATGATTGGCGCTTTGACAATTGCGATTACGGTGGGCATTAACAATGGTGTTAATAATTATGTTTCTAAACAAGTCGCTAATGTTGGCAGTAAGGGACTGATGGAGATTGTACCAGCGGCTGCTACTGGCCAACAAGCTGATGGTCCTCAAAAATATGAGGCTAATCGCGGTAGTGCTACGGATCAACAAAATATTACACCGGCAAAACTTAAAAAATTAAAAGCTATGAAGTCTCTCAAAGATATGCAACCTGTTCAAGATATGAGCATTGATTATGTGCAAGGTCCTAACCATTCAAAATATACTATCCAAGCTCAACCACCTGTAGGAATTAATGTTGATTTGAAGCGTGGACGCCAAGCTGCTAAAAATGGTCATTCGCAAGAAATAGTCTTGGCCAATGAATATATCAAGGCCTTAGGATTTAAATCAGCACAACAGGCCCTAGGCAAAACTATCAAAGTAGCTGCTTCTTCTCAAGCAACTAATCAACGTTCCATAGTCACTGCAAAAATTGTTGGTATTCGTAATCAAAGTATTATTCAAGGCAGTCAATCGATCATTAGTCAAGCTTTAGCTGATCGAGTTTCGAATATTAATCAAGCAGGTTTGCCAGCTAAAATGAAGCAAAATTATTACGGTGTCACTGCAACAGTTAAAAATCCTACAGATGCTAACATCGCTAAAGTTAAAAAGCAATTAGCTAAACAAGGCTATGATGCCCAAACTTTCCAAGATCAAGTTGGACAATTACGACAAGTTGTCAATGCCATTACAGGTGTACTAATTGTCTTTGGTGCCATTGCCTTATTAGCTGCCAGCTTTGGGGTTATTAATACCTTGTACATGTCTGTGCGTGATCGGACACGAGAAATTGGCTTGATGAAAGCCTTAGGTCTGAGTCGTGGTAAAGTATTCTTAATCTTTAGTTGTGAATCACTTTTAATTGGGCTTATTGGTTCAGTATTAGGCATTTTACTGGCTGCAGGTATTGGCCAGATACTCAATCAACTAGCGGTGACAAGTTTCTTGAAAGGCTTAGCAGGCTTTACGCTCGTCCAATTCACACTGCCATCTGTTGTAGCTATTATTGTTATTATCATGTTGATTGCTTTCTTAGCAGGGACATTGCCAGCAAGACGCGCAGCCAAATTAGACCCAATGACAGCTTTACGCTATGAATAATAACTAAATTTAAAAAGTCTTCAATCTTTAAACGCAATAGAAAAGTTAGACACTTTAGAATTGCTGAAACTGGATAAATAAAATATTAAAAAAGCAAAAACCATTTTCTTTTTATTTTGGTTTTTGCTTTTTTGCTGTTTTAATTAATCTTGTAGCCCTACTAAATAATTTATACAGCTAATATTCGTTGTCCTTGTAAGATGAACTATTATGACGTAAATAAATTGACAATCGCTTAATCATGTTAGAGAATACTAATTATATTTTAATTTTAGAAATGGTGTAATTGTTGTAGTTATAAATCATAATTTATAACTAGGTTTGAATAAAAGGAATGATAAGCATGACTCAACGAGATTTATTAGCTGCCGAAAAACAAGTGTTGGCACCTGCAGCCCGGATTCAATACTTTGATATTGTCATTGAAAGTGGTCAAGGAGCAGTTTTAACAGATTTAGACGGTAAGCATTATTTGGACTTATTAGCCAGTGCTTCTGCAACTAATACAGGACATTCACATCCCCATATTGTAGAAGCTATTTGCAATCAAGCACAAAAGCTGATTCAATATACCCCCGCTTATTTTACTAATCAACCAGCAGCTACATTAGCGCAACGTTTAGCTGATCTGGCACCGATTAAGGGTCCGGTGCGGGTTGCTTGGGGTAATTCAGGATCTGACGCCAATGACGCAATTATTAAATTTGCACGCGCTTATACTCAGCGTCAATATATTGTTAGTTTTACCGGTGCTTATCATGGTTCTACTTATGGCTCTATTAGTATCTCCAGTGTCAGCTTAAATATGAGCCGTAAAATTGGTCCTTTGTTACCAGGCATTGTCAAAGTGCCTTATCCAGATATCAGTAAAAAACCAGCCAAAGAAAGTTTGAGTGACTTTGTTAATCGGATGTGGCAAGCTTTTAAACTTCCTTTTGAAACCTATTTACCTGCAGAAGAAGTTGCTGCTATTATCATCGAGCCCATTCAAGGTGATGGCGGAATCATTAAAGCACCTAACGAATATTTACAAAGACTGCGTCAATTCGCCAAAGATCATGGAATTGTGTTTGCCGTAGATGAAGTTAATCAAGGCTTTGGCCGTACTGGCAAGTGGTGGTCTATTCAACAATTTGGGCTGGAGCCCGATTTAATGTCCATTGGTAAATCGATTGCTTCAGGACTTCCCCTAAGTGCAATAATTGGACGAGCAGAGATTATGGATTCTTTGCAGGCTCCTGCTAATACGTATACTACAGCAGGCAATCCTATTACAACAGCAGCGGCTAATGCAACCTTAGATGTTATGGAAAATGAGCACTTAGTGGAGCGTTCCCAAAGATTAGGCCAAGTTGCACAAGCATTTTTTCAAAAAATGCAGCAAAAATATGATTTTCTGGGGGATGTCCGCTTTTACGGGCTGAATGGGGGCATTGATATTATTAATCCACAAACAAAAGAACCTGATGCAGTTGCGACAACTAAGTTAATTTATCGCTTATTTGAACTGGGTGTTTTAATTATTAGTTTGCGTGGTTATACCTTACGGTTTCAGCCGCCATTAGTCATTACAGATGAACAATTACAACAAGTTTTTGATAAATTTACGCAGGCATTAGCCGAACTAGCTGCCGGTCAATTAACATTACCGCCCAATGCTGATCAAATTGGCTGGTAAAGACAGGTAATCGCTAAAAACTATAAGATAAAACTTTTATAACAATTACTTTTTTATATAAAAATTTGTTGTATAATAAAGCTAGATTCAGAATATTTGAGGAGGATTTGCTCATGAGTAAATTAGACAACATGAAAGACAAAGTTGAAGGAGCTGCTAAAGAAGTAGAAGGCAAAGCTCAAAAAGTTGCTGGCAAAGCTAAAGATAAAGCAGAAGACTTAAAAGACTCTGCTAAAGATGCTATTGACAAAGCTAAAGATTAATAACAAATTTCTTATGTAAACGTATAAAAACGACTAAGTTAAATCTTAGCCGTTTTTTGGTGATTTGATTGACAGACTAGGCAAAGGGGTTTATATTTAAATTAGTTAGTTTTTAAAATGTTAAACTAATTAATTGAATCGAGGTAATCCAGATGACGGATGAAACAAAGAATTTATTTAATTTATTTAGTCAATTATTAATGTATCCCAAGTTTATCATGGCTCTCCATCAAAGCCGCTATCAACAATCAGGCAATCAAAGACGTGGACCAGGTCGGGTCTTGAATTTAATTGCCCAGCATGATGGTTTGACTAATAGTGAAATTGCAGAGATTTTAGATATTCGCCCTAGTTCTGTCACAGCAATGGTCAATAAGTTAGCAGAGCGTGGTTTTGTTACTAAGCAACCTCTGGAAAGTGATCGGCGGGTGACGATTTTAAAGGTGACAGAAGAAGGCCAAGCGGCTATTGATCATGTGCAAAAAGCCAATGACTCATTTAGCGAAGATTTATTTGCCGGGTTAAGTAGTGTTGAGAAACAGCAACTAGAAATCCTATTAACCAAGATGATTCAAAACTTAAAAGCAATTAATCTCGATGATGACCGCTATGCTTGCTGGCGGCAATATTGTTCTGAGAAGCGACACTTTCCGTCATCTAACAATGAAAATTGGGGGATGTGGAAGCGACCGCGTTGGTAAAAAGTATGAGTGATTGCATATTGTGGATTATAAAAGCCATTATTTTATTCTTGGAAACTTGAAGAATAAAGTAATGGCTTTTTGGATTGGTAAGAAGTAAAGCTGATTTTCAACAGGATAACAGTAAGGTTGTTATAATAGGGTAATTGAAAAAAGAGGTGAAGACCATGTGTACAAGTATTTCCTTGACTGCTGACAATGGGCAAGTGTTTTGGGGACGCACGATGGACTTAAACGTGGGGGTTTTTGAAGACGATGCTGGTTTACCTGCAAGTATCGTTAATATCCCCCAGGGTGCTACTATTACTAGTAACTTACATTCTTGGACTAGTAAATATGATGTGATGGGTATTGGCTCCACCAAAAATCTTAATATATTTGATGGAGTTAATTCTGCAGGTTTGGCTGGGGATTTACAAGTATTATTGGAGAGCACGCATGCTACTGCAGAACAGTTGCAAGAACGGCATTTAAAGCCTTTGTTAGGTGAAGAGTTTGTCACTTTTGTGCTGAGTAATTTCCAAAGTGTAGCAGAAATCAGAGAACATATTCAAGAATATGGGTTACTGTATCATCCTTATCGCCACGGATATATTCGTTCACAGTTTTCTGGACATTATCTTTTTATTGATGAAACTAACGATAGCGTAGTAATAGAGCCTACTGATCAAGGAGCTTTTCGACTTTATGATAGTGTAGGAGTCATGACTAATAGCCCAGAATATTATTGGCATATAACCAATTTGCGTAATTATATTAATTTATCCAATATTAATCCCCATAAAAATAAAAAAGTTTATAATGATCGGTTAGCACTAGCACCCATTGCTACAGGTACAGGTTACGGCATGTTAGGTTTGCCAGGAGATTACACTTCACCTTCACGCTTTGTGCGTGCGGCCTTAATCGCGGATAGTTTGGGCGATTTTAAGCCCGAAGCTGGAATTAATCAACTATTCTCAGTTTTAAAATCAGTCACAGTTCCACAAGGAGTTCAACGTGGTTATAAAAGCAGCCCAGTTAGTGATCATACGCGTTATTGGGTTGGTTATGACTTAACTGAGCGACGCTTATATGTGCAAACTTGTTTAGGGTTAGCTTTTAATACCAGTAAATTAAAGCCCCACCGTTCACAAATTACGCGTACTAAAATTCAAGTATCTAATCAGGCAATTGAATTAGATTAATTAAAATATCAATCCCTTACAAATTATTCAATTTGAAATGAACTTGTAAGGGATTTTTGATTAAAATTTATTCATGATAAGTTGCGACATAGTGTTCTAATTCGTTGAAATAGAGTTGCTTTTGCTCAGGACTAATCCAAGCGGCAGCAAAAGAATTACGAGCTAATTGCACTATTTGTTCAACAGTAAGGTTGAATTGCTGAGCAAGAGCATAATAATTATCACTAATATAACCGCCGAAGTAAGCCGGATCATCAGAATGGATTGAGACAGGAACATTTTTATTTAAAAGTTCTATTACTTCTTTGCCTTTCATCTCAGGAGTGACAAAAGTATTCGAAAGGGGACAAGAGGTTAAGCCAATATGATTTTTCGCTGCAAAAGCTACTAAATCGGGGTCTTCTACAATATTTGTACCGTGATCTAATCTTTCAACTCCCATAATTTCCAGGGCTTGGCGAATATGCTCAATGGAATCTTTTTGATCAATATCACAATGGGTTGTCAGATGTAGACCAGCTGCGGCTGCATCTTCAAATTGGCGTGCGAATTTTAAAGGTGGATTATTATGTTCATCAGAATCTAAGCCAATTCCAATAATTTTATCTTTGTATTGAAGAGCTTCTGCCAAAGTTTTTCGAGCTGATTCCTTAGAAAAATCACGTAAAAAGCACATTATTAAATGAGCATCAATGTTTAAGGCACGAGCGTCCACAGTAGCTTGATATAAACCATTAATAACAGTCGCAAAATCAATTCCTCGACTGGTATGAGCTTGTGGATCAAAAAAGATTTCTGCATGGCGGACATTATTGGCAGCAGCACGGTGTAAGTAAGCCATTGCCAAATCGTAGAAATCCTCTTCTGTTTGTAAAACATTCATTGCTGGATAGTAAACTGCCAAAAAGGAAGCTAAGTCATGGTATTCATAAGTTTTTTGTACTTCGGCAATGGTTGTTTGACCAATATCGACATGATTGCGTTGAGCTAGCTTTAATTTTAATGCTGGTTCTAAAGTCCCTTCAATATGTAAATGCAATTCGGCTTTGGGTAAGCCCTGTGTGAATTTTGTGGTGATATTAGCGGACATTAGGAGATCTCCTTCACATTATTGTTTGTTTTTTGCTTTCAAGAAAAGCTTATCATAGCCATATTGTAATTTCAATAAACAAACACGAACATTATGGTTTAAAATGGATTTATTATATGGGTTTACTTTTAAGTAATTATTGTGCTAAAGTAAATTAAATTTACACTAAAATTGGAGGTAATAAATTTTGAACCGTTCGGACAAATTTACAAAGTTAGGATTGACCTTTGATGACGTTTTGTTAATTCCTGCAGCTAGTGATGTTTTGCCGCGTGAAGTTAATCCAGCTACCAAGTTAGGTTCCAATTTACAGTTAAAAATACCCGTGTTAAGTGCCGGTATGGATACAGTAACAGAAGCTCCCATGGCGATTGCGTTGGCAGAACTAGGTGGACTTGGGGTTATTCATAAAAATATGAGCATTGAAGCACAAGTTGCACAAGTTAAGCAAGTTAAACAGCAAGCTTCAATTGCCGAGAGATCAGCAGTTGATGCTGATAATCACCTGCTTGTAGCAGCAGCTGTGGGAATTTCTGAAGAAACTTTTACACGAACTCAAGCTTTGATTGATTCTGGGGCAGATGCCATTGTGATTGACACTGCTCATGGACATTCACAAGGAGTTTTAACCAAAATTTCAGAAATTCGCACACAATATCCAAAACAAACCATCATTGCCGGCAATGTAGCTACAGCAGCAGGCACAAAAGCTCTATTTGACGCTGGTGTTGACGTCGTCAAAGTTGGAATTGGTCCAGGTTCAATTTGTACAACTCGTGTAATTGCCGGAGTTGGAGTTCCCCAGATTACTGCAGTCTTTGATGCAGCAGAAGTAGCTCAACAATATGGCAAACAAATTATCGCTGATGGCGGCATTAAGTATTGCGGCGATATCGTGAAGGCTTTAGCTGCTGGTGGTAATGCTGTAATGTTAGGAAATATGCTGGCAGGAACCACCGAAGCTCCAGGAGAAGTCTTTACTGATGAACATGGTAATCAATATAAGTCTTATCGTGGTATGGGTTCAGTTGCGGCAATGAAGGATGGTTCTTCTGATCGTTACTTCCAAAGCAAAGTACATGAAACGAAAAAATTAGTTCCAGAAGGCATTGAAGGTCGCTTGCCTTATAAGGGTGATGTAAGTGACGTTGTGTATCAAATTGTGGGTAGTTTACGTTCAGGTATGGGTTATGTTGGAGCTCGTACTGTTGATGATTTACGTAATAAAGCACAATTTATTCAAATTACTAATGCCGGATTGACTGAGTCACATCCGCATGATATTACAATTACTCAACAAGCACCTAATTATCACCGTTAAGATTTTATTAATATAAAGAGCACCTCATAATTGTAGAAATTAATCTAACAATTGTGAGGTGCTTTTACTTTGGAATTAGGATAACAATTTTTGGGGATGCTGCAGTTTTTGATAATCTTTTGGTGACAACTTCCAAGAAGCTTGAGGCACAGGAAAGATCGAAACCGGATAATTGCGGACCTTTAGATATGGCTGGTTATTATAGAGCCAGAGATCAATCTTTCTATCTTTGGAGGTAATTAGGCGATAATGATATTTCAGTTGCGCATTTTGTGGAATGGGATGTAATAAGTAAACTTTATGTTTGAGACGAGAATTATTAACAGTGTGATAAAATTTTTTAATTGCTTGCGGTTTATGAGTATAACCAACGAGTTTGCCATTTTGGTTATAAACTTTCATAGTTTCAGCTGCTTTGGCAGTAGAAGTTGAGTTCATCACAAAGATAATCATTGCTAAGAGGGTAAGAACGATAGTGCTAATTGCTTTTTTTAATGTCATGTCATCATCTCCTGTATTAGTATAGTAGCACACTATAAATAAGAAATCTAGCGCTTTTTTGGTTTTTAAAAAATGTTTTGAAGAGTTTCTTAAGCAAAAATGACTACTGGTCAATTCCAAGGAGAATAACTATAACTCATGCCAATAATGATCAATAAAAAAGTTTCAGTCAATAATCATATCTTGCTCTGAATTTTTTCAGAAGCATTCATTTTGCAGATAACACAGCAAATGGATACTATTCAATGATTCGTTAAATATAATAAAGAAATTTAGAAGATGCATTAATGTCCTCTATAGTATACTTTTAACGTATACTAGCATGTGTAATAGGTAATTTTCAAAAATAAAAGCTTGGAATAAAATAAGAGTATCCGAATAAGAAGGGATGAAAAACATGCAAATCGCAAATGTTACTTTAAATAATGGTGTCATCATGCCGCAAGAAGGATTTGGAGTATTCCAGGTTAATGATTTAAAAGAGTGTGAACGCGCAGTTTCTGAAGCTTTAGCAGTTGGCTATCGTTCTATTGACACTGCTCAAGCTTATGGCAATGAAGCAGCCGTTGGTCAAGCTATCAAAGCTAGTGGAATTAAGCGTGAAGATATCTTTTTAACTACTAAAGTATGGGTGTCGAATGCTGGTTATGATAAAGCCAAAGCATCCATAGCTCAATCAATGGCTAAGTTACAAACTGATTATTTGGATTTAGTCCTTATTCATCAACCTTTTGGGGATTATTATGGGACTTATCGAGCGCTGGAAGAACTATATAAAGCTGGTCAAATTCGTGCGATTGGTGTTTCTAACTTTTATCCAGATCGTTATGTGGATTTAGTTAAAAACATGGATGTAGTTCCAGCTGTCAATCAATTAGAAACTCATGTCTTTAACCAACGCCAAACAGATCGAGTGTTTTTGGACAAGTATGGTACACAAATTGAATCTTGGGGGCCTTTTGCTGAAGGCAAAAATAATCTATTTCATAACCCAACTTTGACAAAGATTGGTCAGCAATATGATAAAACAGCAGCACAAGTAGCCTTACGGTTCTTAATTCAAAGCGGAGTTGTCATCATTCCTAAATCTACGCATAAAGAGCGTATGCAGCAAAATATTAATATTTGGGATTTTGAATTAAGTGCAGCTGATGTAGAACAAATCACCGCTTTAGATACAGGAAAAAGTCTATTTCTCAATCATTACGCCGGCGAAACTGCTGAAAACTTCAATGACCGCAAGTTATAAGATATTCTGATAATTGATATAAATAAAAAAGCTGATACTACAACTATAAATAGTTGAATATCAGCTTTTATTTATTCTATAGTGGATCCTAACGGACTTGAACCGTCGACCTCCTACTTGCGAAGCAGGCGCTCTCCCAACTGAGCTAAGGACCCAAATACAGTTTTTATCTTAGCACTTTTTATAAATATTGAAAATAAATTATTTTTGATTTAAGAAAAGAGCCTTTTTGTTCACAAAAATAACATTAAAAAAAGATTAGGTGGTATGATAATTATTAATCATCTTTTAATTATTACATAAGGAGGAATTTATGACAACAGAAAGAATAGATGGGCATACTATTTTAATTGGGTTAATGGCCTATCCAATTAGACATTCCATGTCTCCAACTATGCATAATAATGCTTTTGCTAAACTGGGTTTGAATTATGCTTATTTAGCTTTTGAAGTAACTAATGATACGTTACCCCAAGCAATTGAGGCCATCCGAACCTTAGATATGCGCGGTTCCAACATTTCAATGCCGAATAAGCAAAAGGTCATTCCGTTATTAGATCAACTAGATCCCGCTGCCGAAATGGTGGGGGCTGTCAATACTATTGTTAACGATGCTGGCAAATTAACTGGTTATTGTACTGACGGCACGGGTTTTATGCAGTCTTTGAAGGATGAAAATTTAGACATTACCGGAGAAAAAATGGTCTTAGTAGGTGCCGGTGGTGCCGGGACTGCGATTGCTATTCAGGCTGCTTTAGATGGAGTAAAGGAAATAGCACTTTTTAATCGGCAAGATGAATTTTGGAATAATGCTCAGCGCGATGTCGAAGTAATTAACGAAAAGACGAACTGTCAAGCAACGTTGCATGCATTGGAAGATCAAGCGGATTTAAAAGCTGAGATTCAAGACAGCGCTATTTATTGTGACGCCACCAGTGCTGGAATGAATCCTTTAGAAGATTTGACATTGGTGACTAATCCAGATTGGTTCAAATCAGATATGATTGTTTTTGATACAGTTTATGCTCCTCGCACTACTAAGTTAATGACCGTAGCACAAAAGGCAGGTGTGAAGCACGTTTTAAATGGATTAGGAATGATGCTAGAACAAGGAGCCGAGGCGTTTAAATTGTGGACAGGAGAACCAATGCCAGTAGATTATATTCGCGATTTGTTATTTGATGAACATTAATGAGGTGATTAGGATTGGCACAATTACAACCGGTAAAAATTAGAAATATTACTTTAGGAACCGGACGTCCTAAAATTGCTGTCCCAATTACCGGAATTACAGAGCAAGAGATTATAGCTCAAGCACAAACAATTAAACAAGCACATCCGGATTTGATTGAATGGCGACTAGATTATTTTGAAGAAGCTACTGATTCTAATTCTGTACAAACTACAGGGCGAGCTTTGCGGCAAGTTTTGGGCGATATGGCATTGTTGACTACCTTTAGAACACATAATGAAGGTGGTCAATTGATGTTAAATAACTCCCAAGAATATCAACAAATTTGTCAAAATATTTTAGCTAATAATTTTACTGATGCTCTAGATATTCAGTTGTATCAAGAACAGGCTATCGTACAAGCATTAGTTGAACAAGCACATCAAAGTCAGACAGTAGTGATTATGAGTAATCATGATTTTGAAAAAACGCCCACAGCAGCAGAAATTCAACAACGCCTATTGGCGATGATTGCTTTGGGAGCTGATGTCGCTAAAATGTCAGTCATGCCACAAAGTGTTGAAGATGTAATCACGCTTATTACAGCTACACAAAAGACGGCCGTAATTGCTGAGAAGCCACTCATCACTATGGCAATGGGCGATTTGGGCAAAGTATCGCGCATTGCAGGAGAAGTATTCGGTTCTGCTTTAACTTTTGCTAGCGTAGGTGCTGCTTCAGCTCCAGGACAAATTCCCATAGCTAATTTGCGCCAGGAATTAGAAGATTTGAGGATTAAAGAATAAAAATTTGAAATTTAATTATTAAAAATATTTGAGCTTTATCATATAAGTATAGTATAATGACGCTATCAATTGAATTATTTAAGCGTATGTTACTGGTAATGCAGGCAAGACTTAATTATTATTTTCTCATTTTCGAGAAATATAATAGGTCTGTCTGCATTTTTATTTTGTGAAATATGGAGTTAATGCGGTGTTTAGAATTAAAAAAATATTGAATGTTAATGTTGTTTTAGCAGAAGAAGATGGTCAAGAATATATTGTTTTTGGAAAGGGGGTTGGATATCACCAAAAAATAAATAATTTGCTTCCAAATTCTAGTGTGGTTAAAAAGTTTATTCCAGTAAATGATAGCCGTAAAATTGAAATGATACAGTCTTTGAATAAAATACCGCCAATTTATATTGATATTACAACAAAAATAGTTGAATATGCTGAAAAAGTATTACGAGAATCTTTATTATCCAGTGTTTATTACTCTTTAACAGATCATCTTTATTTTGCAGTACAACGTTACAATTCTCATCAAGCACTGGGTAATAGGATATATTGGGAAATGAAAACGTATTATCCGGAAATGTTTGATATAGGTGAATATGGATTGGATGTTATCAAAGAAACTCTTAAGATATCGCTTCCTAAAGAGGAAGCAGCTAACATTGCTTTTCACATAATTAATGCTAGTACTAAATCTAGTGACAAGGTTAACATTTTAGACGTAACACAGTTAGTAGACAATATGGAACAGGCATTAAGAGTATTAACAGGCGATAGTATTTCAGTTAATGCGTTAAATTATAATCGATTTATAACCCATCTTAAATTTTTCGCAGAGAGATTTTTTTCTAATTCAATGTTAGACGATGACAATGACGAATTGATAAATAAGGTTTATGAACTATATCCAGAAGCATCGAGACTGGCTATTAAAATTCAACAAACTATTATTTCAATTTATCAACAAGATATAACAAAAACTGAATTAGCATATTTGATAATTCATATACATCGACTATTAACAAATTAAGGAGGAGAATATGGAAAATAATATGAAAACCACTGACAAAATTATAAGGTATGTTGGTGGTGAAAAAAATATAACAAATTTGTATCATTGTGCAACCCGTTTACGCTTTAATTTAATTGATAAAAGTAAATTTAATATTTCAGCTTTGGAAAAAATGCCTGAAGTTTTGGCTGCTGTAGATTCAGGAGATGAAGCGCAAATAGTAATAGGTGGTAAAGTAGGATCATATTATCAAGAAATTATGAAAACCTATAAAATAGGTGACGATAATAATAATGGAATAAAAGAAAATTCACAAAATAAAGATACTAATTTGTTTAAACGGCTTATAAATGTGCTAGTTAATATTATGTCACCAATTATTGTAGTATTAATAGCTGGAGGAATGTTTAAGGTAGTTCTAGCAATTCTAGTATTATTTGGACTAAATAAGCAAAGTATGAATTATCAAATTCTTAATTTTATGGCAGATTCTGCTTTTTATTTCTTGCCATTCATGCTTGCAAATAGTGCAGCTAAAAAGTTTAATACTAATCCATATTTAGCAATGATGATGGCAGGTGTACTTTTACATCCTAATTTTATAACTTTAGTAACATCTGGGAAGCCAATTTCATTATTTGGGGTACCAATTAGATTAGTTTCTTATGGTAGTAGTGTTATTCCTATTATTTTAATAGTATGGTTTATGAGTTATATAGATCATATTTGTGAAAAGATTATTCCTAATATAGTTAAAACAATGCTTAAACCTTTATTAATTGTAATTGTTACTGCTCCGATAGCTTTAATAATAATAGGTCCTCTTGGTAGTTTATTAGGTGATGGTCTTTTTTCAATTGTTAGTTTTCTTAATAAACATGTAAGCTGGTTAATACCAACGGTAATAGGGATATTTTCACCATTACTTGTTATGATTGGTATGCATGTTTCCCTTTTACCTTTATCGACTATTTCCTTTGCAAAATATGGCAGTGAAAATATTATGGGACCTGGACAATTAGCAAGTAATCTATCCCAGGCAGGAGCTGCAATGGCGATTTTTATACGTGAAAAAAATCGTAATGCAAAAGAAATTGCACTTTCTGCTTGTATTACTGCATTTTCTGGGATTACGGAACCTGCTCTTTATGGGGTAACATTAAAATATAAAAGGGTTCTAACCTGTGTAATGGCCTCTGGAGGAATAGCAGGATTATATGCAGGCTTGACAGGAGTAGTAAGATACTCTTTTGGAGCTCCTGGCATATTTACATTACCAACTTTTATAGGTAGTTCTCCTAAGAATATTACTAATGCTTGTATTACAGCTTTTTTGGCAATATTTTTGTCTTTCATCTTTACCTACTTTTTTGCTGTAGTTGATAAATCGGATAGAGATAAAAGTAATATAAAAACACCAAAACAAGAAGTAAAAGGAATTATTTCTGGGAAAATTGTTCCCTTAGAAAAGGTCGATGATCAGGTTTTTGCATCGGGTTCTTTGGGAAATGGCGTAGCAATAAACCCAAGTAGTGATACAGTGGTTTCGCCAGTTAATGCTGAGATTTCAATGATATATCCAACTAAGCATGCTATTGGGTTAACTATGGAAAGTGGTCAAGAATTGATGATTCACATTGGGATTAATACTGCAAAATTAAAAGGTAAAGGGTTTGAAGTTTTGGTCGAAAACGGACAAAAAGTTAAAGTAGGTGACCCACTTGCGAAGGTTGACTTTAACTTTATAAAAAATGAAGGTTTTGATCCAACAATTATAGTAGTAGCTCTTAATACTCAATCAGAAAAATTACGTATAACTAAAAAACAAGACATAACATTAACTGATAATTTATTTACTATTTATTAAATAAATTGCTGTATTTATGGTTTTGGATAACTAATAAATGGTTACAAAAATTTTTTTCAAATAACTTTTTATGGAGTGGAGCAACTGCATCTAATCAATTAGAAGGTGTATATCAACGGATGGTAAAGGTCTATCTGTTATTGTTAAAAAACATTTAAAATATCTCATTTATGATGTATAAAGTACACATTCGTTACTACTACTTTTATAAATGTTATAGAAGCTTGTGATTAAGATAGTATTATGATAGTTTGGCTGTTATAATTAGACTAATTTAATAAAAGGGGCTGGTGCAAATGTGTACAAGTATTACAATTTCATCAAAAGAAGGTAATGTCTTTTTCGGTAGGACTATGGATCTTAATTCAGGGATGTTTGGTGAAGATCCAGGCGCACCAATGAGCATTATGAATATTCCTGCAGGGGCTCAGATTGAAAGTCAGTTGCAGCCTTGGACAGCTAAATATGCTGCTATGGGTGTGGCGACTACTGGCACAGCTTGCTTAATGGATGGAATTAATGAATACGGATTAGCTGGCGATATCCAAGTGTTAATGGAAGCTACTCATGCATCGACAGCAGATTTAGATAAAAGAAATTTAAAACCGATTTTAGGTGAAGAATTAATTACATTTGTTTTAACGCATTTTAAAAGTGTTGCTGAAATCAAAGACCACATTCAAGAATATGGATTATTGGATCAACCTTTAACTTCTGGCGATTTGAGTGTGGAAATGCCTCTACATTACACATTTGCAGATGAAACGAATGCGGCAGTTATCTTAGAACCAACAGATAATGGTGCTTTCAAAGTCTATGACAGTATTGGTGTTATGACCAATAGTCCTGAATATAATTGGCATTTAACTAATATTCGCAACTACATTAGTTTAGATAATATGGATCCTAAGACAACCAAAGTTGTGAGTGATCGCTTATCTTTGGAGCCGATTGAAGCTGGCACTGGTTATGGGATGTTTGGTTTGCCTGGTGACTATACTTCGCCATCTCGATTTGTACGCGCCACATTTGTAGCTAATCATATGGATCCTTTTAGCGCTGAAGATGGAATCAATCAACTATATTCCATTTTTCGGACGGTAATGGTACCTCGTGGATTAGAACGTGAAGCTCCAGATAATCCATTAAGTGATTATACCCGTTATTGGGCAGGTTATGATTTAACTAAGCGCGAGCTATATGTACAAACTTGTCGTGGTGTAGGACTAACTGGCAAAAAGTTAGACCCTGATGCTAAGGAAATCACTTATTCAGATATTGATATTTCTAACTTGGTTAAATGGGTTGATTAAGATATTAAAAAATAAATTATTATACCGGAATGTAGACATTTTTGTCTCAATTCCGGTTTTTTTTAATTTAGTTGGCAAAAGACATTGTGTACAACTTATTTTGTCGTTATAATTAAAAATGAGTAAGTATTTTATAAGTTTTAATTAAGATGTTATTGGGGGAAGAGATATTTTGGACAAAAAGAAATCATTATACTTAACATCTGGAGTATTGGGGTTAACAACGGCTGCATTTTTGGGAATGAATGCCAATTCTGCCCAAGCTGCCAGCAAGGGTACTGTTAATTACAGTGGTGGAGCAACAACCGTCTGGGACAGTCCTAATGCTGGGCAAAAGCCACAACGTTATCTGCAAACAGGGGAAACAGTAACCATTCAGGCTGAAAAACAAGTTTATCATCAGACTTGGTATCAAGTGGGTGACAATCAATGGGTGTCTGGACAATACATTACTCCTACAACTGATCAGCCAGAAGTTAAAAATACCAAAGCTACTGTTGAGAAAGCAACTGATAGTGCAGCCAAAACAACAGGTACAATTACGATTAATTATCAAGATGGTTTAACTACAGTTTGGGCGCAACCAAGTTTTCGCCAGCATACTGGTGAATATCTCAATTATGGCCAAAAGGTCGCAATCATTGGTCAAAAAACGGTTAATGGAGCTGTTTGGTATCAATTGGCTGATCAAGGCTGGGTACCGGCTGAATATGCAACATTAAATCAAGCAACTGCTTCTACTAATCCAGCACCAGCAACGACAGTAGATGTTGATAGTGTTTCTGCCGCTGCAACCACTAATCAGAGTAATGCTGCAGCTACAGTAGTTAATGCAGCCTTATCGCAAGTAGGAACTCCATATGTTTGGGGTGGCGCTACTCCTGGTCAAGGATTGGATTGCTCTGGATTAGTTCAATATGCTTATGCACAAGCTAACGTGCCTATGTCCCACTATACCGTGGCACAAGAAAGTATGGGCCAAAAAGTTTCCTTAGATAATCTGCAACCAGGAGATATTGTTTTTTGGGGAAATGCTGGTGCTTCCTATCATGATGCTATTTATGTGGGTAATGGACAATACGTACATGCACCCCAACCGGGTGAATCTGTTAAAGTAGCAACTATTTCGCAGTATTTTATGCCATCTTTTGCAGTTCGAGTATTTTAATCTTGATAATAATATACAAACTGATATGACTATGGTACAATGACAACAATAAGATAACTTCTTCGGGGTCGGGTGTAATTCCCAATCGGCGGTAACAAGCTTTAGTTTGAAGTCCGCGACCTGCCAATGGCAGTTGATCTAGTGCAAATCTAGAACCGACAGTTAAAGTCTGGATGAAAGAAGAAGTTTCTTCAACTTAAGGTTTTTTATTGTGGTTATTTGTTGAAGATTCTTCATTAGTATTTACCCCGCAATTTTGCGGGGTATTTTTTTGTCTTAGCTCCGGATAAGTCATCGAATAATTGAGAACGCTTTTTTATAAAGCGACTAATTTGGAGGGGACTTATAGTGAAACGGAATCAGAATTATGTCAGATATATAACTTTTTTGGCGGCTTTTGGGGCGTTGGCCTATTTATCAGCAGCCTTTTTAAAGATTCCAATGATTGCTTTTTTGAAATATGAACCGAAGGACGTCATTTTAATCTTAGGCGGGATGGTTTTTGGACCAATTTTTGCCATTATTTTATCAGTCATCGTGCCATTTTTTGAATTAATTACGACTAGTTCCACGGGAATTATTGGTTTTGTTATGAATGTGATTGCAGCTATTTGTTTTGTTTTGCCACCAGTGATTGCCTATTCAAAGAAAAAGAAAACCAAGAATTTAATTATTGGCTTAATCGTCGGAATTATTATGTTAACTATTTCGATGTTATTGTGGAATTATTTGTTAGCACCAATATTTTTTGGTTATCCACGTTCGCAAGTAGTTGGAATGTTAATACCGATTATTTTGCCTTTTAATCTGATAAAAGGTGGTTTAAATTCTTTATTTGTTCTAATTCTTTATAAACCAATTGTCAAAGCCTTAATGAAAAGTAATATTTTGCGTAAATCTGATTTTAATATGATTAATAATGAATCTAAATGGACCAATTATGCCATTATCGCTTTAATTATTATTACAATTATTTTATTGGTTATGAGCTACTTCAAATTAATTTAAAGAGGTAATTATTGTGGAAACAGCGCTTTTGCAAGTGCAGCATTTACAATATGTGGCAGAGCAGTTAGTTAATCTCGAATTAGAAACTACCAAACATGAGATCTTGCATGATGTTAATTTTTCGATTCAAGCTCAAGACTTTGTGGGTTTGGTTGGCCCCAATGGATCTGGCAAGACTACTTTGAGCAAATTGTTAACACGAATTTTAGAACCCACTGCGGGGAAGATTTTGATCAATGGGACTGATTATCAAGCTGTAACACCACAGTGGCAGTTGCACCAATATGTAAGCATGGTTTTTCAAAACGTTGATGCCCAATTTATTGGTCCTAATTTTGTTGAGGATATGGCGCTTTACTTGGGGAACTTTAATTGGTCACCTGCTAAAATCCAAGCTCGCATTCAAGAGATTAGCGACCAGCTAGGATTAGAAGAATTAATTGAGCGGCCCTTTAATAGCTTATCTGGTGGTCAAAAGCAATTATTGGCAATTGCAGAAGCGTTGGCGCTACAGCCGCAATTATTAATTTTAGATGAGCCAACTGCGCAACTTGATCCTGAAAATACGCAACTGGTTTTAAATTTATTGCAAAAATTACAAACACAATATCAGATAACCATTATTTTAGTGACACATAAGTTAGCAGAATTAGCCTTAACTAATCGAGTTTTGATTTTAAATCATGGAACAATTACGCAAACTTGTGCAACTGATAAATTATTAACAGATATGACTTTATTACAACAAAACCAATTACCCGTACCAGATACAGTGACTATTGCGCAGCATTTTCAAAAGTTGACGGGCAAACAGCTCATGCTAAACAATTCCAACTTAGAGACTTTTATTCAAACTTTTAAGGAGCAGTTATGTTAGAACTTAAGCACCTTAACTATTTGCCACCCCAACACAAACAGCCATTATGGCAAAATCTGACTCTTCAAATGTATCCTGGAAAGATTTATGGTTTGATTGGCGTTAATGGTGTAGGCAAAACAACCTTGTTAAATTTATTAAGCGGTTTGATTACACCAACTCAAGGTGACGTCTATTGGCAACAACAACCAATTCACCGCTCTAAAAAAGCTTTACGGACCTATTTAGCAACTGTGGGCTATTGTTTACAAGATGCTGATCACTTGTTTTTTAAACAGACTGTTCAAGAAGAACTAGAATACCATCATAAAGGTTCAATGCCTCAGATTATCGAGAAGTTGCAACTGGAAACTTTATTAGAATTGTCGCCTTTTGAGTTGTCTGGTGGTCAAAAAAAGCGACTGGCCCTAGCGATTATGCTGTTAAAACAACCACAAATGTTGTTTTGTGACGAAATTACAGCAGGATTAGATACTCACTTTCAAGATGTGGTCATGAGTCTTTTGCAAGATTATTGTCAAGAACATTTAGTCCTATTAGTAACTCACAATTTGGATGAGGCTGTGAAATATTGTGATGAGCTTTTATTTTTAGATCAAAGTGGCTTACACGCTTATACAGTCTCCGCTGTCTTAAAGCAGCCAGAGATTTTTGAACAGTTTCAGTTATTGATGCCGCGCAGTTTAGAGATTTGTCAGGCATTAATGAACGCAGGCATTTTACCTCCAAATTCTTATTATCGTTCAGATGAAGAAATTGCCCAAGCTTTAGCCACACTTTGGAATAAAGGAACGAATCAATTATGACTGCAACTGCAAAATTAGATGGACGAACCAAACTTTTAACGTGTGTATTTTTAACTTTATTTATGTTTAGCTTTCATTATTATTGGCAGTATTTAGTTATTATTATGCTATTTGCTATATTACTACTGGTTGGTTTTAATGCTCAGGAACGCGGGCAACTATTTCGCCATTGGAAATTAATTACTTTTTTGCCGGCGATAAATTTATTTGCGAATTTGTTTTTTGTTAATGGACGAGTCATCTGGTCTTGGGGGTGGCTGCATTTAACCAATTTAGATTTGCAAATATTTATTCGGATTGCGTTATTGTTAATGTTTGCTTTGGCTTTAACCATTAAAACTACACCGCAAGAACTAGCTTTATCAGTGGGTAAAATATTCAATTCGTTATCGTTCAGACGTTATCACGGAGCTGGAGTGCCCTTGGTAATTATTATTATGGTATCTTTTATTGATGAATTTCAAGTTACCTTTGTCACAGTGAAGCAAGCATATCGCTTACGTGCTAGTACAGCAGCAGAAGTGAAGGGATGGCAAAGAATCTTAGATTATGCCTTTTTATTGCAGCCGATTATTTTAATATCTATGAAAAAAGCAGATCAGGTAGCGGATGCCTTAACTGCTAAGGGTTATCATCATAATTCGAGTTTATTTGATTATCAATCAATTAAGTATCATTGGTTAGATTGGTTGGTTTATAGTGCTTTAGTCGCTTTAGTAGTAGTGAATGTGCTACTAGTGCGAATATTTTAAGATGTTTAGCTTGACTTGTTAACTATAATGCGTATAATTGGTTACATCGCTACCTTGAGACCATTCGAGAATTAAAGTGGATGGAGGAATCAAGATGAAATATCAAGTACAATTAGACACACAAAAACAACTATTTATTGTCGTTAATCCTAAGAATAAACGTAAGGCAACTGGTGCAACTATCCAGCAGGCACTAGCCGCTATTGATAATTAATTGCTAATTTAACTCCAACCATTAGGTTGGAGTATTTTTGTGCTTGAATTTTGATTTTTGAGAAAATTGCCAACAAAAATATGTTGTAATAGTTTGAAAGATTTATTATAATTATTAAAATTTAATTAGACTAGCCAAAATAAAAGATTGGAGTGGAAGCAGATGCGTTGGTTAATTCCGTCTCATAAAAGAAATAATTTTGATAAGATTATTAACGACTACCCCAATAAATACACTAAGCCTATGCAAGTTACTAATCGGATAACGGATATTTTACTAGATATTGATATTATTTTAGTAGTGCTAGTTTTTTTGAAAGTACATGTCCAATTCTGGGAAGTGCTGGTAAGTATTTTGCTTTTCTTAATGATAATCTGCTCTATAAGTTTTGTTGTTTTAGATTATCGTATACGGCGAAAAGGAAATTCCCAAGGTAAATATTGGAATTACTGGTCTTAAGATTATGTAAGGGGAGCAAGATAAAAATCTTGCTCCCCTATTATAACGATTAAAAATCTCAAAATTCATTATTGATTGTTATTTGGTTTTTAAATCATCAATAGTATTGATGTTTTTCATATATTTAGGAACAGCTAAACCAGTTTTAGCTCCTGGAAGATTACTCCGAACTACATCAATCTTATTGTGGTATTTCTTTTCATAAAGACCTTGTGTGACAGGCAATTCAGCCACGACAGTCGCATCAGCAGATTTGGAAGATAAGGCACTCCACATTATACCCACATCAAGTTGGCGCATATCGACTTTGTAGCCATGATCAGTCAAAACTTTTTTCACTAAGTTAGTTGCAGCCACTTCATAGTCAAAAGGCGTATAAACAAGGGTGACTTTTTTGCCATTACCAGCAGGAACATTTTGCAGCCAAGCCTTAATTTGTTGAGGATGCTGATTAATATAGTCTTTGACAGCCGTTTCCGTTTTTACACCACTATTAATCTTCATCATTAAAGGAGTAGCTTCATCTAGTTGCCAATGGAAATTTTTTAAAAATTGATAAACGCCGGGATTATCTTTTTTTAAACCTAAGCGGGCCACGGTCCGCATACTTTCACCTTTACCAAAAACGTGCTTAGGATCTTTAAGAAATTTTAGATTATATTTTTCTACCATCCAGTGAGGTTGCCAAGCCGTGACGACAATTGGTTGCTTGTTTTTGGTAGCTTTGTCTAACGTACTAATCATAGCCGCTGTGGAACTAGTCATTAGCTGCCATTTTTGGGACTTCAAGTGATAACTTGTCAAAGCTTGATCGGCTCTTCCCATAATACCTGAACCTGCTTCAATTCCGGTAATTGTGTAATTGATTTGAGGACCTAAGGACTTATGACTTTGATATTTAGGCAGCTGAGCACCATTGCAGCCTACTAATATTAGTACTAAACTCAGACTAGTCAACCATAATAATAATTTTTTCTTCATTGACTGCCTCCTTAATGAGCATGCTTATCTTGCGTTAAAGATTGTGTAATCCGGTCCAAAATAATCGCCAAAATTACTACTGCTAATCCAGCGGCAAAACCAGCACCAGCGTCATTACGGCCAACAGCAAAGTAAACTTGCGTTCCTAATCCGAGAGCACCAATCATTGAAGCAATAACTACCATAGAAAGTGCCAACATTAAACTTTGATTAATACCCGCCATAATAGTAGAACGGGCTAGCGGTAATTCCACTTTAAATAACTTTTGCCAAGCGTTAGATCCATAAGCATCAGCCGCTTCAACTAAGTCAGCTGGTACTTGACGAATACCAAGGTTAGTCATTCGCACCGTTGGAGGTGTCGCAAAAATCACCGAGGCCAAAACTCCTGGAACCATCCCGATACCGAAAAAAGCAACCGCCGGAATTAAGTAGACAAAAGCTGGCATTGTTTGCATAAAGTCCAAAATAGGATTAACAATAGCTTGGACAGTTGTTTTTTTAGCCATCCAAATGCCTAATGGTACCCCAACAATCAGGGCAATGAGCGTTGAGGTTAACACTAGGGTTAAGGTTTCAGTCATATCATGCCAAAATCCTAGATTCCAAATTAAGAGTAATCCTAATAATTCAAATGTTAATAAGCCCCATTTTTTAGTATTGCGCTTTTCCCAATAAGTAATTGCCAAAATAATAATAATAAAAAGCCATACAGGTAATAAATCAAAAACCCATTGAAAACCATTAATAATTCCTTGAAAAAAATTAGTAATACTATTAAAGAAACCACTAAATTGTGTGAGCCAATCAACCAAATCATTAATCCATTTAGCTAAGGGTAATTTGGGAATTTGTACTAATGATGTCATTTTTCAACCTCCTCACCAGCAATAGCCGCAAGCACAGATCCCCGTAAAATAATACCTAATAAATGTTGTTGCTCATCTAAAACGGCATAAGGAATCGGAGTCCGTGAAATCTTATCGATTAGATCATTAATCAAAACATCCGGTCCTGTAGTGGGAACATCAGTCTTCATCACTGAACGCAAGTCCTTACTGCCTTTTCTGATTAAGGCAGCCACGTCGTCAGAATCCACAAAACCAACAAAACGATGATCATCATCAACTACATAAATTGAAGAAATGTCATTAGCCCGCATTTGCCGCAAGGCTACTCGCGGACCAGATTTTTTAATATTAACAGTGTTGGCTTTAGTCATAACACTTTTAACTGTTAAAGCCTTTGTCCGGTCAACATCTTCAATAAAGCGTTCAACATAGTCATTGGCAGGATTGGTCAAAATGTTTTCGGGATCGCCAATTTGATCAATAGTTCCATCATGCATAATCAGAATATGATCACCAATACGCAAAGCTTCATTTAAATCATGACTGATAAAAATAATCGTTTTGTGCATTTTTTCTTGAATTTCTAGTAATTGATCTTGCATATCCTTACGATTAAGAGGATCTAGTGCTGAAAAAGCCTCATCCATCAATAAAATTTGGGCATCATTAGCGAGCGCCCGAGCTAACCCCACGCGCTGTTGCATCCCTCCGGACAACTGATCGGGATACTGATCATCATAACCATGTAAATGGACTAATTCTAAGGCTTCATGGGCCTTTTGGTTTCTCTTCTCTAAATCGACACCTTGAACTTCTAAACCATAACCAGCATTTTGCAAGACCGTCATATTCGGAAATAGGGCAAAGTTTTGAAAAACCATGCTCAATTTTTGCTGCCGTAATTGGCGTAATTGCTTTTTATTGAGCTTCATAATATCTTCGCCCTCAATATAAACTTCACCGCGGGTCGGATTAATCAAACGATTTAACATCCGTACTAAAGTGGATTTACCACTGCCGGAAAGTCCCATAATAACAAAAATTTCTCCGGCATTAACTGAAAAATTCGCACGATTGACACCAACAGTTGCACCAGTCTTTTTTAAAATATCGGCCTTCGATGCACCTTGTTGTAATAATTTGAGTGCTTCAGATTTATGAGCACCAAATATTTTGGTTAAATTATGCACCTCAACCTTTGCTTGTTTCTCCAAACAAAAACCTCCTTAATAATTGGAGTACTAATATAACAAATAACTCAAATTTGATTAGCTAATAGTGATAGCTACCACAAAAGTTATAGTACTAGTCTAACGCATTTGCCCATTTAGCGCCAAAGTTATGAATAATTATCCCCCAGCATGTGGAATTGACCAAAGAATAATTAATTATTTGGGTAATTAATTATTGATAAATAAATATCACTGAGGGAGACCAACAAATGAAAAATTGGACGCTGGTGTTTTATGGATTAATGGTGACTTGGGGTTGCTTGTTCGGCTCAACCAGTTGCATTCAGGCAGGTTCTAATAGCACTTCATTAAAATCTCAACTTGTACAAGATAATTCCTGGTGGGAGATTGATAAAAATCACGTTTTAATGATTCATTCTTGCCAAATAAATTTAGATGCTCAAAAAGAAAAAGATTGGCCATGGCACAACCAAGCTGCTCAAATTACTAAGATTATTATCGAACCTGAGGTTACAGCTCAAAAATCACTCCATGAAATGTTCGCCTATATGCCCAAATTAGAAAAAATCGAAGGTTTAGAAAACTTAGATACAGCTGAGGTAACAGATTTAGGTGGATTATTTAAAGATGATACCCGCTTGCAGACTATTGATATCAACAGCTTCGATACTAAAAAAGTCATCGACATGACGTTTATGTTTGATAATTGTCGAGCAATTACTCGTTTAAATTTAGCTAATTTGACTATTCCTGAGACATCCGATACAGGGGGGATGTTTCGCAATATGACTAACTTATGGCAACTAACTTTAGGAGCCCAAATAGTTTTTACGAAAGATCCATTATTACCGCCTGCTCCCGGTGATGATCGCCGCCTTCCAATTGGTGACAATTATAATCATACTTCCAGATGGCAAGAAGTCGGTACCGGACAACCGGAAAATCCCCAAGGCAAGTGGCGCACAGCAGCTAATATTTACAAATTATATGATCCAAGCGTTCAGCGTGACTCAAGAACTTTTGTATGGGATCAGGCTTGGTGGAATTTCAATTCCCAAACCCATACCCTAACTTTATATCAAAAAGAATTAGAAAGTACTGCCACAGATAATAATTATTGGCCATGGCAATCACAGCATCATCAAGCCATTCAAACAGTTGTAATTAAACCCAAAGTCAAAATCAAAGGTTCTTTACGAGCTTTGTTTTTTGGATTAACTGAAGTAAAACGCTATTTTGGCTTAGAAAATTTAGATACTTCACAAGCCACAGATATGAGCGACATGTTCTATGATAATGCTAGTTTGACGCAATTAGATGTGTCCACATTTCAAACTGCCAATGTAGAAAATTTTTCAGAGATGTTTTCGCTCTGTTCGCAATTACAAACACTCAACGTCAGCAATTTTAATACTAGTAAGGCAACTAATATGCTGAAAATGTTTGATATTATGCCACAATTGCAAACCCTAGATTTAAGTACTTGGGATATGCGACAAGTACAAAATACCGATAAGATGCTGATGAATACGAATAGTCTTTGGCAATTAACCTTAGGTGCCCAAACGCGTTTTCCTAATAATCCTGGGATAGGTGCGGTACCCATTCAACAAGTTATTCCGAGCCATCCTAACTTTAAAAGTGAAGGACCATTGTGGCAAGCAGTGGCTCAAGGGCTACCCTTGCAGCCTTTAGGACCACATTTAACAAATGATGAAATTTGGTCTCAATATCAAAATAGCAACGCTTTTGCGCAAACTTATGTTTGGGCAAGTAAGCCTTTAGGTTATTTAACTTTAGCAGCAGTACCGCCGCAATTAGATTTTGGACGTCAAATTATTCCTACTAGCGAGCACTCTTATTACACGGCGACTAACCAGTGTTTTGAAGTCTGGGATACTCGTGTAGAACGCGAAAAAGAGCCTAGTTGGCAGTTACTAGCTTTTGCTTCACCTTTAGTACAAACTGATAATTCTCAGCATCAAATATTAGACACATTTAGATATCAAGGTCAAATTTTTAATCAACAGCAGCCAGTGATTTTGCATCAACAACAAAGCCAAGCTGCACAAAGCAAATATACATGGTCTTATCCACCCCAAGCGGGTATTGTTTTGAATATTCATCCCCAAACTATTCCCCAATCTGGTAGCTATCAGGCAACTATTACTTATGAACTCCAAAATTCTCTTTGAACTATGCACAAAAAGCATATTGAACCATTAATTATAAGTATTAGACAATAGGCAAAGGCACTCCTAAACTATTTGGTAATAAATAGCAAATAAGCGCTAGACTCGTAAATTGAACAATCTGTTTGACTTATAGTTGGCTATAAGTGATAGATTAGGGACAACTTTTTAATTGCTTATACGAAAGGAGCAGCGATAATGATTTATCAAGAAAAGTTTTATACAGGTGAACGCTCTTTATTTGCCACTAATCAGGCAGCTATTAAACATGTTACTTTTGGAATGGGTGAATCTCCATTAAAGGAAAGCCAACATTTGCAAATCACGGATACAATTTTTAAATGGAAATATCCGCTTTGGTATTGTCAAGATGTTCAATTAGATCATTCTATTTTAGAAACAATGGCTCGCTCTGGTATTTGGTATACGAATGATATTAAAGTTACTAATAGTACCTTGCAGGCACCCAAGCTTTTTCGGCGTTGCCGCAATGTTCAATTGGAAAATGATTATTTTGCAGATGCTAGTGAAACTTTCTGGAATTGTGATCAAATTGATCTGAAAAATGTTCAAGCTAATGGTGATTATTTTGGTATGAATAGCCGTAATATTAAACTAGATCATTTACAATTGACTGGCAATTACGCCTTTGATGGCGCTCAAAATATTGAAGCACAGCACTGTGTCTTTGTGTCTAAAGATGCTTTTTGGAATTGTAAAAATGTTACACTTACTGATTGTACAATTAATGGGGAATATCTGGGTTGGAATACAGAAAATCTCACTTTAATTAATTGTGTAATTGAGAGTAACCAAGGATTATGTTATATCAAACACTTAACCATGAAAAATTGCCAATTATTGCAAACGGATTTGGCTTTTGAGTATTGTTCAGATATTCAAGCCGAAATTAACTCTGACATTATTAGTGTTAAAAATCCAATTAGCGGTGTAATTCAGGCTCATCATATTGGTGAGATTATTCAAGACGATCCGAAGTTAGATCCAACTCAAACTAAAATTATTCAAAATGAATAGGAGTTAGTATGTACGATTTTCAAACAGTAAATAATCGGCGCAATTCCAATTCTGTTAAATGGGATGTTCAAAAACAAGAATTACCTATGAATTTAGCGGATATGGATTTTCAAACCGCCCCCGAAATCATTACTGCCCTACAAGAAAAAGTAGCTACTGGCATTTTTGGTTATGAAAATGTTCCGCTGGAATATTATCAAGCAGTTAAACTTTGGTATCAACAAGTACATCAGTGTACGTTGCAAACTGAGTGGATGTTGTTTGCTACTGGAGTGGTCCCGGCAATTTCTTCCATAGTCCGAAGGATGAGCCATGCTGGGGATAATATTGTAGTTCAGCCACCCGTTTATAATATCTTTTATCATTCTATTGAAAATAATGGTCGGCATACATTAACAAATGATTTGCTTTATCAAGATGGCAGTTATCAGATTAATTGGGAACAATTAGAACAACAATTAGCTCAGCCATTAACAACGATGATGTTATTGTGTAATCCACAAAATCCTAGTGGACAAATTTGGACAAAATCACAACTCAGCAAACTGAGTCGTCTATGCAAACAATATCAAGTAGTGCTGGTGAGTGATGAAATTCATGGTGATTTAACGATAGGTGATCATGATTATACCCCCATTTGCTCACTACCAAGGGATTTATTGCAACAGACAATAGCGCTGGTTTCACCAAGTAAAACCTTCAATTTGGCGGCTTTGCATGCAGCTACAGTTATTGTCCCTAATCAATTTTTACGTGCACAAATCAATCGAGGATTAAATAATGACGAATTAGCAGAACCTAATCTTGTGGCAATCCCTGGTTCCATTGCTGCATATTCAAAGGGACAAAAATGGTTAAGTGCTTTAAAGCAGCAACTACAGCAAAATTACCAATTAGTGGATTGGTATCTACAACAAAATTTACCTACAATTAAACTAATTAGTGGTGGGGCTACTTATCTATTGTGGCTTGATTGTTCAGCTTTAAAAATTCCAGCTGATCAATTAGCAACCCAATTACAAGAATTAGAAGGTTTATTATTATCTCCGGGAAATATTTATCGCGGAAATGGTGATCATTTTTTGCGCATGAATATAGCTTGCCCGCCTGAAATTTTACAGACAGGTTTGCAAAAGTTAGTTCAAGGCATCAAATTGATTCAAAAGTGAGGAAACAACATTGAATAAAAAATTAGGTTTTTCCATCATTATATTAATATTATTAGCTGGTGGTGGCTTGTGGGGCTATCATTACGTTAATGCTAGTCAAAAAGTTGCTCCTGTGAAGGCAACTCCAACTTTATTTCTACATGGTTGGGGAAGCAGCGTTAATGCAGAGCACCAGATGACCAATGCAGCCAAAAAGGCTGGAGTTACTAATAGTGTGACACAGGCAATTGTGAGTCCTCAAGGCAAGGTTAAACTGGTAGGTCAAATCCCAGCCCATGCTAAAAATCCAATTGTAGAAGTTGGTTTTGCAGATAATAAAAATGTTAACTATCATCAAGATGGACGCTGGTTAAAACAAGTAGTTAAAAAGTTGCAACAGGTTTATCATATTAAAAGTATCAATCTTGTAGGACATTCTATGGGAAATATGGCAATTGCCTATTATTTATTAGACAACGCCCATGATCAAACCTTGCCTAAGTTACGCAAGCAAGTTGATATTGCGGGCCATTTTGATGGTATTATTGGGAGCAATGATCGTCCTCATCAGACTCAATTAGCAAGTAACGGCAAACCTAATCGAATGGATGATAATTATCGAACTTTATTAGGTTTACGTCACAAATACCCCAACAAACAAGTAGCTGTGTTGAATATCATCGGTGATAAGAATGATGGTACCAATTCTGATGGTGATGTTACTAATGCTTCCGCGCAATCTTTACGCTATTTAGTTAGTGAGCGAGCTTTGTCATATCAAGAACAAAAAATTGTCGGTCATAACGGACAACATAGTCGACTCCATGAAAATCAACAAGTAGATCGAATTTTAATCAAATTCTTATGGAAATAAAATTATCATTATGTACACAAAAGGCTGGAATATATTCCAGCCTTTTTGATTATTATTTAAAATCCAGCATCAGCTGGGGTAATAGTTGAACGACCATCAGCTGCTGCCTTTTGAATAGCTCTAGTGATATCACTATCACTGGCAGCTGCATCTTGAGCACCTTGTTCTTGCAACTGCTTACGTGCTTTTTGGATATCATCAGAAGTGATTTTTTTACCATTGGCAGTAGGATTTTTGATTTGATCTGTTTCCCCATGTGCTTGACTATCACTTGCTGATTGATTAGCTGCCGAATTATTTTCAGAAGTAGCTGGTGTTGTATCGGCTTTTAGGTTTTTGGAACTAGTCAAAAGAATTTCATTGGCCTGTTTAAGCAAGTCACCATAATATTTTTTGTGAAATTCAGTTTTGCTTAGTAAATCAATAATTCGACTTTGAGCTTGCTTATAATTGCGTTCATCGTTTGCATTAGTCGCAATTTCGACTTGATTGCGATATTCTTTGCGATTTTTTTGAACAACTTTCAAAGTTTTCAACAGCTTAGCAGCATAATTTTTCATTTTGGCGGAGCCATTATCGTTATCTTGCACATCTTCTAAGTTGTTCTTGGCTTCAGCAAAGGAGTAACGATTAATAGCGTTTTGAGCATTATGCAGACTGTGCGCTTGTTGAGCATAGATTTTAGCTTTGGCATCAGCTTTTTTAGTAGTTAATGCAGCTTGATAATAGGCATCAGCTGCGGCAAAATTGCTATTTTTGACAGCATTATTACCCTTATCCATAATACTAGAATAAATTTGTTGGTCATGATTGGAACTAGATTGCGAATTTTGACAGCCAGCTAAAATGAACATACTGGCAGCCAATGCAATGAGAGTGGTAAGTTGCTTTTTCATTCGTAAAACCTCCTGAATATTTTTACCATTTTCATTATAGCATGGTCAAGAGGCCTTCGTATGAGCTGCAATCTAATTGTAATCTCTTCGACATACAAAAAAGCTCCCCTAAAGTATAGGCGAGTTCTTTGGTTGGTACTCAATAAATTATGAGTATATACAAGATTATATAACATTTTTTTAAAAATAGTCACTAATTAATAAAATTACTATAAAATAAGATTACTTGTGCCTGCAGCTTTAAAATCTATTATAATAGAACTTAAAGTAGTTGAGCAGGTGTTACATAATATAATCATGGAGGATAAGTATGGAAAAGGCTCAAGCAATTATACATTATATGGATATGCAGATGAATTTGCTGCGCCCAGAAAAAACTCTTACCGGGCAGGATGGTGAGTTGATTGAATATGAAATTCCAGAACTTCCAGGGTATCGTTTTACTACAGAATTAGTTATTGGGATAGAAGACGATGAAATGCCCACTTTTGTTCAACCGCAAACTGAAATCAAATATCAAGCTAATCATCCAATAACTATTGAGTTGCGCTATCAAAAACTCCCTACAGCACAACCTAAACGGGCGGATGCCAAACAGTGGGTCGCACAGGCCGATCATAAGTTTTTAGTGAAATCACAACAAGAAACCATCCCAGTCTTTGATGATGATTGTAAAATAATGGAACAAAACGTTTTACAACCTAATACCTTTGGTACCTATACGCAACAAAAAGAAGTAGGTGACGAAACTTATTACCAAATAGCCCCGCATCAATGGGTACGGTCCAGCGACGTAGTAATTGTGGAAAATCGCCCTAAAAATAAGCAACCCGAATTATGGCAAATGGCGCCAATTGACTTTACCGCAGTGGTTAAAATCCCAGATAACATGCAAGTTGTCCTATGGCAAATTAACCCGCAAACTCTCGCCCAAAATAAATTAGATGCGCATGTTGTAGATAATGGTACAGAATTAAAAATTGACTCTAAGATTATGATTGCTGGTGAACTCTTCTATCATATTGTTAATGGCAACTGGATTAGATCAAAATACGTTACACGCAAGTCATAATTACTAAACTTACAAAAAAAGCTCATTGCTATTTAGCAATGGGCTTTTTCTGAAATATCCACTTCACGATCACTTTAATAAATTATGAGCAGGTAAAACTGAATACCAATATCTATTATAAACCGATTATCAAAAAAATAAACCTTATTGTTCTTATTAGTTCCGTTTTTTATTTTTCATACGTTACTAAGGGTGTAGGTAATGATTACTGGCCAGCATTTAACCTACTAATATTAAGGAGGAACTATGAACATGCAAACAAAACAAAATTGGCTTAGCACCACCGTTAACTATCACTTCGTTCAACCAGGGACTGGCACTACTCACCAACAGCGTTTGGCAAATGTGATTGCTAATCCAAGTGATGAACAAGTATTGGCTGTCGGCAATGCCTTGGCCAACTTGGGTGAAGCTACCAACTTAGAAAGTGCAGAACTTACTGTTCGCTCAACAATTTTAGCGAATGATTAATTCTTAGGAGGAATAATATTTATGCGTGTATTACAATTAGGATTTAAAACCGAATCAGGCAAAAAACGCTCTTTATCATTAAAATATGTCGATCAAAACTTAGATGCTGCTAATGTCCGCAAACAAATGCAAGCTATGGCAGCTGCTAAATTATTCATGCAAGATGGTGAAGAAGTATACTTTGAACCATTATCAGCTAAATACGTTGAAACTAATGAAGTTCCTTTGTTTTAACGCTTATCAAAAGTGGCCTGTTTTTACAGGTCATTTTTTTGTTACCTTAAAGAAATCGATTACATATAATTTTGCCTTTTGTTGCGAGACGTGTATAATAGTCAAATTATAAGTAAAACTATTTAAAGAAGGGGGGCTTATTATTGGATTTACATTTATCCATTTTTGAAATTGTTTTACGATTAGTACTATCAGTTTTTTGTGCTGGGATAATTGGTTATAATCGCCAACAAAAGAATCATTCTGCTGGTGTTAGGACGCATATCTTGGTTTGTGTGGGTGCTTGTATTATTGCTATGATCCAAAAAGAGATTGGATTTAATGCGCTTTATATGGCCAGCAGATATCCACATTATGCTGGAGTCATTCGTGCCGATGAAGCCCGCTTAATTGCCCAAGTAGTTAGTGGCGTTGGTTTTTTAGGTGCTGGGACAATTTTGGTACATCATCATGTGGTCCGCGGCTTAACAACTGCAGCTAGCTTATGGACTGTCGCTGGATTGGGCTTGGCCGTGGGGATGGGTAATTATGATATCGCGATTGCCGGAACAGTGGTTATCTTTTTGGTTTTAGGAGCTTTGAAGCGAATCTTGCACATTACTCCTGTCAAAAAAATTATGATTCAATATCGTCATAAAACAGAAACCAAAATCTTTATTCAGGATTATTTTGATGAGCATGACATTGTAGTGCGTGATGTTAACTTTAATGTTGATCAAGCTGATTCTAATAATCATATTTATACTAATGTTTATGATATTGAAATTCCCAGCAAAATTAATTTTGCTGATATCATTGAAGATATCTCCATGAATGAAAACGTGATGGCGATTAAAATGGTTAGTATTTAAGAGGAGGTCAGTATGGATAATATTGAAAAAGTTCGCCAAGAAATTACAGCTCAGTCAGCCGATGCTTTATTGATTAGTCGACCTGCCAATTTGAATTACTTATTAGACTTTCCAGATTTTGAAGGACTGATGGTAATCACGGCTGACAATCAATATCTGTATACAGATGGACGCTTTTTTGCGCAGATTCATGCATTAGCGCCACAATTTCAAATAGTTGATCGGGCGCAAATAACTTTGGATCAATTCTTATCACAACAAAAGCTGGAACATTTAATTATTGAACCAGATTATCTCAATGTCAGTACCTTCCGCCAAATTAACCAACCTAGTCGCCAAATTGTTGATTCTAGCAATCTAGTGGAAAAAATTCGGATGGTCAAAACCCCGGCTGAAATTCAAAAAGTTCAAGCTGCTGCTCAGATTGCAGATCAAGTTTTTGCACAAATTCTGAATTTCATTAAGCCAGGAGTAAGTGAATTAGCTGTTGCGAATGAAATGGAATATCTAGGCAAAAAGTTAGGCGCTAGTGCGACTTCATTTGCCACAATAGTAGCTTCGGGACCTCGGTCAGCGATGCCGCATGGCAGTGCCACAGATAAAATTATTAATAACCATGAATTAGTGGTTTTAGACTTTGGCTTTGTCTATCAAGGCTATGATTCTGATATTACTCGGACTGTGGCTGTAGGGAGTGTTAGTGAGCAATTACAAGAAATTTATCAAATTGTCTTACAAGCCCAACAAGCTACTATTAATCAAATTCAATTAGGTCAACCGCTAAAAGCCATTGATGCGTTTGCCCATGACTATATTGCTCAAGCTGATTATGGTCCAGAATATATGCACGGTACAGGTCACAGTGTTGGTCGAGAATGTCATGAATATCCGACTTTAAATGCTGCCAGCATTGAAAACTTACCCGCTAATATGACATTTACCATTGAACCGGGAATATATTTGCCTAATCAAGGTGGAGTACGAATTGAAGACGATCTTTACTTGGATGAACAGGGGCAGATACATTTATTAACCAATAGCAGCAAAGATTGGCTGCAGCTTTAATTAATCGAAGGTTAGGACATTAATTTGTCCAAGCCTTCGATTTTTGTTATTCAGCAGCGAGTAAATAAAACTTGAAATTACGAACAAATGTTCGTATACTAGAAGAGTAATCACAGCTGAAAGGAGAAAAGCCAATGGCTCTACAAACAAAAAATGTCTATCTTGCTGGCACAAGACAGACATCTAATAATGTAATAATGCGGTTAACTAACTGGGTTAATCTAAAATTCATGGGTGACACCCCAATCACTTCCAAGCAATTACTGTTAATTCTGACAGCTTCACCAGTAATCTTTTTCGCCTGTTTGTTAGCAACAACATTCTTTCTATTATTATAATAGCATATCTTAGCAAAATTGCGATCTAATAATAAAGAACATAGCTTTACAAATATTTAAGTGTGGTTTTTGATATTTTTCTTGTATAAAGGCATTAGATGAGTGTATAATATGGTTTGTGAACCTGAATAATCTGGTGTTGATACCAGCACTTGTGACTTGTTTTAGAGATGATAGTGACTATTGTTGATATTTTATATTAGATAATGACTGCGGTCGGATATTGAGAGTACTTATACTGGCTGAAAGTATTTTCAATATTTTTTCTCTAATTTATTATGTTGAAGCTATCTCTTCAAAGAAACCCCTGAATAAGCTTCATCTCTTTAACACCTCTCCCCCAATAAGTTAAATGGTTTACAAGATAGAGGCTGACGACTCATTCGTCAGCTTTTTTAGTATGGAAATTTTGTTTTTAATGAGACTTGTTATAAAATTACTTCTATTAATAAAATGTTAATTATCTGGAGATTAAACAATGATAAAAGGAACTCCTAAAGATATCGGTGGAATTGATATCTTGAAAATTTTCGCTGCATTATTGATAGTAGCTTTGCACAGTGAATTAATTCTTTCT